>NZ_JAECZA010000002.1:3132-124162 GCF_016056275.1 Dendronalium phyllosphericum CENA369 | reverse complement strand
CTATACACCGGGGGTTTCTGGTGTCCCTGATTCTGAGGATTGGGCAGAATCACTTTATCCCTTTTACCGTCTCAGCCGTTTTCGGTAATTCCTCTTCACGATGCCTCTGCAAGGATTCACATCTGTTAACCCTGTCTAGTTTTACCCTAGCACTTCACCTAACTATGCGGCTTGCTGATGTCGCGCATTTTACCCTCTAGCTATGAGACATTACAGTTACCCGTAATGCCCCTTTGGGCGGGTACTGGCATTGACACTCGCCAGGAGTATTTCTGAGATACTCACTCTCGTCGTGCAACCGATAGTCGCACCAATCCCTCATAGGGAGTTAATGAAATTTCAACCTCTAGTTCACGAGTCATCTGTCGATATTTCCGCTAGTTTCAATCCCTCATAGGGAGTTAATGAAATTTCAACTCCCTTTGATATAATTGGTGATTTTGGTACTAATGTTTCAATCCCTCATAGGGAGTTAATGAAATTTCAACGGAAACCGGATATATATAGATGCAAAGCTGAAAGTGGTTTCAATCCCTCATAGGGAGTTAATGAAATTTCAACACTATTGGTATTCCTGCTTCGGGATGTCCAAAAATGTTTCAATCCCTCATAGGGAGTTAATGAAATTTCAACCATTCAAACACACTATACTGTACCCACTGTCCATAGGATTTAAGGACTTTGTGAATTTTAGTGCGGCGTTTATCCTCTGAAATGTCATAAGAAACAATTACATTCATTGGTCGTTTTCTTCTCCAGTTCCTACTTCAAAACCAATGGTGGATATTTTTCAGTTTCACCCATTAAGTATTTGGCTAATAATCGAGCTTGTAATTCAAACGCTTCTTGGTAAGTACATTTGCGTCCTAGTACGGGATGTTTAAACTCAGATTGTTTCTTTTGAGAGTATTGCTGTAAAAATCTTTTTCGTCCTTCTGAAGTTAAGGAAACTGCTCCACTCAAAGGTTCTGTGAGAAAATCTGCTTTTGTCAACAGCTGCTTATTCAATGTAGACAATACTACTGCATCTACTACTAAGGGACGGAATTCTTCCATTAAGTCTAATGCCAATGATGGTCTACCATAACGTTCGCAATGCAAGTATCCAAAAAATGGATCGAATCCGACAATGTTGACTGCGCCTTGAATGTCATGCCGCAATAATGAATAGCCAAAACTAAGTAAAGAGTTAACCGGATCGGTTGGAGGACGACGGACACGCTTATTAAAACTAAATTCTGTAGTCAGAATTAATTTATCGAAACAACCAAAATAAGCAGCACTCCCCGCACCTTCTAAACCACGCAGTGAATCAATATTTTGAGTAGTCTCAATTGGAGCGATCGCTTGTTCTAAACGTGTTATATTCGCCGATAAATCCAACCCTTGGCTATCACGTTGGCGACGGATGAGAAAATTACGGTAGTTTTTCAGCTTTCCACGGACAAAGCCTTGTACTGCATGAATTGCTTGGGCTGATTCACCTATTGCTTGCCATTGAGCCTTACGTACAAAGATATTTTTGGTGACTTCTGGTTCTATCCTGCCCAAATAACGACCAGTTTCTGTGAGAAATGTAACAGGTATATGCCTCTCAAGTAGCTCAGATATTACGGCTGGCGAAACAGTCGCTCGTCCTAAAATTACTACACCATCTATCTTAATTAGTGGCACATCCAAAATTGTCTTTTTTTCATATCTCACATGGAGCCTTTCATCGACTTTACCGATAAACGCATCTTCTTGAGTAACGTACACTGTACCCATGATTTCATCCTCAATTAAATGTTGGTTAAAAAACTGGTATTTTAGACGCGATGAATCGCGTCTCTACAAGAATATTTTTACGGTTAACTGAACAGGATTTTGGTATAAATTATGTTTGAATTCTCAATTCAGATCAATTACTTTCTTGATAGCGTCCTACTTTTTCTGTAGCTTGAGGTAAACACTGTGAATATAGACTGCATCCTTCACAGCGTTTTGATTTGGTAGCTTTGGGCATTGCACCAGTAAATAGTAGTGTTTGTACAGCTTCAATAGTAGCGATCGCATTCTGACGTAATTCTTCAGAAATGTCGATACGTTGGCGTTGGTGGGAGTGTGCATAGTAGACATAACCAATATTGATAACTTGACCTGTCATTTCTTCCAAACACAAAGCTTGAGCGCATACTTGCAGTTCATCGTTATCCCATTCGCCCTTACGTCCTCGTTTGTATTCGATTGGATAAAATTCACCATTTTCAGATTCAATTAAATCAGATTTACCTATTAGTTTGTATTTATCTGATTTCAACCAAATCGCTCTGATTTGCCAAGTGTCTTCGCGGTTAATGTCTCCAGTTGTATGCACGCGATCGTGTAAACTTGTGCCTTCAATTGTGTATTGATTATCGATAAACTCTCCGGCACAAAACATTCGCCAACAGCGATGCGGACAGTAGCTATATTGATTTAACGCAGCAATAGGAACGTAATCAATTTCATTCATATCTTTGATTAACTATTTAAAAATCCAAAATCTCAAATGGTTATACTCGGCGTACCATTCCCATTCCCATCGTTGTTTTACGCCCCAAACCTGCGTATAATGCAAAGTCAGCCAAAGTATTAATTTGCTTAATTGCCAAGGCTTCAACATCTCCCAAAATCCGATAGCTAATACTGCCAATGCAACCTATAAACTTACTTTCATAGTTGCTGATAATTTCGGTATTGATATTAAAAGCACTAGGATAAATTGATTCAATAGCAAGGCTAGAAAATTCAATTCCACTGTATTTATTCCAACGATTAAAAAGACTGTTGAACACAGATTCTTTAATAGGGAGGACATTATCATATCCACCTTGACGAAAGGATACAGGTGTAGCGAAGGTGAAATTGAGAGTGCGATCGCGATCGCTTGCTTGCTCGTACAATTGTGTATAACTGCAAGCATTAGCCCAAGGTTGCGTTGATTGCGGAGTACCTTGAATACTGGTAATATCTAAGTTTGCAGAACCCAAATGCCAAGGGCGATCGGGGTTAAGATTCAACCACAGTCCAGTTAATTTACTAAACAAAGTGTCATCGAGTAGAGAAATACGCCACCAGCAGGGAGTACCAGCCGAGATAGGTTTTTGATGGCTAAATTGCAACGTCTGGTGATGTTGTTTGTGTTGTCGTTGTATTTGCAGTGGCGAAAGAGTAAAAGCTTTATCTGCGTTGGAGGAATGGAGATAGTCTGCCAAGCTATGATCAACCGAACTGATGAGAGTGAGAAATAGCGCGTGATAGTGTCTCCCAGTCAGGAATTCCGGGTAAATGGGAGATTGGGGAATCAGATTAAGGACGAGGCTGTGAGGCATGAAGAATTTAAAATGGTAGATGTAGGGTGGACAATGCTACCCCTTTCAACGTGGGTACGAATGTTAGTCAAAAAATCCCTTTTTCACCTCTGTTTTCTCTGCGCATCTGTGGTTAGATAAATTACTTTTAAACCGCAGAGACGCAGAGGGCGCAGAGAGAAATTTTTCAAGTCACCTGAAAAAGTTGAAATTAAGCTTTAAATCGATACTGCATTTTTGCAGGTAAACGCAACTTTTCAGTTTTGTTGGGATTCTCGAATTCGTAATATTGCCCTTGGCGAATGCTGACATTTTGAATCAGACTTACCGGAGGCATATTTACGACATCATAGCTAACAACTTGATGAGTAAACATTACATCCAAAGGATTCAATGGGTAAGGAAAAGAGAAATCACCTGTTTTTAATTCAATTTTGGTAACTTCTTGAATAGTGAGTTCAGCTTTACTCATCCATTTACCCAAGCGAATCCATTTTGGTAGCTTGAGTTGCTTTTGAGAAATGATCAACAACTCAAATTTGCTTTCTGGTGCAATTTCTTTTGCCCTACCAAAACTAGGAATATTTTTTTGCGTTTTCTCCATTTCCACATGATAGTTGTTATTAGCATACTTCCAGGTGTTGAGAATAGCAGTATGTTTAACTGCACGCGCAGGCGTTACATAAATTCCTTGTTGATTTAGCGGCGTTAAATGTGCCTCATACTTAGGAACTTGTTCGAGGCAAAAGTAACGATAGGAATCTTCTTCAGTAACAGTGGTAGAGTAAATTTTGCTATCTACTAACCCTAATGCGTAGCAGAGTGCGTAGTTGTGAATTACTGGTTCTGTTTCGTAAAGTCGTCCTATTTCACGAGTAGCGTAATATAGACTGTCATGAAGTTCCAATTGACAAAGGTAAATTAGCACCATGTTGCTTACTCCGTGACAGCAGCAGTTTTTTTATTACTTTTGGTATCTTTCTTAGCTTCTTTTTTACCTGATTTTAAAACCCATGTCTGAGCATAAGTAGATGATTCCGTATTTGCTTGACTCAACATTTCTTGCAATCGAGTTTCATCACTAGTGATAGATTTAACTTCACTAAAAAGAGGTATGAAAGATGCACCAATAAAATCAGTATGAGAAATATATTCTTGAGACATCAGAGTAGTAATTGCTTCTTTTGCAGCCGCTAAAACATCATCTTCATTCAGCGGGTCTGGAGAATTTATTTGCTTTTTATCCTGCATTAAGTCATAAATTTTTTGCGTCCAAAGAAGATTACTGATAATCTCACCATCGGCAAAAATTACTCCCACTAGTTCATTACGTACCCTACCTGTACGGGTAGTTTGCGCTCCATAATGACGCGTTCTTAAAATATTGTTGAAAACGTAGAGAAATCCTGCTTCTGTGGGGTCTTTGAGCGTAACAATACTAGGGAAAAAGACTTGAGGTAAAATATGGTCTTGGCTATTAATCCGGCTGGTTACTTCACCTTGACGGCTCATTGTGCCATTTTCAAACGGTGCGTTGAGGGTGAAATTAAAGTGAGAATCATCAAAGGGTGTGATGGAATAAGCTGTGTCCACAACTACTTTTGATTTCTCAGAACCCGAATCACCAATCGCAAAACCGTAGAGAATACAATCAGGAGTTGTTTTACTAAAATCTACATTGTAGTCGCATTTTTCCCAGTCACCAATTTTATAATTACGTAGTAATTCTCTACCTGTTAAACGTTCTGGTGTTGATTGTTTCCGCTTAAACATTGCCAAACGACTAATAGGTTCTTTGTGTTCAATTCCAGCACGTACTCTGGCTTTATTGAGTTCACCATCTGTTTGAAATAAAGGATAAGACTCAGTAACGCGAATAGTGATGAAATGAGCGTATTTCCCCATCTGTTTAGCAGGAATTACTTCATGAAAAAATTTAGAGTCGAGAGTTTTGATAAATTTCATGATTTGATTACTCCAAAGTTAACTAGTTAAAAAGGAAGAGATTAGATAGCTGCTTCAAGTTCTAATTCAGGAATTTCATCAGGCTCATCTTGTGGGCGTGCTTTACGTTCTTCATCATCTGCTAGGCGATAAAGGTATTCACAGGTATCTCTAATTAGGTTTAGCTGAGTACCTGCTAAACGTGCGCGATCGCTTTTAAAGCTTCCCTCAAAAATCTCCTTGACAAAATATCTAGCAAACTCATAAACCGCTTGACGTTCTTCTTCTGAAGTTAAAGCAGGTTTCCACTTCCCATCAACTAAAGTTAGTGTGGGTTTTCCTTCAGCAGTTCTACGCCGTACATTATTCATCAGCTTTGATAAACGAGCCGCTACTACATCTGTTAAAGCATCAGCATCACTAGCTACAGCTTTATCAATTTTCAAAATGACATCAGCAGCTTCATCAATAGGTTTAAGAATTGCATTCGCTTTCGCATATTGACTTTTTGCGCGATAAAAACGACGGTAGAGTTCTGTTAACTTACGCAGTTGATTCATAGTTGTTCCTTCTGGTTCAAAGTAGTAATAAAAATCCAAGTATAGGCGAAGTTTTGCAATAGACACAGATTCGATTTTGTCTTGCTTTCGCAGCCATTTATTGAGGTAATGAAAGACATACAAAGGACTAGTTTCTAAATCTCGTGCTAAATCTGCTAATTTTCCCCAATCTGGATCGCCATCTTTTTTACGATTCGCTTCTAAATGAATAGAGTAAGCAGCCGTGAGCGCATTTAAAGGTGAAAAAGTTCTCGATTTCCAAGGTAAGATACTATCTAAGCGATAATTATCTTGTTTAATCAGAGAACGAATTGCTTGATGTTCTCCATCAATTACAGTTGTTTCATCAAAATCAGCACCACTAATAAAAGGTGGTATAGGTGATTCTGACGCTACAACTTTCACATCCATAATAAGTGGTAATGTGAATGCTAACCAAACTGGCATTACCCAGGATTCTGTATCTGTAGGTTCTCTTCCTGGTGGTAAACCAATAAAGAAGAAAGTTAATGTTTCATCATCGGGATAGCTAATTTTAAACGTCTTATCATCTTCTGGTGCAATATCCTGCTTAATTAACAAATCATCTACTCGTTGATAGTTGTCAATTTTAAAATTAGCAACTTGTTCTTTATAAACAAAATGTTTACGCAGTTCTGCATCAAATCGAGTTTGAGATATCGCATTATAAGCTTTTTGTAAAAACTTATTCGTTTCTGGAGTAAAGAAATAAGCTGGATAAAGATAGAGATAGCGATATTTACGGCCTTCAAAGTCTGCACCAGTCGCGTTAGTCTTACTCATTAAAATTTGTCTCAACATGATTTCAATTGACCAGATTGAGCAAATTTGTCGCTTTGCAGCTTGAGCATTAAACAAAATCTGACGATTACTATAAACTTGCGGTGCAAATAACGTTGCTGACTCCATTTGCTCGGTTACAGTGTAGGGAGAACTAGAAATAGCACAAACATTTTCTCTACCTCTTCCTGTAACTTTTGCAGCGTTATACCTGCTTATCTCTAGTAAAAATTGGTCTGGCTTCGGTTCAACAACTGCACCTGTTGGTAAAGAAATAACTCGAATTACATAAGTGCGTAAATCACTCCAACCATCAGGTATGAAAAATTCTTCTAAAATAGGTTGAATGAGGTTGGAAGTATAGTTAACCATATCTTCCATCAACTCAATATTTTGCGCTAAATCCTTACCTGAATTTTTTTTGTAATATTGAGCAGCTAAATAATACCAATCTAAAGGAACACCCCCTGTTTTTTTTAAGGATTGGATCTGTCTTAAAGCTGGTATCTCTTCTGATAAACCCAAGCATTCAGTTAGTTTCTCAGTCAGGTTTAATTCAGGAATGTTTTTACGTTCAGCTTTAGGGAATTGTTTTTGATATTCATTTGCTTTTTCTTGCCATTTTTCCCAAATACCTCGACATAAAATATCTCCAAATTCTGCCAATCTATCAATTTGAATTTCATTACCAAATACTACATCTATATTTGGTGATAATTCTCCTTGTTGTTGAAAAGCTTGCAAACTTTCACTCCGCTTACCAGATGAGGCTAATTTAGTATCAGGCAGTATATTTCTAGCTGCATTAATGCTGACTTTCATTAATTCATTAGCTTGAAAAAATAGCCAGTAATAATCTGCAAACTTGAAACCTTTTCCATCTCGACTAAAACCTGTTTGTCGCTTCATTAACTGCCGACTGCATAAGGTTTTAATTTTATTTACAACTTGATTGGGAATATCATCGGTATTAATTGCAGGTGCATTACTACTAGCAAGGTATACTACACCATCCGGCAAATACAACAACTGTGTATAGTATTGCTTAGGATGTACATCCATCAAAGCATTATTAATAATATTTGTAAGAACGCCACGATTATCTGATAAAGCATGGTAGCTAAACTTTAGTTGACCATTACTTAAATCATTTAATAGTTCAGGTAGCTTCTCATTTCTGCCATCACTTTCTACATCACGAGGATGTTTTAATAATGAAGCAAATAAATCAGACATTTTCAACAGTCTGTGCAGAATATTCCGCACTCGACCATCTAAACGCGGTTGTAAACCACGAATTTCTAAACCTCGGTCAGCATCACTTCCATCACCAGCGTTGCTACTTAGCCAAACAATATCGTCTATATAATTTTCCCAATCTTCCCCCAAAAAGCTATCTAAACTAAAATCTTGAATTTTTTGTTTGACATAGCCGCGTCTTAAATTCGGTGCATCTGATTTTTTTGCAGGTTCTTTGCGCCAATCACGGTTTATAAACAGACTATCCGTGTCATTATCTTCTAGCCAAATCGGATAGTCTGGAAATTTTTCAAAGTCATGTAGAATATAAGCAGCTACAAATAAGCGAGTTTCTCTTTCTCCACATTGACGCTTGACCGGATTAGTTTCTAATGCTGCTGACTTTAATTGTCTAATAATTCGATATGTAGGAAATAACCCGTTAAGCAGGTGAGATAACAAGGATTGGTCATGCTTACTACGTTCAACATTTTTGCCTTCGGCTCTACGGTCTTCTGTAAATTGACCACCCTTTGCTGTTGCTCCGACTAATTTATGAATTAATTGAGGTAATACATAATCAGCAAAACAAAGAAGTATAGAATCTTCCTGATTTTCTTGTGCTTCCTTAATTGCCTTTTTGAATAGACTAATAGTTAAAAGCTCTTTTTGTACAGGAGTATCTATATTTTCTTCTTCATCATAGTTATCTAAGTCTGGAATTTCTGGATATTCTTCAAAATTATTTCTATTACTCATTTTTCGTATTCCTCTCCTTCAATATCTTGAAATTCTTGAATATTGCCTTGGCGAATAATCCATAACTTTCCAGTTACATCTGCTGCTTCAAGCCCAGCAATTAAGGTTTCTGTCACTGCACGATAATCTTCAAAAATAGGACGCGGTGGTAAACGAACCACTATAATTCCTGCATATTTAGAAGGTTGGTATTTCAGACGATTTCCAAATCCTCTATCTGTCGTTACTAAACACCTAGCTTCACTTCGACAGATATTAATTAATTCCCCATCAGGACTAGAAGTTAAACCTTGTTCTCTTACTGTTGCAACATCATGTCCTGCAAGCCTTAATAAGGTAGCTACTCGCAAACTACCCATATTCTCATCAAGTTTAATATTCAATTTTTTGCTTCCTTTTGCACTCCAATAGGGATTTCTACATAGTTCTCTCTTGCCATTTCTGCACCGTATGCAATACAGGCTAGAATATCTTCTCGTTCTAAGCCTGTATATTCTTCTAAAATTGCCTCCATTGTTTCTCCGCCTGCAAGAAGGTCGAGAATTAAAGCAACCGATATACGATGACCTTTAATACAGGGTTTACCAAAACAAATATTTGGGTCAATGGAAATTCGGGACAGTAAATCGGTCTTGGTCATAACTACTTCTCCAAATTTGTCGTAATTCTTCTAAACGAATCCATTGGTTGTCTTTCTTTACTTCAATGTACTCCCACCCATTGGCTGCACCGCCATTAAACTTTGCTGCTAAGGGACTTGGTTTATCAAATTCTTCACCGTTATAGACGATAGTTCCTGTAGCAGAGATTTCTAAACCATCAATATAGTCACGTTGTAATTTTTTTGCCACTCCCCGCTTTAGTTTGACTCGTACAGACATTCCCTTCCGGGTGATACCTGCATCGAATAGTTGACTCAGCCTTACGTGCGAGTTTTCTGCATTCTCCTCTTGGGTTATATTGTCAAAAATCTGTAACTGCTTAGAAGAGACTTCAGGTTGAGATGGTTTCTGAACTAATCTTTGGCTAAGGCTAAAATTTTTGGTTTTCAGATGTTCTGGCAACCACTCTAGAAACAAGTGGCGTAAGCTTTCTGGCATTTGTGAAATATCGCTGTCGTTCAGGTGAATGTACATAGGAAGGAAGTCTCCATGAGGCGTTTGTTATGACCATTTTGGCATTGACCTCATAAAAAAGCAATGTCTCTATAGCTCTTATGATTAAGATGTTTCTATTGCCATCTGAATAGCCTTTTTGTTTGAACAGGGGTAACATGGTCTACTATATATATGGAGAAAGGAAAGCAGTTATAATGCTGCATGAGTATAAATACTCAAATAATACCTTTTAGGGATTGAAATTCTATTGCCTTCTGATTTCGGGCTAGACCCTTTCTCCACAACTTTTTAACAAATCCAGCCTTCATCGTTTTTAGGCTTGCGAAACCAAAGTAGAGTTTCCAGCATGAGTGCAGATTTACCAAATGCTATGGTGTAGGGTGGTGACTTTTTATCATCGCTGCTATATTTATCTGCTAAGGAGTATGCTTGAAAGTGGATAGGTAAACCTAACTTGGCTCTTAGGTAAGCGCGATCGCAATCTGAAATAAAGCATACTAAACCCCTACCTGACACAGCATCACTTATTTTATTAATTCCGCTACCTTGAGGCTGGCGAATCTCTAAGTTTTTGAGAACTTGGACTTTACCAGACTTAGCAATATCGTTGATATCTTCTGGATAGTAAAATCGCCAGTCTTCTCTTACTTCTCGATAGCCAGTCAATTTCAAACAGCATAAAGCTTCTTGAAAACGAGTAGTTGTAACTCTAGATTTCTCAGCCTGTTGTATAAATTCCTTTCTATCTACCCATTCAAACTTAAAGTTGCTGAGAATACCCGGTAAGTTATAAGTTTTAAAACGTTCATTTTCTGGTTCTTCTGGATTTGTATCATCGTAAATTGCACAATCTAACTGGCTACTTCCCCGAAAACTTCGTGCTTCATCAATAACTTTCTTTTTCTTTTCTTCTAAACATTGATTTATTTGGTTATATTTGTGCCAAATGTTGACATCAAGCGCAGCTTCAATAGCCTCTTTGAAGTTTTTCTCTGCTTCAGGATATTGATGAGTTAGCCTTCTTAATTCCTGATGAACACAAGCTGATTGAATCGCACCCCAGCGTTTTGGATATTGCTTAAATTCATTTACAAATGGATAACTTGAACGAATAGCTTCTGTAAAAGTTACTCGATCGTAAGTTTCATTGTCTTGAAACGGGGATGAATTAATTTCAAATAATCTTTGCACAATAAACTTAGGGATTAAAGCATAAGCATGATAAGGATGAGGGTGAAAATCTTTATGTCTACCTATTCTGCCAAGGCGTTGAATAAAATTACCTGCATCTGCACCTTCAAATACCAAGAAATTGATTCTAAAATCTACACCTACATCGATAGTGGATGTTCCTATCAGCAAATCGGCTTTCTCAACTGACTCAGCTTTTTCTGTCTCGCCAGTTAAACCAGTATTTTCTCTAACTTCTAAGTCTAAAGGTTTGAAAATACCTTTGAAATGCTTAACCAATTTCTTAACCGCAGCAATTGAATTGAGAATAATCGCACCTTTGCTACCTGGATAATCTTGAAAAAACTTTAAAATGACTGATTCAGAATTTTCTATTAACCAATCATAACTAGATGAGAGATTAGGTTCTAGTGTTTTTGGAAAGAATAAAGTTATTGGTTGACTAATTTGCCGCCATTGAGTGCCATTTACCGAAAAACAATATTTCTCTTTTTTAGCTGGCTCAATTGGTTTATAATTAAGTCCAGACTTATCACAAAAATCTAGCAATAAATCATCGGGCGTTGCAGATAAAAACAAAAATTTTTTACCTGGAACAGTATGCTTAATTAACAATATTGCATTAAATATACTTGCAACTTGAGCCGAAGAAAACACATGAAATTCATCAAATATAAACAACTTATAATTATCATCTATTTTACTGAATAGCTTATTGGCGTTTTCTCCTTTTGTTTTACCGTCTTTTTTAAAACGCCTCAGATAGCGAAAATCGTGAATATAGTAAAAAATATCGGGATTAGTCAACAAAATTTCAGCTTGGTTAGAAAGATTAGTTAATCCAGACTGTTTACTTGGCAGTTTATTTGTTTCGATAAAATCTTCCAAAATAGCTGCATTTAGTCGATAAATCTGTGGATCTTTCTCTGGTTGAAATTTGTCCTTATAGTTTTGTACTTGCTTTTGCTGATCTCTGGCTAACTCGTTAGTTGGGTAAGTAGCCATTGTAGATACACCATCTACCATTGCTAAGAGAAACGCGGCCAAACTTTTACCATCGCCAGTCATTGCTGTGTTGAAAACTACATCAATATTGGGGTCACGTAACGCTTCTAACGTTTCTCTCTGATGCCAAGAAAGCGACCAATCATCCGGTAATTTCACTCCAAGCGTGGATACAGTTTGTGAGTAAACGGCTTTCAGATTTATGGTGTAATTTTCAGACATATACTCAATGAAGTTCCTAATATGCAGAGTCAAAAGAATTTCTGCCACCAATGGTGGCAGTTTTGATTTATGTGCTAAAAGACCCGTCTAATTTCTGCAACCATTGGTTGCAGTTTTTTATATGAATGTAAAAATCTTCAGTTAATTTCTCGCACTATTGGTGTTGGTGCGAGTTTTTTGCTTTCCTGAAATAGTGTCCGTAACTGGTTGTTAAAACCTATATTGGCACGCAAAATAGAAGTTGGCAAGATAGTAAGCGTACAAAGTACACGGACACTTTTGATGAGTCGAAAAGGTCAATCTATTACCCTGTCGATATCAGAACACGATAAAGCTGAGTTAGAAAACTTAGCTCTGGAATTTGGTATGATGTGGGGCGATCGCCCGAATATCTCCAAACTCATAGAAGCGATCGCTCGCCATCAGTTAATTATTGGTAAAAATCATGACTGGTCAGAAGGGCGTATCCGTGCCCTTGACCGCGCAATGCGCCTATTAACAGACAATGGGCAAAACGAGCAAGCGCAGATAATAGCACAATTATTACTGGAACGTAGCGAAATACCGATGCCTCTACGTGCCGAAATCGAAAGTTTCTTAGGGAATTTAGCCCCACAGTGGCGTTTGGAAATTGACCGTTATATCCTACGCCAGCAAGCGTTTCAACTTAGTTATCAAGATGCGGCACAACGAGTGTTTAATTTTACTGTTCGCTATGCCAAAGTTACACTCCACGAAAAGCGTCAATACTTAGATTGCTGGTGTGAAGAGACAGAAGGTAATTTGGATGTCGAAGAATTGCGGCATAATTGGAGTTTGCGTTTAGACCGTATTCAAGACGCTGCTGTTTTACCTATTGCTGGTGAGTGGCGTACTACTGGGTTAGCACAGTTAGACGTAGAAATGCATTTACTAGGTAATTTAGGTTTTGCTTATCAAGCCAAACTAGAAGACAAGACCAATGAATGGCTACCAGACACACAACGTATCAAACGAGTTGTCAGAAGTGTCTCTAATACCTTTTGGTTCATTCGGGAAGTTATGCAATATGCACCAGATTGTGTAATTGTCGCACCAGAAAATGTCCAAGCCCTCATCCAAAATAAAATTAAAGCTCTTTATAAAAATTATGGTTTAGATGTATCTTCTTAAAATCTGCTGTCATCTAAATCGCTTTCCCTGCTTACTGAGGTGTCCGCCAAATTTTGATAATGTTATCAGCACTACCACCACCAGCGATCGTCTGTCCATCGGGACTGAAAGCTATGGAATAAATGTAGCCAGAATCCTGTTTCAAAGTGCGAATTTCTTGCCCAGTTGCCAGATTCCATAGTTTGATAGTGTTGTCATTACTTCCACTGGCAAGGATCTTGCCATTTGGACTGAAGGCTACAGAATTCACTTTCTCAGAATGCTGCTTGAGAGTGCGGATTGTCTCTCCTGTCTCCAAATTCCACAATTTAATTGTCTTATCTCTACTGCCACTAGCAAGAGTCTTGCCGTCTGGACTAAAAGCGACAGAAAGCACTAATTTGCTATGACCTTCTAGAGTGCGGATTTGCTTGCCTGTGGCTAAATTCCACAGTTTGATCGTCTTGTCCCAACTACCACTCGCAAGGGTCTTGCCATCTGGACTAAAGGCGACAGATGCAACCGCTTGGCTATGTCCTTCTAGGGTACGGATTTGTTTGCCTGTGGCTAAATCCCACAGTTTAATTGTCTTATCCAAGCTGCCGCTAGCAAGAATCTTGCCATCTCGACTAAAAGCGACAGTAGTAACACCGTCGGTATGTCCCTTTAAGGTGCGGATTTCCTGGCCAGTTGCCAGATTCCATAGTTTAATTGTCTTATCTTTACTGCCACTAGCAATCGTCTTACCATCTGGGCTGAAGGCAACAGTCCAAACCCATTCAAAGTGACCTTTAAGGGTGTTGATTTCTTGTTTAGTTACGAGATTCCACAGTTTAACAGTCTTATCATCACTACCAGTGGCAAGGGTTTTGCCGTCAGGGCTAAAGGCGACGGAATTCACATCACTGGAATGTCCTTTAAGAGTAACAGTTTGGGAAGAATCTGAAGACTGAGTAATTTGTTGTGGCAAAAACTGCAAATAAGAAATTCCTACTAATCCCAATAACACAATGGCAACATTAACCAACAAAGTTTTTTTGAGTTTGTTATTGAGTAATTTTGAGGAAACTAATTTATGAATTGTTGGCGAAACTGTTAGTACGGTTGGGGGCGCTGTTTGTAAGGTTGGGGGTTCTAGTAATAATGAGGGCTGTTTCAAGTCCCGGATGACTTCATCAACCGACTGATAACGCTTTTGGATGTCTATTTTTAACAGTTTGTCCAAAACTTCAATCAACTTGATGCTGAGAGCTGTTTTATTTTTACCCGAATTCTGTAAATATTGCTGCCAAGAATCAACCCAACTATAGCCTTGTTTAAGCCAAAGTTGCGATGGGCGAACCCTAGTCCATAAATGAAAGCAAGTTACACCTAAACTAAAGAGATCGCTTGCAGGGGAAGCTTTGCCATCCTGCATTTGTTCGATAGGGGTATAACCATGCGAACCGATGGTCGTTCCCAATTGAGTGTGTACTTTTACCGTCAGCTGTTTTGCAGAACCAAAATCAATTAGTACTAATCGCCCATCACTGCGACGACGAATAATATTTTGTGGTTTAATATCTCGATGAATTACGCCGCGATCGTGGATAAATTTCAAGACGGGCAATAAATCTAGCAACAGTTCTAAAATTTTGCTTTCGCTGTATCTTATTCCTGAGTGCAATTCTTGGAGTAAATTTTGCCCATCAATAAACTGCTGTACTAAAAACAAGTAATTATCTTGCTCAAAGTAAGCTAAAAGTGCAGGAATTTGGTCGTGTTGTCCTAAATATTGCAATTTTTGAGCTTCTTCTTGAAATAACTCAACTGCTTTTCTCAAAGCTGCACTTTCTCTCACTTTTGGTGCAAATTGCTTGACAACACACCATTCATTCAACTTATCTACGTCTTCAGATAGATACGTTCTGCCGAATCCACCTTCATCAGATATGACTTTGATGACACGATAATGTCCCCTTAATAGCGGTGTTAATGGTGTGTTGCAACTCTGGCAAAGCAGATTGCCATCAGGATTTTGAGGTTCGGGACAATCGGGATTCAAACAGCAGAGCATACTGGGAATCCATGTGCGGGTTGTGTATATGTTAATTGCTTAAGTATAATTTTGCTATGAAATTGTTATTATTGTGATTTTTAATCAAAAAAATAATATACATGTAACTAAACAATTTAAAATTAAATAATATCTGGCTTTTTCAGGCTATTATTAATATCCTGGTTGTTTAATATGTATTACTACACTTAAACTATATGTTCTCAAGAACCCACGAACTTAACTCTGACTGAGAAGATGCTGTAACGTTGGCTTGTAAAATTTATATCATATATTGTGATGTTTTAGTGAAGTTAATTTAATATATTCCAACTTGTTTTTCTGGTCTTTAGCATTAGTAAGTAAATGCAAGTATCTCTCTAAGGGAATAAAACTAGCTATACCGATAAAAATGAGGAGTGAAATTATGGCAGAACAAGGGAACAAAAAACACCGATTCAGATTTAAATTAGCTTTAATTTTTTCCATGAGTAGTATGGCGATCGCAGCAAGTTATATCCTGCCTATAAGTGCGATAGAAAGCCCAAAGTACTCTGAAGAATTCAGACTTGCTAAAACACCAGATGAAAGGGAACCAGATGCGGTACAACAAGGAATCGACCAAATTCCTACTTCTCAACCGCCTGTATCTCCCCAACCCAACCAAACTATTGATTCGCCCATACCTGCTAACGTACCGTCTTCACCAGAAAACACCGCTCCAACACCTCAATCTCCAGAAGGTGGTTCTACTCCCGCCCCATCTGCGCCGATAGATTCCAACCCAACGCCTCAGCCTTCACCAGATAATTCGACTCCCGCACCATCTACACCTAGAAATTCCAACCCAACGCCTCAGCCGTCACAAAATAATACTCCAAGACCTTCTAGAAATAGGAACTCTTACCCCACGCCTCAACCTTCACCAAATAACTCTACTCCCAGACCATCTAGACCAATTAATTCCAAACCAATACCCCAACCTACAGGAGGTCGCAAGCCAGTTACTCTACCGACTAGAAATGGCAATCCAAATCCTGAAAGTTCGCCTGTTTCTCAAATACCTAATGCTAAGCAGATTAACTTTGTAGATATTGCTTTTGGTATTTTATCTAAAGGCGATTATAAATCTAAAGGCAGATATTTCCACTTCTACCAGTTTGAAGGCAGAGAAAACCAATTAATTCAAATCAGGCTAGTTGGCAGTGCCGACCAACGCCGCTCTAATAACTTGAGTTTACGTCCTTTCATGTTTCTGCTCGATCCAAATAATAACGTGGTCTTGAAAAGAAGCAGTACGCAAACAAATGATGACGCATTTATATTTGCTCGACTACCGATGAAAGGTACTTACACAATAGCAGTTACCAGCCAAAATCCTGGAGATACAGGTCGCTATAGTTTGGCTTTAAGAAATGATAGAGCTAGTTATAGCCTAGATGAATCAGATCGATTGACTGCCCAAAGCTCAACTCTCAAACAAAATGGCAGTCCATACAATGTATCTAAATTTGAAGGCAAAAAAAATCAGCTTGTAAGTATTCGTGTAGATAGTGTCAATGAAGAATTTTCGCCTTATATAGTTTTACTCAATTCTCAAGGAGAAAAAATCGCAGTAGATAATGAAAAAGATGGTGTGTATAGTGCGTTCATTGACAGAGCCAAATTACCTAAAGATGACACATACTATGTAATTGTCACATCCAACAATCCACGAGAACGCGGCACATACCGATTGACTATTTTTTGATATTGCAGCCATTTCTGAGTCAGGGGTAGTAGGAGAGCAGTTTGGTAGGGTGCGTTACGCTGACGCGATAACGCACAATCAATCATGTTCGGTGCGTTAGGACTTGCGTCCATAACACACCTATAAAACTACTAGAATTGAAACTATGCTGGCCATACTTGTGTATACACCGTAGGGGAGCAGGGGGAGAAATAAACTGTTACCCCAATCTCTAATCCCCAGTCTCTTTTAAATATCAACAACTGATTTTTTAGAATTTAATGTTAGAGCGCTATCCATAATCAATGTTCTTTTGGCAACTGCATTTATGAATAGCGCTTCGTACTGCTCAATTGCTTGCTCAAAAGAATAGCGCTCTAGGGCAAACTGTCTTCCTTTGTAACCGAGCTGTGCTGTCAAGGCGGAATTATTATATAAGTCTAGTACTGCTCCTGCCAGTGCCTCTGGTGATTCTGGCTCAACAATTACACCGCCGCCACTTTCTCTAATTGCTTTGGCAGCAGTACCATTAGCGGGTACTGAACCTACTATGGGACGACCGCTTGCTAGCAAAAGCGGTATTTTGGAAGGCATATTAAAGGAAATTACATTACGCTTTTGCACAATTAAACCCACATCGGCAGCTGCTAACATTTGCGGTAGCTGTTCTCGTGGCTGCAATGGTAGTAGCAAAACGTTATCAGCCTCACAAGAGTGACAATATTCCTGCAATCTTGCTAAAGCGGTTGATTCGCCAGCGATGACAAAGGCAATTTCTTTTATATGACGCAAGCGAGCAGCTGCGGCGACTACTGTCTCTAAACCTTGCGTTAGTGCGATGTTGCCAGAGTACATTACGACAAATTTTCCATCAAGTTGATGGGCAGTTCTCCAAGAGTTTTTCTGTTTTGATAGGGGGCGAATAAAATTGACATCTACCCAATTAGGAATGCAAACGATTTTCCTCGCAGGTACACCCTTACTGACCAAATTCTTAAAAAAACCATCAGCAATGACGCTGATGTTTTGTGCATTTCGGTAAGCAAATTTCTCTAGCGCTTCACAAGCTTTAATCATCCATTTATTTCGTATTAATCCGACGCGCACGGCTGCTTCTGGAAGAATATCTTGGACATTTAGCACTACTGGGCAGTTGTATAATCTCCCTAATAAAGCTGCTGGCAACGCAACCATTAATGGCGGCACTGTTAAAAGAATTACATCTGGCCGTTTGCCTCTGAAAGCTTGCGGTAAGCTAGTAACGATAAAACTTAACTCTAAGAGAATCCGATCTATCAGATTGGGTTTGGATTTTATCCGTAAATAACTGCGCTGAACAGTCACGCCTTTTTTTTGTTCTGTAACATACCACTTACCCTGATACCCAGGATAGATTTCGCGTTGAGGATAGTTAGGCATCCCTGTAATCACCCGCACTTGATGACCTCGCTCTACCAGTCCTTCTGCCAGTTCGGTCATCAGGGGTGCTATTCCAATCGGCTCCGGATGATAGTTGTAGGAATAAATCAGAATGTGCATGAGCTATTTATAAATTTTTTGCAATCGGTCTAAGAGTGTCAGGTGTTTTTTTAATCCCAATAGATACTACCATTTACTGTAGCGATCGCCTGTACCAAAGTTAAGATAAATACAAACGTTACGTTCTTGCCTTGACAAATCAAGCATATAAAAATTAAAACATCAATTTTGTTTGTACAGTTTAAAGATTGTCTATTGGGTATAGGCTTCAACCTCTAAGCTTAACAACAATCAGCTAGAAAGCTTATTTTAATTAATACTTAAATTAAGTCGTGTAGATTGTAGCATTGTATGCAAAATTTTTTAAATTTTGACTTTTTGATTCATAAAAACTTTAGATTTTACTAGAATAAATACTGAAATACTTCAAATTAAAGTAGCCATATTTAGTCAGGATTTTGTCTGCAACATATTTGCTTTAATGAAGATGCGATCGCCTGCAATGCCTTGAGCCTGCAAACGAGAGATCGTCTGCTCGTCTAGCGGTGCAGCTGGCCCGTAGTTCAGCGGGCGTTGCTGAATAAGGGGATGATTGAGGCTGACACGGGGACGCGGAGACACGGAGAAGCGGGGATTATGGTTGATGTAAATTCCAAAATCATCCCACAATTATGCAACGCTGTTCAGCGCAGTAGCAACCTCACTAGCAGCAGCTAAGTCTGCGTGAGGAAAGAGATTAGGATCGGCTAGACCGCAGACAAAGCTAACAGCGATAATCTTAGTTAACTCTGTGGCATGGGTTAGTGGCGCAATATCTTTTACTCGTTGAGCGAACAAATCAGCAATTCGGTAAGCAGACATTGGTGAAGGTGCGATCGGGCGATTATGCTTAATTATCCAGAAAAATGTATTAATGAAAGTGAAAAGAGGAAGAACTTTGTTTAATTCCCTTTCTCCTCAAAGCGAAGCCAGGCAACAATCGCAGCATAATAGCCAAGTTAGGAACAGTTAAAAGGAAAAAGCTCAATGGTTGACGAAAATGGATCGATTCGCACTCTCTCAGTTGATATTGGCGGTAGTGGTGTCAAAGCTATGGTTTTGGATATCACAGGAAATCCTCTAACGGAAAGAGCGCGTGTGGATACACCTCAACCCGCTAAACCAGAGGTTGTAATTAATGCAATTGCAGTCTTAGCCGCAGCTCAAGGCGAGTTTCATCGGGTTTCAGTGGGGTTTCCTGGTGTTGTGCGCTGCGGAGTTACAGAAACAGCAGTCAACTTACATCCAGATTGGATAGGGTTTGACTTAGAAACAGTCTTATCAAACCGTTTAAAAAAGCCTGTACGCGCAATTAACGATGCAGATATGCAAGGATTTGGAGCGATCGCAGGTAAGGGTGTAGAACTAGTAATTACCTTGGGTACGGGATTTGGTTCGGCTTTGTTTGTGGATGGTAAATTAGTGCCAAATATGGAAATGGGACATCATCCATTTCGTAAAGGTGAGACTTATGAGGAACAACTCAAGCGTGCAGAGTTAGAAAAAATTGGTGAAAAAAGGTGGAATAGGCGTTTAGAAAAAGCGATCGCATCTTTGCAAAAGCTATTCAACTATGATTACCTTTACATTGGTGGTGGTGAAGCCGTAAAGGTAAATATCCAGCTACCTTTAAATGTGAAACTTATTCCTAATGTCACTGGCTTATTAGGCGGTATTGCTTTGTGGCGCGATCGGGAAAGTTGATATCCTCCTACCACTAGACATCTGATAAAAGGGAGTAGGGAGTAGGGATTGGGGAGTAGGGAAACTAAGCCGTCCCCTTCGGGGCGGGGTTTCAACCTATCTTGTGCAATACAAGGATTTTTCGCGCCACTTGCGGGCGAGGCTTTAACCTTTTTCGGGGCTAATTTCTTCCCCTACTCCCTACTCCCTACTCCCCACTCCCGCCCCGAAGGGGAGGTGAAATGCTGTCAGGGCGAACGACCGTTCGCCCCTACTAAGGGTTTCGGGCAATGCAGAATTGATTTTCACTTTTATGTCTACTGTATTGCGAGTAGCGAATACAGTGGGGGATTTTAAGAATTACCCAAATACTGTTGAGTAAAAAGTAAAATTAATTCCACTCAGCATCTTTTAGATCGGTTCTCTGACTTTATCTGACACTGTTGTAAAGATAATATTTACGCGATAGAGTAAAATAAATCTATCCAAATTCAACTCTTTAATTAATAATGCTAGCAGCAGAGAAAGTTGAATTTGGATAAGATGAAATCCGCACTTAAAATTTATGGTATCGATATTGCTACAGTTTCTTATCGTCCTCTAGAAGGATATAAATTGTGGATAAGCTCTTCCGCTTTGAAATTGCACATAGACTAAAGTTGACTGTTGACAGCCAATAGTCAGCGGTCAACAACCACTATGAGTATTTCTAAAAATAAAATGCGCTTTAGCTTATCAATGTCAGGCAAAGAAACTGAAACTAAAAGCCAAATTTCTCACAAAATATCTAGGGCGATCGCTATTATTGAATAATGCCTGGTTGTACTGAAGTAACTCTGACTTGACCTGTACAAGGGTTAATTTGTTCGGGCAATGTAAAGTGATGGTAGGCGTTTGGAGGTGTAATCTGAATTTTTTCAGATGTTGGACAAGATTGACCGACATCTCTGACTTGATTGTAAGCAATCTCGAATGAAGCTTGGCCGTTTGGGGCCAGAGTTACTTGTCTTGGAGACTGCTGTTTTGAAAAATATGTACCTTGAGAACGAATAACTTTTACACCTTTTAGAGGTCGATCTTTGGAGTCTAGCAACGCAAATCCCGGATAACCATAGAGGTTGCAGGGCGACGATCCCTTATTCGTAAAAGCATAAATAACTGCGACATTTCCCGCACCAGCATTTGTAGACACCTTACTCACCGATAATTGGGCAGTTTGGCAACGTGGAGGTTGAGAAGCGAGGTGCGTTTGTGGGCTAAAAAGTTGTGTAGTTGCTGGTTGTTGTTTCGTAGCTAACGAGGAATTTGTACAACCAGCGATCGCGGCTGTGAAAATCAGGAATATACTGCTAGAAGTAGCTAACTCTCTGTAACATTTAGGAAAAGATTTCGCATTATACCTGAAAAATTGGCGTTGCATATTTGCGAGATGATTTTGTTCGTGTATTTTCTGGTCAACATTCTTAACTACAAATTACGAATTACGAATTACGAATTACCCTTCGGGTTCGGCAGTTCCTCCACTTGGGGAGACCCCAAGACCGGACTGCCTCACGAATTACAAAACTGTAACCATATAATTGCGTCCTTCCCATTTACTGCTTTCAATCCAGAAAAAAGTAAAGCTGATGGACTGTTGCTGCTTTTCAGAAATAGAGATATCTACAAAGTTTATGCCTAACTTTGTGGAAATAGAAGGCGTATCTTTTACGCTTTGCCAATTATCATCTGACCAATGCAATTCAAAAGCTGCTAAAGCGTGAATTCGCAATGTCTGACCTTTTTTGACTTGGCTTATCTGTCGGTTAAACTTCCAAATTTCTATTGATTTACACTCTTGTCTTTCACCTAAATAGCGATTTGCCACCTCTGGAATAAAATCGAACACCCGACCGTCATGATTTGACCGTAGCAGCTTAATATACTCTGCGTGCGCCCACATCAAAGGCATTGCAGAACCTGTGGGTTTTCCTAAATACATGTGGACATCAGGCCTATCTGCTTCATCCCAAACTTGCTCTGGCAGCAAACAAGTATGTGAAGCAAATCCTTCCATCGCCTTAATATATGTTTTGACATCGCCACCAGCAGCTAGTTCGTAATGTCCTCGTTCCCCAGCCAAGAGAGGCCAAGCACGTCCTTTGCCCCAACTAAGATAAGGACTGCCATCTTCTTGCTGTCCGTAGCCGTCGTGGTTGTAGCGATGCCAACAAGGGCCAACGGGTGTATCTACTTTTAAAACTGCATCGATTACTTTGACGGAATCAACAATAATCGGGTCATCAGGTTTGCGAATTCCATAGCGCACTAATTGCAGAAATCCGCCATCGACAATTTCCTTTGCAGGAAATTCTGCTGGTTTACCAGGTGACTGACTGCTAATGAAAATAGTTCCTTGGTTAGGATTTTCATTGGGGTGGGGATTATCAATCTTCGCCGGAGTAATCCGAATATAATGCTGTTTAATGCCAGGAACTAAGGTTCCTTCGGTAGTAACCGTCCAAGCTTCAATGTGAGATTCCAAAAAATCGGCGTATTCTTGGATGAACTTTGCTGTTACTTCATCCCCACGTTCGCAAGCAAATCGAGCAGCGCAAATGAGAGCGGCAATATTAGATGCCAGTGTTGATGGTGAATAACCGCTGTTTTCTTCCCAGCGTTCTTGATGTGTAACAGGGCCGTATCGGATTAAATAACCCGCCGCCCGTAGAACCATTGGATAGACATCGAAGTTTGAGCAAGCATTTTTCTGATGCAATAGCCGTGCTAGGAGAATGGGAAACGCTACCTCATCAAGCTGGATACCTTTCCAGTAAGGTTCGCCATCAACCCAAAAATTTTGGGCAAAACCCCCGTCTTCCTGTTGGCTAGTCGCTAGGTAAATCAGCGATCGCATTGCTGTATCAGTTTCACCAGCAGCGACCAAACCTGCAACACTGCTAACCAGATCCCGCGTCCAGACAAGGTGATATCCTCCTTCGTCTTGGTCGTCCTTGGCTTCACCCCAAGGAATGGCAAGGGATGCAATTAAAGCACCTGGATAAGCTTTGTCTTCATGGGCCAAAAGCAGACTAATGCTGTTGTGATATAACTTGCCTTCATCGTAAGAAACATCTTCTAACGAGTGGATGCCGTGGCGCGATCGCTTCCACTGTTCGATATAGTGTTGCTTCTGCTGTTGAAAAGGAACGTTGAGCGACTGAAAGAGTGTAGAAATTGCATTGTGCAAGTTTGTGCCAAATGCCAGCCCTAAAGTGAACTCATTACTATCATCTAAATCTAGTTTTCCAGTCAAGGCCACATTGCCATTCAAAGCACTGTCAAACTCCCAATCCATTTGGAAATTGTCAGCTAAATCAGTCCAACCATCACTTTTACCGACGTAACCACAGGAAAGACGGCTAAAGGGAACTGTTGCACCTAACGCCAGCCATGTTCCTTCTTTTTCGGCTGCTAGGATATGATATCCGCTAACTTCTACAGCGTAACCATTATTACCTTCACCTCCAACATTTAAATGCGGCGCACACAAAGCGTATAGTTGGAGTTGGGAAATAAACTCGTCCTCTCCTGTTAATTTTGTGTGTTGTAAAATACAGGACAAATGCGGATCGGCAATTACTTCTTTAATTACAGCATAACGTCCTTGGGGGTCGGAATTAGTGATGCGGTATCCTAACCCATGAGTCCACATAAATTCCATTTTGGATTCGAGGCGTTGCTCTTCGTGAAAAAAGCTTTTCCCATCAGAAATTAGATACTGTAAATCCCGAATTTGAGGTTTGTCTACTGTCGGATAGTAGACTTCTGTGACAATCCCGTTCCAGATAGTAAACCAAACGCGACTTGAGGTAGAGTAGGCTGTTCCGACTCCATCTTTACTAGCATGAGTCCACCGAGGAGTAATACCGGGTGAGCCAAAAGCCTGTCCTTGACCAAGAATTTTTACCATAGTTTGATTGTAGCGATCGCCTTTGAGTGCTTTTTGATAATCGTGTAGTTGATATTTAGCTTAATTAAGAATTGATTAAGGAAATTTGTGAGTGGCGGCTAAAGATTTAGCTTCAATAAAAATTTGTTTGATTTCCGGATGTTGTTGGCGAATTTTTGCTTCTAAACTTTCTACAGTTAATGCTATTTCTTCACCTGTAAGATTTTTAGAAAATTGAATTTCTAAGTTGAGTAATACTTCTTGAGGAGCAAGCTGCATTGTGAGCACGCGGATAACTTCTTGCACTCTTGGTTCTGTTTTTGATAAATAACGAATATTGGCTATAGTTTGAGGATTGGCACTTTCACCAACTAATAATCCTTTACTTTCCCTAGCTAACAATACTGCAACGACAGCCAAAATAACACCAATCAGAATTGAGGCAATACCATCAAAATAAACATTGTTAAATAAATGTCCTAAAAAGATTCCGAGGAAGGCGACGAGTAAACCTAAAATAGCCGCAGTATCTTCAAATAACACGGTGAATACTGTCGGGTCTTTACTGTTTTTGATTGCTGGCCAAAATTTTTGCTTTCCTTTGGTTGGTAAAAACTCTCTTAAAGCTACAGTCCAAGAAAAACCTTCGAGTATTATTGCTATACCCAAAACAATGTAATTCCACATTGGGTTTTCTAAAGGACTGGGGTTAATTAAATGAATAATTCCCTCATAAATTGACATGCCACCACCAATGGCAAAAATCAAGATAGCAACGATTAAAGTCCAGAAGTAAAGTTCTTGACCGTAACCAAAGGGATGGCTATCATCTGCTGGTCTTTGGCTCATGCGAATTCCCAGCAGCAATAACAATTGGTCGCCAGTATCTACAATTGAATGAATCCCCTCAGATATCATGGCAGAACTGCCAGTAATGGCGGCGGCGATAAATTTAGTAACTGCGATCGCTAAGTTAGCCCCCATCGCCGCAAAGATTGTTTTTTTGGATGAATCAGTTGCCATGAATGTAAATATTAGCTATCCAGAAACTTGCAATTCGCCTATTTTATCGGTAATTTCCCAGAGAGTTTGTTTTCCTTCCCGCCAAAAGCGCAATGCAACTGTAGCATCTCCCACACTCAGATTTGTCAATTCTAAATCTGGCAAACACTCTGGAAGTGAGGGCTGTACTTTTAAATGTCGCTGTGGTGCATCAGCTTCGAGTCCCAAAATGGTACGCATGAGTAAAAGAATCGAACCAGCAGCCCAAGCTTGGGGAATATTAGCATCTGGGTAAGGTACGGGAAAGTTGTTATCTTGGCGTTCAATACCAGCAAACAATTCTGGCATCCGCCCAGCTTGAAAATAACTAGCAGCAGCAAAAATACCTTCAGCGATGCGGTTAGCTTCTGCGTGGTAGCCGTATTTTTTTAATCCGGCGGCAATAATGGAGTTGTCGTGCGGCCAAACACTTCCCCGTTGATAACTAATTGGGTTATAAGCTGGATTTTGGGCGCTAAGAGTCCGCACACCCCAACCACACCACATATCTGGTTGGAAAAGTCGCTCTACCAGCTTTTGCGCTCGTTCTTGGGGTACAATACCAGACCAGAGAAGATGTCCGGGATTGGAAGCAATCGATTGAATTTGCTGTTTGTTTTTATCTAAACCAAGACAGTAAAAGCCTGCTGATTCCATCCAGAAGGAATCGTTGAATCGTTGATAAAGTGCTTCGGCTTTTTGCCTGAGCTTTTGCGATCGCTCTTTTTCTCCCCAGACATCATAAATTAAAGCTGCTTTTAGCCAAGCATCGTAGACGTACCCTTGTACCTCACATAAAGCTATTGGCGGTTCGACTAACTGGCCATTCGGATAAACCATTGAGTCACCCGAATCTTTCCAGCCTTGATTGTCTAATCCTTTGGACGAACGAGTTAAATATTCTACAAACCCGTCTCCATCAAAGTCGCCGTATTTATCAATCCAGGTTAGTGCTTTCTCTAATGGCGCTCGACATTCATCCAGCATACTGCTGTCGGCGTTCCAAGAATAAGTTTCAGCTAAAGTCACAATCCAAAGAATGGTTGTATCTACCGTGCCATAGTAAGGATAGTAAGGCAATTGCTTGATTTTAGTTAGCTCGTCTTGGCGCAGTTCGTGCAGCATCTTGCCTGGTTGGGCATCGCGCCAGTCGTCTATCTCGGTTGCTTGTAGTTGAGCTAGTCTGATCAGCGTACCGCGAGCAAAATCGTGATAAACTGCCATCGTTTGCAAGCTGGCAATAATTGCATCTCGTCCAAAGACAGCTACAAACCAAGGAATACCAGCCGCAGGCATCCAAAATTGCTGGCCGTTGTCATTTACTTCAATCCGCAGCGCCCCCATATCGATTAGCGCCTGCTGATAAAATCCTTGAATTTCAGCATTAGACGATCGCAACTTTGTCGCATGAGTCAGAAATTCGTCCCTAATATTTCCGGCTTTTGTGCTGTGAGACACAGTGCAAGTTTGTTGAGGTTTGAGAACATGTCCGTTGGCTTTGGCTGTAAAGTTGATACAGGTATGCCATGTTTCGTTAGGAGCGATCGCTACATCAAACATTAGCCGACCATTAGCATACCTTGCTGTTGAAATCGTGCAGACTGTTTCAGTTTCAATACCTCGTAGAAAAGAACCATTTCGGTATTCAGTCGAAAGTATGCCATCTTTCCATATTGTTGCTGTCTCTCCCCGCGTCACAATGTTCTTGGCTTTTACTTCAAAAATATCCGCAAAATCCGAACGAATCGCCAGCATCAGTTGAAACTCAACTGGTTCTAAATGATAGTTTGTAATATCGATATCTTCGTGCATTCCCCCAACAATGTCACGCCGAATAGTTACAAGCAAACTACCATCAGGTAAAATGCCTTTGACAGTGGTCAATTGCGGGTTAGTAAATTGGTAAAGCGCACTATGATGTGTGATGTTACTAGAAGCTAGCAACGAAAGTGGGTAACGATTCAGAGAAATCTCATAGTAAGAAATTAAGCGCGTATCGCGGACAAAAAAACCTTGAGCTTGATTGTCATCGATGGAACCATCACTAGCTGTAACTAAAAATGAAGAACCATCGTTAATCGTAATTAAACCAGAATTGACAATAACTTTTGTTGGCATCAACCATTCCCCGCAAACCCTGGATACAAAGTCATGCCACCGTCTACAAAAATTGTTGCCCCGTTGACATAATCTGAGTCATCAGAAGCCAACCAAACTGCTGCTTTAGCAATATCTTCCACATCACCAACTCGTTTTGCTGGAATCAGTTGTAGTAACTTTGCCTCTGCCTCTGGAGTATCCCAAGCTGATGTATTGATGGGGGTTTTAATTGCACCAGGGGCAATACTATTAACGCGAATTTTGTGGGGAGCAAGTTCTTGGGCAATACTTCGCATCATCATATTAATACCGCCTTTGCTAGCAGCATAATTAACATGACCCGCCCAAGGAATCACCTCATGCACTGAACTCATGCAAATAATTTTACCTGCCGCACAAGAAATATCAGGTTTCACACCTCGACGCAAGAATTCTTTTGCAGCTTCCCGCGCGCACAAGAATTGTCCGGTGAGATTGATCCCAATGACTGCATTCCATTGGTCGAGGCTCATATCTACAAGAGGTGAATCTTTTTGCAAACCTGCGTTGTTTACCAAAATATCAATAGTACCAAATTCCTGGAACATCTTGCTAAACATGGCTTTTACTTGGTCTTCTTTGCTGACATCCGCTTGAAAAGCAAATGCTTCTCCTTTTGCAGCCTTGATATCATCGACAATTTTTTCGGCTGATTCACCTTCAGAATGATAGTTGACAACTACTGCTGCACCTGAAGAAGCTAAATAGCGAGCTATAGCTTCACCAATGCCAGAACTAGCACCTGTTACAAGTGCTTTTTGACCTTTGAGGAGGTAAGGAGAATAGCTCATAGTGTTTATTTAGATTGTAGGGCTTAAGTATAATTAATATCGAAAAACTGACAGTAAAATTTAGGTGGGATAAGCGATCGCACAGCCTAATTGATTATAGAGCTGCTTGCCCAACTGATTCTGACATTACTATACTAAATTATACTTTTAACATACTTAAAATATTACAGCAGTTTATGTGAATTCTGGCATTACTGTAGAGGTTGGCAGCGGCGATCGCTTCTAGCTGTTGGGGTAATAAACATATCTAACTAAAGATTGAAAAAAATTTCATTTTTATTTCATTATTTGATGATATTTTTATTTTAAGTAGTCAGTAGCACTTTGTATTTCCATAAAAATATAGATTTGATGAAAATTAATTTTTTTATATCGTTTTATTAATAAAAAAATTAATTTTTGTGCTCAAAAATTAAGAGATTGAAGCAGACTTCAGAAGTAAAAATAAGAGCAAGGGATATTCAAAACCACAAATGTATTCATGAGTTTTCTGCCAAAAGAAACCTTACCGCAAAATTTTTGCTAGTAGCAGGCTAAAAATCATAGATTGGATGAGGAATTTAAAATTAAATTCCGGACAGCAGTTTTACAGAGGAAACTTCCCTAACCATTTTCCTCCTGAATCTTAAATTTTGTTTTGATAAAAATTGTTTTAAACTCTATTTATCGACTTTTCATAGTGAGTTTTACAATAATAGATATAGTCAAGTTTACTAATATTTATTTAATTTTAGATAAATCATACCTAGGACAGTGTGTTTTCTTCTATTTTTTAGAAAAAATTTATTTAAAAATAGATACTTTTAAAGTATTGTTATTCTACTAGCATTTGTAAAAAGATACATAAAAAACTTAACGCTTAATCTTATTTTGACTAAAAGAAGCCTTCATAGCCTTTTGATACCATCAGGAAAAAGCAATGTCTGCTCTGCCTCTCAATAGCCAAAATCTGCCATACCCCGACCCTATGCACCCCATCATCGTCCACTTTGTGATTGCGATGGTGTTTTTTTCATTTTTCTGCGATCTAGTTGGCTATTTTACCCGTAATACGCGTTTGTTAGAAGTAAGTTTTTGGAATATGTTTGTCGCTTCGGTAGCCATTTTCCTAGCGATTATCTTTGGTCAGTTTGAAGCAGGTTTAGCCCAAGCCTCTCTAGCAGCCCAACCAACCCTAAATTTTCATACAGTTCTGGGTTGGTCGCTAGGGGCGCTTGTTGTTGCTATTACAGCTTGGCGTTTTGTGATTCGCAACCGCAATCCTTTGAAGATATCACCTGCTTACCTTGGTGTAGCAACATTTTTGATTTGTTTAGTGTTCTTGCAAGAATATCTGGGAAGCAAACTCTTTTGGGTATACGGGTTGCATGTTGAACCTGTAGTTGAAGCTATGAAGCAAGGAGTCTCACGATGAACTCGCAACTAATCGACCAATTGAGATTGCGGCTGGGTGCAAACGGACTACCTTACGAAATTCCTATGCATCCGCAGTTGGTGCATTTAACGTTAGGTTTATTCATCATTGCCATCTTATTCGACATAGCAGGAACGCTTTTTCCTATAGAACGACCTATCTTCAAATTTCTGGCCCTTCCTGCCATTCGTTCTAGCTTCTTTGATGTTGGCTGGTACAATCTAGTAGGAGCAACCGCTGTCACCTTTTTCACCGTTGCATTTGGTTTTTTCGAGCTACTACTAGCAAACCCAGCAGTTAATCAAAAGAGCGATTGGGGATTGAGTCCTGGTTGGACAATGCTTTTACATGGTATAGGTGGTATTTTACTGCTGGGGATCTTTGTTGCCATGACTGTATGGAGAGGTTTGCAACGCTATCGCTGGCGCAAGGATACCTCAAGACAAGTGCAGTGGAGCTACTTATTAGCAGGTGTTGCCATATTAGGTATTTTGTATGCCCACGGAACTTTAGGGGCGCACCTGGGTGAGGAGTTCGGGATTCACGTTACGGCGGCTGAGTTAATCCGAGAAGGCGCAAACCAAAATATACTGCTCAAATAATTAAACGAGAATTTCTCGAATTTTATGTTTAGATTTTTGGAATATTTAGTAATAGCTGCTTATATAGCAGTGTTGCTCGTTGTCAGTCACTGGATTGGGCAGTTGTCCTATTCTTGGATGCCTCCTGAAGCTACAGCAGAAGCACAAAAGGTAGATTATTTATTTAGCTTTTTAGTCTCAGTAGGAGCGTTCATCTTCCTTGGGCTTGTTGGCATGATGGTGTATTCGGTACTTTTTTTCCGAGCATCTCCAAAAGACTACAGCGAAGGACACCCCTCTAGAGGTGATGTGAGGCTAGAAATACTGTGGACAGCAACCCCAACTATACTAGTGTTGTGGATTGCTTTCCAAGGTTTCAATATTTATCAGCAGTTAAATATCTTAGGTTTACAGCAAATTGTACATTTGCATCTGCCTCTAGAGACTGAAAAAGTCTATGCCGCAGAAATCAGCGATGTTCCTAAACCCGCATCTGAAACTATTGAAGTCTTTGTAAAGCAGTGGGATTGGTCTTTTCGCTATCCAAATAATGTCACCAGCCACGAATTACACCTACCCGTAAACGTTTCTACTCGTTTAAATATGCACGCCAAAGACGTACTCCACAGTTTTTACGTCCCAGAATTCCGCTTGCAGCAGTATATTGTCCCGGAACGCAATATCGATCTCGTACTAACGCCTATTCATCCAGGCAAATACCATTTAAAAGATTCTCTATTCAGCGGTACTTACTTTGCTTTGATGGAAACGAATGTATACGTTGAATCTCAACAAGCATATAACCAATGGCTTACCCAGACTGCTGCTGGCGAACCAACTCCAAGCACAAATCAAGCAGTTGCAGAGTATACCCAACCACCAAAGACATTTTTTAAAACTAGTTGGTACACTGTCACACCAGCTCGATCTTCCGTTGTTGCTGGTGAAAGGAAAGTGAATAATGACACATGATTCTCCTGAAAATATGACTGGGGCTAGCCATTCGGAAAACTCTCACAAAAATCTAAATAACTGGCGGTCATACTTTAGCTTCAGCACCGATCATAAGGTGATTGGCGTTCAATACATACTGACAACCTTCATTTTCTTTCTCATCGGTGGGCTGTTGGCAATGATTATTCGTGCCGAATTACTCACCCCGGAATTGAATGTCGTTGACCGTCCTTTGTACAACGGCTTATTTACCATGCACGGGACAATCATGATTTTCTTATGGATTATCCCGTTCAACGCTGGTATTTCTAACTACTTAGTACCGCTGATGATTGGAGCGCGGGATATGGCATTTCCTCTGCTGAATGCCATCTCTTTTTGGATGATTCCACCAGCGAGTATTTTGTTATTATCTAGCTTCTTGCTACCCAATGGAACCGCGCAGTCTGGTTGGTGGTCTTATCCACCAATTAGTTTGCAAATTCCGCCCAATCAACCTATTAACGGTGAATTCCTGTGGATTGTGAGTTTGCTGCTGATAGGTATTTCTTCAATCATGGGAGCCATCAACTTTGTCACTACCATTTTTTGGATGCGCGCCCCAGGAATGACATTTTTTCGGATGCCTGTGTTTGTTTGGTCAGTTCTCAGCGCCCAGTTGTTGCAGCTAATTAATTTGCCTTCTTTAACAGCTGCATTGCTACTGCTTTTATTTGACCTCGCTTTCGGGACAAACTTCTTTAAACCTCAAGAGGGTGGCGATCCAATTCTTTATCAACACCTATTTTGGTTTTACTCTCATCCAGCAGTTTACATCATGGCGCTGCCAGCCTTCGGGATTTTTGCGGAGGTTCTACCTGCTTTTTCTCGCAATCCCTTGTTTGGCTACCGGTCATTAGCAATTGCTTCTTTAGGCATTGCTTTAGTGAGCATCTTTGTTTGGGTGCATCACATGTTCACCAGTGCTACCCCTAGCTGGATGCGAATGACTTTTATGGTTACTTCGATGTTAGTTGCTGTACCTACTGGGGTAAAAGCATTTGGTTGGACTGCTACAGTTTGGAAAAGCAAGCTGCACTTAGAGACACCCATGCTGTTTGCGATGGGAGGTGCAGCGATGTTTATTTTCGGTGGTGTGACTGGTGTGATGCTTGCAGCAGTGCCATTTGATATTCACGTTCACAACACCTACTTTGTAGTGGGTCATTTCCACTACATTGTTTTCAATACCATCACAATGGCAATCTTCGCAGCCATTTACTTCTGGTTTCCCAAAATCACTGGAAGAATGTACGCTGAAGGTTGGGGCAAGCTGCATTTCTGGTTAACCTTTATTGGTGCTAACCTCACCTTTTTCCCTATGCACCCACTTGGCATACAGGGCATGGTGCGCCGAATTTCCTCCTACGACCCACAGTATCAAGGATGGAATGTTATCGCTAGCCTGGGGGCATTTTTACTAGGGGTATCTACGCTACCCTTTATTGCTAACATTGTGGGTTCGTGGTTATACGGCCCAAGAGCGGTTGATAACCCTTGGCACGCCACCGGTTTAGAATGGACAACCTCCTCACCCCCCCCGCCAGAAAACTTTGAGGTGATTCCAATTGTCAAAAGACCTCCCTACGACTACGGCGATCCCAAATACTCAGTAGTGGAACCTACTGACGATGACTAGTCAGGACGCTAGGGATTGGGTATTGGGAAAACTACAGACGCGATTCATCGCGTCTCTACTGCGAACTCTTGTACAGATGCGATTAATCGCTTCTTTCCAAAATCATGCAACGTCGCATATTTCAACTTCGTAACATCCAACAAAGTGGCTCCATTCATATAGATGAAAGTCCCATTCGTTTTGAGCGGTGGCGACGACGTTTACCAAATTGGTTACAACGCTTTTTGCCAAGTGGTGGTGGTAGTCATGAAGACCATCATGGCAAAGGAATGTTTGGGTTTACGGTGTTCTTGCTCTCTGAAAGCTTAATTTTTTTGAGTTTTATTTTGATATATATTGCGCTGCGAACTACGCACTCAAAAGATTGGCTACCACCTGGTGTGTCGGGGCCAGAATTGTCTCGTGCTGTAATTATTAGCACAGTGGTGCTGCTTTCCAGTAGCTTTGTTATTCAACCAGCAGAAAATGCTCTCAAGCGGGGCAGGCTAAATAAATTTCGCTGGCTGTGGCTGATAACGATCGCCATGGGAACCTACTTCCTAATTAATGTGTTAATCGAATGGAAAAACCTCGATTTCAAGCTCACTACAGGGCTAGTTGGTTCTACATTCTATTTACTAACAGGCTTCCACGGTCTGCACGTTCTTACTGGTGTTATTCTGCAAATAATTATGCTTGTCCGCTCCTTCATTCCCAGTAACTATAATAAAGGTCACTTTGGTGCAAGTGCGACAACTCTATTTTGGCACTTTGTTGATGTAATTTGGGTCTTTTTGTTCTCACTTCTCTATCTGTGGAAAGCATAAACATATTCAATTTTAATCACTTTTAGGAGGAAAGGTATGAAGTTACTAGCACAAGAATTACCATCCCAAAGAACAGTTCAAGAAACTCCACCTCCTGGTACAAACCAAGACCCGCTGATTGCACATAGTCTCCAAAAAGAACAGTATATCGGCATTTTTGGATTAGCGATCGCTCTAATTGCTGCTGTAGGATTTTTTAGCCGCAGAGTTGAATACGCAATTATATTTGCTATTGTTCTCAGCGCCGTTATTATTGCTTTCTTTTTACTTGTATAGCCAATCATTTATTATTTATTTTCTGCTGATTGGCAGGATAAAAAATATGAATTGAAATGTTTAGCAATTTAATCCTTGGAGAGTATTTTATGAGCAGCCAAGTTTATCAAACAGTGATTGTCGGCGGTGGTTTTACTGGGTTATTTACAGCATTACACCTAGCTCACGAACATTATCCTCGCTCTGTTATTTTGATTGATAAAGAGGAGCGCTTTTGCTTTAAACCGTTGCTTTATGAGTATTTTGATGGCGAGATGGATACCTTCCAAGTAGTACCGCGTTTTTCGGAATTGCTTAAAGGTAGCGGTGTGATTTTTGTTCGAGATACGGTGCAGTCAATAGACCTGCATCAAAAGGCAGTCAATTTAGCTTCAGGAAACTCCTACAATTACAGCAACTTAGTATTAGCTTTAGGCAGCGTCACTGGATATCATCATGTAGAGGGAGCCAAAGAAAACGCCTTTCCATTCTGGACGCAAGCAGATGCGATCGCGCTCGATCGTCATTTACGCGATTGTTTGCAAAAAGCAATCCAAACGGAAGATATAGAACAACGCCGCAAACTATTAACAGTAGTTGTAGTTGGTGGTGGTGCTTCCGGCGTAGAAATGGCAGCCACTCTAGGGGATTTTCTTCCAGAGTGGTATGGTGCTTTGGGAGGCGATTTTAGTGAAATCCGGGTGATTTTACTCAATCACGGTCAAAACATTCTTGATGGCGATATTAACGATCCACTACGTCCAACTGCCGAAAAAGAATTACAAAAACGCACTGTACCAATTGAAATCATTACGGGAGCAGAAGCTACTGCTGTCCGCTCCAACGCAATTGAATATCAGAGCAACGGTCAAGTTCAAACATTGCCAACATACACCACAATCTGGGCAGCTGGTACTTCCATCCATCCCCTGATTCAAGAGTTACCGATTCCTAAAGAACATCGGGATCGGCATAACCGTCCCTTAGTCACTCCCACCATGCAATTGCTCGACTTTCCAGAAGTTTTTGCTGGCGGTGATTGTGCGGCAGTTCGGGATTATTCACTACCACCTACAGCCCAAGTAGCTTATCAACAAGGAGCTAATATTGCGAGGAATTTGAAAGCGATCGCTTTCGGAGAAGAACTCAAACCTGTTAAAGTTAATATCCGAGGAACGCTTTTGAAATTGGGAATAAATGATGCTGCTGCTAACTTATTTAATGTTTTTGAAGTTGCAGGCGAACCCGCACATTTAATCCGTCAGGGCACTTATTTAACTCTATTACCAACGCCAATTCATGATTTTAAAGCCACAACTGAATGGGTAGATGAAGAGATTTTTCACCAACACATCGACCCGCAAGATGTAGGTAAAAAAGTCGTGCAAGCAGTGGAAATAGTTGGTGCAGGAGTGGTTGGTGTTTTAGTGGCGAGAAAATTATTGCGAATGTTGGGAGACGAGGAGAAAAAAGAATAGAGAAGAGGAATTAGGAACAGGATAAACCTTTTATCCTGGGCTTAATTCCTAATACAAATATTTTTTAACAGAAAATTGTCAGTACAAAGGCTGTTGAGTATGCTTAGTCAAACTCACGTACAAGTGCAACGAATTCGAGTTGTTAAATTAACAGTGACAAACTGCGATCGCTCTTTGAATTTCTATACACATGCACTCTCGTTTGAACTCGTTTCCGACATCACTATTGCAGGACAGGATTACAGCGACTTAGAAGACTTGTCTGGAGCCAAAATTCGCATTGTCACCTTGCGACTAGGTGATGAACTTATCGAGTTGATCGAATATCTCAACGTTCCGGGGAAGCCTATCCCCAGCGATTCCCAAAGTAACGACCTGTGGTTTCAACATTTGGCAATTGTCGTCAGTGACATAGATCGCGCCTACGCACAAGTGCGTTCATTTCCCATCAAATTCATTTCAGTTGCTCCCCAGACTATACCACCTGATAATCAAGCATCTGCTGGTGTGCGTGCTTTCAAGTTTAAAGACCCTGACGGCCACGATCTAGAGTTAATTTGGTTTCCTCCTGACAAAGGAAAAGATAAATGGCATCAAAACAGCGCTCGCTTGTTTTTGGGAATCGATCATAGTGCGATCGCAATTTCTCACACCGAGCAAAGTCTACACTTTTACTGCAACCTTTTGGGAATGCAGGTGAATAGCCGCAGTTTCAATAAGGGTGCGGCTCAAAATCGCTTGGATAATTTGCCAGAAACCGAAGTCCGAATTACAGCACTGCGGCCAGTTCAAGATGGTATGGGAATTGAATTACTCGATTATATTGTGCCTGGAAAAGGTCGGCCGATACCGAGTGATTGGAGGGGTTACGATATTGCGCGGGTGGAAATTGAGCTTGTTGTCAATGATATCGAGCAGGCGGTAGAGATACTGCGGCAGAATGGGGTTCATACTGATAGTTCATTGCCTTACCCACAAGGTTGTTTAGTTAAAGACCCTGACGGACATGCAATATTGATAATAGGCGATCGCTCCATTGCAAGGTAATGATATTCAAATATTCTCAATTTGAAATTCTCGTGGGTTTTTCAAAATAAAAATCTCATTTTCTTTAACTAAATCACCCGTACATCTTACAGGTAAGCGTTCTTGATAAGATTTTATTGCCAAAATATAATCATGGTCGAGCAGTACAGTTTTGATTTGGCGTAATTTCTCAAAAACTGGACAAACAATAGTAACTTCACCACTTAATTTATCTGCATTAGGATTTGCTATTTGCGTAACAAAGCCTTGAATTTTGAGATGAGGATAATTATTAATAAATTCACTTAAGATTTCGAGGTAAGAAAGATTTTCTGAGGATGCTATTGTTTGAGTAAGTTCGCGAACTCTCGGAACATAATCTCCTAAATTTTTTGTATTTGGTAGTAAAATTTCAAATTCTCCTTTTTCTGCTTGCTTGTGCCAAATTGTCGCATTATCAAGAAATGGTCGGTCTTCCTGCCAACCGTGAGATTGTAAATACTCTTTGAGTTGTTGTGGTTCTATATTTTTGATAATTTCCGCATCTTGCACAGTAACTTTCATGGTTGTACTCCTTGACCGATACCTTGCATAATTGACTGGAGAGCAGCGACTGTAAATTGATTATTTCTTGGCATGGTGACAGTTACAGTCAATGTATTTTGTGTTTCTGGCATGAATCGCAGCGATAACCAATAGCCACAATACCTCATACAAAGTTCTGCTGATGATTGTTGCACCCACTCGCCTAAGTTGTTGGGAAGTAAAACTACAATTAAGATTCTAGGAACGGCAAAGTCAACCATTCGTAAATCATTGTAGTTTTTCAGTTTGACAGGGTAGCGCATAGCGTTATCGTTGAGGACATCCCTTGATGTTGATTTTAGCTGTAATTCTAAGCGAGGCGCACGGATGCGCCCCATAAGACCCGTGGCTGCTATTCCCCAGTCTACGCTGTCGTCGTCTACGGCTGGTTTGTAGAGAGAATAACCTGCAACACTGGTGATGGCTTGGAGATACCCCTCTTCTGTCACTCTCCGTGAGGGCGATTGCTAGAAGTCTCACGAGGCAATCAATACAACCTATACTATTAGAAAAAAATTGCTCTTGAATTTGTTATTAGAAAATAATCGCGCGATCGCTTGCTGTACAAAAGCTCTAGAATTCAGAAATGGCAAATGTTTTCGGAGACTGACAGAAGAGGGGTATGCGTTGCTAAATTGTTCTTTCTGTTGATTGATGTCCATTACACTACAGGTACGGTTACTTAGTTCAATATCCTGACGGACATGCAATATTGATAATTGGCGATCGCTCTACAATTGCTGAAGACTGAATCAGTCGTATGCTGTTGATTGCAGAAGAATATGCGAGAAATTCTGAGAAATCAAAAGCAATGCATTAGACGATACAACCCTTAATAAATAAATCATGCTTTTGTCACAATTTTGCAATACCTTTGTCAATACCATGTGTGATGCTATAGCTCAAGGTTAGGAAATAGGCTGACTGCATACCAAACCTAAATAATTCAGAGGCTAACGAAGAGAATCACTATAAGGTACAAACCCTTATAAAGATGACTCTGCAAATTAAAGTTGCAAAATCTCACATTGTTGTAAGGAGCATAAAGATGAATTGGAAAGTACTTGCTTGTCTCCCTGTTTTGACTCTAGTTACCGCTCTACCTGCTTACTCTTTAACTAGTAATAAAACTCACAATGCGGCTACTGCTACCCGCGTTGCTCAAAATACCCAGCCAGCTAGCACCATGAAAAAGCCTAATGCTGTGCAAAAGGTTAGTGCCAAGCGCAAGTCTAATAATGTAGCAAAGCGTAGTAACGTCCTTACAGTAGGTAGCAAGGGAGAGGCAGTCAAAACCGCTCAGAATTTTTTAAAGCAACAAGGATTTTATACTGCTAGTGTAAATGGTGTCTTCGATCGCAAAACACGTGCAGCAGCGATCAAATTTCAGAAGTCTAAAGGATTAAGAGCAGATGGAATAATTGGCCCCCGGACTATGGCACTTATGAAATAAAGTAATTTACTTAATCTCTTGGCTAGAGTTCGAGTAATCCCGTGAATAGGCACTAGCAACTAAAACCGCGATACCTTCGGTTAGCTTTGCTAAAGCAATCAACAATTAAGTAGATAAACAGAAATATTTACGAAACTCAGTGCTGAGTGCTGAGTAACAAGAAGATTACTCAGCACTCTTCATAGTCATTGCGAACGAAGTGTTTGGGGACTATTCATCCGAACATGATATTACAGCAGAATTCAGAGATCAAATGCTGTATGTTTAACTACTTAAGCAGTAAATCAAATTATCTTTGTAGACGGGCAATTACACAGTGCATAACTTTAATTTCATTAACAATTCGATCCAGTTCTGTGGATAAGAGAGTTTGTTCGCGAACGGCTTGTAATGTAGGAGTTAAAGTGTTGGAATTTGTAGCAATTTCTGATAACCGAGCGGTATGCAGCTGTTGAATTTGTTCGTGAATTGCTTCTAGATAGCTATCTAGGGCTGGTAACGGTTGGGGTAGCTGTTTTTGCCGAAGGGCATCTGCTAAGTTTTCTAAAATTTGGATAATTGTATCGGCAAGTCGTTTGAGTTCGGTAAATTGGTAGTCGCCGCTAAATTCTCGCAGATGTTCTGCCAGGGTTGTCACCGAACTAAAAAAGCCACGAATATATACCATTAGCGTCATTACAGGTTCGATTTCTCCTTGAAGGTGACGAGGTTCGCTGAATAATCGTTGAGCTGCGGCTGTAGCATTGACGTTCTCTAGTGCAGCTTGATGGCGTAGAGTATTAATAGAATCAACAGATGCATCCTTTTCGGGATGAAGATAGTTAGCTATTACTTGCTGAAAATAAACAAGATTGGCTCGAATTGTTTTTTCCAGTTGTGCGGGAAGTTGCTGTCGTTCCCAACGAGGGAAGAGTAAATAGCTGCCAAGCAGTGCTAAGATACCCCCAATAAAGCTATCAACGATACGCAATAGTCCTACTTTCCAGTCACCTGCACTAATAAGATGGAGTAGTAAGATGATGGCGGGAGTCAGTAGTATGATGAATATGCTGTAGCTTAACGATCGCACTGACATTGCAGTAACTACAAGCAGTAAAAAACAAACTGCGATCGCCAACTGATTTTTAATGAGTAAAACTAGAGTAATACCGACGATTCCGCCTAAAATAGTACCGATGACTCTTTGAACTGTTGTCTCAGATGTTCCACCAAAGTTGGGTTTCAGGGCAACTAAAGCAGTTAGCGTTATCCAATAACCTCTAGGTAATTGCAATATCGAAGCAATTAATTCCGCGAGCGTTACGATTAGCGCGAGGCGCAACGCATGACGCAAGAGAACTGAATCAAAAGTGAAGTTATTTCGCAGCGTATCAATAATTATAGAACGCTGCGATTGCGTTGGAGGGGCAATTTCTCGCCGGGCTATGCTACGCTTGCCCTGTTTTAAGTCTTTAACGATGTCTGCATCAGTATGAATTTGTTGTGCCAAGTTTTTCAGGCTAGCTTCAATCTTCTCCAAATTGACTAAATCGAGATATTGAACTGCTTGAACATCTATCGTTTGTTTGAGGACTTGAGAGCGTATAACTTGCCGCTGATGTTTTAATGCCTCGATTGTCCGATCTAAATCTCCCAAACTAACTGAGTTTTTGCCTTTAGCGATCGCTTTTGCTAACATTGCTAGAGCAATTGCCAACTGTTCTATAACTTGCTGAATTTCTTTCTGTAACCGAAAAAATAATTGACCTTCGGATGCAATCGCTAACAGTTCGTTCAAAGCGATAACAGAATTGACAATTTGATTTACATCCTCGATTAATACGAGTAAGTGATTCCCTAGGACGTTAGCTCCTTTTTGGCGAGTCCAGATAGTTGTCCAAACGCTACGGGCGGATGTCAAGTCTTGAATGACGCTATCTTGAGCTTGCAAAAATCGCTGTGCCCATTCCCGATTATTTTGGGAATCTAATACTCTCTCGCTTGCCAAGTCCACAAATTTGCTCAACGAGAGATAACTGTTAGCGACTAGCTGTCTTGTAGATACATCAGGATGTATTGCCCACAGTCCTGATGACAACGCAGTTGTCCAGACACCACCAGCCAGACATAACGCACAATTTTGAATCAGAGTAGACAAATTAGAAAATGAAGCAAATTTAGCCAGCGCGATGACAAACATAATTGAAGTCACCAAGCTGACAGATGCAGCTACGTTACCATATAGACCTGCTAAACCTGCTATAAATATTACAAAAAACGTCGCTGGGATAGATAACCAGAGATTACTGCTAACTAAACTGGCTATGAGGAAAACTACAGTTATCCCAATGGTAGCTGCGATCGTCGCAGTTACTTTCTGACGATAGGTTCCGTCAACATTTACCATCCCAACGAACCAAGCTGCCATAGTAGCGATCGCACTTGTCGCAGCATGACCAGTAATAAATCCAAGTCCAATCGGCCCAACTAGTATTAAAAGACTACGCAATCCTGAAAAAATGTCCGGCTTACCCGGCTTGAGTTGAAACTGCTGCAAAAACCAATTGAGAGGATGTTTATTTGTAGGTGGCATTATATAGCTGGGGACTGGTGACTGGTGACTGGTGAGACAGCGCTGCGGGAGGGTTTCCCTCCGCAGGCGACTGCGTTAGCAAGAGCGTTAGCGAGCTTGCGAGCGTCACCCGAAGGGTGACTGAGTGAAAAGTCTTTTTGTGTCTAGGTTTGATCGCCTGTTGATGTCTTAACACTACTGGCGACGGCTATATTAATTGGTAATTCGTAATACCCTTCAAGAAGCCGCGCAGAGCGCATCTACGTAATTCGTAATTAAGACATACTTAACAAGCTTGCTACTAGCAGCAACAATCTGTTATTTTACTGCCCAAATAATACATCTTTTCCCAATTTGGCATTATTAGGCTGACGACTATAAATCAAAAAAGTACAAAGTGCATCTTAGAGAATTTTAGCCAGATATAACTCTGTAGAGGAATATACCTTTGAGATGATTCAGCTAGAATTTTTCAGATTAATTTTCATCTTCTCAAAATAAGAGCATCTAGCGAATATGCACTAAAGGCTAAAATTGCGATCGCCCAATGCTGCGATTATCATATGCGCCATAGGTACTACAAATAAACAATAGTTCTCCAAAAAGTGTCTTTCATCACTTAAAAATCGGGAAAACAGAACAAAGATTTTCCTACTCTCATTGTGGACGCAATCTACCGTTGGGTTCTAGCTTCTGTTGGACAACTCAAGTAAATATGAAAAGATTATGAGAATGACGTAAAATATGAAAAAATTATAAAAATGAAAAAAAAATGAAAAAAAATGTGGAAATGTTTTCCGCTTCAGATCCGCCTAGCTTACCTGAAGTCCATCGCAGTATCCCAGTACCGACTCAACGAAATTTCTGGCGCAAGCTTGTAGCTTATGCCGGGCCTGGATACTTGGTAGCGGTGGGCTATATGGACCCTGGAAACTGGGCTACCGATTTGGCAGGAGGTGCTCAATTTGGGTACACTCTTTTAAGTGTAATTTTGCTATCAAACTTGATGGCAGTATTGTTGCAATCACTGTGCGTTCGCTTAGGTGTAGCAACGGGTAAGGATTTAGCACAAGCCTGTCGGGACTATTTCCATCAACGCGTCAGTTTTGTTCTCTGGGTGCTTTGTGAAATTGCGATCGCAGCTTGCGACTTAGCCGAACTTTTAGGGAGTGCGATCGCTCTACAATTATTGTTTGGCATTCCTTTAGCAATTGGTGTATGTCTGACAGCGGTCGATGTCCTGATGGTGCTGCTATTGCAAAACAAAGGGTTTCGCTACATTGAAGCAGTCGTTGTCAGCTTGATTGCGTTGATTTCTTTGTGCTTTGCAGCTGAAATAATTTTTTCTCGGCCTCAAATCGAGAATGTCATGCAGGGCTTTATTCCCAATTCCCAGATAGTCTATAACCCGCAGATGCTCTACATTGCAATTGGCATTTTGGGAGCGACTGTAATGCCCCATAACCTTTACTTGCATTCGTCAATTGTACAAACTCGGCGCTGGCAAGAAAACTCACAGCAAAAGCGGGAAGCCATCCGATTTGGCACACTTGATTCAACCATTGCACTCACGATTGCTCTATTTATTAATGCTGCTATTCTGATTTTGTCCGCAGCTACCTTTTATACTTCTGGAAATCATCACGTAGCCGAACTCCAGGATGCTTACAAACTGCTCTCTCCGACATTGGGTGTGCCATTAGCCAGTACTTTGTTTGCATTTGCGCTGTTGCTATCTGGGCAAAATTCGACGCTAACCGGAACCTTAGCCGGACAAATCGTGATGGAAGGTTTTCTGCGATTGCGTTTGAAGCCATGGTTGCGTCGCCTATTGACTCGTTTTCTGGCAATTGCACCAGCATTAGTAACAATCTTATTGTTTGGGGAAGGCAGCACAACCAATTTGTTGATTCTGAGTCAGGTGATTCTGAGTCTGCAACTGCCTTTTGCAGTCATTCCCCTAGTGATGTTTACAAGCGATCGCCGCATTATGGGTGAGTTTGTTAATCCTCGTTGGCTGAAGGTACTAGCTGGAGGCGTTGCAACCTTGATTGTTGGGCTAAATCTTTGGCTGTTGTGGCAGACGGTTTCAGGTGGTTTTCAGTAAACTAAGCTAATCTAATCTGCCTTTAAGTTGCACAATCCTTTGCCTTAGAAAGACGCGGGGACGCGGAGAAGGGGAGACGCGGAGAGAAGTATGGAATCATCTAAAAATGAGAGCATCTAGCGAATATGCACCAGGGCCTACAACTGCGATCGCAATCAACATGACGCAGTACATAAACGCTTTTTCCCAACTTGGCGGTTCGCCTTGTCCTAAAGGCCCTTGATATTGATCGGCAGGAATTAAGTAAGGATCTTGGGCAACAAACGGCTTACCTCCAGAGATGTGTAGATACGCAGCGAATACCATTGAGCAAAGAATGGGTAAGGTTGCTAAGAGTGTGAGCAATCCAATAATCAGAAAAATTCCACCGCCGATCATGGAAGCAGCAGATAGAAAGCAAAAAAGTACAGGCATTTTTAGAGATTCAGCCCACTGTCGAAGATGCGTTATCTTTGGATACCCGTGTAGTATAAACAACCCGCCAACGCTGACTCTTAACAGTAAAAGTGCCAAGCCTGGGAGTCCGTTAGGATACACACGATCGAGCGAACTTAACAGGTATGGCCCTAGCTGTGGGTAATTAAATGCAGCTAGAAAAAAAGCGATCGCCACACCCAGCGCAAATTTATAAATCATTGCTGTACACCACGGGTTTTGAGGTCGATAGCATATAAGGATTTGCCCGCTGTGATAAACAAGCGATCGCCTGACTTCCCGCCGAAAGTCAGATTAGTGCTTGTCTCTGGCACGAAAATTTTTCCCAAGCGAGTACCGTCAGGGGCATATACCTGCACGCTGTCTTGAGAACTACTAAAAACATTACCATGTTCGTCAACCCGAAATCCGTCAGGTTGTCCTGGCTCAATGACTGCAAAAACGCGACCATTTTTTGCCCATCGACCATCTACAACTTCGTAGACGCGGATATGATGAGGCCCGCCAGGAATATTAAACCCAGCTGTATCTGAAACATATAGTAAGCTTTCGTCTGGACTGAAAGCTAATCCATTAGGACGCACCATGTCCGTGACTACAGGATAAATCTCATTAGTTGCTGGGTCGAAGCGGTAGACGTAACTTCCGGGTTGTTCTTGTTCGCCGCCATAACCTTGGTTTGGCTCGGTGATACCATAGGGCGGATCGGTGAACCAAATTGTGCCGTCACTTTTCACTACCAAGTCATTGGGACTGTTAAGACGTTTGCCTTCGTAGCGATCGACTAAAATCTTCCATTCCCCATCGCCTTCGCGGCGGATAATGGCACGCAAACCAGAGGAACACGCAACCAAACGACCCTGCAAATCGCGGTAATTACCGCTTTGATAATCAGATGGGTCTCGCAATACACTCACGTTGTCGTTAAAACTCCAGCGCAATAGGCGATTACCGTGAGCATCACTCCACACAACACTATCGTCTTCGTGAAAGTAAACAGGGCCTTCGCTATGGACTGCACCGTTTGCTAGCTTCTGGAGTAAAGCCTCTGGAGCTACAATAGCACGCAGGCGATCGTCGTAAATCTCAATGACTTCAGCCATAATAATCTCCTGTTATTTAACTTGGTTACCGATAATAAATAGCAGGTTCAAGCTCATACCAAATTGCTATTAAGGTACACTGGCATTTTTTGTAAAAAACTGGGCGTATAACTTATGACTATATGTTTATTGCTAATTTTTCTCTTTAATTCTTCAAGGAGTTGGTATAAAGATAATTTTATTTAATGAATCTTGATTTACCTCAAACTATAGATATAGATTTTGTGAGTATTTTATTAGTCTTGAATTCCTATGGCTAACAAATAATTTATTTTCTAAATAGAAATAGTTAATAGTTAAAATTATAGTTTTTATAGCATATTATATAAAAAGTTATAGAATAAGTTATCTATCAAGCAAATATTAAGTTGTAGTGGCGTATTAATCCTTAAATGTTGCAATAAATTTTCTTTTGTAGGGAGCATATTACCCGGCGAATAGGACAAAGTAGAAGCCGATATTACAAGAGGTTGCTAATGAACAAAATCAACTGTGTCAGTTTTTTAGAGCGCGTTAACCGTTACTTAAACCACCACTAAATTGATGCTTTACCCCTAATTCTGTACTGTCTCAAACTATTAAATACTTACATAGTCATAAAACAACAGTAATATAGCGGGAGGATATATCCGCCGCTTTTTGGCTTCCCTACTTAATCTTTACTGCAAAAATCACTTTTAAATATTAAATATGCCTGATTTATATGATATACAAACAAAAATGAAATCAAAATGAAATATTAGCCCACCTTTAGTTATAAACAAAAAATAGACCGTTAGAGAGAATCTAAACTTTTAAATATAAATTGATAGTTTTAATTAACAGTAATCAATCTAGTGCCAAAACTTCCTAAAATTAAAGTTAGAGTCTTAGTAGAAACAAGTATTGTCAAAATTTCTTCTATATCCCCAGGCTGAATTTATTATTTTAGAGATATATTATTCATAAATTGATAAAATCAGAGATAATGACACAAAGTAAAGCTTCTCAGCAAAAACTATCTGAATATTTCCTAATAAAATTGCTGGGGATAAAATTACTCATAATTACAGAAAAAAATGGCGTATGGTTGGTCTTCAAGGTAAAGTCGCTGTAGTTACTGAAGCAGGCTAATAGGTTCGAGATAAAGATAATTTGCAACTACCGCATATATGACAAACATTACTGAGCGCTACGACATCATCATTATCGGTACGGGAGCTGGTGGGGGTACACTGGCTCATCGTCTCGCACCCACAGGTAAAAAAATTCTCGTGCTGGAAAGAGGCGACTTTTTGCCAAGAGAAAAAGCTAACTGGAATCCACAGGAAGTTTATCAAAAACATCGCTACCATACAGATGAACAGTGGTATGACAAAGAAGGCAAAGCTTTTAAGCCCCAGACAGGTTACTGGGTTGGCGGTAATACTAAACTCTACGGTGCAGCCTTAATTAGATTTCGGGAGCGAGATTTTGAAAAGGTAATTCACAAAGGAGGAATTTCTCCAGAATGGCCGCTCAAATACTCAGACTTTGAGCCGTATTATACACAGGCAGAAAAACTGTATGACGTGCATGGCAAGCAAGGAGAAGACCCCACCGAACCACCTCGTAGCGAGCAATATCCTCATCCGCCAGTCAGTCACGAGCCGGATATGCAGCAATTGGCTGATGGCATCCGCGAACTAGGTTATTACCCATTCCATTTACCACTGGGGTTAAAGCTGAATGAAAGCGATCGCGCAAATAGTCCTTGCATTCGCTGCGATACTTTTGATGGGTATCCCTGTCTCGTACACGCAAAAGCCGATGCTGATGTCAACGCCATTCGTCCTACTCGCGAAAAGTACGCCAATTTCACCCTCAAGACCAATGCCAAAGTCTTACGTCTGCACACCAGTGAGTCGGGGCGAGAAATTACGAGTGTAGAAACTGAAATTGCCGGAGAGCGGCATTGGTTTTCCAGCGATATTGTGGTTGTTGCCTGTGGTTCTATCAACTCGGCTGTCTTGCTGTTACGTTCTGCTAACGACAAACATCCCAATGGATTGGCAAACAGTTCCGACCAAGTGGGGCGGAATTTCATGAAACAGTTGGAAACCGCGATCGTTTCCATACATTTAGATGTAAATCGCGCCAGCTTTCAAAAAACGATCGCCGTCAACGATTTTTATTGGGGAGAACCAGATTTTCCTTATCCAATGGGGATGGTGCAGAATACAGGCAATGTCTTAGCTGATATGATTCCTGCCGAAGCACCACCACTGATGGCTCCTTTTGTCAAGTTGGTTCCCCACTATGAGCTACATTTGCTTGCCGAGCGTTCGGTAGGTTGGTGGTTGCAAACAGAGGACTTACCAGACCCAAATAATCGCATTCGTGTAGTGGGTGATAACATTCACATTGACTATACGCTGAATAATACCGAAGCAAGCGATCGCTTAATCCACCGCTGGACATCTGTATTAAAGTCAATCCCTAACTCTGCTAAACACGTCCTGCCATTTAGCATTTATCCTCGTACTCATATACCAGAACAAGCAGTAGCCCATCAATGCGGTAGTTGTCGATTCGGTACAGATCCCAAAACTTCAGTCCTCGACCTGAATTGCCGTACCCACGATATTGATAATCTCTATGTGGTAGATAGTAGTTTCTTTCCGTCAAACTCCGGTGCTAACCCGACGCTGACGATTATGGCCAATGCATTGCGAGTTGGCGAGCTGCTTGCAGCAGAGCTTCGCTAACGCATCGCTGAACGAGTGAAATAGATACAAAATGTTACAGAATGCAGCCATCCCCCGAAGCCTCTAGGTTTCTAAAGCGATCGTCAGGTTTTAGGGACTGACATAAATTAAATTATTCCATTTGGAGCGCGAAGACGATGAATAGGCTCTTTCTCCCCCAGCTACCCCAGCCTCCCCAGCTCCACGCCACTTGCTCTATGCCGGGAAACCCGTCCACCGCAGTGGCTCCCCAGCTTTAACAGCGATGGAATAGTTATTTACTTGGAATTCCCTTATGAGAGAGCCACCCAGAGATTCATTGCTTAATTTGCTATTACCGCTGGCACTCATCTTCGGGTTAGTTTTAATCCTGAGTTTGAATGTGGGAGAAGGTAGGGGAGACGCTTTAACAAGTCCTCTGGAGATGTGGCTGAAAGTCATTGTCGGTTATTTGGCAGCAGGGACAGAAATTGCAGCAGCAGTTGTGATTGGCACAGCGGTAATTCGAGGTATTGCTACCTATGGGCGAATATTGTTTGCTCGTTCTAAACAACATTTCGATGCCACAGAAGCAATTCGTCTACAATTGGGGCGAGTACTAGCATTAGGGCTAGAATTCACCGTTGCCAGCGATATCTTGCGGACAGCAGTAGCACCTACTCGCCAAGATATCTTGAATTTAGGAGCAATCGTTCTCTTGCGAACGCTACTAAATTATTTCTTAGAGCGCGAGATTCAGCAGGGGGAACAACGCCGCTTGCCTGAGCCAGAGCTTGATAGGAGTATACGATGAAACCTCACCGTTCCAGCTTAAAACCTTTGGAAGGTGCGAATCGCTCGCTCCGCAGCCGCCTTGATTGGAAGGGTGAATTGGCACTAGCCACTGCTCCGACAGTGGTCGTATTGAGTATGTTAGCTCTAGTTGAGGTACTAACCCGCCAGCGCTTGTTGTTTGCGTCCTTGGCCTCTAGTGCCTTTCTGATTTATCTCGACCCGCAACACGGTACAAACACAGCGCGAACTCTAGTCATTTCTCAAATGATGGCAGCTGCGATCGGTTTTACGACTTACATCGTGCTAGGTTCGGGCTATGTGTCTGGTGGAACCGCAATGCTCATAACAATTGTGCTGATGATTCTGTTAGATGTAATGCATCCTCCAGCAGTCGCTACATCCTTAAGTTTTGCCTTCAAAGCTGGTAATGAAAACAACTTAGTTTTGTTTGGTCTAGCAGTGGGTATCACAGGTCTATTGGTTGTACTAGAACGCTTTGCCCTGTGGCTTCTGGCATACCTAAGCCCGAAGTAGTTTCATGCTTGTCTATTGTCAATACTTACGAGTTCAATAGTTTTAAGGAGAGAATGATGAACGAAGAACACCCTCTTACTAACCCGGAAAATGAAAGCCAAACGACTCCAAATGCTCATCCTATCGCCACAGGATTAGCAGCAGCAGGAGGTAGCGTATTAGGAGCTGCACTCGGTCGCTCAATCGGTGGTAAAGTTGGTGCTGCCATTGGTGGAGTTGCAGGAGCAATTACTGGTAGCGTTGCAGCCAATCAGCTAGCAGAATATGTCGAGGAATTTGCTGAAGAACTCCAGCCCACAATTGGATTGGGATTAGGAGCCGACCACAAACCAATTGAACTACCCCGTCACTATACTTGGGAAGAACTACAAGCGCTATCAAAACCACAGGGTGGAGAGATTCAAGTCATGGAATAGAGCAGGGGGAGATGGGGGAGATGGGGGAGGCGAGAAGAATACTAGAATGTCTTGGATGGAGAAATTGAGTACAGTTCTTTTTGGAGTTGCCAGAACAATCTGATGTTATACCAATTTGAAAAAAGAATCTGAATAGATGCAAGCCTGGAAACCCAAATTGAGTCTAACTTTCTTAATTACGAATTACGTAGACGCGCTCTGCGCGGCTTCCCGAAGGGTATTACGAATTACGAATTAGTATTATTTCATACCTTGTTGTTTAAACATTTCCATTAATTTCCGCTTGCGGGCGTGGCTTTGTACTAGTTGTGTCCGATAACTTAACCAGTCTGCTTTTTTCCCAGATGCCAAATAAGCAGCACGTACTTTTTTTAACCACTCAACAGCATAATCATAGTGTTCTGCTTTACCCCGATCCATAATTTTTTCGGCACGGTGACGGGCATTGACAATCACCCAATCAGGATTGTGAGGGATAGCAGCATTCATCACTCGGTGTATTAATTCAGAATAATAGGAACTCAGTTCGGTAACGATCGCGATCGCTTCATCAATTAATCCCTCATGCAAAAAAATATCTACCTTCGCTGCTACTGTTTCCCAACCTTCCAAGGTACGGATGATTTTCAGTAAGTCAATTTTGACACTTTCCCAGTTTTTCCCAGCTAGTTCTGCTATCTTTTGGTAATCAAAAAATGAAGGCTTAACTTGAAAAGCAGCTTTGGTAGCTGATAAAGCAGCTTCACGATTACCCAACTCCAAGGCTAGATCGCTTGTCCAAATTCCCAATTCATACTGACAATTTCCTGGCAACTTTAATCCACTCAGGGCTATGTCTAAAGCTTGCTGCAATGAGCCTTGCTCGGCAAGTGTTTTCGCTAGGGCAAAGGCTTCTTCGATTGAGTTCATCTCGGTTTGAGCAGCCTCAATAGCTTCTTCTACCCTGCCTAACCTACCCAGCATTGTCAGATATTGTTGAGTTTGTCCTTCGGCTGAGGCTAAGTACAAGTATTCTTCGTAACGTTCTTGACGTTCGAGGATTTTCAGGCGAATTAAAGCTAAATCATCGGCGTAATCTGGTACTTCTGCTTCCCAAACTCCTCTTTCGGTGATATTTCCTTCTAAAACACTCACCAATGCTGGTTCATCCCAGCCTTGGTGCAAAGCCTCTAAACTCATGTTAAAATCAGCATTCCATTCATCTTGCCATGCTTCTAAATTCACCTGGATATCAACTTTTTCTTCTGGGGTAAGTTCAACACTGAGAATGGCTTCACACCAAGCATGATTTAATTCCTTAACAGTTTCATCGTTGTCACCACCATATTCTGCAACATCCTCCCAATTATCTACACAGGCAGAAGTTATCGCTGACAAAATAGCGATCGCACTATAACCGTCTCCCCGTTCGCAAAAATCTCTAGCTGTTTGGATGACGCTGGGCAATTCTTCACTAATCGGATCGTCCTCGTAGCCATCTTCCCAGTAGCGCACTGCATCTCGAAGAATTTGGCGTACTTGCTGTCCATAGGGCTTGGTATTAATACTATTCAAGCGTATAGGTTTGTGATGTTGCTTGGAAGCAGGAGCGCCCGTCCAACTGATATGGCGATCTATCGCCTCAATCAACTGTGGGTATCGGGCTACTAACTCTTGTACCAGCCTTTGGGTTTGCAGGCGATCGAGTGAATCGAGTAGTTGTTCTAGGGTGGGGCGTTGCTCAATAATTTCTGGCTGACGCACGCAGACGAGGATCGTCGCTACGATGTGTTTGCACCAACCATCAAAGTTGTAAGCACAGGTACAATTTGCTGAAGTTACACTTTGCTCGTCAAAACTCAGGCTGACGCGATAAGGTTTAGCTTCACCACCTTCAACTTCTGCTTGCAGCTGGTAACTTCGTTGAGTAACGGCAGTGACAGCACCTGCCTCATAATAAGCCTCACCCCGTTGGAAAGATTTGGTGTTGGTATTACGACGGATGGTGAATTCACTGATTTTGGGAATAGACATCGAGCGATCGCCTGTGAAAATCTTATACGTGAATGAATTTTATATCTAGCTTAGGTATTAAGATAATCTGTTGTTAGGTAACTCAAAGTAACAGAAAATCTTTCATCTAGTAGTATTGGTATTTTATGTCACTAATTACTTAATTTTTAGCTCAATATATTTTGGCATCAGAGGAGAAAATTGTCCCAACTAACATGACATTCTTCAAGAAATAAAAGGATTATCTGCAACCTGACCTGTATATCATACTTTGTCAGCAAATTTATAGGCGTAGTATTAAATAAGATAAGTACATATTTTTTACTATAATAATACTCAAAACATAAATCTCTTCACCTGCTAACGTAAATCATAATTTGACTTAGCAACTCTTAAATGATGAAGGGGTTGCATTGATTGCTTGTCAAGTTGAGAATAAATATGCGAAGCACACGGGGAAACTAACGTGAGTCATGAATTTGATTACGATTTAGTGATTATAGGCGCTGGTGTAGGCGGACATGGCGCAGCCTTACACGCTGTCAGCTGCGGTTTGAAAACAGCAATTATTGAAGCCGCTGATATGGGAGGAACCTGTGTCAATCGGGGCTGCATTCCTTCTAAGGCGCTGTTAGCAGCCGCTGGACGTGTGCGGGAGTTACGCAATGCCCACCACCTGAAGTCGCTGGGAATTCAAATCGGTAGCGTAGATTTCGATCGGCAAGCGATCGCCAATCACGCTGGCAATCTCGTCTCGAAAATCCAAGGCGACTTAACCAACAGCCTCAAACGGCTAGGAGTTGATATCATTCGGGGTTGGGGGAAAATAGCTGGAACGCAAAAAGTCACCGTGACTAGCGATGGCGGTGAAAAAACCATCACAGCCAAAGATATTATCCTTTCCCCTGGTTCAGTCCCCTTCGTGCCTCCAGGCATTGAAGTAGACGGCAAAACTGTCTTTACCAGCGACCAAGGCGTGAAATTGGAATCTCTCCCGGAATGGGTGGCGATTATTGGTAGCGGTTACATCGGCTTAGAATTTTCTGATGTTTACTCAGCTTTAGGGTGCGAAATCACCATGATTGAAGCCCTAGACCAGTTAATGCCAGGATTTGACCGCGATATTGCCAAACTCGCCGAACGGGTGCTGATTACTCCCCGCGACATTGAAACCAAAGTGGGGATTTATGCCAAAAAAGTCATTCCTGGTTCTCCGGTAGTCATTGAGTTGGCAGATTTCAAAACCAAAGAAGATTTAGATGTCATCGAAGTGGATGCTTGTTTAGTTGCCACAGGACGCATTCCCGCAACCCAAAACCTCGGTTTAGAGTCTATTGGTGTAGAACTAGATCGGCGGAATTTTATCCCCGTCGATGACCGCATGGCGGTGCTAAGTGCGGGTGAAGTCGTACCGCATTTGTGGGCAATTGGCGATGCCAACGGCAAAATGATGCTGGCACACGCCGCTTCTGCCCAAGGCATCGTCGCTGTCGAAAATATCGTCGGGCGATCGCGCATAGTAGACTATCGCAGCATCCCCGCAGCCGCATTTACCCACCCAGAAGTTAGCTATGTCGGGATGACAGAAACCGCCGCTAAGGAATTGGGTGAAGCTGAAGGCTTTGAGGTCGGCATCAGTAAAAGTTACTTCAAAGGCAATTCCAAAGCCTTAGCAGAAAACGAAGCCGACGGCATAGCAAAGGTTGTGTATCGCAAAGACACAGGTGAAGTCTTGGGCGTTCACATTTTCGGATTGCACGCCTCAGACTTGATTCACGAAGCCTCAGCGGCAATTGCCAACCGTCAATCTGTGAACACCCTCGCTCATTTAGTTCACGCTCACCCCACACTATCAGAAGTGCTGGACGAAGCCTACAAACGAGCGATCGTTTCTTAGTTAGTTGTCAATTGTCAGTTGTTAGTTGTTCTTTGTTTACTGACCACTGACTACTGACTACTGACCACTGACCATTGTAAAGACGCGATTAATCGCGTCTCTACTGACTACTGACCACTGACTACTGACCAAATTATGCAAATCCGCCGCCGTTCGCCAAGCCCCGCTATTAATGTATCCGTATTGCGCTACCAAGTTGCTGTGCCAGATGCAGATCCAAATAATATCTTGGAAGAAATAGTTTGGCATAAAGAAATCGAAGTAGACCAAATGCGGGAAAAAACACCTTTGGTGGAATTGCAAAAACAAGCACTCACAGCACCCCCAACCCGTGATTTTGTTGCAGCATTACAGCAAGGTAAGACAAATCCCGCGTTAATTGCAGAAGTTAAAAAAGCTTCTCCTAGCAAAGGTATTTTACGAGAAGATTTTGACCCGGTAGCGATCGCCTTATCATACGAACAAGGCGGTGCAAGTTGTCTTTCTGTATTGACTGATGTCAAGTTCTTTCAAGGCAGCTTTGACAATTTAACCAAGGTTCGCGCTGCCGTAGATTTACCATTATTGTGCAAGGATTTTGTTATATATCCTTACCAAATGTACTTAGCTCGCGTTCGAGGTGCAGATGCTGTTTTATTAATTGCAGCTATTCTTAGCGATCGAGATTTACAGTACTTTATTAAAATTGCCAATGCCCTTCAGATGGCAGCTTTAATTGAAGTCCACAGTCTAGAAGAACTTGACCGCGTACTAACATTAGATGGTGTATCTTTAGTAGGAATTAATAATCGCAATTTAGAAGATTTTACTGTTGACTTACAAACTACTAGTCAACTGGTAGCAGCCAGAAAAGAGCAATTACAGGAACGGAAAATACTGATTGTCAGCGAATCGGGATTACATAATTCAAATGATTTGAGTGTAGTAAAAAAAGCAGGTGTATCCGCAGTTTTGATTGGAGAGTCTTTAGTGAAACAACCAAATCCAGAATTAGCGATCGCTAATCTCTTTTCTAAATCTTCATCTGCATCTACATCAAGTCAATAACCAAATATTTGTTTATTATGTAACAATTCATTAGCAAGAGACAAAATATCTTGACTACAAAATCCAACATGTGAAATCTCAAATGAACTACATGGAGCAAATTCCTCTTCCTTCACCTGTCCACTACGAACTTCTACTGCAACTCTTAGAAAGACAAACTATGTCAGCAGTCAGTCAAAACCCTGATTTGCGCCGTCAGGTAAATCAACTAATTATTACCCTCAGGAAAGCAGCAGTGCAACAAAAACAACTAGAAGAAATTTGCCAGTTTTCTTCTGTAGGAGTAGATCATCGTTGGTCAATCAACCATCATAACGCCGAGAAAGTTGTCACTTCTGATTGAAACAAAACAAAGTTAAAATTTCAAATTCAAAAAATCTTTTTTATCATAGCCATACAGATGTTAACAATTAATTGATTATTTTTGTCCAACTTTTATTAGTTGGATAAGTTTTCTGCAATCGTCTGAGGAGTTCTAGATAAAAATAGCTAATCGCTGAAATTACCAAAATTAAAAGAGCGAGTTAATTATTTAACTCGCTCTTTTAATTTGTATTTAAATGAGTAGAAATGGTAAGAGACAATTTTCCGATCTATCAGCCTTAATATAAGGCATGGATGTGACATAATTTAATTCTCCTGCACGAGCTACTCATACCTAGGCTGTCTCTAGCCAATCGTAGATTTGTTCTAGCTGTTCTAAGGTAATCAACCCGTACTGCCAAAGGATCATTGGTAAAGGGCCGGGATCTTGCTCGCGGTGACGCAGAGCGACCGCCAGCGATGCTGCGGAAATTGATAAATCTTCTTGCAAAAAATGAATCAGTCGAGAATACGTTGATGGTGACATTTGTAACTCACCTCCTTGCCAGTTTTGTATTGTCATATATGGATTTACCATTACTCAGTAACCCGCAGCTAATATTTCATTTGTGACTAAACAATGACCGGATAAACACCCCTACAGTTTTGCCTAATATTCTTCAAAAAGGTGGTTTTATCTAAAAAATAGGAGATATCGGCCCCAGTCCTGCTTATTTGCTCAGTTCTTTAGCTGCAAGTTAGTCAGGTCAAGTTTGTTTTACCTTTGTTACTTTAGTGTTTTATTTAATTACACATACAGTAATAAAGATTCCATAGCCTATACTCTCCTATGAGCGACTATTTATACGTACACCAAAAGGAGGATCTTTATAGCTAAACCTTTGACATGTGATTTTACATTAGAAATAGGACTATTTCCTATTTTTGACATGATACTAAATAGTAGCCTCACAATTTAGCGTTTTACATGTACTTGATGCTTTTTTTACAGAAAAATCATGAAGTGAGATTTTACCAATTCGTACAGGAGAAGGCATTCCAATATTTATCTCCGCAAAGCTCCAGATACTTGAAATTCAATTTTGACGCGATCGCCTTTTTTCAACTTTAATTCTTTAGCTCGTCCAGAACGCAGTTCAATCACCGTGTCGATAGCAACATTAGGCCCATAGGTAGGACAAGGCTCACTAGCGCAACCAGGTGCAGAAGCTTCAATATACTTCACCACTCCATTTTGTAAAAATACCATATCCAAAGGAACGGGCACATTTTTCATCCAAAACCTGACTGGTTGTGCAGAAGGAAACTGAAATAGCATCCCCCGATTATCTGGTAAAGCTGGTCGATACATCAACCCTTTTTCTTGCTGTTCTTGAGTCTTGGCTACTTCTAACTGAATCGTCGTCCCATTAGGCACAATTGCCTTAGCGGAAATTGGTAGTGTTTGCCCGACAGGTGCTTGTGCTTGCACTGTAGTGTTTGGAGTTGCCGTAGGAGATTTAGCATTTGTCTGTATAGAACAGCCCATTAGAAAAATACCCAATAGCATTGGTGCTATAGTTAGCCAACGTATCATACAATTTTCGATTTTGTAATTTAGATTTCGATTTTACAGAATTTGAGCCAGAAAGCCCACGGTTTTTAGTTGTTTTATTTGGGGCTGGGGATTGAGGAACACAAATTGAGACACCTAGCAGAAACTTTGCGAATAATCTGCCTGGATCAAACTTTGTACTATGTGTCTTAATTACGAATTACGTAGACGCGCTCTGCGCGGCTTCCCGAAGGGTATTACGAATTAATATTTAGGATTCTCTCAACACGTACCCTACGCCTCTAACTGTTTGAATTAACCGCTTTTGACCTTCATCTTCGATTTTTAAGCGTAGGTAGCGAATATAGACTTCAATCACATTCGACTCGCCCATAAAGTCGTAACCCCAGACGTTCTCTAGGATTTGTTCGCGGGTTAAAACTTCGCGGGGATGTTCCATTAAAAACTTTAATAGTTCAAATTCCTTCATTGTTAAATCAATTACCCGACCGTTGTGTATGGCACGGCGGGTTGCTATGTCTAAAACGAGTTCGCCAAAGCGTAACTGCTCTGTTGTGTCGACATCAGGTTTTAAATAAAGGCGAATTAACTTTAAAAAGTCTTCTGGGCGGTAAGGCTTGAGGATGTAGTCATCAGCCCCAGCTTCTAAACATGCTACGCGATCGTCAACTGTATCTCTTGCCATTAATACCAGCACAGGCGATCGCGTACCAGCACTTCTCAGATTTTTGCATAAAGAAAGCCCTGATTCGCCTGCGAGCATTCGGTCTAAAACAATTAAAGCAGGTTGGCGATCGCGGCAATATTGCAAACCGCTTGTCGCGTCGTGAGCTAAAATCGCTTCGTAGCCAGCTTCTTGCAAATCAAAAGAAAGCTGATTTGCCAGACTATCATCGGTTTCAATCACCAAAACACAGGGATTATGAGCAACTGTCATAACAATATTAAAATGTTGGATTTTGGAGCCAGTTCGTTCTAGTCGCGCAACTGGCGCGATTATACAGACTTTCGAGAGAAAATCTGTACATCAGCTAGAAGTTTAATTGCAGGTTTTATGCAATGGATTAATCCTGAGTCGAAATGTTGCCTAGGATTTTTTGGTAGATTCAGGTATAACCTATTCAGTTCCCCAATGCAATTTTAGTCACTAATTCCAAATACCATTTTTACAGTAGTAATTCTGGAAAAAAGTCAACAGCCTAGACTCATAATCACTGAACTAAGGTAATTCTACCGAAGTGGGTTTGGCTATATGCGGCAGACCCCAACCGAGTTTTTCTCGCAAAATGCGGAAAAATTCTGGCGGTTGTAGCCGAATAAAGCGAACACTGTATTGCGATCGCTCTAAATATACCCGATCCTCTGGAAAAACATAGCACCCTCCATTTCCATCTACCACCATCACCAAGCGAGGGATATTGACTGGGTAGATAGTCACTGGTTCTGTATCTGGAAATACTAACGCCCTAGAAGCTAAGGAATGGGGACAAATGGGTACTAACTGCAATACAGGTACGCCAGGAGTCACGACTGGGCCGCCAGCACTTAGGGAATAAGCTGTAGAACCAGTTGGTGTAGAAACGATTACACCATCTGCGGCAATATCTACTGGTGCATGTCGCCCCACTGCAATTTCAAAATGGCACATAGAGGTCAAGGGTTCTCTATGTAACACCATTTCATTCAAGCAAAGGGCCTCCCACAGTACAGACTCTTCACGCAGTACCTTAACTGTGAGCATCGCTCGTTCTTCAATTTCATACTTACCTGCCATTACCTGTTCCATTGCTTGGGGCAGTTGGTTTAGGTAAGCTTCCGTCAAAAATCCCATATGTCCGGTATTCACTGTCAGCAGTGGGATGCCGCAAGGAGCAACCTGGCGCGACGCTGCTAAAACAGTGCCATCTCCCCCTAGAACTACTGCAAACTCCATTTCTGAGTCAAAGCCAGGGGGCGTTAGACCGTCAATTGGAGTGTGGCACACAGGGCTTTCTGGGGTAGAGTAGCCCAATATGCCACCGATACTCGATGTAATAGATACATTCCAACCGGCTGCGGTTAGCTTGTCTTTCAGCTCGATAGCAACGCGACTCGCTATCGGTTTTACGTCATTGTAGATAATGCCTGCTTTCGGCACACTTAAATATCCAAGTTTTGGCGATGCTCTGTCTTATGTAATCGTTACATATTTTGGTCAATATTGTTAACTGTCAGTTGTTTTGTTATTAGTTGCCACTGACCACTGACCACTGACTATTGACTATTGACTTTTTTAAAAGGAGTCTTTTTATTTTTCTCCTTTTTGGTTTGATTTTTCTCGTAGTCTAGCTCTTTGAGCTTTTTCATAATTCGACTGAAGTACTCTTGCAGATAGCTTTCGAGAGTGGTGGTTTGTTGTTGGTCTACTCCAAAGACTTTGTATACTTCATCCATTGGAGCATTTAAAGGTTTACCACTTGCTAAGACTTCGGTAAACTCCAGTCTGTCTGCTACGTTCCATCCCCACTGAAAGAAGCGAATAATGCGGCGCACAAAACGCAGTAGGTTGATTGGCATCCGCGTTACTCTAGCTTCTTTGCCAGATAAGCGTTCGCAAAGACTAATGATTTCTTCTGCACTCCAAGCGCGAGTACCTACAACTGGGAAAGCTTGTTTTTCCGTTTCTGGCACGTTCAAAGCACGGATAGCAAACTTAGCAATATCCTGAGTATCCATGTAGGCAATAGGCGAAGAATTACCAGTTACCCAAACTGGTTGTGCTTCCAAAATGGGAATTCCATATTGACCGATTAACCCTTGCATGAAACCAGCCAACCGTAAGATGGTGTAATTTAGACCGGACTCAGCTAAAAAAAGTTCTGTACATCGCTTAATTTCCATCAGCGGTACTTCTGGATACTTCTCGGCATCAAGAATAGAAAAGAAGATAAAACGCTCTACACCCGCAGCTTTTGCCGCTTGGATTAAGGCTACTTGACCATCCCAGTCCACCTGTTTAATAGTCAGAGAATCTGTAGCACGAGACGTTGCAGCATCAATAACAGCGGTTACACCTTCCAGCGCTTCCGTAAGACTTTGGGGATTACATAAATCTCCCCGTACTAATTCTGCACCCCATTCTTTGAGAAAAGCAGCTTTTTTGGCGCTCCGCACAAGACAACGTACTTTATACCCCTCATCGATAGCGCGACGAGCCACTTGTCTTCCTAAGGTGCCAGTAGCACCAACGATTAATAATGTCATGAAGGTCGTAATATTTTTTTAACTTTTATAAAAAGAATCTTAACAGAATTATTTCTAGTAACAAAAGGTTACATTTTTTTTAAGAAACTGAATTAATACAGAGATACTAGCAGGAAAAGCGTAGTCCGTTTTCCGGACACGCTATTTTTCTGGAGAGGAAAGCCTCTCCTTTGTTGAAACACCTTGCTGGCAAGACTATTCTTCTGCTCCCTGAATTTTTAGTAATAAAGCGCCTAAAGCCCAGCCGACAAAAATTAAACCGAAAGACAACAGAGCTGCATTTAAAATTTCGCCGCCCATTAGCGTGTTTCTCCTTTGCGAATGATTATTTGCAATTTTTCTAAAGGTCGTCCTTTAGATTTCCTGTTTTTTGGACTTGACTAGACTTGATGGTTCAAATCTAATTTTTCATAGTCCTCCCAGGTATTTGAGTTTTACGTCTACCAAGTGCTCTAAGCAAAATCGGGTAAACTAGGTCTACCAGAAGCTTTTCAGCGAACAGCGACGTTGAATTAGACCTGTGTAAATAATTCTAAACTAGTTTTACGGTCAATCTGGAATTTTCAAGGTAAGGGAGCAAGGAGGAAGACAATACCTGGGTAAAGAAGAAGATCCCGTGCTTTTGGTTTTGACTCCTAATTCAGCACTTTCAAAGCAAGAGTCAGAATTCAGGAGATGTGGCTCATAAGTTGTACTTTAGCTTTTAACTTTTGAATTTTAGATTGTCAGCAGTTAAATGTATCAAACAAATCAAACTAAAGTGGTAAATTTACAAAATAAAAATAGACCAAGATTAGCGCTGACGCTAGGAGACCCAGCAGGAATTGGGCCGGAAGTAATTTTGAAAGCTTTGGCAAATCCAGATGTGATGCAAAACTGTGATGTGGCAGTGGTAGGTAATCGCGATCTGCTGGTACGGACTTATAAGCAACTAAGTTTAAATGGGAATTTAACGCCTTTGGTAAATCCCGATCGCTTGACAATCGTTGATGTACCCTTAAACAGAGAAATTGAGAGTGAGATTGTCAGCGGAACGGGTAATGCAGCCAGTGGTGCGGCTAGTTTTGCCTATATGGAATATGCGATCGCCCAGACTCTTGCTGGTAAATTTGATGGTATTGTCACAGCCCCGATCGCTAAATCTGCTTGGAAAGCCGCAGGGTACAATTATCCGGGGCAAACAGAACTTTTGGCAGAAAAGTCTGGAGTTGAGCGCTTTGGGATGTTATTTGTAGCGCGATCGCCTTATACTGGTTGGACGCTCCGTACTCTGCTTGCTACCACACATATACCCTTACGTCAAGTAGCCGACACATTGACACCGCAGTTGCTGGCAAAGAAACTGGATTTACTGGTGGAGTGTTTAGAGAAAGATTTCGGCATAACTAAAGGGAGAATTGCGATCGCAGGTTTAAATCCCCACAGTGGCGAACAGGGACAACTGGGAACTGAGGAACAAGAATGGTTAATTCCCTGGTTAGAAAAAGAACGGCAAAACCGCCCAAATTTTCAACTAGATGGGCCAATTCCGCCGGATACGATGTGGGTTAAACCCGGTCAAGCTTGGTATGGCAATTCTCAGATTCAAAATCCTGCCGATGGATATCTGGCACTTTACCACGACCAAGGCTTAATACCTGTGAAATTGATGGCGTTTGATAGAGCAGTTAATACTTCTATTGGTCTGCCTTTTGTAAGGACTTCACCCGACCACGGGACAGCATTTGATATTGCAGGTAAGGGAATTGCTGATGCAACGAGTATGCAAGCAGCGATACATTTAGCAGCGGAGTTGGTGAGTCAAAGACTGGCTACGAAAAATTAGGACTTATTTATTGTTTTAATTTGTTTTGAGGAAGGAATTAAGCCATGACCCAAGCCTTACGCAAACTAGTTACATTCGATGAATTTGTTGCTAAATATCCAGATAACACTCTAAAACGTTACGAACTACATGATGGAGTAATAGTCGAAATGCCCCAACCAACAGGCGACCATGAAGAAATTATTGTATTTTTAACCACAAAGATTACTTTAGAATATAGTCGTCTGAGTCTGCCTTATGGCAGACCAAAAACAGTATTAGTTAAACCGCCTGAAAACGAATCAGCTTACTCACCAGATGTACTGATACTAAATCTTCCTAATTTGGTTAACGAACCTCTATGGAAAAAAGAATCTACTGTTACTCAAGCAGCATCAATTCCTTTAGTAATCGAGGTAGTGAGTACGGCAGTTGCTTCAAGCCGGGAAACCCGTCCAACGCACTGCCTCACTAATTGGCGTGATGATTATCATAAAAAATACGCTGATTATGAAGAAATGGGAATTCCTGAATATTGGATTGTTGATTACGCTGCTTTAGGCGGTAGAGAGTTTATTGGTAAACCCAAACAGCCTACTATCTTGGTTTGCTGTTTGGATGAAGGTGAGTATCAAATTAACAAATTTCGAGGGAATGACCGTATTCAGTCCTTAATATTTCCTGAGTTGAATTTGACCGTACAACAGATTTTTGAAGCTGGAGGAACGATTATAAGTTAACAAATATGGAAGTACAACCAAGGCAGATTAGGGCTTATCTCACAGTAGATGGAAAAAATCTTTTTGATGAGTGGCTTAATTCTCTGCGCGATAGAAAAGCAAAAGCTAAAATTAGAGCAGGACTTGACCGAGTTGAAGATGGTAACTTAGGAGACTATAAGTCTGTTGGAGAAGGTGTGTTTGAGCTGAGAATTGACTATGGCCCTGGCTATAGGATCTACTTTGCACAAGAAGAAACAACAGTTATTTTGCTTTTATGTGGTGGTGATAAAAGTACTCAAGAACAAGATATCAATAAAGCTCAAGAATATTGGCAAGACTATAGGAATAGAGACGATGCCTAAAAGTACAAGTTATCACGAAATACTTATTGAAGATTTAAAAGACCCATTAGAAGCAGCATCATATATTGAAGTTATTCTAGAAGAAGGCGACCCTATAATATTAAGCAAAGCGCTGAGAAATCTTATTGAAGCGCAAGGCGGAATTGATAGGTTTTCTTCTCAAGTTCAGCAATTCTACCAACAACTCGACCAGATGCTATTAGAAAAAGGAAAAATTGAATTTGATTATCTGAGTAGCTTATTAGATGCATTGGGATTATAGCTTGCAGTCAAAGTTAAGTCAGCTTGAGAGTTTTTAGATTTGAATATAGCCGAAACGATACTTACATAAGTTACCAGTTTTTTATTTATATGATTTTATAAATTATTATCAAAGCTATTTTTTACATATTCAGTAAGAAGTCATTTTTACTTTACCAAATAAGTTTTAACAAAAATAAAAAAGCAGCTAAGAACTGCTTTGATAAAATTGCTAACTTTTTTGTACGCCAAATCTACTATTAGCTAACCAAAGCTAGCCTGTCAGTATAATCTTCAGCTTCAGGAAAAGACTCTGAATTGCAATCTAACTTTGACTGAATATCTTGTATGATACCTTCCCAATCTGCATTGGGATTCCACTTGCGTTGAATCCTGATTTTGGTTGCTGGATCGTAAAGCCGACAGAACACGACGTTTTCTTCTCCTGGTGTTGCAGCAATAATTAGAGGCTTAGAAAAGTCTTGCACTTGCGATGCAGCTAGCAAGAACGTTTTAGCAAAGTTTGTTTCAATACCAGTTCTCACAACATAAATTTCATCAGCACTGACAAAAATATTTAACTTTTTGTTGTCTTGACCTCTGAACTCTTTTGTGGTTACTCGCAATTCAGTCACATATCCAGTTAAACCTCTGTACTGAACAGCAGTCTTCGTGTCTTGCTCGTTATTGTAGCGATACCAAACATATTTTTCTCCATTAATTTCTCCCCGATCAACATACAAATAAATAGGTTCAGGAGGATTACATAAGCCTAATTCAATTTTATAAACCATTAAATACTCTCCAAATCGTCTGAAGATCGATTATTAGTTAATCTTTGTTAATGTAATGTCACTTGTCTCTGCTATGAATATTCAAAAATAACACTATGATTAAATTTTGACATCGGTAAAAATATTGGCTTGAATAGTCTTCTGATTAAAGGAGGCGATCGCAACTACCTTGATATCTACGTAGCGATGCAGAAGACATATAAACTCTTCCCGAACCTATACCCTGCAAATAAGAATCAAGTCTCTGAAAACCTTATCGGTTAATCGCTTTAGGTCTTGAGTACATTATTAATATCTATTAAAAGATGGTTGATTAAGGATGAGATACTAATCTATGCAGTATTTCTGTAATTTAAAACTAATAGCCGAAAGCCCTCACAACAATCATTTAATTGAATATTTAATTTGAGACTCCAATGTAGAAGATATAATGCATTGACTTCCTGGCTATTTCTAATTCTTCTCTTCACGGGTTCTCTTCATGCAGTTTAGAAGACTCAGCAATCAATAGATAAGACAGGGAGACAAATAATGAACAAAACATTTGCAACCATTGACGGCAATGAAGCTGTCGCCCGTGTGGCTTACAAATTGAATGAGGTAATCGCTATTTATCCCATCACCCCCTCTTCAGCAATGGGTGAATGGGCAGATGCTTGGTCAGCAGAAAATCGTCCCAACCTCTGGGGTACAATTCCCAGTGTTGTGCAGATGCAGAGCGAAGGCGGAGCTGCTGGGGCTGTGCATGGGGCGTTACAAACAGGTTCTCTGAGTACTACCTTCACGGCATCTCAGGGGCTGTTGTTGATGATACCCAATCTCTACAAAATTGCTGGTGAATTAACTAGCGCTGTAGTTCACGTTGCCGCACGTTCTCTAGCTACTCACGCCCTGTCAATTTTTGGTGACCATAGCGATGTGATGGCAGCTCGTGCCACTGGCTTTGCCCTGCTGTGTTCGGCTTCGGTGCAGGAAAGTCAAGATTTTGCGCTTATTGCTCATGCGGCGACTCTAGAAGCACGAGTATCATTTATGCACTTCTTTGATGGTTTTCGGACATCTCATGAAGTGCAAAAAGTCAAGCTGTTGTCGGATGAAGAATTGCGATCGCTCATTCCCGACCACCTCATAATAGAACACCGCGATCGCGCCTTGACCCCAGACCGCCCAGTATTACGCGGTACAGCCCAAAACCCCGATGTCTACTTCCAAGCCCGTGAAGGCGCTAACCCTTACTACAACGCTTGTCCCGAAATTGTCCAGCGCAATATGGATAAATTTGGCGAACTCACGGGAAGGCATTATCAAATTTATGAATACCACGGCGCTAGCGATGCCGATCGCATCATCGTTCTCATGGGTTCTGGCTGCGAAACCGTACATGAAACCGTAGATTATCTCAACGCCCGTGGTGAAAAAGTGGGAGTTGTGAAAGTGCGACTCTACCGCCCCTTTGATGTGCAAAGATTTGTCGCAGTATTACCAAACAGTGTAAAAGCGATCGCAGTTCTCGACCGCACCAAAGAACCAGGTAGCGCTGGGGAGCCTTTGTATTTGGATGTGGTAGCGGCAATTCATGAAGCGTGGGGAGAGGACGCGGGGACACGGGGATGCGGGGACGCGGGGAATGTTTTTAATAGATTCTCCGCGTCTCCTAAAATCGTTGGTGGTCGCTACGGTCTTTCTTCTAAAGAATTTACGCCAGCGATGGTGAAGGGAATTTTCGACAATCTTGCCCAGGCACAGCCGAAAAATCACTTTACTATTGGTATTCATGACGATGTTAGTCACACATCTCTGAATTTTGATGCTAACTTCTCCACTGAACCCGATAACGTTGTTCGCGCCATGTTCTACGGCTTAGGTTCTGATGGCACTGTCGGGGCGAACAAAAACTCAATCAAAATTATTGGTGAAGAAACTGACAACTACGCCCAAGGTTACTTTGTCTACGACTCGAAAAAATCTGGCTCGATTACTGTCTCACACCTCCGCTTTGGGCCGCAACCAATTCGTTCGACTTACTTAATAGACCAAGCTAACTTTATTGGTTGCCATCACTGGGGATTTTTAGAAAAAATTGATGTTCTCAAAGCTGCGATTCCTGGGGGGACTTTATTACTTAATAGTCCCTATGATGCGGATAGTGTTTGGGAATATCTTCCTTTGAATGTGCAGCAGCAAATCATTGATAAACATTTGAAGTTTTACGTTATCAATGCTAGCCAAGTTGCCCGCGACAGTGGCATGGGCGGACGCATTAATACGATTATGCAAGTGTGTTTCTTTGCCTTAGCGGGGGTCTTGCCCCAAGAAGAAGCGATCGCTAAAATCAAACAGGCAATTGAAAAGACTTACGGTAAGAAAGGCGCGGAAGTTGTCCGCATGAATTTGCAAGCTGTAGACAATACTTTAGACAACTTGCATAAAGTAGATGTCCCAAGTCAAATTAGCAGCGCTATCCAAAAACAAGCTGCTATTTCCAACAATGCGCCGGAATTTGTTCGAGAAGTTCTCGGACGCATCATGGTGTGGGAAGGTGATGAACTGCCTGTTAGTGCATTACCCGCTGATGGTACTTTTCCTACAGGTACAGCTAAGTGGGAAAAACGCAATGTCGCTGAAGAGATACCTGTGTGGGAGCCGGATGTCTGCGTGCAGTGTGGTAAGTGCGTGATGATTTGTCCTCACAGTGCCATCCGCGCCAAAGCTTATCAACCGAATGAATTAGTTAATGCACCGTCAACCTTTAAATCAATTGATGCCAAAGATAAAGACTTTGCCAATCAAAAATTTACCATTCAAGTTGCTCCAGAAGACTGTACGGGATGTACCATCTGTGTAAATATTTGTCCTGCCAAAGATAAATCTGAGCCATCGCGCAAAGCAATTAATATGGCACAGCAGTTACCTTTGCGCGAACAAGAGCGGAAAAACTGGGATTTCTTTTTAAATTTACCTAATCCCGACCGACGGCAGTTGAAATTAAATCAAATTCGCCAACAACAACTGCAAGAACCTTTATTTGAATTCTCTGGTGCTTGTGCGGGTTGTGGTGAGACACCTTATTTAAAATTATTAACACAATTATTTGGCGATCGCTCCGTAATTGCCAACGCTACAGGTTGTTCTTCAATCTACGGCGGTAATCTCCCCACGACTCCTTGGACGACGAACTCCCAAGGACGCGGCCCGGCGTGGTCGAATAGTTTATTTGAAGATAACGCCGAATTCGGTTTCGGCTTCCGCCTGTCGCTGGATAAACAAACAGAATTCGCCACAGAATTACTGCAACAGTTGAGTGGTGAAATAGATGAGAACCTTGTTCGCGCGATACTCAACGCCGAACAAAAATCTGAGGCTGATATTTGGGAACAACGGGAAAAAGTAGCGCTGTTACAACAAAAGCTGCAAGAAATTGTTAGTAGTCAGTGGTCAGTGGTTAGTGGACAACTGACTACTGACAACGGACAACTGACAAAAGTCAAACAACTCCTAAGTGTTGCTGATTACTTAGTAAGAAAAAGCGTTTGGATTGTTGGCGGTGATGGTTGGGCTTATGACATTGACTTTGGCGGTATCGACCATGTGCTAGCCAGCGGTCGCAATGTCAACATCTTAGTCATGGATACAGAAGTATATTCTAACACAGGCGGTCAATCTTCCAAAGCCACCCCACGAGCAGCAGTGGCAAAATTTGCCGCCAGTGGTAAGCCTGCGCCGAAAAAAGACTTAGGTTTGATTGCCATGACCTACGGTAATGTCTACGTAGCGAGTGTAGCTATGGGTGCAAGGGATGAGCATACTTTGAAGGCATTTTTAGAAGCAGAAGCTTACGATGGCCCATCATTAATTATTGCTTACAGCCATTGCATAGCCCACGGCATTAATATGACCACAGGCATGAATCATCAAAAATCGTTGGTAGAATCAGGTCGTTGGTTGCTGTATCGTCACAATCCAGAATTACAAAAACAGGGTAAAAATCCCTTGCAATTGGATATGCGATCGCCTACACAATTAGTAGAGCAATCAATGTATCAAGAAAATCGCTTCAAAATGCTTGCTAAGAGCAAACCCGAACTAGCCAAACACTTACTAGGACAAGCGCAAGCAGAAGTAGATGCGCGCTGGCGGATGTATCAATATTTAGCAGAGCGTAAAATACCTGAAAGCAACTCTAATATCGTATCCGGTTAAAGACTTATCATTTAGACTGACGCGGAGATGGGGAGACCCAGGGAGGCGGAGAATTTTTAATTTTAAGTGATTTACCGGACACCATATAACAAATAAAGATGCATTCACAATGTAAGCCAATGCATTAATAATGCAAGCCGACGCATTCACAATGTAAGCCAATGCATTAATAATGCAAGCCGACGCATTCACAATGCAAGCCGATGCATTCACAATGTAAGCCGATGCATTCACAATGCAAGCTGATGCATTTACAATGCAAGCCGATGCATTAATAATAAACATAGTAGCGATCGTTAATTCTGCATTGCCCGAAGTAGGGGCGAACGGCCGTACTCTACGAGAACGCTAAGAGCGAACGCCCTTACATCATTCTGGAGATGTCTGGTATAACTCTAATATTTCACAAGCGAGCCAGATTCCTGTGTGCGAATACTTGGTTGCGGATAGTCTTCTTCGGTGAAATAGTAGTAGCTGTAAGGTTCGTTTTGAGAAATTACACCATTCACAACTTGTCCTAGGACATTCTGACCTGATTTTTCCAAAAGTTCTTTAGCAAAAGCTGCATTAACCGCATCAACCACACCTGGACGAACTACAAATAAAACACCATCTGCCATTTGACCCAGAGTAGCAGCATCAGCAGCAACATTCAATGAAGGAGCGTCAACAATTACAAAATCATAGTTGGCTACAAAAGTTTCCATTAAGGCTGCCATTCGTTTCGAGTCCAATAAAGAAGCAGGACTTGGAGGTACTACTCCAGAAGTTAGAACATCCAAATTATCCATCACATTTTTGATAGCCTTTTTGATTTCAGCCTGCCCTACAATCAAATTGCTCAAACCTTGGCTATTCGTTAATCCCCAGATTTTATGCTGAGTTGGACGGTGTAAATCTCCATCAATTAGTAAAACTTTACGCTCCGTCTGAGCCATTGCTACAGCCAAATTAGTTGCAACTGTTGACTTACCTTCTTTGGGTACAGAACTAGTGACAACAATAACTTTTAATTCTTTATCGGCATTCATAAATTTCAGATTTGCCCTCAGCATCCGGTAAGCTTCACTCATGGGAGAGCGAGGAGTATCTCTAACAACAATCTTTTGGCTATCCAATTCCAGTTCTTCATAACCGCGAAGGGCTTTTTTCGGCTTACCAGCAACAGGAATTATTCCTAATAAAGTCAAGTCGAGTAATTCTTTAGCCTCATCAACAGTTTTAATTGACTTATCTCTTGCTTCCAAAACATACACACTTGCCAAAGCAGCTATACTGGATAATAGCCCTGCAATTAAGTACAACATCTTCAGAGAAGTGGTTGGTTCTTCTGGAACTTCAGCTGGAGATATTAGACTTGCATTACCTACGTTTTGATTTTCAGCTATTTGGCTTTCTTGCAGCTTTTGGAGCAAAAGTGAATAGGTAGATTGCGCGGCTTGTACTTTACGTTCTAACTGGCGCTGATATTGTTCTAATCTTGGTAAATTGTTGAGCCTTTCTTTATAAGCAGTTTGTAATCTGAATAAAGTATTAACTTGGTTTGCTAAACCTAAACGAGTTGATTCTAATTCTACAAGTTTTCCAGAAAGTTGTTGTTGCAACAATCCCAATTGAAAGTTTTGATTTGGTTGTGGTTGAGTTGTTCCTGCAACCATTGTTATTCGTTGTTGCAGTAGTTCTTTTAAAGATTTTAATTTTTCCTTTAAATCTATAATCTGCGGATGGTCATCTTGCAAAACAGTGCCTTTAGCTGCTAATTGTGATTCTAGCTGTTGGATTTCTTTGAGAAGGTCTTGCACCCCCGAACTTTGACTAAGAGAGGTCATTGTTACTGCATACTGAGCATTCATACCCAATTGCTTGCGGATGGCTTGAGATTGAGCATCGACATTAGCTAAGTTATATTGAGTTGCACTAATTTGTTTTTGTAATTCTGCAATGATTCCCACTGCCTGATTTACTTCTTCTTGTAGAGAAACAACTTGGTACTTTTCTTTAAACCTTGCAAGTTCTGCTTCTGCTTTACGAACAATTAATTCAGCATTGGGTACTTGTTTTTCTAGAAATTTGCGAGCTGCTGCTGCTTGAGCTCTATGAGCAGATATATTATGTTCTAGATAAATAGCCATTATGGTATTTACAACCTTTGCGGCCGTGCCTGGATTCATATCTTTAAAAGATATATCGAGCACATCTGCTCCTGTACTTTCTTTCACAGTCAGTCGCTTCAAGAAAACCTTTGATTTTAACGGTAGCCCATGCTCATCTTTCAGTTTTAGCGTGCTTAAGGTTTTGTTTACAACTGGAACAGAGCGAATAACTTCTGCCTCTGTATAGAGAGGATTGCTTTTATCTTGGACTAATGGCTCTAATTTACCTATTTCTGTTCCTACACCCGTGAGGGTAGAAGTAGTATTTGTCCTTTCAAATTTTAACTTTCCTTCTGCTAAATAAGTAGGCTTCTTGAAAATTGCAACAATACTCAAAAGGACAAAAACAGATACGAAAACAGTTAAAGCTGACAACCAACGGCGTTTAACAATCAGCCAATAATGTTTAAAATTGGGAGATGATTCGATAGTTTTCATAAATACCTTCTGTGTTTGATGATTGATGAATGCTAACTAATAACTCCTGTAGCAATCCTAAATGATAGCTACTAAGTAAAAATTCAGGAGTCAGAATAGTTTAAGAATCAGGCGAAGATTTGATACATGAGTATCTTACTTGATACTAAAATCCTTATAAATTCTGACTTCTGACTCCTGGGTGCTGAATTCTTACGTTACTAACAACTGACAACAAATTTTATGTTGCCAACACTCGCTTCAAAGTTTTAAGTATAATGACTAGATCGAAAACTAGACTGAATCGAGTAATATATTCCATATTTAACTCTAGTTTTCGAGGCATAATTTCGTGAATGTAGAAATTTTCTGAGTTATTCATATCTTCTAGTAATTCACTTTCATTGTGGAATTTCATTGAAGCTAGATCGGTTATCCCTGGAAGTACTTCTAAAACTCGGCGCTGTTCAGAAGTATACAAAGCAACGTATTTTGGTACTTCGGGACGGGGGCCTACTAAGCTCATTTCCCCTTTAATGACATTAAATAGTTGAGGTAATTCGTCTAGCTTATACTTTCGCAAGAATCTACCACTTGAGGTAACTCTTCGATCGTTAGCAATTGTAATTTGTTTGCCTATTTTTTCGGCTCCCTGTATCATGGTACGGAACTTGTAAATTTTAAATTCACGCCCAAAACGTCCGATTCTAACTTGCCGAAAAAATATAGTTCCTGGAGAATCTATTTTTATCCATATTGCGATCGCGATCAATAAAGGCAGCAAGATTACAACACCTAGCAAGGAGAAAAATAAATCAAAAACTCGTTTTGACATAATTCCTAGTAATTCGTAATTTTTAATGAAGGGCAGGGTTTTGAAGTTGCTCAAAGCAAAGTTTTTTTCACGACTTCAATGACACGAGTTTGGTCTGCTTCGGTCATTTTTGTATATATTGGTAGGCTAACTATGCGTTCGTAAGCATGGGAGGCGCAGGGAAATTTTTCTGAGTGCAAGTGATATGTGTCGCGCCAATAGGGCTGCAAGTGCAAGGGAATATAATGAACGCTACAACCAATGCCTTTTGCAGCCAGCTGTTCAATGAAAGTGTTGCGATTCACTTTTGCAGATTCATCCAAACGAATCACGTAGAGATGCCAAGAGTGAGTATCGCCATTGAGGGGTTTTGCTGGCAGATGTAAAGGCAAGGCGGCTAATTCTGCATCATATCGCTTGGCGATCGCAGTTCTTTTTTCCTGAAATAACCAAACTTTCTTTAGTTGATGAATACCCAAAGAAGCCGCCAAATCAGTCATGTTGTATTTAAAGCCAGGAGCAACTACCTCGTAATACCAAGAAGGTTTGGTCGAGCTGTAACGGTCGAACACATCGCGGCTGATACCATGCAACCGCATCACACGACAGCGTTGAGCAACTTGCGGATTGCGGGTAACTAGCATTCCTCCTTCACCAGTGGCGATTGGCTTAGTGGCATAAAAACTATAGACTGTGGCATCGCTATCTAAACTGCCAATTAATTTACCTTGGTAGGTTGTTGGGATAGCATGGGCAGCATCCTCAATTACTTTCAATCCATACTTGCGAGCGATCGCCAGAATTGGCTCCATGTTACAAGCAAGTCCGCCAAAATGCACGGGTATAATGGCTTTGGTTAGGGGAGTAATAGCTGCTGCAATTTTGATAGGATCGATGTTGAGAGTCACCGGATCGATGTCAACAAAAACTGGATTTGCTCCCAGATAGCGAATTACTTCCGCAGTCGCCGTAAATGTATGGGTTGTAGTGATGACTTCATCGCCATGACTAATACCCAATGCTTCTAAAGCTAAGTGTAATCCGGAAGTGGCAGAATTAACTGCGATCGCTTCGACTCCATACCCAATAAATTCAGCAAAATCTCGTTCAAAACGTTTTGTTTTTGCTCCTGTTGTTAACCAATTAGATTTTAAAGAGTCAACAACTTCTGCAATTTCTTCCTCTCCAATATCGGGTAATGCAAAAGGTAAAAAATTCTCCATATAATTATATTTTCACGTTCCCCAACGTTTCATAACCCTATAGATAATTGACTTCACTTCTAGATTTATTTAATTGAAGCTGTTCTGAATGCGATAATCCTAAAACACGGTAGTAGATGTTTGTATAAGAATCAGCTACCTTTTGCAAACTGAAGTTTTCCCGTACATGCATTTCACTGCGAGTACCCATTAAAATCCTCTGGTCTGGAGATTTGAGAAGTTGCAGAATTGCTGTAGCTAAAGCTTTGGCATTGCGAGGAGGAACCAATAACCCATTCCAACCATCTCGCACTATATCCTTACAACCAGGTGTATTCGTTGTAATCAAAGGCAGTTGCATTGCACCAGCCTCTAATAAAACCCGTGACATTCCCTCACGATAACTAGGTAAAACAAAGATATCGCTCAAAGATAATAATGTCGTGATGTCATTACGAACACCAAGATAAGAAACAAATTCAGCTTGTTGTTGAACTTCTTTGATTGGTATCGCTTGCCGTCCTTCTGAAGAAAAAGGGCCAATTAAAATAAACTTGACATTTGGCATTTTCTGGCAAACTATTCTCGCTGCATCCAGATATTCTCTTACGCCTTTAGCAACAACAAGACGCGCAATCATGGTGACAACTAACTGTCCTTCTAAACCTAATTCTTGGCGAACTACTGCTAGTTGTTCGGGGTTGGGACGGTTTTTTATTAACTGTTCGATATCAATACCCGAACCTAAAACTAAATCATCACAGCCATCTTTGACCATTTGATGCTTGCGGAAATATGCGCGATCGTCAATATTTTGAAATACTGTGATTCCTGCTGCCGCAGAAGCTTGTTTTTGCAAATGTCGATATATAGGTCTCAGTGTCAGTGCTAATGGAGAATTAGAAGAGAAAATGTAGCCCATCCCATTAATTGTACGCACTCTTCCTGGTATTTTAGCCTTCATACCGATAATAGGTGTTATCATCGCTGGCTTAGTATCAAAACCATGCACAACATCTGGTTTATATTTACTAAATAAGTTGAAAATTTGAGTGCGAGCTTGTATGTCTGCTAGTGGATTTATTTCCCGTTCTAGTGTGTATTGAAAATAGGGAATTTGATACTTTGCAAAAGCATCGCCATTTTCCGAGCCAACAGCTCCAACATTAAAGCCTCTATCTCTAAGTGCTAACAACAAAGGAATGCGGAAACGTATATCTTCTCCACCAACATGCCAAATAGTTTTTGGTACAGTATTCATGTCATTTTTAAGAAGCTTTTCTTAACTAATCTGAGCGCCCAAAGATAGCGATCGCAATGGTATTTGCACTCGATAATAAGAACAATACCAAGCTACAAAACGTTCAATTCCTACTTCAATTGGCGTGCTAGGTTTAAAACCTACATCTCTAATCAAATCATCAACATCTGCATAGGTAATGGGAACATCACCAAGTTGCAGCGGCAGCAAATTTTTTTCTGCTTTCATTCCCAAACAGTTTTCTAACACTTCTATGAAGTGCATTAATTCGACGGGTTGATTATTACCTATGTTGTAAATCTTGTAAGGAGCCTTACTAGTTCCTGGGTCGGGTGCATCTCCCAACCAAGCAGTATTTGCTTGAGGTATTGTATCTGTCACGCGGACAATACCCTCTACGATGTCGTCTATATATGTAAAATCTCGCTGCATCTTACCGTAATTAAACACATCTATTGGCTGTTTTGCCAAAATTGCTTTGGTGAATAAAAACAGCGCCATATCTGGACGACCCCACGGGCCATAAACAGTAAAGAAGCGCAATCCAGTTGTAGGCAAATTATACAAATGGCTATATGTATGAGCCATCAACTCGTTGGCTTTCTTTGTAGCAGCATACAGACTAACTGGATGGTCTACATTGTCGCGAACAGAAAAGGGCGTTTTGGTATTAGCACCGTAGACTGAACTAGAAGAAGCAAATACTAAATGTTTAACACCTGAGTGACGACAACCTTCAAGAATGTTAGTAAAGCCTACCAAGTTGCTATCTATATATGCATGGGGATTTTTAAGTGAATAGCGGACACCTGCTTGAGCTGCTAAGTTAACGACAATATCGAAGCGTTGTTCTGCAAACAACTGGGAGATACTTGCATTGTCTACTAAATCTAGTTTGTGAAAACTAAAGCCTGATTTTCCCTCTAGTTGGACTAGGCGCTCTTTTTTGAGGGAGACATCATAGTAATCATTGAGATTATCTAGTCCTACAACCTCGTCACCTCTGGATAGTAACCGTTGACTGAGATGGAATCCAATGAAACCAGCAGCACCAGTAACTAAAACTTTAACCATACATTTTCTCCTATAGACTTGAGTAATGAATATTGCTTGGCAGAGTCAGAGAATCAAAAACAGATTTGACATCTAACAAAACTCCTCCGGGACGCAGACAAGCAAGCAATTTGTCGCTAGACATGTCTAGGTAAGCTTGATGACTGACAGCCAAGACAATTCCATCTAGATTGGATAATTCTTGCCAGTCTGTAAGCTGGATGCCATACTCTCGCTCGGCTTCGTGGCTATCAGCTAGAGGGTCGTGTACGAGGGGATTAATCCCAAATTGGCGTAACTCTGCAACGATATCGGGAACGCGGCTGTTTCGCACATCAAACACATTTTCCTTAAAAGTTAGACCGAGAATTCCGATGCGCGCTCCTTTAATAGATAGGTTAGCTTTGATTAAAAGCTTGACTAAATGACGAGCAATATGGATTCCCATACTGTCATTGATCCGACGGCCAGCAAGCATAACTTCCGGATGATATCCTAGTTCTTCTGCTTTGGTAGTTAAATAATAGGGGTCAACACCAATACAGTGGCCGCCGACAAGTCCTGGAGTAAATGGCAAAAAGTTCCATTTGGTTCTTGCTGCTGCTAATACATCGTGAGTGCGGATATTCAGGCGATCGCAAATTAAGGCTAACTCGTTCATTAAGGCAATATTCAAGTCTCGCTGAGTATTTTCAATCGCTTTCGCCGCCTCAGCTACCTTGATGGAAGAAGCACGATATACGCCAGCATCAACAATGGTTGCGTAAACTCTCGCCACCTTTTCTAAGGTTTCAGCATCTTCGCCAGCTACAACTTTCACAATCTTTTCTAGAGTATGAGCTTTGTCACCTGGATTAATTCTTTCTGGAGAGTAGCCCAGTTTGAAATCAACACCCTGCTGTAAGCCCGATACCTTTGCCAGAGTCGGGCCGCAGATGTCTTCTGTCACTCCTGGATAAACTGTAGATTCATAAACTACTGTTGCTCCAGGTTGTAGTACTTTACCAACCAGTTCGGATGCTTTAATCAAGTAGGATAAATCTGGTCGATGGTTGCGGTCAACAGGGGTTGGGACAGCAACTACAAAAAAGTTACTGTCTACTAAGTCGAATGGTTCTGAAACGATATTCAGAGTCGTGTTGATTAACTCCTCTTGGGAGATTTCACCTGTAGTATCAATGCCTTTTCTTAAATTTGCAACTTTCTCGACATTGACATCAAACCCAATAGTATAGGGGAATTTTTTGGCAAATGCTAAGGCTACAGGTAAGCCAACGTAACCCAAACCGATAACTGCAATGCGATCGCTCATATCTTAAAAGTGTAATCAGAGTAAATATTGATGTTTGATTCGATGGATTTGCTCAAAAATGTGAAATTTCAAAAGTATTGGATTCAGGGTACAGTCGCTAATTCCAGAGCTATCTATCCGAATGTCAGTCTGATTTAATCACGCTAATCGATTAAATTTCTCCAGATTTAATCTAAATATGCTGAAATTATCAATAACAATCTAGCTGTTAAAAGTTATTTTAACCTCAGTCAAACTAATTTTATTATCAAAATAACAGCATTACTTATTTAGCGTGTAATGTATTATTGTTGCTGAATAATTAAACAATTTAACAGTCAATAACAGTGGATAGATGCCAATTTGGCATTAGTTTTAAAGATTATTTTTGAGTTTCACATTATCTGTTATTAAATAAAAAACGATAAAAAAAATTACATCTTTCAGACACAAAATATGAATCAATACAGTTCAGTTAACGTTTTTATCTTTTAAAGAACCCCCCAACTTCCTAAAAAAGAGGAGCTTAACTAAACCGTATTGAAATATGAGTTTGAAAACGAATCTTCAAAGATTGAGGAATATCAAGCAATCTTCCCTTTTTTTTCAAATAAATTGTTGGCAGATGAACGTTATCAGTTAACACTTAATAATTTTCTTCTAACCATGCTTGAAACATCAATACATTCCAAAGAATGTATTGCCAGTCTTTTTCACCTGTAATATGCTCTATCCACTTTTGTCGAATTGATTGTGGATTCAAAAACCCTTCTTGTGTTAGCCGATGTTCGTCCAGCAATGCTTCTGCCCAATCTCGTAAAGGGCCGCGTAGCCAAGTATGAATCGGGACGCTAAACCCTTTTTTGGGACGCTCAATCAAGTGTTTAGGCACATATTTATATAAAACTTGACGTAATAGCCACTTGCCTTGGTTGTTACGAATTTTCATCGAAAGTGGTATGCGCCAAGCGAATTCCACTACTCGACTATCCAATAGTGGTACGCGTGCTTCTAAACTCATACCCATACTGGCTCGATCGACTTTCACCAGGATATCATCAGGTAAATAGTTCACTGTATCGAGGTACATCATACGTTGAGTAAAGTCGCTTAATGGGCAATGGTAGCGATTGCTAAAGCTTGTTGGAGGTTCTAAAGCACCTATTACTACTGGTTCTTGACAGTGAGAGATCAGCCTTGTATAGATAGCGTCGGCATTGGGGAGGATCAAAATCTCAGCGAGTGTCTGTAATTTATTCCCAAAAGGCGAATGTTTGAGTTTAGCTAATGATGGGCTTGTTAAAGCACGTGCAGCAGTCTTGCGTAACGTTGGAGGTATCCAGCCGATTGTCTGCCAGATGTTGCGAGCTTTGAAATAACGCTTATAGCCTGCAAATAGTTCATCCCCACCATCGCCAGAAAGACTGACTGTTACATATTGTCTAGCAAGCTGAGATACGAGAAAAGTAGGGACTTGAGATGAGTCGGAAAAGGGTTCGTCGTACAAAATCGGTAGCTTAGGGATGACTTGCAGTGCTTGTTCTGGAGTGACATACATTTCTGTATGGTCTGTATTTAAGTGCTTGGCTACTGCTTTGGCATACTGTGCTTCGTTATAAGCATCTTCATGAAAGCCAATAGAAAATGTTTTCACTGGTTGGCTACTTTGAGCTTGCATCAGGGCTACTACAGTTGAAGAATCAACTCCCCCAGATATAAAAGCACCCAATGGTACATCTGCAACCATTCTTAGACCTACTGCTTCCAATAGCAGGGCTTCTAGTCGAGCTACTGCTTCCGAGTCTGAACCGCTAAATGGTTCTGCAATTCCTAACTCTGCAACTTCCTTTATAGACCAATAGGTTACAGGATTGGGATGAAATTGGCTACCATTCCAGGTCAAGACTGTTGCTGGCGGTAACTTATAGATACCTTGATAGATTGAATATGGTGTGGGAACGTAACCATACTGTAGGAACAATTTTAAAGCATCACGATTGATTTTAGCTTTAAAAGCCGGATGAGCTTTTAGGGCTTTTAACTCCGAGCTAAATAACAAGGTTTGACCCATCCAACCATAATAGAGAGGCTTTTCACCTAAGCGATCGCGTCCTAAATGCAAAAGCTGCTCTTGACGATCCCACAAAGCAAAAGCAAACATCCCATTGTAGCGTTTGATTGCCCCATCAACTCCCCACTGACTAAAGCTAGCCAGCATTACCTCTGTATCAGAATGACCTCGAAAACGATGTCCTAATGATGTGAGTTGATGTCGTAGTTCTAGAAAATTATAAATCTCGCCGTTAAATACAATTACATAGCGATCGTTAGCCGATAGCATCGGCTGATGCCCTTCTGGTGAAAGGTCTACAATCGCTAGTCGTCGATGTCCTAAAGCAATCCCTGCCGATTCATCTACCCAAATTCCTCCATCATCTGGGCCGCGATGAATTAGCGAATCTGACATCTGTCTGACTATTGCTTGCATGATGTCATCAGAAGTTTGTCGGGAAGAATCAAAAAAACCAGTAATGCCACACATAAATTACTGCTGATATCCACACATGAGAAATTAAGGAAATGCCTAAAACTTTTCACTTCAGCATCTCTGAATAAATTGCCTCGTATTGATTTACAACAGCGTCCAAAGAAAAGTTTTCTATCGCCCGCTGCCGCGCCAACAATCCCAGCTTTTGCCGTTGTTCGCTGTCCAATGCCAGTAATTCTTGCCATGCATTTGCCAGTGCCTCAGAATTTCTTGGAGGTACAACCCGTCCGCTATCTCCCACAATCCAGCCAGAATCTCCCACATCAGTAACGACACAGGGTACACCACAAGACATTGCCTCTCCTAAAATTAGAGGCCATCCTTCACCATAGGCTGAGGAAGAAGCAGCAATATCTAAAGCTGCGGTCAAACGAGCTATATCTGTGCGTTCTCCAAGTAAGTGGACTCGATTAATAATTCCTAACTCTTGAATTAATCGATACAAAACCTGATTCTCTAGAGTCACATCCGTTCCAATTAACAAAAAGTTGGTTTCTGGATATTTTTTCAGTAAAATTGCAGCAGCTTGGAGAAAATTAGCATGATCTTTCATTGGATGATAACGACAAATCAATCCAATCAAAAAAGCGTTTTTAGATAAACCTAGCTCTTTACGAACGCTCAATCTCGCTTCAATTGAGGGAATGAATACTGAAGTATCAGTTCCATTCGGAATTACACAGCCGTTTTGGTTATCATAGCCTAATTTTTCATGCTGCAATTTCCCAATTTGAGAAACATAAATAATTTTGTTGGGAACTTGAGACATGGCAGCACATAATTTAATAATAGCTGCTGTCATTTTTTTGGTCAGGGCTAATGAGTAAATCGAACAATGAATACTCCATAAAATAGGTATTTTAGGATAAATGAAATAACTCACTAATAGAGCTGCGAGATTGCCATGATACATCCAGCCTTGGATGAGATTTGGTTTAAGTTGACGAACTATGTGAATTATTCGCAAAATATTAGCTGGCGTTGGTAGCATTCCTTGTTTCATACCAATGGTATAAACAGGAATCCCCAAGGCTTCAATGCGATCGCCCAATCTCTCACCATCCATTAGAGAAATTACAACTGGATTAAAATTCTCCCGATTAATTTTAGAAAGTATCCGATAAAGGATTATTTGAGCACCACCAGTTGACAGTCCGGTACTAATATAAACAATTGAAAATCTACTCATACTTGAATCTCCATTGTCCCTCAGCAAGTCCTAACATTAACGACCAAATAATAACTGACTTTGGCTGATAAAAAGTAAAGTCAGCACTTTGGCAGATCAGAAAAAATGCAAAAATAAAGAATGATGGATAACAATTACTTTGAAAGGTTTGCCATACTCTTTTCAATAGATAATAAAAGATAAATAGAGATAGAATACCAAGTCCAAAACCATACTCTATCCAAATGTTGTGAAAATGTTCCGGTAATTGAAGCTGTCCATAACTATCGACAAATAAAATGTTTGCAGATTTAATTAAAGAAGGTGTGGCATTAAATCCTACTCCAAAGATAGGAATGCGTTCAGATTGCAATAATTTCAGAGCATTATTCCATATTAATTCTCTTGAATTTAGAGTAGAAATTTCATCCAAATTAGTACGGTTAGCAATCAAAGATGCATATAAATCTCCACCATAAGTAAGCAAGATAACAACAAAAATAGATACTAAAATTCCAATTGCAATGTAATACTTAATTTTATTGGCTGTTGATAGTTGTCTGGAATATATTAAAAATAAAATCAGACTCACCAAAATTGATGTTCTACTAAATGTTAAAAATAAATAAGTTAGAGAAATGAATATTATGAGTTTGTATTTTCTCATCAATGCAATTAAGCAAACTATACTTGCTACTTGACTGGAACTCGCTACAGTCATTCCCGCAGCATAAATTCTATTCAATTCTCCTAACTGTTGTCGGGCAACAAATATGCTACTCAATACTAAAATAATGAATAAAAAGATTAATACGCTCTCACTTGTTTGAATGCCGAGTCGATAAACAAGTCCCTTCGCTAAATAAAAAACGATGATAAATCTGAAGAGATAAACTAGAGCATCTATAATATATTGTTCGCCTAAGTCGAGAGCATTGAGAAAACTTAGTGAAATGATAAATGTTAAAATTAATATAAATAAAAAATCATTTTTCTCAAGTTTTATTAAGCCTGAAAAAAAACAAATACCAATAGAACATATAAGTAAGAAATCGTACCAGCCTAGAAATGCTTCATGCCACAATTTATTGACAAATATTAAGCCTTCATCTGGGAATATCTGTGTACTACGGAGACTCATATAAACAACTAAAGACAAAATTGCAAATGGAGCTAATTTCAAACATTGATTGAATCTTTCTAAAAGAGAAATTGATTGATATGAATCAGTTTTATTGTTAATTTTGCTATTGAAAATCATATTTTGCTTGTAAGATTTAATTTTTTGTCAAGACAAGTTTTATTTTGAAAACAAACTTACTCAGAAAACTCGATGATGATTTTGGATTTAAAACTTGTAACAATTATTTTTTTTGAGTTTAGAAAAAGTTCTTTTTTGGCTTTACTAAACTCTTTCACGTTTCATTTGCATATATCATATAGACGTTTACAAGTTATATGCAAAAAATATGTGTTTTAGTTTGGTTTATGACTTATGTATTTTTCTCATCTCTCATTTTTTTTGCTTTTGTTATCATATTTTCAATGCTGAATCCCAGAGGCTTTTTATTCTTTATCTTTTTTTGAGCTGAACGAATTGCTTCTTCAACTCCAGAGGCTATTTTGTTCTTCCACCAATTTGTTTGCTCGCTATAACACCAAACATACTCATCTGTAGTTGAGAGTGCATAATATGTATTGTGTTCGAGCCATTTTGCTCTTTGCTGCGGAGTCAGGTAATAACTGATAAATGATTTTTGCGGTTGGCGCAAAGCGAATAATTCATCTATGAAGACAGCTTGCCCTACTTTAACCTGACGGGCATATTTTGTCTTATTTTTTGAATCTATCAATGTCAATGCTAATTTTTTTATTAAATTATATCCCCAATAAAAATCCTTTTTACTTTCATTGTAGTAAGCATCTTCGTCCCCATCAATAATTAACGTATTTGGCTCAATGGCATCTAACATGCCGTTAACAAATGCTGGGAAAAGTCCGTAATTATTTTTAGAAAAATCAGGTAAATCGTCGCGATCTAATTCTACAAACTGGCTCAATTGAAAGAGGGTAAGAAGCTTAACACCTGGTAATTCTTGTTGGATAGCTTGAATAAACTGTGCGCCTCGCTTGCGTACTTGTTGCTTATATTCTTCAAAAGATTTCTCCGTAGCATGAGGAAGCTTTGGATATAGCCACGGATTTACACCATAAGATTCATAAGTTTCTGGATCGAAAGCAATACCTACTAATTTTCCATTACGTGCCGTTTTTGCAAATAAACGGAGATTAGATTCTGATGCTTTCCAGTCACTTTCGCTAAACCAATCCCAGCCTTCATCTGTCGTTGCCCACATCGCCAAAAAATTATCGGTGAACTTAGAAAATTTAGTGGTTTTAAGACTTTCTATATCTTGAGTAAAATCTTTGGGATTGTAAGGCTCGTGTAAGAAGACTTTCTTTCCAGCTTTCAGACGAATAATAACACCATCAAATGGACGTTTTTCCATTTGTTGAATATTTTTATTCAGAAAAGCAGGATATGGTGCATCCCAGCCATAATGAATAAATTTATAGGGTTTTGATTTGGGTTGGGCAACTGCAAAACAAAAGTAGAAAAGTGTTATGCACAAAGTAAGTGCTACGACGTTATAAAATCGTCGTCTAGGGTATTTGATTCTCAACATAACTTCCTTTTTATCTCGATAAAAATGTGTTATTAACTCTTTTTTCCGCTTTAGATATGGGATTGCAAAATAAACTGAGCAAAGCAGCTTCAGTTTTTAAAACTAATTGTTGTACTGAAAAATGTTCAACGATTCGTTGTCGAATATGCGCTCCATTGAAATTGTTAGTACCAAGATTTTCTATTAATTTCTTCATCCCGTTTTTCAATGCCTTTGGATTTTTAGGTGGCACAACTATGCCTCTATCACCAACAATCCAAGCAGAATCGCCCACATCTGTGACTACACAAGGTACACCACAGGCCATCGCCTCTCCAATTACATTAGAAAATCCTTCGGTATAGCAAGAAGAAGAAACAGCAATATTCAGAGCATTATGTACCGCAGACATGTCTGCACGTCCTCCTGTCCAGAGAACTTTATCAGAGATGTTTAATTCTTTTGTTAACTGATACAGTTCGCGTGTATAAGTTTCTGAACCAACACCCACACAGACAAAGCGTACATCTGTTCTTTCTTCAGCTAGTAAAGCTGCTGTTTTGAGAAAAGTAGGATGGTCTTTTATCGGGTTTATTCGTCCCACCAAACCAATCAAAATTGTATTTTGGGAAATTCCCCATTCCGCTCGTACTTTTGCCCCAGCTTCTCGGTCGGGCTGAAAACGCTCGGTGTCAATACCATTAGAAATGACGAGCATTTTGTCAGCAGAAACTTGATGAGTCAGGTAATATGCTTGACCTGCATAGGAATTGACAATAATTAAGTCTGTCAAGTGTGATAAAAAATTCTCTAATCTAAAAATTAGCTTGCTCAACCAATCATAATCTTGAAGATTTCCTTTAGATTCACGTATTCCCCAAATTATTTTTGTTGCAGGTAAAAAAGGCTTTAATAATATAGCAATCAAATTTGATTCTGCAAGATATCCATGCAATACATGAGGACGTATTTGCTTAAGATGCCAAATAAGCGACCAAAAGAAACTAAATAAATGCCAACGTCCTCGTTTCTCTAAACAGATGACTGATATATTAGTATCTTTTAAATCTTTTTCTAATGGCCCGCCAGGGTAAAAATATAAAATACTAACATCAAAGCCTTGCCGATCTAAGCCTTTTGCTAGCGTCACTAATTGTCTTTGTGCTCCGCCGAAGTTAAGATCCCGGATAATAAAAGCAATTTTCTTCATTTTGCTAAATAAATTCTCCAAAGAATTTTAATTTTTTAGATAATAGTTGGCAACATAGCCTCGCTAGATTCGATAATTTACTATGTCATTTTTTGTAATTTCGGTTTGATGGATATTAGTAATTACCTGAGTTAATAATTCTTCCCACATTCCCATGATTTTTTCTAGATTGAAACGTTCGGTTACTTCTGGCGCACGAGCAGCTAAACGTTGGCGTTCTTCCTCATCAGATATCAGTCGTTTAATTGCTGCGGCTAAAGCTGACACATTTTCATTAGGCACTAAAATGCCATCTATTCCATCACGAATAATTTCTCTTGGCCCATTGGGACAATCTGTAGAAATCACAGGTAGTCCACAAGCCATTGCTTCGCAAAGAGCGTTAGGAAAACCCTCAAAGCGAGAGGACATGATAAAAATGTCTGCTTGCTTGAGAAATTCATAGGGATTACTCACTGCTCCAAGAAGATAAACGCGATCGCTTAGTCCCAACTGATTACGCAATAATTCCAAATCTGAGCGCAACGAGCCTTCTCCGAGAATGGTTAACGTCCATTCTGGATAACAATCTTTAAGTTGTGCAAAAGCTTGTAGTAATAAATCAAAACCTTTTGCTCTAACTAAACGCCCCATCGCAATGAGCGATCGCTCTTTCAAAAGTTTGGGCGATGACTCTTTGGCGATCGGCGGTAATAAAACCATGTTAGGGATAATACAACCACTAGCTTGCACTTGAGATGGAAAATAATTCTTGGCTCTCTTAGTTTGAAAAACGATTCGAGCTGCGAATGGATAAGTCCATTGCCTTAGTTGTCTCCAATTCCTACCTAAAGATTTCTCTGCCGGATCGTTACGTTCAGAAACTATTACTGGTATTTTTAATCCTCGTGTTGCTAGTAAAGTTAGTATATTTGTTGTAGACATAAAGCTAATTACTGCATCTGGGTGACTGTTATTAATTGCATCTCGCAGTATTTGGATACGTTGGAAATTATTCCAAATACCAAGAATTGTGTTGTTAGAATCTTTCGCTATATTTAAAGGAATATAAGAAACTCGCGGATCTAAATCAAACTGGGCTTTTTTTGGAGCCTCAAATGTCAATAAACTCACTTGCCATCCCCTAGCTGCCCAGTAATTTGCCATGATTGATATCACGCGTTCGGCCCCACCATAGCTTAAAGAATAAATAATCAGTGTTAATCTCATTTAAAACTTAAATTTCCTTTACAGGTTGACGATTTTTGAGTTTTTTATTAGCGTTATACGTTAAAAACAAGAAAGAAAAAACATAAACACAGGTTGTTGACAAAGCAATACCTGCAACACCAAACCATTTCATAAATAAATAGTTCAAAAATATATTTATAATTAAATTACCAGCAGAACCCCACATTAATATATAACTGACTTGCATTGCTGAAATTAAACGTACAACTAAAATACTTGCTATATAAAAAGGTACTTGTAGGGCAAAACAATTTTGGATTTGAGCTACTAAATGAGTATCATTAGCTGTAAACGAACCTCTTTGAAAGAGTACCCGAACTATTAACTCAGAAAACACAAGTAACAAAGCTGTGAGTATGGTAGTAACGATAAAGATCGACTGCATATACTGCTTAAACGTCCGACGTACACCTGTCCAATCGTTACAGGCTATCATTTTGGAAAAATAGGGAATGACAGCAGTACTTAATGCGGTAGTGGCTAGAGTTATCGGCAAGGCAATTACCTTGTTACCGTAGTTCAATGCTGCTACGCTACCAGCCGGCAACATTGCTGCCATAGATTGATCCACTAAACTTGTACTACACATTAAAAAACTTCCTGCAATCATGGGACAATATTGACCGACAACTTGACGCAGGTTAGTATCAATCCCATACCATTTTGGCCACCAGGAAATGTTTTGTCGGTGTAGTCCTATTCCTAAAATAGTTATTTCTAGTACGGCTCCGCAGACTAATCCTATTGCTAAAGCAAAAATGCCCCAAGATTTCAGCATTAAGAGCAAGATGATGCTAACAGTTGGAGTGAGAATTGGCGATAAAGCTGCTAATGCGAAACGCTCTCCTGCATTCAATACAGCACCCCAAATGATAATAATCCCATTCAGTAAAACAAGAGGCGCGATCGCATAGAACAAATGAAAAGTCAGCTCTAACTTTTTAGGACTAAAGCCAGTTGCAATGTATGGTAAGTACATAGGTGCTGTAACTACCATCAATATCGTCATAATTCCTAGTAGCCCTAAGCCACTGATTGTAGCTCCAGAAAAAAGCCTTTGAGCAGCTTTTTTACCTTCTTGCTCCCGTACTTTCATATAAGTAGGTATGAGAGCGCTATTAAAAGAACCAGCGATAACATTGATAATAAAATAAGGAACTAGTAAGGCAATTAAATAAGCATCTACGTCGTCTCCGGTACCATATCTTTGAGCAACCACTAATTCTTTACCAACAGCTGCCACTTTTACCAATGCTGTCAATAAACCAACTGTTATTGCTGCACCAAAAATTTGGCGATTGATAGAGCTACTTGTTAGCTTCTTCCATAAATAAATTAAGCTTTGCAAACGCCACATGCTCATATCGCTGTTCAGAAAATTACTTGACAATACCTGCGTCTTTGCCTAGATACACATTGCTATTAATCTCACCGCTGAGTCTATAGCTTTTCAAATAACCACCCTATAGTAGGCGCGGTAAGGGTAATTTAGATAAACTTGTATACATCTTTAGCAAGTGTAAATATAGCTTGCCTTTGATTGTAATACTGCTAATGCAATTGAAATTTTTGACAACCTCTCCACCAAATTTCTCTTTAAATTGATTAATCCCTAGTTTTTGGAGGTCTGTATTTCCGGTATACCAGCCTCCAAAATCATAAATCCCAATTCCGTCATTTTTAAATCTCAATATATCCTGCCAGTGATGATAACGATTTGCTCGTCCTAAAAGTGACTGATAAGATGTATTCTCGTCATTTTTGATAGATGCAGAATGTAAAAAAAAACTCTATTTTTATGTACATAGTAAGCGTGCCAAACAAAAGGACTACCGTTTTTTAACTTTACATGTGAAATGTCAATTAAACCAGCATCCGCGCGCTTTTTTAACCATTGCCTATCAATTTTTACTAATCCTTTTTGGATAGCGAATAAATCGTAAAAATCAGCAAATTTATTGATTAAATCGGAGTTAATATGATTCCAATACTCATAATTAACTTCATCTTTCTGTTCTGCTCGTCTAATTTTATATCTGTCATTACTACTGATCCTGTGCCAAAGCTCATTATGGCTTTTGGTTAGGTCTATCAATCTTGTTTGTACTTCCTGAGATTGAGCGCCTGCAATTGGATACTTCCATTGTTTGTAATAAATTACGTCTACATTATTTAATTTTTTTGGTTCTTCATCAAACCAAACTTCTCCTACTGAAAAAAATAGTTTTCTTTTGAGTACTAACATATGCTTTACTTGAAAGTATCACTATTAATATGGTTGTTTTATTCCAACTATTTTTATCTCTTTAAGCCCAAGTATTAGTCTTAAATTTGACTTTCAAGCTAATTTGAGTACTCCTTCCATCTACACAAGCTATCCACTTATTTCGATCGATCTGATGAGGATCGATATTGTGCATACCTGCTTTATTCCAACCGTATCCACTTGCCTTAATAATTGGATTGTTTTTTACTGCTTTTTCTTGATAATTTGCTGTTGTTAGCTCTGTTATTTCAAATGCTAGAACTTGTTTTCCATAGATATACTTGCAATCTTGGGTATATCTAAAAATTTTTTCATCGAATACTACGACTCTACCCGCTGGTCTAGCGATTTTTGCATTCCCATTGACTACAGGACTCTGAGGATGTTCAACCCAAGGGCCAGTTGGTTGCTGAGAATAGTAGAGACGTAAAATATTTCTTTTTTTTGATGTTGCTATAAATAGCCACCATAAATCATTATGTTGAAAAATTGTAGGATCTACAAAGTCTTTTCCAGAAAGTAAAGTTTTACAAAATATCCATTGTGTTGGAAAACTGGTTGCTTTGTATAAACGAACCGAACTTGTTTGAGCAGTTTCTGGAATCATATAGTACTCATGATTCCATTTAAATACATATGGGTAAGATAAATGAAATGGTTCTTCCAAAACAATTCGTTGATAGTTCCAATTAAAACTATCTTGGCTAGTTGCTAATCCAATATCTCCTTTATTAGTATGGGCATTGAGAACTTCAAAAAACATATACCAAGTTTCATTTTCATGAATCATGAATGGATCGGCAACAAATTCTGCTGGTACATCTGTGACATCTTTAGCAGTCAAAATCGGATTATTTATACTTTTGGGAGAAACCAAGTTTAAAGGCGATTCGCCCGTATAAATTGCAATTGACCACTCTGAATCGATGTTGATAATTTTTTGGAGCAGCTTTTTTACTAAATTAGTTCCTTGCACAATAGTTCTCCTTAATTACACTTATCTTTTCACAACAGAAGCTTCAATCTCTTGAACGTAGTTCCTATTCATATTATTTTCTTTTGCAGCATCAGCTTGATGATTTGCTGTTGAATAATCAGGGGTATATCCAGGGATTAGCTGTTCGAGTAGAAATAGGATAGAAAGTGCATCATTATAGGCTGCTGCTTTACACAAATCTTCTACAATAACCATTAAGTTTTTAGGAATAATCCGACTAGCGTTTTTAACTACAAATAGTTTTTTATGTTGGGTTGGTTCGTATTCTTCTCCTTTAATAAAGAGTTCTTCAAATAACTTTTCTCCTGGTCGTAATCCTGTAAATACAATGTCAATATCTTTGTTTACTTCATACCCGGAAAGACGAATTAATTCTTGTGCTAAATCAACAATTTTGACAGGTTCGCCCATATTCAGCATTAGAACCTCACCACTGTGACCAAGTACCCCTGCTTGTAAGACAAGTTGCACGGCTTCTGGAATGGTCATGAAATAACGACAGATATCAGGATGAGTAACAGTTACTGGCCCACCTGTAGCAATTTGTTTTTTAAAAGTGGGAACTACACTACCACGACTACCCAAAACATTGCCAAAACGCACAGTAACATAATGCTTTCCACTTTCTTTTGCAGCTTGTAGTACTAACATTTCAGCAACTCTTTTACTAGCACCCATTACATTAGTGGGATTAACTGCTTTGTCTGTGGAGATCATGACAAAATGTTTGACATCGTATTCTAGCGCTAGTTCTAGTAAATTTTTTGTCCCAATTACATTGTTAGTGATTGCTTCTGGTGGATTTAATTCCATTAAAGGGACGTGTTTATGAGCCGCAGCGTGAAAAATTACATCAGGTTGGAATCGCTCGAAAGCATATTTTAATCGAGAACGAAACCGAATATCAGCAATAAAGGTGTAAATATGAGGAGCCTTTTTTAGCGATTTGCCATCTTTGTTGAGTACTTGAATAAGTTGTTCTAGTTCTTGTTGGATGTTGAACACAGAATTTTCTCCATGTCCAATCAGTATGATTCTGGCAGGCTGAGATTTGAAAATTTGACGGCACAGTTCGCTACCAATTGACCCACCCGAACCTGTAATTAGTACTGTTTTGCCGTTGAGAAATTTAGACACTCGCTCTATATCGGTCTGTATCGGTTCTCGTCTGAGCAAGTCCTCTATCCTGACATCTCGAATGCTGTCTACTCGCACGCGACCATTAAGTATTTCATGTATACCAGGTAAGGTGCTAGTTTGCACTCCAGTAGCTTTGCAAATATCTACAATTTCCCGAATGACTTTCCCCGTAACTGTAGGCATTGCAACGATCGCTTTCTGAATATGCAGAGATTGCACCCACTTAGGAATTTGGTAGCGATCGCCTAGTACAGGAATCCCCCGAATACGTGCGTTTAATTTTCGAGGATCGTCATCAATGAAGGCCACCGGATAAAGTCCCAGTTGGGGATTTCTTTGCATTTCTTGAAGGAGGGACACTCCAGCACTGCCAGCACCAATAATTAGCACTCTTTGTTGTGAGTTAAATACTGGTTCTCGTTGGCTAACTCTTTCCACAGCTCGAAAACTGAAACGAAGTGCCCCAATCAAAATACACGATAATAATCCATCAATAAATGGTAGCGATCGCGGTAGTGTATCTGTAAATGGAAATTGATTTAGAATATTTGTCAGAACATCAAATAGCATGATTTGGATGACTACTGCACCCACCATCAACATAGCTATATATATTAGTTCCTCAATACTGGCATACCGCCAATAACGCCTATAAAAACCAAAACTTCCAAATACACTTAATTTGACTACTAAAAATAATATTGTTGCAATTGCTAATTCTAATATATATGTTTGGATATCGAGATCGCCATCTAAACGTAGGAGCAGAGCTAATAAGGGTGTAATTGAAAAAATAATCAGATCGCAAATTAACAAATGACTATTTTTCAGCTTTAGCAGTTTGTTCAATAAACTGTTAATCATTTTTTTTCCAATTATATGAGGAATCAAGGACAAGAGATTCAACACTGTCAAATCCTCCATAGCAATTTACAGAATCATCTTATTTGTCAATCAAGCTCAGTGTCAGATTATCAAGCCTCATTAATTAGGCGATCGCGCTATATCTGACTTCGCCATACCAGACTTATTTGTAGGCAGTTTTAGTCTGTAAGTGTTTTAAGGACTTAGCTCAAAATCCCACTAATAACTACCTAAAAATTCCATCAATATATCTAAAAATAGACGCATTAACTGTAAAACATTAACAATTGTCTATTTCCAAATCTACTTACTATGTGGCAAATATTTTTAGTTAAGACCACATAGGAATAACTGACATCCAAAATACATTTTTCTGGCTATTGATACTGGAAAAATTCTGATTTTAGCCGTTAAAATTCCTTGCGATGCAGTTTTTCATCTTCGTTTTGCAACTGTTTCTATCAATATCTAAGGTAATGAAGCAATAGGAATTCGGTTTGATTTCTGAAACTACTTGCGTAGGGAAGGAACAGGAAACAGAAAAGAAAGCTCTTTGATGTCTACTGAGTTTTTTCAAAAATCAAATATTGCGTCATACTAGACTTTTTATTTTCATAACCTAACACTTAAAGTTAACTAATATACATTAACTTAGTTATTACCAACCATAGTATTGTTATTGTTGTATGAAACCATAAATTTTGTACCAGTTTTATCCTAATTCTGTCACGCCAATTTGACACAAACTTTTTGAAAACATAAAAACTATTCAAAATAAGCTGTCGCGCATTTAATTTGCACATCTTTTCGTGTTGACTGTTGAACGCCAGTTTGCAAGGGCGGAGGGAACTTCCCTATCCTTCGGGTTCTGCTTTAGCAGTACGGGTTCACAGTCGCCTGCAAAGGAGCAGGTTAGCAGGTTTTGCCTAAAAGATGATAATGCAACTTGTAGGTGCGACAGTTTAGCTTACAGCAGTTTGTAAGTAAATAAAGAGGAGTCAGAATAGAATGTCACGCTCGAAAAGATGAAACTTCGCTTTTGGCAGGGTGTAGGGGGTGGCGCAACGGGTGTAGTGGTTTAACACGATTGAATTTTAGTGCCTCAAACAAAACGACACTCCAATTTATTCCCTACACCCCACACCCCACACCCTACACCCGCTCATCCTTATAAATACTAGGTTTACCGTTAACAAGCGTGCCATTCGAGTCAGAATACCCCATACCTGAAATCAGGGGTTTCAAATACGATGCTCTGCCTTTTGATTACTCCATGCTTAAAAGCACTTTCTTTAGAACTCGACTCAGGAGCGATTCGCACATTTGCCATTCTGGCTCCTGAGTTCTGAGTTCTGAGTTCTTTTTAGTAATGATTTATTTCTTGGAGTTCTACAAAAATTACATAGCAGCATACTTCGCAAATTTTTACTAAGTATGCTGCTAGATTAATTGGTGAATTTATTTCTGCCACCAAATATAGAACTTACGCTTTGTTTAGCTATGTGTAAAAAACAGGCAATACCTAATGACAACTACTAGTTGTTTGCGTCTTTGTTAACTAACCTTTGCTTCCAAAGACTTAAGTAATTCAGTATTCACCCCTGATTCACGAGTCAGAGCAATTTTGCCAGTACGAGCTATTTCCCTCAAACCAAATTTTTGTAATACTTGAACGATCGCCACCATCTTACCAGGATCTCCAACAACTTCCAGGGTTAGAGAGTCTTCTGCCACATCTACGACTCGCGCCCGAAAAATCTGAGCCAATTCGATCACTTCTGAGCGGTTGCTGCTAGTAGCATTCACCTTCAGGAGCATCAATTCTCGCTCTACGCATGGAGTTTCGGTAATATCCTGTACCTTAAGGACATTGACCAGCTTATATAGTTGCTTAGTGAGTTGTTCGATTACGCGATCGTCACCAGGTACAACCATCGTAATCCGGGAAACTCCTCCCTGTTCGGCTGGGCCGACAGCAAGGCTTTCTATATTGAAGCCGCGACGGGCAAATAAACTAGAAATGCGGGATAGAACACCCGCCTCATCTTCTACTAAAACTGAAAGGGTATGTTTCATCTTCGCCAACACAGAGTCAGGCAACATCTTACGTAATGCAAACACTAGCTAAGAGTTGCCCTAAACGTACTGTTTTAAACTGCTAAATTGTAAATGCGATCTTTTATCTTATACTTAATCTTTGCACTGATTACACCCTCAAGAGAGAAGTTATCTACAAATCTTACCGAAAGTATAATCTTCCCAGAGTGCATATCTTTTCAACGGCAGATGTGAATTGTCTGTAAAACACTTATCTTCATAATGTCATGAACCTTTGATAGGAGCACAAAAATTTATGGGTTGGTTAAAAAGACTTTTTGGATTAGAAAAACCTGAAAATGCACAAGTGAATCCTGCTCCCCAGCCAGTACCACAAGCTGTTAGTACTGATGTTGCTACCGCTACTCAATCAATTCCACCAGAGCGTTTAGGATTGAATGGAGAATACGACCAAAGTGGGTTAGCAAAGCGAGTAGCGTTAGCATTCGATCAAGACCAGCAACTGGATGATGTTAATACCCTGTGGGTTGCTCAGACAGGCAGTACTGTAGTATTGAAAGGACAAGTTCCTAGCCAAGATATTCTTAACAAAATGATTTCTGTAGCAAGATCGGTGAATGGTGCTACAGATGTTGATACTAACCAAGTTACCATTAGCTAATAAAAGCAGGGGAGCAAAGGCAAATAACTCCTAACTCTTGTACAGACAAGGGTTAATCGCGTCTGCACAAGAGACGCGATTAACCCTTGTCTCTACTTATTGCCAAAAGATTTATCGAGCCAAGCCAAAATAGCTTGGTTAACTTGTTCTGGGCATTCATCGTGAGGACAGTGCCCTACATCCTCTAATTCAAGTAGTTCCAATTTATTGTTGTACTGAGTAAATCGATTCGCAAGTATTGGAGGAACAAATCGGTCTTTTTGTCCCCAAATCAGCAGCATTGGAATTGTTAAGGTTGGTAATACTGTTTTGACACTAGGGCTAAAGTTAACAGCGATCGCAGCTTTGAATAAAGCGCTAAAAGCACGGGCAGAACCTCGGTCTTGGGGAGGGCCAGCTAAAATTTCTATCAATTCATCAGTAATTGCCTCTGGATTAGCATAAGCAATACTAGCCCAACGGCGGAGAATACCGGGTCGGCGCACGAAATGAAACACTGGTTTGAGTAACAGTGGAGAAGCAACGACATTTTTGATCGCTTTGACCACAGGTCGCAAAACAATAGGAATAGCTTCTTGTTCCAAAGATGGATCGGGCAGACTCATCATGACTATTCCTTGCACCATATCGGGATGTGCAGAGGCAGCAGCCATAGAAATCAGCGAACCATTAGAATTCCCCACTAGCACCACTGGCTGACGGATAAAAGCTTTCCAAAAATCATACACCTGCTCTACCCACAGTTCTATACTGTAATTTACTGGAGCCTTTTGCGAAGCCCCAAAACCCAACATATCTAAAGCGTAGACTGTGTGGCGATCGCCTAACACCTCTAGATTATGTCGCCAATGACCAATGGAAGCACCAAAACCGTGCAGCAGAATTAAGGGCGTTCTATTTTGCTGTTCTTTCACGGGTCGGATGTAAGTATAGCGAGTTTGCCAGCCGCGCCATACCCAATCTCTTTGATTACCAACTCTTTCTTGCCAGTGTACCGTAGCGGTCACACTCGATCTCCTATTCATTAGCATTGTTCTAATTCCAATATAGGGGATTGGGGATTGGGGATTGGGGATTGGGGATTGGGAACAAGAGACAAATAATAACTACCTCTACCTTCTGACTTGAAAAAGGGTGTGGGGTGTAGGGTGTAGGGTGTGGGGTGTAGGGGAAGAAACCTTTTTCATGCATGGCGGTGAAACTTGTTTTATTGGGACTGCCTCCTGACAACTGACCACTAACCACTGACTATAAAATAATCGTTACAATATTTAACAGTTCTCTAGGTTGTGTAATTTAGATTAACTATTGCAGAGAAATTCTCTCAGAGTGAGTAGAATGACAAATACAACAACTAACTACTCTAGGAATTAGCTACCCTAGAATATAGACCGATTTTGAAGTCCTCAGTTATTTTTAAGTATTGTGCTTCTGAGGCATACCAATCAAAACCAAGTCAATCAAGTCCAAACACATACCTAACTAAAGAGCTCCCACTAATCATAATGCCTGTGATTGAGAAAAAAAGAACTCGCGATCTGCCCCAAATTAACGAACGCATCCGCTTCCCGAAAATTCGTGTCATTGATACTGATGGCTCGCAACTGGGAATCATCACTCCACAAGAAGCACTACAACTAGCTGAGGAAAAAGAGCTAGACCTAGTGCTGCTGAGTGACAAGGCTGACCCGCCGGTTTGTCGGATCATGGACTACGGGAAATACAAGTTTGAGCAAGAGAAGAAAGCGCGGGAAGCCCGGAAAAAGCAGCACACAGCTGATGTCAAGGAAGTGAAGATGCGCTACAAAATAGAAGAACACGACTATAACGTGCGTGTGAAGCAAGCAGAGCGCTTTTTAAAAGATGGTGATAAAGTCAAAGCTACTGTGATGTTTCGGGGTCGAGAAATTCAACACAGCGATCTGGCAGAAGATTTACTCAAGTGCATGGCAACTGATTTGGAGCCGTTTGGTGAAGTACAGCAAGCGCCCAAAAAAGAAGGGAGAAACATGATGATGCTCCTTTCGCCCAAAAAGTAATCCTCTAGATTTTCTAGACACCAACTGTAATGCACCACTGAAAATAACAAAACGATCGCCCGATCGTTGAAATTTGTCGAAAATTGATAGTCCTGAGCGCTGAGTGGGAAACATAATACTCAGTTGCTTGGGACTTTTGCCATTTTCAGGGGACTGGGGATTGGGTACTGGGGATTGGGTACTGGGTACTGGGGATTGGGGATTGATTATTTTTCTTGTCTCCCTCATCTGCCTCATCTCCCCCATCTCCCCTGCCCCCTGCTCTCTTACATTGTGCGGTGACATCTGAAAGTAAAACTGCATGGAACTCAAAAATGACTTGTTTGCTGCCAATAGAGGCATGGCACGGCTGTTACAGTGGGTGAATTTAAGACCAGAAGAAGGCGATCGCACTTTTTTGATGTTTGCCTTTTATACAACTGTCTGTGTGGGATTACGCTGGGCAGAGGATAGTACAGTAGCGCTATTTTTAGATCAATACGGGGCGGGGCCGCTGCCTTGGATGTACATTGCCAGTGCCGCGATGGGTGCGGCAATAGTCTTTATATATTCTTGGTTGCAAAAGATTTTTCCTTTACGCTGGGTAATTGTGGCGATCGCACCCTGCATGGTCGTGCCCTTGATGTTATCAGTTTTATTGCGTTGGGGAATACATTTTTCATATTTATCTGTAATTCTTGTATTTCTGATGCGGCTGTGGGTAGATGCACTTTACGTCGTCAATGACCTCAATACATCCATCGTCGCTAACCAACTATTCAATATTCGTGAGATTAAGCGTACCTATCCACTGGTAAGTAGCGGTCTATTGATGGCAGATGTAATCAGCGGCTTTAGTTTGCCTTGGTTGCTGCAATTCGCCAAGCTTAATAAAGTGATTGTTATCGCCTGTGCTGTGATTGTTTTGGGAGCGGCGATTTTAGCCTATTTAAGTCATCACTATCAAGCATCTTTTCCTGATGCCCCACAACGACTAGTTACTCAAGAACAAGCTTCTCGACACCGACGCATTCAAGCTCCACTCAGGCGCTATACATGGCAGTTATTTGCTTTTGTCGGGCTTTTGCAAGTGATTGGGCTATTGGTAGATTTTCAATATCTTCGGGAATTAAAGTCTAATTTAGGCGAACAAGAACTTGCTAGTTTCTTGGGTTTATTTGGTGGCATTGTGGGGCTGTGCGAGTTGACAACGCAGTGGTTTGTCTCCAGCCGGCTGATCGAACGTATAGGAGTGTTTTTCACTGCTGCCCTTTTACCAATATCTGTAGGTTTTATAGTACCAGGAGCGATCGCATTACTGAATCTAGTGCCAGGAGTACAAGCGCAAGGTATTTTCTGGGGATTGGTAAGTTTAAAGTTCTGTGATGAATTGCTGCGCTACACCTTTGTCATTAGTAGCGGCCCGGTACTCTACCAACCGATTCCCGAACGAATTCGTAGTCGGATGCAGGCATTATCTGGTGGAACTGCCGAAGCGATCGCCACCGGTTTTACAGGATTATTAATTCTGGTGACTGTGTTTGTTTGCGAGCGGTTTGTTCCGTCATCACTCCAAAAATGGGTATTGGTCATAGAAACGGTACTAGCAGCAGCCACCTGTTTAAAAGTAGTTTGGGTACTGCGATCGCGCTATGTCGATCTGCTAGTGTTGAGTGCAGAGCGAGGCGAACTGAGTGCCACAAATGTCGGTTTGCGTGTCTTCAAACAAGGGGTAGTCAAAGCTTTAAGAGAAAAGGGCAGTACGGCAGATAAACACTCTTGTATCGAACTTTTAGCTCAAATCGATCCCCAAGGAGTGTCCCAAGTTTTAGCACCTCTGCTGATCGACTTAAATCCAGATTTGCAGCGTCAAAGTTTGGAAGTGATGCTCGTGACAGGCGCAAATCATACTTATGTGGTGGAAGTCCGCTCTTTGTTAGAACAGCCTCAAGGAACTGTCGATCCCGAAGTTTTTGCCCTGGCATTGCGTTACGTATGGTTGGCTGAGGCTAATCCTAATTTGAGTCAATTGGAAGATTACCTGCAAGCGCGACACCATTCACTAATCCGCGCTACCGCTGCTGCCTTAATCTTGCGTCAGGGAACGCCTATACAAAAGGTAGCAGCTACCAAAACTATGCGCCGGATGCTGACTCATAAGCAAGAACGAGAACGAATAAATGGAGTCAAAGCCCTTAGAGAAGCAGTTTATTTACAGGCTTTGCGGATTCACATCCCGAATTTGTTGCAAGATGAATCTTTACGGGTGCGCTGTGCCGTCTTGGAGATGATTGCGGCTACCCATTTAGAGGAGTACTATTCTGCACTGCTGGCGGCACTTTACTATAAGTCAACCCGCACTACCGCTATGCGTGCTTTAATTCGCCTAGAAAACGAAGCTTTGGCAATGCTGCTGCAACTAGCAACTAATAATTACAAGCCGGAAATAGTACGTATGTATGCATGGCGCACCATTGCTCAAATCTCCACTTTAGAAGCAAAGGAAACTTTGTGGCTGCACTTAGAGACATCTTGGGGTGCTACTAGGTATCATATTCTCCGCAGCTTACTAAAAATTCAGAAACAACCAGATATTACTGTACTAGACCGATTCCAGCACAGTCGAGTAGAACATTTAATTGACCAAGAATTAAAGTTTTTAGGTGAGATTTACGCTGCTTATCTAGACTTGCAAACCCACCAGACATTAGAAAATCATCAACCATGTGAGAGAGTGACGATTGTTTGTGAGTTACTAGAACGCGCTCTCCAAGAATTGGAATTGGATGTTAAGGAAAGGTTGCTGTTGCTATTGAGGTTACTTTATTCTCCAGAAAAGATGCAAGCAGCAGCATTTAATCTGCGCTCTCAGTCAGCAGTAAATTTAGCGCGGGGATTAGAAATTTTAGAGCATACAGTGAATCTGCCCACAAAATCTTTACTGTTGAACATTTTAGATAAGCGATCGCACCAAGAAAAACTGCACTATCTAGTGGAAGCAAAGTTCGCCCAATACGAACAAATGGCAGTTGGTGACAGGCTTCGCAAGATATTGACACTGGGTAATTTTCTTTCTGACTGGTGTTTAGCTTGCTGCTTTCATGTTGCTTTAGTTAGCCGTATCCGACTCACCAGTGGCGAGATTTTGGTAGCGTTGCGCCATCCTACTGGCTTTGTGCGAGAAGCTGCGATCGCATATCTTAGTGTAGTTTCCCACCGCGTTATGCTAGAACTATTACCCAAATTACAAAAAGATTCCCATCCACTAATAGCAGCTCAAGTCAAGGAGTTAATGAAAAAATATCCGATCAAAAATTAAAATCTTTATTCCTTGTTAACTTGGTAAGTGAAGTCAAAAATCGAAGAGTATCAGGAACAGCTATGTATGTACTTATTGGTGGAGCGGGCTTAGTGGGCTTAAGTTTAGCGCAAAAACTGGTAGAACTGGGGCATACTGTTGCTGTGATTGACATCGATCCTACCGCTTGCCGCTATGCCCGCGAACAAGTGGGAGCAATGGCTTTTGAAGGTAGCGCTGTGAGTACAGAAGTCTTGTTAGAAGCAGGGATTCGCAAAGCTGACTCCTTAGCGGCTGTTCTCCGCAGCGATGCTTTAAACTTGGCGATGGTGACTCTCGCTAAACACTACGGCGCACCCCATATTCTGACTCGTATGCGCCACCCCGATTTTGCCGAACCGCTGAGTCTAGCAGGAGCCAATCATATCATTAGTACTGTCGATCTAGCAGTTTCAACGATGGTGAATGCGATCGAATATCCTCAAGTAGAATCGATGATGCATTTTGAGCAAGGACAGATTGAAGTGTTAAAACTTTCTATCCCCAATAATTGCTATGTTGTTGGTCGTAGCATTGCCGAAATTGCTCAAAATTCAATGTTTCCTAGTGGCTCTTTAATTATTGGCTATCAACCCCACCCCCACGAAGATTTGATGATTCCTAATGGTAGTACGGTAGTGGAACCAAACTCGACTGTGCTAATGGTGACAAAACCAGGGTCTTTACATCAAGTTATCGATTTTATTCAAGGTTGTAAATAGAAGGCAGGAGGCAGGAGGCAGGAGGCAGTCCCGATGAAAAAATTTTCATCGCGATGCATAAAAATGGGACTGGGAACTAGAAACTAGTATTTTTACTCAGCACTCAGCTATATCAATCATCTTCTAGTTGAAGTAATTGTTCGTCAAGGGTTTGGATGCGCGATCGCACTATTTCTTCTGAGAGAATTCGCTTACGCAGTGCTTCATTGAGCGCTCCTTTTTCTGCTAGTAATAAACGGCGGCGGATGGCTTCGAGTTTACTAAGATTACTATTTTTGCTTTTCAAATCCTCTGGACGGCGATTATATAATTCCCGCAATGCCTTTTCGGCTGCTGCGATGCGGACTTGATAACCCGAACGCATCTCTTCATAGACAGCTTTTGGCAATACCCCAGACCGCAACAAGCTATCTAATTCATCCTGTGCTGCTTTACCTGTCATCAGTTGAGCTTGCAATTCTTCAACTTGCTGTTGAGCTTCTGAAAATTGAGATAATTTTAAGCGTTTTACCAGCCAAGGCAAGCTTAAACCCTGACCGACTAATGATATTAGCACGCTGCCGAAAACTAAAGTGATGAAATATTCTCGTCCTGGTAGTGTGGTAGGTAAGCTCAACGCTAAAGCCATGGAGAGCGAACCTTTGATGTTGCCTAAAAAGAGTAAATGTTGCCAAGGCAATGGAATTGGGCGGTCAATCCAACGAGCCACAGCCATCAGCGGATAGACTGAAAGAATTCGCCCCACTTGATAAGCCAAAACTGTCAGTAGAATTGCAGGTAAAGTCCTCAAAAGCATTAATGGGTTTATTTGTAAACCAATTAGTAGAAAAATAAAGGTGTTAACACTAAAACTGGCATATTCCCAAAAACTGAGTAAGGTAATGCGATTAGAAGCGGAAGTATCCCGAAAAAGCCCAAAATTACCGAAAATTAAGCCTGCTACAACTACAGCCACAGCACCTGAGACATGCAGAAATTCTCCGACTTGAAAAGTTCCTAATGCTACTGCCACAGTCAGTAAAAGACTGCTCAGGGGATCGTCTAAACGGGCAAATATAGGTATGCTCAAGTAGCCTAAGACTAACCCCAAAAGGCAGCCTCCTAAAGCGATAAATAGCAGTTGTTCGATTCCCTGTAATAAGGTGAGCGAACCTGTGGAATATATTTGCGAAATTAGATTAAACGAAACTAAAGCAGCAGCATCATTAAATAAAGTTTCTCCTTCAACGATGGTTGAAAGCCGGGAAGGTACAGGTATATCTTTAAAGACAGCAATCATGGAAATTGTATCAGTGTTCGCTAGGATTACTGCTACAAACACAGCGGGTATCCAAGCTAGCCCCAGTTCAAATTTCAAGAGAACGGCAATAATCACAGACGAAAGTATAGCTCCAGGGCCGGCCAAAAGGGCAATAGGTTTGAATGTGCTTCGCAGGCGGCTAATATCTGTATTAATACCAGCTTCAAAGATCAGAATCGGTAAGAAAAGATTCAAAACTAATGAAGGATCTAAACCAATGCGACGAGACAATAACTCAGTAATTGGTAATCCAGCCAACACTAAACCCGTAACATAGGGAATATGAAGCCGCCGGGATAGCAAGGCTACAGCAGTGGCAATCAGCAGGAGAATAATGGAAATATTAACTAATTCAGCAACATTCACTTTGATTGGGGAAAGTTATTTTGACTTTGCGAGAAATTCTCACCTTACTCATGCTACATTAGCAGCCTTAAGGCTTGATTTCAGGTATTTGGCAAGAATGTAGAATCAAGGCTTACCAAAACTAGTGGTCTGTCCCATTAGTTGTGAATGATATGGGGACGCGGGGAATTTTAAAGCTAGCAAAATTAATGCGATAGTCCAGTAGGGGTGAAAAGAATAATGTATTTTTGTACGCCCTGCCCTGACATCAATTGGCTTCAAGACCCGATTAGTTTTCCCTATACCCTACTCCCTACCCCCCACACCCTTCTGATTGACTGAGCGATCGCAAATATTCAGCATACTTGGTTTAATCAAACTCTCACAATTTTGGAAAATAATAGATTAAGTGGGGTATCACAAAACTCACTTAATTTCCTCATTTGCTCTCGGAAAATATGACTCATCCTTTCCTTGAACGCTTGCGTAGTCCAGATAGCCCAGTTATCGTATTTGATGGGGCGATGGGAACGAACTTACAAACGCAAAACCTCACCGCTGATGATTTCGGCGGGCCGCAGTATGAAGGTTGTAATGAATACTTAGTCCATACCAAACCCGAAGCTGTCGCTAAGGTTCACCGCGACTTTCTCGCTGCGGGTGCGGATGTGATTGAAACGGATACTTTTGGGAGTACGTCGATTGTACTAGCAGAATATGACTTGGCAGACCAAGCCTACTACCTCAGCAAAACAGCCGCAGAACTAGCAAAGCGTGTCGCGGCTGAATTCTCGACTCCCGAAAAGCCTCGGTTTGTGGCGGGTTCCATTGGCCCGACAACCAAGCTGCCAACTTTGGGACACATTGACTTTGACACAATGAAAGCATCTTTTGCCGAACAAGCCCAGGCGCTGTGGGATGGTGGTGTCGATTTATTTATTGTCGAAACTTGCCAAGATGTGCTGCAAATTAAAGCAGCGCTAAATGGGATTGCAGAAGTCTTTGCCAAGAAGGGCGATCGCCGTCCGGTGATGGTGTCTGTAACAATGGAAAGCATGGGTACAATGCTGGTAGGGACAGAAATCAGCGCAGTACTGACAATTTTAGAACCTTATCAAATTGATATTCTCGGTCTCAACTGTGCCACTGGCCCAGACTTGATGAAACCACATATCAAGTATCTGGCAGAACATTCACCTTTTATTGTTTCCTGTATTCCAAATGCGGGTTTACCTGAAAATGTCGGCGGTCAAGCTTACTACCGTCTAACGCCGACAGAATTACGCATGGCGTTGATGCACTTTGTTGAAGATTTGGGTGTCCAAGTGATTGGGGGTTGCTGTGGGACGCGTCCAGAACACATTCAACAATTGGCAGAAATCGCCAAAGACCTCAAGCCAAAAGTTAGACAGCCTAGTTTAGAACCAGCAGCAGCATCAATTTACACCACTCAACCTTACGACCAAGATAATTCTTTCTTGATTGTTGGCGAACGTCTCAACGCCAGTGGTTCCAAGAAATGCCGCGAATTGCTGAATGCCGAAGATTGGGACGGACTGGTGTCAATGGCTAGGGCGCAAGTCAAAGAAGGCGCACATATTCTCGATGTTAACGTCGATTATGTGGGACGCGACGGCGTGCGAGATATGCACGAGTTGGTTTCGCGGATAGTAAATAATGTTACATTGCCATTGATGCTCGACTCCACAGAATGGGAAAAGATGGAGGCGGGTTTAAAGGTGGCTGGGGGTAAGTGTTTGCTAAACTCCACCAACTACGAAGATGGGGAACCGCGTTTTCTGAAAGTCTTGGAGTTGGCGAAAAAGTACGGTGCTGGTGTAGTCATTGGTACTATCGATGAAGATGGCATGGCGAGGACAGCCGAGAAAAAGTTTGCGATCGCCCAGCGCGCTTACCGTCAAGCGATAGAATACGGTATCCCGGCTACTGAAGTATTTTTTGATACCCTGGCTTTACCAATTTCTACTGGAATTGAAGAAGACCGAGAAAATGCCAAGGCAACAATTGCAGCCATTCGCCAGATTCGTCAAGAATTGCCAGGAAGCCATGTAATTTTGGGTGTATCCAATGTTTCCTTTGGTTTGAACCCGGCGGCGCGAATCGTCCTCAACTCAATGTTTTTGCACGAGGCGACGACAGCAGGAATGGATGCAGCCATTGTTAGTGCTAGCAAAATTCTACCGCTGTCCAAAATTGAGGAACGGCATCAAGAAGTTTGTCTGCAACTGATTTACGATGAGCGGAAATTTGAAGGAGATGTCTGCGTTTACGATCCCTTAGCAGAAATTACCACATTATTTGCGGGAGTATCGACAAAACGCGATCGCGGTGTGGATGAAAGTCTACCTATCGAAGAACGCCTGAAGCGCCATATTATCGATGGCGAACGCATCGGTTTAGAACAACAGCTAGCAAAAGCTTTAGAACAATATCCTCCCTTGGAGATTATCAACACTTTCCTACTGGATGGGATGAAAGTTGTCGGGGAGTTATTTGGTTCGGGAAAAATGCAGCTACCCTTCGTCTTGCAGTCTGCGGAAACCATGAAGGCGGCGGTGGCATATTTAGAACCGTTCATGGAAAAATCAGAAGCAGGCAATAATGCTAAGGGGACGGTGGTAATCGCTACAGTCAAAGGTGATGTCCACGATATTGGTAAAAACTTGGTGGATATTATCTTGTCGAACAACGGCTACAAGGTGATTAACCTGGGGATTAAGCAACCAGTGGAAAATATTATCCAAGCTTACCAGCAGCACAAAGCTGATTGTATTGCCATGAGTGGTTTGTTGGTGAAATCCACTGCTTTTATGAAAGAGAATTTGGAGGTATTCAACGAAAAAGGCATTACCGCCCCAGTAATTTTAGGTGGTGCGGCGCTAACTCCCAAGTTTGTCAGTCAAGATTGCCAAAACACCTATAAAGGTAAAGTTGTTTATGGTAGAGATGCCTTTTCTGACTTGCACTTCATGGATAAACTAATGCCAGCAAAAGTTGCTGGTAAATGGAATGATTTCCAAGGATTTGTCGATGAATTCGTTGAAGAATCCCAAAACGGACATCAGGAAGTAGTTGAGAAACATAAGGCTAAAAAAGAAAAATCTGCTGAACCCAAGGAAGTAGATACAAGGCGTTCGGAAGCTGTAGCCTTAGATATCGAACGTCCGACACCGCCTTTCTGGGAAACCAAGTTGTTACAGCCTAGTGATATTCCTTTAGAAGAAATATTCTGCTACTTGGATTTGCAAGCTTTAATTGCTGGACAGTGGCAATTCCGCAAACCAAAAGAGCAATCTAAGGAAGAATATCAGGCTTTCTTGAATGAGAAAGTATATCCAGTTTTGGAAAACTGGAAGCAGCGAATTGTTGCAGAAAATCTGTTGCAACCCCAGGTGATTTATGGGTATTTTCCTTGTCAAGCTGAGGGGAATTCTCTACACATATATGATTTTGAAAAGCGATCGCAGCAGGTTGCAAGTTTTGAGTTTCCCAGACAGAAATCGGCAAAAAGGCTGTGTATAGCAGATTTCTTTGCACCGAAGCAGTCGGGGTTAATTGATGTCTTCCCAATGCAAGCGGTAACTGTAGGGGAAATTGCCACAGAGTTTGCCCAAAAGCTGTTTGCCGATAATCAATACACAGATTATTTGTATTTCCACGGCTTGGCGGTGCAAATAGCGGAAGCATTAGCTGAGTGGACACACGCTAGGATTCGTCGGGAGTTGGGTTTAACTGCTGAAGAACCGGATAATATTCGGGATATTTTGGCACAGCGCTATCGTGGCTCGCGGTATAGTTTTGGGTATCCGGCTTGTCCGAATATTCAGGATCAATACAAGCAGTTGGAGTTGTTGGGAACTGACAGAATTAACCTGCATATGGATGAAAGCGAACAGCTTTATCCAGAACAATCTACAACAGCGATTATTACTTACCATCCAGTAGCGAAGTACTTCAACACGTAATACCAATTCGTAATTCGTGAGGCAGTTGCCGTCTTGGCGCTTTGCGTCGATGGCAAACTGCCGTTAGCGCAGCGTTAGCGAGGTACGAGCGTCACCCGAAGGGTAATTCGTAATTAAGAAATTCGGATACGATCTGGATTTAGGGGTTTGAATGTGTTGCCCTTGTTTGGCGAATTGGGATAACTTCTTGAGCTAGTGGAAATAGAAGAGGGGGAAGGTTAAAGGGATAGTTTTTCCCACCTTCTACCTCTTTACAAGTTATAATCGCGATTTTGCAGTAAGTTAGCGATCGCTTCTACTAAGCGAGCTGGTTCTACTGGTTTGGCAATATGCTTGTTAAATCCGGCTGTTAGTACTTGTTGTTCGTTCATTTCTCCAGCATAGGCGGTAAGGGCGATCGCGGGAATTTGCCCTCCCTGTTCTGGTGGTAGAGTTCTTACCTGTCGTATTAACATACAGCCATCAACTTCTGGCATCCCAATATCGCTTAACAACACATCTGGTAGGGACTGGCTTAAAGCAGCTAAGACCTCAGTTGCTGATGTTACTGCTGTTACATATGCGCCATACTGTTCTAGCAAAAAGGCAATGAATTCTCGCGTATCCGCATCATCATCGACGATTAAAATCTTGACACCATTTAAATTTGCAGTTGGTTCAAAATCTTCACTATCGAGTTTGCTTTCTGATAAATCTTTGAGCAGCGGTAGCCTGACGCTAAAAGTTGCCCCTTGATTTTCGCCTAAGCTTTCTGCTTTGACTGTACCTCCATGCAGTTCGACTAAGTGACGGACAATCGCTAACCCTAACCCCAGCCCGCCAAACTTTCTAGTAGTGGTACTGTTTTCTTGACGAAAGTAGTCAAATACATAAGGCAGAAAATTCGGGTCAATGCCTTTACCTGTATCATTAACAGTTATCTGGGCTTGAGTAGCGATTTTTTCGAGTCGGATATCTACTCGTCCGCCTTCGGGTGTAAACTTCACGGCATTTGAAAGCAGATTCCAAACGATTTGCTGCAATCTACTAGAATCACCTACAACTTTCCCAATATTTGGTTCTAGCGCTGGATGTATTTGAATGGACTTAGCCTCTGCTGACAGGCGTACCGTTTCCATTGCTGCCGAAATCACCAATGTGAGATCGACGGGAGAACTATTCAAGCTGAGTTTGCCTTGGAGAATCCGGGAGATATCGAGTAAGTCTTCGATTAGTTGAGCTTGTAGCTTGGCATTGCGCTCAATGGTCTTGAGTGCTTGCGAAATTGTTTTTTCATCGAGTTTTTTAGTTTGGAGTAGCTTCGACCATCCAAGAATTGGGTTGAGTGGCGATCGCAATTCATGGGAAAGCACTGCTAAAAATTCATCTTTAATTCGGTTGGCAGTTTCGGCAACTTCCCGTGCTGTCTGCTCGGCTTCATACAGGCGGGCGCGTTCCATCGCTTGGGCGCACTGCTGTGCTAGCGATCGCACAAAGGCGCGGTCGTGCTGGCTAAATTCAGGCATTTCGGCAAAAGCTAGGGACATGCCACCTACAGTTCGTCCTTCAATTGTTAAGGGAATTGAAATCCAACTGTCATAGTTGTATCGAGCATAGGCGTAAGCTAGATGTGAGTAACGAGTTGTCCTAGTTGTTGTCGGCTCTTGCCACACAGGTTCTCCCGTTCTGACGGCTTCTGCTAGGGGTACGGGTGCATTAATCGAAAATCGCCGCCATAACTCTATTAGTTCCGGTTGATGGCCAACAGCCCGAATAATTTCCAATTCTGTGCCACTTTCTGTTACTAATGCCACTAAAGCAGAACTAGCCCCCAAAGCTGCCATCCCTTGCTCGACAATTACCTCAGCTACCTGTGCTACACTTAGAGATTGCGAAAGTGCGGCAGTTAAAGCTTGCAGACGGGCAGTCCGAGCCGCAGCTAGAACAGCAGCTTGTTGCGATCGCTGTGCTTGCGCGAATAGTTGAGCGTTATCAACGGCTATGGCAGCACGGCGAGCCACATCCTCAGCTAACATCAAATCGTTATGGTTGTAGCGACGACCCGAAGAAGATACTAAAGTTATCGCTCCCAGTATTCGTTCGCGGATCGTCAGCAATACAAACATCGCAGATTTAGGAGCTAGCTGTTGTAATAGTTGTAGATGCTCGGCATCACAGGTTGCTGCTTGCATCTGTTGCTCGGAAATGTCATGGTTAATTTGTGACTTTCTCGATTGGATTACCCGACCAACACCTCCAGCTTGGTTTAAATCTGGGGGATAATTTTTTAATTGTTCTACCAATTTTTGTTTCGAGGCATCGGCGTGAGCTGTTGCTACCCGACGAACTGATTGATTGTCAGCAATAATATCAACTACACACCAATCAGCAATTTCTGGCACTACCAACTGTGCCAAACTGGTAAAGGTGGTTTCGTAGTCGAGCGATGCAGCCAAAATACTAGTAGCTTGAGCCAAAAAGCGCTGCTTGTCTTCTTCGCGTTTGCGATCGGTAATATCCCTAGCAGCTGCCTGCATCTCGATAATTTCTCTAGTTTGGGAGTCGCGGATAGCTCGAATGGTTGATTCTAGCCAAATGTAATGTCCGTCTTTGCGTTGAGCTCGATGAGTAACGGTGAAGATGTCTGGCAAATTCGCATCAATTGGATACTTTTTCACAATTTCAGCTAGATCGTCTGGATGAACCAATTCACTGCTAGGACGAGCTATTAGTTCTTTCGGTTTGTATCCTAATAATGTGTAGCAGGCTGGTGAGATATACAGCAAAATTCCATCTACTGTATGACGCGAAATAATATCAGTGGAATTTTCTGCCAGCAGCCGAAAACCTGCTTCATTTTCTCGTAGCGCTGCTTCTGCTTGTTTGCGGCGATTAATGTTGCGGAAATAAAGGGCTAACCCTGTGGGAGAAGGATAGGCGCGGACAGCAAACCATGCCGCAAATGGTGGATAGTAATCTTCTAGTTCTAGCGGTACTCCTTCGGCAACTGCTCTTTGATAAAGTTGACCAAAGCTGGTTTCGGTTAGTTCGGGAAACTCTTGCCATAAATTCTTGCCCAGCAGTTCCTCGCCAGAACGCCCTAAAGTTCTGCTGCCTTCGTGATTGAGGTAAGTAAAATGCCATTCGCGGTCAAAAGCGAGAAAACCATCGCTAATACTTTCTAAGATATTAGTAATTTGTTCTTTGGCCGCTTCCGCCTCAACACGGGCTGCTTGTTCGCGCTCAAGTAAGTTTTCGCGCTCGGCATCAGCAAGCTTGCGTTCTGTGATTTCTTCGCAGATTGCACCTACCCAAGTAATGTTACCCGGTAGTTTAATTGGATAGTAAGTCACCGACCAATACCGCTTTTTGCCTGGGGCTGCGGGTGTTTCGCCACTGGCTTCTTGGGCGATCGCGGATTGTCCTGTCTCAGCTACACGACGGAAGGCAGCTATCACCTCAGCACCAATTCCAGGCAGCACCTCCGCAACAGTCTTACCAATATGTGCTGCTTGGGGCAAACCGTTAATTTCAGCTAAAGCATCATTCAATCTCACATATCGGAGTTTTTCATCCCAGATGCCAATGCCTATAGGTGCGTTATTCACAAGCGTATCAAGCAAAGTATTACTTGCTACTAAGCGGGTTCGCTCGATTTCTAGTTGCGCTAACAGCTGTTCGCGTTCTATCTCGGCTTGCTTGCGTTCGCTAATATCTACGCACATCCCTACCCATTCACAAAGTTGGCCTGTGTCGTCGAGTATGGGTACGCCGCGAGCGACTACGTAACGATATTCACCGTCATACCGTCGTAGCCGATACTCGCCAGATACGTGAGTGCGGTTAAAAAACCCCTGTTTCCAAACAGCAAGCATGGATGTGCGGTCTTCTGGGTGCAGGGCATTAACCCAACCCCACTGTTTATATTGTTCGAGAGTTTGTCCGGTAAATGCCTGCCAAGTGGGAATTTCTTCTACAATGCTACCGTGAGGTGATGCTGTCCAGACGATGGACGTAGTTGCCTCTGCCAACGAACGGTAGCGAGCTTCACTTTTGCGTAATAATGACTCTGTTTGCTTTTGCTCGACGAATTGACCGATTTGAGTTGCGATCGCCTTCATCACTTGCAGCAAATCAAAGTCAGGCTCTGGCATTTCCCGGCTGAAAAACTCAATCACACCTAAAATCTTATTGCCCGCCTGAAGCGGAAATCCAATGGCGGCGCGTTCCTGGCTCCAAACAAATTGACCGCTGGCCCAAACCTGACCGGGTAAGCCTTCACCAAAGGCAAAGCTTGAGCGTTGGTAAAAGGTGGGAAAATCTTCTAGTTTAAAGGAGGAGGAACGCCAACTGCTGATGCAGTGCAGAGAATTAGTTTGATGGTCTACACTCCAGATTCTACCAACTTGCCATCCTAAACTTTCGCATAGAGCTTGCAAAATACTAGGAATGGCATTGCTAAACGCGATCGCTTCTGCAAGAATCCGGGTGACTGCATACTGTGCTGCTAAAAGTTGTTGGGTACGTTTGTACTGAGTAATATCCTTAGTTAAGATTGATACGCCTTTGTGTGAGGGATAGATACGCTTTTCCAACCAAAGATGCCGTTTGGCATCGAAATACTCAAACTGCACGGTGACTTGCTCTGCAACAGCTCGATGCAACTCAGCAGCAAGTTGGCTATTGACTGTTTCCGGAAACAACTCCCAAATACTTTTACCTAAAAAGTCTTGTTTATCGATCTGGGCTAGTTCGGCTAGTTTGTCATTGACATAGACGTAGCGCCATTCACAATCCAACATCACAAAACCATCGCAGATCCTAGCCAAGACCTGTTCGATGTCTTCGGGAATAATTCCCCAAACTTCAGCACTCACAGTTTCTGTCCTTATGCTTAAAAGTATTTGGCTAATAGCTCCTCACCAGCCTCTCCCATCTGATGGAGTAACTCTTGAATCTGTTTCATAGCCAGTGGCGAAGGTTGCGTCCGTCCGTTTTCCCAACGATTTATGCTATGAAACGAAACTCCCAACATCGTTGCCAGCTTTACTTGTGACAGATTCAGGTGTTGCCGAGTCTCACGAACTAACTGGGCAACTCTTGGCTGTTCGATTGCAGGCATAAGGTAATTATATTTTTAATTTTTTCTAGCTTATGGACTATAGCAGCTGCTATATATCGAAATACATCCATCTAAGGATATAAAACTTGTGAACAGGGTGTAGGGGATAGGGTGTGGGGTGTAGGGAGTAGGGAAATTAAGCCACCCACAAGGGGGAGCCAGTCTCGTGGGCGGGTTTCCCACGCCACTTGCCACAACGGGGGGAACCCCCTTTCGGGTGACGCTCGCAGGCTCGCTAACGCTGCGCTTCTCTCCGCAGCACTGATTCACCGCAAGGCAGTGGCTCGACTTGAGAGAACTGGCGTTGGGGTTTCAACCTTCCTTGCAATATAAGGATTTTTTGTCCACGAGGGGGAGAAACGGTGACACAGAGATATTTATTGAATGAATTTTAAGAGCGTCCCCGCGTCTCCGTGTCCCCGCGTCAGCTTATCTTAGTGCCATTCACCCAAAACTAAAGTTTTATTTCATCCCCCACACCCCACACCCTGCACCCCACACCCTGTTTTCTGTAACGGTAGCTTGACTGTAAAAGTTGCGCCTTGTCCTTCTCCGGGACTTTCTGCCTGAACTGTACCGCCGTGAAGTTCTACTAAATGACGCACAATTGCCAGTCCTAAACCCAGTCCGCCAAATATCCTGGTTGTCTTAGTATTTGCTTGCCGGAAATAATCAAAAACGTAAGGCAAAAATTCCGGGCTAATTCCCTTACCTGTATCAATAATTTGGATTTGGGCATAATTGTCAGTTGTTTGTTGTACTTTGCAATCAACTGCTGCCGCGTCTACGTTATCCTTCATCGCCGATCGCTGACTGCTGACTACTGACAATTGCACCTCTATTTGTCCCCCTGTGGGTGTAAACTTAACAGCATTCGAGAGTAGATTCCAGATTACTTGTTGCAAGCGATCGCTATCGCCTAGCACTGGGGCGAGATCGTTGCTGAGTGCTGTGTGAATTTGAATTGACTTAGCTGCTGCTGCTAAACCCACCGTTTCTAGGGCGGCAGCAATTGGAGTTCTTAAATCCACCTCACCAACATTTAAACTCAGTTGACCTCGTAAAATCCGCGAAACATCAAGTAGGTCGTCAATTAGTTGAGTTTGTAACTTGGCATTGCGCTCAATTGTTTCCAGCGCCCGACTTCTAGCAGTTTCATCAAAATTGCGAGTTCGCAGTAACTTTGCCCACCCCATGATGGGATTGAGGGGAGTTCTTAACTCATGGGAAAGAATGGCGAGGAATTCATCTTTAACGCGGTTGGCTGTCTCAGCCTGGGCCCGTGCGGTCTGTTCTGCTTCGTAAAGTTGAGCGCGGGCGATCGCTTGGGCACACAACTGCCCTAGAGTCAACATAAATCTCCGGTCTTGTTCGTTAAATGTTTGAAAAGTAGCAAAGTTTAATCCTAGTGCCCCAATCGCTTTTCCTTCTTGGATTAAAGGAATACAAGCGTGAGCAAAATGCCCGTGTTTAGCTGGAATATCAGCTAAATTGGGATATCTTGCGATCCAAGCTGTTTTATTTTCGACAAAGATCGGTTGTCCGGTTTGTACTGTTTCCGCAGACGGGCCAGCAATAGTCAAAGGATAATTTGTCCAGGCATCTACAGTTGATTGCGGATAGCCGACTGCTTGCACAATCTTTAGAGAAGTACCTCGCTCATCTAAAAGCAGAACAGAACCCGCTTTCGCTCCCAAGGCGGCAATTCCTTGCTTCACAACTACTTCAGCTACCTGCTGGGGAGTTAATGCTTCATTCAGGGCAGCGGTGATTTTTTGTAAAAGCGCTGTGCGGGTGACAGCTTGTTCGGCTGCTTGTTTAGCTTTTTGAGCTTCTTGGTAGAGTCGGGCGTTATCAATTGCTGTCGCCGCCCGACGAGCAATATCTTCTGCTAAGGCTAAATCAGCTTGTTCGTAGTGACGACATGAATCGACTGTGACAAAAGAAATCGCTCCGAATACTTGTCCGCGAGAACGGAGTGGAATCACCATAAAAGAAACAATTCCGATGTTTCGCAGTTGCCGTAAATATTCTGCTTCTTGGCTGTCTCCTCCAAGAGAGTCAGAATCAGCATAAAAAATCGATTGTCCTTGGCGCAACTTCTGCAAAAAAGGATGCTGTCCGCCGACTAGGGAAGGAAAACGCTCTCGTAATTTGAGGAGAATATGCCGTTTTGTCGGGTCAGCTGTGGCGATCGCAATTTGTTGAATTGAGCTATCTTCTCTAAAAATATCTACAATACACCAGTCAGCTAAGGTAGGAACTGCCATATTCGCTACGCTAGCGAGGGTGATTTTATAGTCCAAAGAGGCAGCGAGTGAGGCGCTGGTTTCAACTAAAAATTGTTGTGCTGCTTGCGCTCGTTTGCGTTGGCTGATATCTTCAATAATGCCTAAGGCATACTTCGGCTGTCCGTTAGCATCGCACACTACCGATGCAGTTAAGTTTACCCAAACAATAGAACCATCTTTACGGATGTAGCGCTTTTCTAGAGAATAACCCTTAATTTCCTTAGCTAATACTCGTTGAGCTTGCGTCCAATCGGCTTCTAAGTCATCAGGGTGAGTAATTTCCTCAAAGTTCATCTGGGTTAATTCTTGATGACTGTAGCCAGTAATCTCACATAGGGCAGGATTAATCTGAAGAAATCGCCCATCTAATGCGACTTGGGTGATGCCTACAGTTGCTTGGTCAAACATTGCCTGAAATCTTTCTTCGCTCTCGCGTAAGGCAACTTCTACTTGCTTGAGCGCTGTGACTTCTGCCAAAATAATCCCCACTCCTACTGTTTCTCCCAGTGCATCGCGGACTGGATAATAGTTACCCAACCAGTAACCGTAACGTCTGGGTTGCTCTTTCGTCTCACCGCTGATTTCCACATTCAGCAGAGGTTCTCCCGTATCTAAAACGCGCTGTAACTGTGGTTCAAATTCAGCTGTCATCTTGGGTAAGACTTCTGGAAATTTGCGTCCGAGATGCTGTTCGACGCTCAAACCGTTCATATCAGCAAAGGCCTGATTGATCCGGATATATCGCAGTTCCCGATCTAAAAAACAGACGGCGACGGGGGCTGCTGCTAGCAAGGCATCAAGCAGAGATAGCGATTCGGCGTAATGCAATAAAGTCTGATGAATATCTTGATAAAGTTGAGCATTTTCAATTGCTAAGGCAGCACGCTGGGCAATATTCTTTGCTAAAGCTAGGTCGCGTTCGCTGTAACGACGAGCTGATTGGGCGCTGACAAACGTGATGCTGCCAAGTACTTGTCCTCGTGTTACTAACGGCACAATCATTACAGACTCTATCCCCATTTGGCGAACGACTTGTAAGTGTTCGTTATTTCGAGTTATTGCTACTAGTAATGAGTCAGATACTTCTGGGATTAATTCGCTTTGCCCGGTTTGCATTACTTTCGCAATTGGAGTTGCACCTTTAGGATCTGGTGCATATTGTTGCAGTTGAAGTGCCAGATCGGCTTTTGATGGGTCTGCGTGGGCAACGCTGAGGCGACAAATGGAACCATCTGCGTTTAAAATTTCGACGCTACACCAATCAGCTAGTTGGGGAACTGAGATTTTACTAATCTGTTTTAAAGTTTCTTCGTAATCTAGTGATGTAGAGAGGGTACTATTAATTTCGGCGATGCATTGTAGCGCTTCCTCAGCTTCGTGCAATGCTTGCTTGGTTTGTTTTAGTTGCTTAATATCTATTTCTGTTTCTCGTTTGATATCGCTAATATTTACGGCTACAGAGGTAATGCCTTGAATGCTATTTTCTGCATCCTTGAGCGGTTCAACTCGCACGTAGTAACGGGTTTCTTCATCCAGCGTTACACAAACCTCTTCACGAGTTGAAACACCTTTTTGCACTACTCCTTGCTTGATTGCCGTCAATTGTTCTGCTATTGGCGTGGGGAATAATTCATAGTCAGACTTGCCTAGTGTTTGCTCAGTAGTTTCTGTATTCTGAGGATTGTAAATCCATTGATAAAGCAAATCTCGATCCTGCTGAGAGACAATGATATCTAAACTGCTTAATGCCGATCGCAAGAGTTCTTCACTCACTTTCAGCTTCTTGAGATTCACCTCTACTTGCTGTTTAGCAGTTCTCAATACCTCAAATAAAAGGCTCAAGAGCAATCCTTGCGAAATAAACAATTCGACTCGCAGAAGATCGCGGGGGTGGAAATTTAGGTTATACGTTGGAGCAAGAAAAAAGTAATCGCTGAGTAGAACTGATAATAAAACTGCTAAAATACCTGACTTTAAACCTCCATACCAAGCACTCACGATTACGGTGCTAAAAAACACCAAAAAAGGAGTTCTGCTAATGTTCAGCCACGGGTCTAGTACCAGCATCAACACTAGCGTTAATGCAACAATTAATACAGTACTTCCATAGCTTCGTAATGTAGAATAGTTAATATAAAGCATGAAAAATAAACTTGAAAATTTAGAACAACCAATGCTTTTCAAGGGGATTAATCGTACATTAAGCTAGTTTGCAAATTTTAGTAATTTATCTTCAGATAGATTTATACGTAACTTTAAAAATACTTTAGCTAGAGGCTACTTCTTGATTCTATTGGTATTTTATATTAAGTAATTAAGATAATTTGCAATAGCAATTTGTTGTTAAATTTGCAAATAATTATTTGAATAGAGGCAAATAAATAAGATTTACCGCAGGTGAGAACACATTTAAGGCAGTGCGGTATTTAGGAATTTACCTATGAGCCATAGCTATAGCCAAGTCAGAAATCAAAATATATTTCAGTAACCAGCGATCGCTGAGAAAGAATTTTTGATTAACATCAAACAATGTGGATAGAAAAAATCATCAATTTAAATTAACGTATTTATTCTGATTTCACAAAAAATTCTTGAATGCAATCTCACCAAACAAAGGATAAAGCACCAAGAAGTATTTACAAGTTTCATCCAATGCTCTTGTGCAATTGTGCTACTAATTTATCGATATGTTGCGCTTGGTGAGTTGCCATCAAAGATATTCTTAACCGACTTGTTGGCACTGTAGGAGGACGAATCGCTGGTGCAAAAATTCCAGCTTTTGTAAGTTCCTTGCTAACTCGCAGCGCCTCTGTAGCACTTAGCAATTGCAAACAAAGTATAGGTGATTCTGAAGGTAGCAGTTTCAGGTTTGGTAACTGTTGTTGCAGTAACTGTTTTAAATAATTTAAATTTCGCCACAATTTTAGCCGCCGTTGTGGTTCTTGTTGCACTATCTCAATCGCTGCTAGTGCTGCGGCTGTATCTGCGGGAGATAGTGCAGTTGTGTAGATCCAAGTGGGGGCGCGATTTCGCAAAAAATCAATTAAGGAGGCGCTTCCTGCCACGTAACCCCCCAAACTACCCAAGGCTTTACTCAAAGTACCAATTTGAATTAACTGCCTTCCCGTACACCCCAAATGTTCGACACATCCTGCGCCAGTTTTTCCTAATACTCCAGTGGCATGAGCTTCATCTACGAGCAGCATACAGTTAAACTCATCAGCCAGATCCAACAATGGTAGTAAAGGACATAAATCGCCATCCATACTGAAAACACTATCAGTCAGAATCAAACAGCGTCGGTAGTGCTGTCGTTGCTGACTTAACTGTGCTTTCAGTGCTGCAACATCACAGTGGGGATATTCGATAACTTTTGCACCACTGAGAATTGCCCCGTTTTTCAGACTCGAATGGTTGTAGCGATCGCTTAAAATTAAATCGCGTTTACCCACCAAAGCCGTAATTGCACCCAAATTCGCCAGATACCCGGAACTAAATACCAGCGCATCTTCTGTTTGCTTGAGAGATGCGATCGCTTCTTCTAACTTTTTGTGTAATTCTCGATGTCCGCTGAGTAATCGAGAACCAGTACTACCAGTACCACATTCTTGAATAGCAGCGATCGCCGCCTGTATCAAGCGTTCATCCCCAGCCAATCCCAAATAGTCATTACTGGCAAAATTAATTACCTCTTGCCCGGCTAAAAGTACCGTTGCACCCGATTTTCCGTGGATTGTCTGTACCGAACGATACCAATCTGCCCGATGAATAGTTGCCAAAGATTCTTCTATCCAAGCATAAGGGTCAGTCATGGGAGGATGGGGGCAGAGGGGCAGAGGGGAAAAATTATAAATAACTAAATCAATAATGGCTATTTACAACTGACAACTGACCGTTGTACAGACGCGTGTACGCTCGGAAGAGCGGTGAGGGAGTCGCAATCTTGGCGGTTCCCGTCGATTGTGAACTCTCGAACCCGGAGGGCTTCTCGTAAGAGTATAATCGCGTCTCTACTGACCAACTTCGCTGCTGCTGAGATGGGCGATCGCTTGTTTGATCCAGTCTTCCACATAGGCATCTTTCGGTAGTCCGATGTCTTCGCTAACCACATGCAAGGCGTGACTAACTTCATGGGCAGTATATCCCAAGGCAAAGAGAGTCATTTGCACTTCTTCGAGAATTCCCGGTGCTGGGCCGCCTGTGGCGACGAAGAAGCCTGCTGATTTGCGCCACTCGATTAACTTGCTTTTTAATTCTAAACAGATGCGTTCTGCGGTTTTTTTGCCAACACCTGGGGCTTGAATTAAGACTTGGGTGTTAGCTGCAATAATTGCTTGAACTAAATCTGGCAATTCTAAAGTGTCCAACAAAGCGATCGCTAAAGCTGCGCCAATACCGCTAACAGTCAACAATTGGCGAAATAAATCGCGTTCTGCTGGCGAAGCAAAGCCATATAGTAACGGCACTTCATCACGAATTTGGAAATGGGTAAAAATTTGCGCGACTCCTCCTGAATCAGGTAACTGCTGTGCTAAACGTTGCGGAATTTGCAAATCATACCCCAATCCATTCACTTCTAAAGTCAAAACAACGCGATTACCGCTAATTGTTTGAATACCTGCGACGATTCCTTTGAGATAGCTAATCATAAGAAACCAAAATATTTTAATCCTTCCAGAATTCCACCCGCACAAAAATTTTGTGCTAAGTAACGATGGTCGGCAGGATGCTCGTTGTGCCACTGGAGTAACTCTTTTCGAGCATTTCCGACTATGATTCCCCTTTCATTGCCTACAGCAAATAAAGCAATATCATTACCTGAATCACCGCAGACAATTGTTTGTTCGGCTGCAAATTTCCACTTTTGGCGCAGAAATTGCATTGCTTGACCTTTATCGCTGGTAAGGGGTACAATGTCAAGGTCTATTTCGCTACTATAAATTAACTTTACATTTAATTTATTTTTTTGTAACTCTGTTTCAAGCCGTGGTAAAATTCCTGCTACAGATTGTTGAAGGAAGAAGCTGACTTTGAAAGGACGCTGTTCTGAGTCTGGTTGCGGCTCTAACTCCGGAAATTTTTCAGTAATAGATAAGATAGTTTCGCGGTTCCAGCCAGGAGAGAGGATTTCTGACCAGCTGGAATCTGCATTCTCAGGGCCATTGAGGTAAATTTCTGTACCCACAGCCAGAACAAGAGCATCTGGTTGCAAGAGATTTTTTTTTACTTTAAGTTCTTGGTAAAGTTGAGGCGATCGCCCAGTAGAATAAACAATCTTAGTGCCGAATTCTTGACGATGTTGACTTAGCAATTCATTCAGCTTCGGTAAAGCGTCGTCATTTCCCACAGTGCGATATACGAGGGTATCATCCAGGTCGGTTACAAAAAGAAATGGTTTCATAATTTTGATTAACTCAAGTTAGTAGTTGCCAAAATACCTGAAAATATCAAAACGGGCCAAATGTTAAGATGCGTAAACTAATTCTCGCTCGTGCAATCCGAGTTAACTTACCAGATTTTGGCTCTTATGTATTCGTACTAATGTAATAATCCTTTCGCAAATAAAAAAATAACCAGACTTTTTCATCTGGTAAAAAGTAAACGAGTCATTTATTTTCCACAAAAAGTAGAACTTTAAAACCTTGTGGCACTTCAATATTATTCATCGCTCAAAGTTTCAATCAACAAATCTACTTGTTGCTGTCGCTGCTGCAAAAAACTTTCACACTGACGCAAATACTCAACAGCTTTGGCAAATCGCTCGAAAACCTCTTCCAATTCCAACTCACCCGCCTCAATCCGAGCGATAATTTCCTCTATTTCGACAACCTTTGCTTCATAATTCCAACCTTCCATCGAATCAGAATTAGAAGCACTCTTACGTTTAACCATGCAAAACTTGGTGTCCTTGGCGGTTAGTTTATTTTCATATTTACTTTAACCTCCACGATACAATCAATTTAACCATCTCTAGCACTTGCGATCGTGGTTAACACCTCCCCACAACATTCGACTCCAAGCAATCCTTCATATATTCCGCCTCTTGAAAGTGGCGATCGCCTCACGCGTCCGGAATTTGAGCGTCGCTACAATGCCATGCCTAATCTCAAGAAAGCCGAACTGATTGAAGGAGTCGTTTACGTGGCATCACCTTTGCGCTTTGAACCCCACGCCGAACCGCATGGTAATTTAATGGGCTGGTTGTGGTCTTATAAAATTGCAACGCCTGGTGTCAGATTAGGTGATAATCCAACTGTGCGGTTAGATTTAGATAACGAACCCCAGCCTGATGCCATTTTATTAATCGATGCAGCTTGTGGCGGATTGTCTTATATCGGTGTTGATGGTTACGTAGAAGGTGCGCCAGAATTAGTAGCGGAAGTTGCCGCAAGTAGTGCTAGCAAAGATTTACACGAGAAAAAACGCGCCTACCGTCGCAATGGCATCCAGGAATATATTGTTTGGCAGGTTTTTGAAAGTACTGTGAGTTGGTTCAGCTTGCAGGATGGTGAATATGTAGCGCTCTCACCAGATGCGTCAGGGATAATTCAAAGTCAAGTATTTCCAGGATTGTGGCTGGATGTCTCAGCATTAGTTGCGGGAAATATGCAACAGGTGTTGGCAGTATTGCAAAAAGGGCTAGCTTCAGATGAACATCAAGCGTTTGTTCAGCAATTGAACAATAGCTGATAAAGTGCTGAGTGCTGAGTGCTGAGTAGAAAGCCAATTTTTTCAAGGTTTTGAGCAATCAACAATGTCCTAACTGTCTTGGCGGTTGCTATACTTTAACGTGAGTCCGAGATTAGGATACTGAAGCATAGCGATTGCATTTGTTATTTCGGCGATTGCATTTGTTATTTCGGCGATTGCATTTGTTATTTCTGCGAACTCATTTGCTATTTTGGCGAACGCATTTGTTATTTCTGCGATCGCATTTGTTATTTCGGCGATCGCATTTGTTATTTCTGCGAACTCATTTGCTATTTCGGCGATTGCATTTGCTATTTTGGCGAACCCATTTGTTATTTCGGCGAACGCATTTGTTATTTCGGCGAACTCATTTGTTATTTTGGCGATCGCTAGTTCAATTCTCATCTAATGAAAAGCGGGCATCATTTCAAGCTATGCGATCGCCTCTGGAGTGAGAAAAGTCTATTTACCAGAGGGAAGCTTTAGTTCGATGTTTAATTTGTTCCCTATTTCCATAACATTGTTTGCAAAGTCTGTCATACCTGCGATCGGGGCAGCAGCTACACTAGCAGCAGTTAGTAAAGCTAGTAGACGCTTTTTGAGTTTGGGTAAATTGCGTTCTTTTTCTGGCTTTTGAATTTCTGCTTCTACATCATCAATATCAATGATGATGTCTTCGCGGGTAATGTCTTTGCTGATTGCTTCCGGGAATTGGGCGGCAGTTTGGCGCAGGTTGCCGATTAGTTGCAGAATTTCGCTGATGTTTGCGCCGCTTGTTTGGTTGAAGTTAGAGGCTTGCTGTCTGGCGTTGTCTTTGACTTGGTTGGCAAAGTTGCCGATGTTTGCGCCTTGAAGGTTGTTTGTGAATTGAGGATTTTCTGACACAGCATTTGCCTCGGCTTTATTATTATTATTAATTTTAATTTCTCTGCTGACAGCTAGTTTAGCAATATCTCGCATATCTTCGTATGCAGTCCTATCATCTAAATCATTATCTCTTTTTTGTGATTTTCGACGCGATTCTAATGATTCATAGCCATCTAAAAGTTGACGCAAATCGAGTTTTAATTTTAGTTTGCCAATGGTGATTGTGCTTTCACCCATTGCCTCAAGTCCTAGAAGTTCTTGGTAGTCAAGGGGCGGATGTTTGGGATGGTTGGGGACGGGAACCCATTCGGTGATTTCGAGATTGGGAAGACTTTTGTGAATTTTTTGGAAGACATCGCGGAGGATGCCGAGAAATAAGCGGCGGGTTTCTTTATGTCCGCTAATGGTGATGAAGATTTTTTTGTCTTCGGGATCTGCTTTGATGCGAGCGATGTTATAGATTTCGTTGTTTTCTTGATATTGCAGCATTACGCCACTGCGCCAATAGATTTGGTTATGAATTTTTTCGTGGGTGATGACTATGAAGCGGGAGATGATGCTTTCGGGGAGAACTTTGTAATGGTATTGAAATTCCAAGGTTTCGTCGTCAAGTTCTGTTTCGTCTGGTTGGTCTTTAGGCAAAAGTCCCGGAATCAGAAATTGTGGTGGGTAACATTCTAGTGCAAAGCAAAGCTCAAATTCTTTCATCAGCCCGATCAGATAGTCGTGACGCTTGGTGGGGTATCGCTCTGGATTGAGGATGCGGGTGAGATCGGTGGGGGTGAAAATGCCTTTGGTTTCAGTTTTGAGGTTTTCATCGCTCAGGAGCGCGTAAATGCCTTCTGTCACCCAGTTGGGTTTGAGGACGTTGGTATCTTTGAGGATGGGATGATCGCGGAAGTTGAGAACTAAGCCGAGTCGATGCAGCAAGTCGATTAGTTGCTCTTGGTTTTGTTCTTCGGGAATCTCTTTTTGGTGGCAGATGCCGATGTAGCGGTTGTAGCTGATGAAGTCTTCAGTCATGGATTCGAGTTTTTGTTTAACCTCAAACCATGTCAGGGGTAGAAGGTCGTAGACTTCTTTGAGGTTGGCGATTTGCTGCAAAATTGCGGTGCGAAGTTCATCAATGCCGATATTGTCTTGGCAGGAGGTTTCGATTATCGCTTGGATGTTAGGATATTTTTCGCGTAATGCTTTGCGGTTGATGTCGAGGGGTTGTTCGTCTTTTTTGTTGCCAACGATAATCACGGGGGACTGTCCGCCGAAGCTTTCGATTAGTTTCAGCCAATATTCGATGCGGTTTTCTTCTTCGCTGGTGCGACAATTACAAACGAGGAGATAGAGGCTGCGCTTAGTCAGAAAAAACTGATGGGTGGCATGATAAATTTCCTGTCCGCCAAAGTCCCAAACATTCAGGCGGATGTCTTTGCTATTGACCTGCACGTTCCAAGTTTCTACATTGAGTCCGTCGGTTTGGGGTTGATTTTTATCATATTCATTGCGGATTAGTCGCTTGATGAGGGATGTTTTGCCGACGCTACCTTGTCCGATAAGCAAGAGTTTGGCTTCGTTGAGTGGACGCACTTCACCGCTACGGAGTAATTGCAAGTAATTGAAAATGTCTTTAACTGAACCAACATTATTAGAAGATCCTAAAATCTCTGGTGAAATAGGAAGCGGATTTCCCCGTAAATCTAGTTGTTTCAATTTCGGCAAACTTTCGAGCGCCTCTGGAATCTGGGTTATTTGGTTGCGACTGAGGTCAAGCTGCGTCAGATTGGTTAAATTAGCGAGCGCCTCTGGAATCTGGGTTATTTGGTTGTGACTGAGGTCAAGCTGCGTAAGATTGGTTAAATTAGCGAGCGCCTCTGGAATCTGGGTTATTTGGTTGAATCTGAGGTCAAGCTCCCTCAGATTTGTTAATTGCGCGATTGCTTCTGGAATCTGGGTTATTTGGTTGTAACTGAGGTCAAGCTTCCTCAGATTGGTTAATTTAGCGATCGCATCTGATATTTTAGTGATTTGGTTATCAAAAAGATTAAGCTGCGTCAAATTGGTTAAATCAGCGAAAGCCTCTGGAATCTGGGTTATTTGGTTGGATCTGAGGTCAAGCTCCCTCAGATTGGTTAATTTAGCGATCGCATCTGATATTTTAGTGATTTGGTTATCA
>NZ_JAECZA010000002.1:0-3032 GCF_016056275.1 Dendronalium phyllosphericum CENA369 | reverse complement strand
AAAAGATTAAGCTGCGTCAAATTGGTTAAATTAGCAATCGCATCTGGTATTTCAGTGATTTGGTTATTCCACAGTTTAAGCTCGGTGAGATTAGTTAAATTAGCAATCGTATCTGGTATTTCAGTGATTTGGTTGTTAGAAAGGTAAAGCGTAGATAGATTGGTTAAGTTTTTAATTGCTTCTGGTATTTCAGTGATTTGACTTTCACCAAGGTAAAGCGTAGATAGATTGGTTAAATTAGCGATCACCTCTGGAATCTGGGTTATTTGGTTGTCACTGAGGATAAGCTCCCTTAGATTGGTTAATTTAGCGAACGACTCTGGAATTTGGGTTATTTGGTTGCCATCGAGGTGAAGCTGCGTTAAATTGGTTAATTTAATGAACGCCTCTGGAATCTGGGTTATTCGGTTGTCGCGGAGGTGAAGCTGCGTCAGATTGGTTAATTTAGCGATTGCCTCTGGAATCTGGGTTATTTGGTTGCCATCGAGGTGAAACTGCGTCAGATTGGTTAATTTAGCGATCGCCTCTGGAATCTGGGTTATTTGGTTGCCATCGAGGTGAAGCTGCGTCAGATTGGTTAATTTAGCGATCGCATTAGGTATTTCAGTTAACTCTACTCGAATTAAGATAAGTTCCTCTAAATGTAGTATTTGCGTTACCACATCGGGAATGTTCTCTAAAGGATTGCCACTAAGATCCAACTTTCGCAAATTAGGCAAACCCAATAGTTCGAGTGGAAGCGTTTTTAAATTGTTGCCTGAAACCTTTTGGAGAACGCGGCCTCTTACTTCTTCATAACCCTCAACCTTCTTTCCCAAAATCAAAGACTCAAGCTGCTGCAACTTACCAATTTCTACAGGTAACTCAGTCAACTCCTGCCCAGACAAGTCTAACTCTTGCCAACCCTCAGCCACGGCGCGATCTATCAGTACCAATAACTCATCCTGCGTCATAATTCCAAGCAAAAGGGTGAGGAAAGAAGATTGATAAAGATGATCTTAACTGATTAGGAAAAAATGCTACATCTTCGCTTTTTGGCGATGCCTGCGGCGGGCTACGCCAACGCGCCTTGAGATGTGCTGATCGCATATATCTAAATCTGGTTTCTAGCTATCTCTGTCATGATACTTGCGATCTATTTTTGGCATTGTTTACAAAATCGAGCGATCGCGTAGCGTTTGCCTGTGGCAATCAGAATACAAGTGCGTTGGTTCAGAATACAAGTCTGTTGGTTGAGAAAATAAGTGCGTTGGTTCAGAAAACAAGTGCGTTGGTTCAGAACACAAGTCCATTGGTTCAGAATACAAGTGCGTTGGTTCAGAAAATAAGTCCGTTAGTTCAAAACACAAGTTTGTTGGTTCAGAAAATAAGTGCGTTGGTTCAGAACACAAGTCCATTGGTTCAGAAAATAAGTGCGTTGGTTCAGAACACAAGTTCGTAACGTTCGCATTCGTAAAGCCACCATTACATTTGAGATCCCCCTAAATCCCCCTTAAAAAGGGGGACTTTAAGAAATTTTCCCCCCTTTTCAAGGGGGGCTAGGGGGGATCTGTAAGTGCCTAAAATCACAGCAAATTACTTTTCAAACAACCTCTAAACTAATTTTTGACTTCCGTAACTTTCACTATAACCTCACCCTCTCCCAACTGAATCAATAACTCTTGCCCCACAGTTAACTCAGCCGCAGCACGAGCGATCGCACCATTTTCCTGTCTTACCACTGCATAACCGCGCTGCATAACTGCTTTTGGGTCAAGACTAGCCAACTTTTGGCGTAACAATTCAAGATGCTGCTTTGCTTGCTGCGATCGCCCCATTGTCACTTGTAGCAATTGCTGACGCTGCCAAGCTAACTTTTGCGTCTCTTGCTGCACAAGCCTGTCTAACCGCAAACGCCGCAAACGATTTTGCAACGTTGCTAGCTGATTCTCAGCAGTTTCCCAGGTATCACGCACCGCTTCATGTAAAGCAACAACTCGCTGGCGATGTTGAGTATACAACTCTGACAGTGCTGGTACGACTGTTTCTGCTGCCGCAGTCGGTGTATGTACGCAGGCATCGGCAACTAAATCTGCCAAAGATTCATCTCTTTGATGACCAATGCCAGTAATTACAGGTATAGAACAATTAGCAAGCGATCGCACGACTCGTTCATCATTAAAGCAAGCCAATTCTTCAACCGAGCCGCCACCCCGCGATAAAATTAGCACTTCGGCGCGACCATCTCTTTCCACCCGCTCAATTGCCTTAACTATAGATTCTGGTGCTTGTTCGCCCTGCACCGTGGCAGGAGAAAATAAAATGTGTAAACCAGGATACCTGTGCTTGAGAGTTTTTTGAATGTCACCCCAAGCCGCCGCAGTTGGTGAAGTGACAACTGCGATCGTTTGTGGGTGAGGTGGGAGAGAACGTTTTCGTTGTGCATCAAACAATCCTTCAGCTAGCAAGCGGTTTCGCAACTGTTGATAGCGCAACGCTTGTAAGCCAACACCAGCAGGCAAAGCCTGCCAAACTGACAATTGATACTCTCCTCTTTGCGGATAAACCCGAATACTGCCCAAAATAATTAATTGTTCGCCAGCAATCGGTATTTGCGCCAGTTTTGCCAATTGACTATTCCATGCCACACACTTAATTGCTGCTGTGCCATCGGGGTCTTGGAGCGTGAAAAATAACCCACTACGATGGTGGTTAGCGCTAGAAACTTCGCCAGTTACCCAAATTTGCCGCAGATGTCGATCTTGCTCTAATAGTAAGCAGATATAGTCAGTTAAACCAGATACCGAAAGCGCTGTATTAGGGATTACAGAATCAGTAAAATCAGAAGTCATCAAAGATGCGTATATTAGAATATAGACTGGGTCAAGAATAGGGTGTGGGGTGTGGCGCAACGGGTGTAGTGAAGACTGCATTGGAAGAAGCTTGGAACCCCCACCAATACTATCGTCTTGAAAAGCTTAGGATTGTATCCCAAGGGTGGTTGGGGCTATCTCTTCCCCCACACCCCACACCCTAGGGTGTAGGGTGTGGGG
>NZ_JAECZA010000197.1:981-1490 GCF_016056275.1 Dendronalium phyllosphericum CENA369 | reverse complement strand
TCCTTGGTTAAAAGAACGATAATGGCGACAAATAAGTAAATAACGGCAACACAACCAAAGCCCGCCACCATACTTCCTAGTACCTCTGATAAGTACAAGGCCAAGGTTGCTGTACCAAGTAAAAATGCAAGTAAAAAGCACACCACCACTACCGTATTAGTAACTAAATCTGCAGCGAGTTTTGACCCTTTTTCTACTGATTTTAGGTGAATATAATCTATCCTTGAATCTATATAACTCTTCGCATCGGCAACTAGCTCTTCAATATTTTTTTCTTTTTTATCTTCCATTATCGTTCAGGTATAGCTTGGATTATACGTGTTCTACTTCATCTGAATATTCTTGTTCCACATCACGCAGTTTGCCCTTAATAGAGTTAACCACTTTGTCCTTCAAGCTGCTTAAGTTGTTGATTTCATCAGCAGCTCTGTCTTTAATTGAATCACCAAAGTCTTTTAATGATTGACCTAGTTTATCCCTTGTATCGCTACCTTTATCCGGTGCAAATA
>NZ_JAECZA010000197.1:0-859 GCF_016056275.1 Dendronalium phyllosphericum CENA369 | reverse complement strand
TACTTTTTTGCTTTTTAGAGCTTTACGATCTAATATAAAGTTAAATGACCTTTGCGCAAAATGAGGTCAAAGATTGTTCCACTTTACCTTAGACGCTAATTAATAGGCAAACTAATCACAAAAAGACTGCCTACTTGTTGCGGTTTAAAAGTAAGCGTTCCTTGATGTGCTAAAATAGTACGCTCGGCATCTGTAAGTCCAAGCCCTTCTGCATCTTTCTTTGTTGTAAAAAAAGGCTCAAAAATTTGATGACTCAGCTCTGGATTAATACCAACGCCATTATCTTCAATGAAAATAGAATAATAGCCACTATCATTAATGGAACTTACGCTTAGTACTTTAGGATATGTCTGCATTCCTTCAACAGCATTCTTCAACAAGTTGACAATGGCCTTTTTAATTTGCTTGGTATCCAACGATAGATAGACATCAGAAGGTAGCAGATGTTTTTCCAAATTGATTCTATGTCCTAAAACCAAATCACTAATCTCTGTAAGTGCTTCTTCAATTAGCTGATTGATATTGACCTTTTGTGCAGAAATTGGCTTATTTTCAGTACTGGCAATAAAATTCTTGGTAAGCTGATTAATTTCATCCACATTGCCTTTAATCACTTCTAAGTTTTGCTGCAACGATTCGTTGTAAGCCAAGGCCTCATCTGTACTGAGATCGTAAAGTACGAGGTTAATGGTGGAAAGTGGGTTTCTAATTTCCTCTGCGAATCCTTTAGCGATATGTTCAGAAATAGAAAACTTACTTTCGTGTATAAATTTCGTTTCCTGATGCTTGCGATGCGTTAGATTATGAATTATGGTATGATAAATTTCTACCATATTATTGGGATCTATCTGTAAAAAAG
>NZ_JAECZA010000196.1 GCF_016056275.1 Dendronalium phyllosphericum CENA369 | reverse complement strand
GGGCTGGGGAATAATCGCTCATAATTTGACTATTATCGGTCGAGTTTTAGTTTCTCAAGCTAGGAATGTTAACTAAACTACTATTTTTATACCCAGCTATAAATCACTTCATTAAGATTACTTTCTTTTACCAGATATTTGAATTTATCTAAGTTTCAGATTGTTGATATTATCGCTTTGCATATTATATTTTTTATCGAGCATTTAATATTAATTTTGTTTTATTTTATTTCCAGTTTCGCACCGCGAACTAGTCTAAACTCCAGTAGATCACTTACAACCCACATTCCGCAGGTAAGTTGAAAAATCTTGGATTTTCCATAACCCAGATATAACAATGCTTTCAGGTATTTGATATTTATTCTAAATTCTGCGATCGCAACTGAGTTGAGAGTCAAAATCAATCTTATTGACACTATTGTCAATAAACTTAGTCTGTTTGACCTTGAATAGTTCTACGACTCCCCATAGATGATAAAAAGCCTGAAGTGTTTATGGAAGTTGAGTTTTAGCAATTTTGGAAAAATTCAGATTTTGACGAAGCTACCTGCGAAGAGCAAATTTTTGAGTATATATACTCATGCGGAATATGGGTTACAAAGCTAGACCCAGACATTCAGCCCGAAGTATGGCAACAAGCTGCTTTATTCTGCCAAAGGTAAAGTACCATCTCATCGCATTGTCAAAGATGTCGTGCAGCGAATCATGGAAAGGACGAGAGTTCCCAACACATACCAGATTGGCGAAGTCTGCCAAGTTCTTACAAAAGACAACTCCGAACTCAGGGGTAAAAGCGGCTGTTGGGCGATTGTCACTCAAGTGAATGACTTTAGTTGCACCGTGAGAACTTGGGATGAAGAATTGACGGTTAGGGTGCAGCATTTGAAGTCTTATGATTACTTGCCCCAGGAATGCGAACAGATGCTCTTGATCTGCGATGCCTGACGGCAAGCCCTCCAGCTTTTTGAATTATTACTAGCATTTGGTGCGATGTCTGCGGCAAGCTGCAAAGCGTTTGCGCGCGATTGAATTGCCAACACAGTTGGCTAGAGTTCAGGGCAACTGACTCCAAGGCGAACAACTAACCTAGACCCGAAAGGGCGAGGGGACAAGAGCATGTTCGTAGGGCGTATCTAGCGTTTGGGGGAGGGGGAACTAACGTGCCAGACTCCGTAGCAAGTGGGAAGATATCTGTGTGGCTAAGACTTCAGGTTCTAGGTTTTGATTTTGGACAACGAGTAGATCGTAAAGAGTCCAATTAATCGTACCAATAATGCTGTTAATAGTAATTTGAACATTAAGTGCAGGTGGATTGAGGAATATCCCTTGAGCAATACCATCTTCAATAATGGTCAATAAAATATTGCGATAGTTTAGTCGCGCCGACTGAAGTTGTTCAGTTGCTGCGATGTCACCATAAC
>NZ_JAECZA010000195.1 GCF_016056275.1 Dendronalium phyllosphericum CENA369 | reverse complement strand
TATTAGTAGAAGGAAAGAAAAATATAAGTGATTACACCAGAGTTTACAAAACAGGAGATTTATGTAGATATCTTAGTGATGGTAATTTAGAATATTTGGGAAGAATAGATCATCAAGTTAAGATTCGAGGATTTAGAATTGAACTTGGAGAAATTGAATCAGTATTGAATCAACATCCATTGATTAGAGAATGTATAGTTATTGCAAATAGAGAAGAAGGAGATAATAACAATAATCAACAACAACAACAAGAAGCTTCTTCTTCTGGAGGAGGAGGTGCTCGTTTAGTTGCATACATAGTTCTTATTACAAACAACACTACTACCACTAGTAGTAATAGTAGTAGTGAGAACATGATTGGCATCAGTACTAAGGAATTGAGAGAATTTGTCAAAGGAAAATTACCAGAATATATGATTCCTTCGGCTTTCGTCACACTAGAACGATTACCATTGACACCAAATGGAAAAGTAGATAGGAAAGCTCTTCCAGCTCCTGATCAAAGACCAGAAGATTTGACTTCTTATGTTGCTCCTACTACACCTATCCAACATCATTTAGTTGAAATATGGAAACAACTACTTGGTTTACAAAAAGTTGGAATACATGATAATTTCTTTGAATTGGGAGGACATTCTTTATTAGCAACTCAACTTGTATCACGTATAAGAACAATAGAAGGTGTTGAAATTCAATTGAAATATGTATTCGAATCACCAACTATTGCTGTTATTGCTGATATGGTGGATAAACAACAACAGCAAGAAATTATTAACAACAAAAATAATGATACTATCAACAACGCATCATCAACATCATCATCATCATCTTTAATAGTAGTAGATGTTCTGGTTATTGATAGATCATATACTTGTAGTAGTGGTGATGATGATCAACAACTAGATTTTATTATCATCAATAATGGAATCATTCCATTAAGTTTTGCTCAAAAGAGATTGTGGTTCTTGGATCAATTTGAACCTGGAAGTAGTACATACAATATACCAA
>NZ_JAECZA010000194.1 GCF_016056275.1 Dendronalium phyllosphericum CENA369 | reverse complement strand
CCCCTACAATTACGTATTGCCATTAATAGTGGTAAAGCTGTCGTGGGAGATGTTGGTAGCCTTCAAAGAGTAGACTATACAGCATTAGGAGCTACGATTAATCTTGCTGCTCGTATGGAAGCAGTTTGTCCTCCCGGTGAATGCGTCATTAGTGAAGCAACCCATCAAATGCTTTCACAACCCTCAGATTTCCGAGAAATGGGGGATTACCGTTTCAAAGGTATCGACCGATTAGTGAAGGTTTATCAAACAAAATTGCATCAAGTATCAACGCTGATTATGCATTAGCTGATACAATTTACCAAAAATAACGATACATATCCAAACCCAAGAACCTAGACTAAATGGGACTTTCTTAATTACGAATTACGTAGACGCGCTCTGCGCGGCTTCCCGTTCGCGTAGCGTCTCCTTCAGGAGAAGAGTATTACGAATTACGAATTGGTATGACTGTGCCAGCGCTAAAATTTGCTCTGCGGTCAAATTTAACTCTGGTGTCTCAAAATGGGAGCAGACTATACCATCAACCACTGTAAATCATTCAAAACAGAACCACAGAAGATTAATATTCAGGATGTAAACTATTTCAAACAATTAATATTAGATAGGAGTAAAATTCAGCATGATTCACGCGTATGCAGCCAAAACAGTAAATGCTGCACTAGAACCATTTGAATACGCTCCAGGTTTTTTGAAAGACCAAGAAGTAGAAATTAATGTTGAATATTGCGGACTCTGCCATAGCGACCTGATTATGCTCAAAAATGACTGGGGTCTCAGCCAGTATCCTTTTGTACCGGGTCATGAAGTTGTCGGAACAATTGCAGCCGTTGGCGATGGCGTGACTACTCTCAAAGTCGGTCAGCAGGTTGGATTGGGGTGGTCTTCCCATTCTTGTATGCACTGCGAATATTGTATGTCGGGCGATCGCAACTTGTGTCTAACCCTAGAGCAAACGATTGTCGGTCGATATGGCGGATTTGCTGACAAGGTACGGGCCCATGAAGAATGGGTAACTCCTCTGCCAACAGGAGTCGATCCTGCTAAGGTAGGGCCGCTGTTCTGTGGCGGTGTTACCGTGTTTAACCCCATTATTCAATTTGATGTCAAGCCAACTGATAGAGTTGGTGTAATAGGTATTGGGGGACTTGGACATCTGGCACTGCGGTTTTTAAAAGCTTGGGGATGTGATGTCACGGCATTTTCCACTAATGCGAATAAAGAGTCTGAAGCTCGTGAGTTAGGAGCAAATCACTTCATCAACTCTCGTGATGCCAAAGCGATTGAGTCTGTTACCAACTCGTTTGACTTTATTATCTCTACAGTGAATCCCCGTGCGATTCGTTGTAAGTGAATCCCGGTATCCAGTCCGTAAATAAACTTACCAACTCTTACGAGTTGAACTCTCAACCAGATGTAGGTGAAAGTCCTACCCGCCAGGTTCAGGCGTGACTCCTTACCTGCCCACACCGAGCAAGCTCGATTCTTGCAGAGTGAAGCTGGGAACAGGACGCAATCAGACAATCGCTATGGATTGACACTGGCGTTAATAGGGAGCTTCCACGGTGAAACAGAGCCTAGAAAAGTAACCCACACTCAAGCGGGGCATAACACAAAACCCCCGACTTCATCAG
>NZ_JAECZA010000193.1:318-1405 GCF_016056275.1 Dendronalium phyllosphericum CENA369 | reverse complement strand
CGGCTCTGGCTGGCCGGCTTATCGCGGAATGGGAGCGAGATTGGAATGGGCTCTTTTAAGCTACATGATCGATGTGCAAGTCAGAAACGGGTTTGAATTTTGGCTTCCCCCTCTGATGGTCAAACCTCACATCATGTTTGGTTCAGGACAAATTCCAAAATTTACTGGTCAGTTTTATGAACTTGATGACCCTGAGCATCCGCTTTATCTTGTCCCCACTTCAGAAGTTGTTTTAAACGGCTTTCATTACGATGAAATCATTCCTGAAGAATCCCTTCCCATCAAATATGCCGCCTATACTCCTTGTTTTCGCAGGGAAGCGGGAGCTGCGGGAAAGCAAGAGCGCGGCCTTATTCGCATGCACCAGTTTAACAAAGTAGAAATGTTTTGTTTTACAAAGCCTGAAGAAAGTCCTGCCATGATGAATCATATGCTTGACGTTACAGAAGAAATTTTACAAGGGCTTGGGCTCCACTATCGTTTTTCTCTTCTTGTCACAGGCGATATGTCTTTTGCAGCCGCTAAAACAGTGGATGTAGAGGTGTACCTCCCTGGCCAAAATAGATACTATGAAGTCTCTTCTGTGTCTAACTGCACCGATTATCAAGCAAGGCGTTCCCAAACGAGGTACAAAGGAAAGCAAGGGAAAGCTGAACTCGTCCACACCTTAAATGGATCTGGACTTGCCACTTCTCGTCTTTTTGTCGCTCTCCTTGAAAACAACCAAAGAGAAGATGGATCGATTCATCTCCCCTCTGTGTTACAAGAAAAACTTGGCGTAACATCGCTTACGCCCTACTAGATTCTACGTCCATAAAGTGATTAGATAAATTTTCAATTTTTCTAATTTCTTTTTGGACAATTCTTAGATCGTTTATACTTGGGACATGACAAGTTATTCTCATTTTGAAAATAAAGATGCTCTGACACATGTCACAGAAAAAAAAGAAGAAAACCGACTTCTATTTTCTGAAGCGCATGGAAAAGAGCTCCCTGGAGTTCTCTCTCTTGTTGCAGACAACGCAAGAGACACGGCTGTCCTTTTGTTGTTTTTGTCACTGATTGCTCCAAGTTTAAGTGTTGTCTT
>NZ_JAECZA010000193.1:0-303 GCF_016056275.1 Dendronalium phyllosphericum CENA369 | reverse complement strand
ATGATAGATTATTAAAAATCATGCTCGAAGAAGAAATGGGGATTTCTCTTAAAGTGCACGAATCCCCCTTTAAACAAGCGCTTGCAGCTGCTCTCGGAGCTTTTTTAACCGGGTTTATTTGCCTTCTTGCCCTTCTTTATTTTTCAAAAGGGTTCCAACTCACAGGGTTTTCAATCATTTTTCTATCCACCCTGCTCACTACCATTTACGAAAAAACTCGTAAAATCCCAGCTATTGTATGGTCAGTGGGACTGGCTCTGCTTGGATATGGGTTCATCTATTATTTACTTCAAGCCTTAAAGC
>NZ_JAECZA010000192.1 GCF_016056275.1 Dendronalium phyllosphericum CENA369 | reverse complement strand
CTCATAGGCCGACTCACGATCGACCGCCTCGTCATATTGGCCATAGACCGGCGACGACTTGATCAGCTTGTCACGCTCCTGCGGCGTGATCGGGCCCATGCTGGATAGATAGGCAGCATCGCCAAGGCGATCCTCGGCAATGAGGCCCGCTACCTGCTGCAAGTCCGGCACGGCGATCAAGGCGAAGCCGCCGGGCTTCAGCACACGCCGGAACTCGGCGAAGGCAGCCGGAACCTCATGGGCATAGAGATGCTCGACGTTGTGGGACGACCAGACCGCATCGACCGACGCGTTCGGTACATCGGCCATGTCGGTGATCGTTCCCACGATATCAGGCTGGACCTCGGGGTCGATATCCAGCCGGATCTCGCGCCAGTCGCCGGGGTTGAAGAAGGCGGCTGGCAGCTTGGCGGGATTGGCGATGCCGCACCCGACATGCAGGACCGTGCGCAGGGTCGTCTCAGCGGCGCTGAACGCATTCATGGGCGAGCCATCCTCTTGATGCCGTCTCGAAGACCCAGGTTCTGGCCCCCAGGCGTTGACGGCATCTTTACCAATGGGCCGAGAAATGAGACCCGAGCGCGCGACGACCTCCGGCGCACGTGACGCCGGAGGTCGATTTGCTCGCTGTCGAGGCTCAGGCGAACAAGGCGTTGATCTGGCTCGACGACATGGCGCCGAGCTGGGCGGTGGTGAAGGCGGCGGCCTGCGTGCTGCTCAGCGCCGCCAGATCCGCCGTTTCCATCGCCGCCACCTGGCCAGTCGTAAACGCCGCGATCTGCGCCGTCCCGAAGGCGGCCATCTGCGCCGTCGTCAGGGCGGTGACGGCCGCGCTGGTCAGTGCCGTGAGCTGGGACGTGCTCAAGGAGGCGAGCACTCCCGTACCAAGGCCACCAATCTGCGCCGTCGCCAGGGCGCCGAGGGAAGCGGTCGTGAGGCCGGCTGCCTGCGTGCTGGTCAGGGCAGCAAGCTGAGCCGAGGTCAGCGCGCCGATCTGTGCCGTGGAGAGGGCCGAAAGGTCGGCCGTTTCCATGGCGCGGATCTGCGTCGAGGCCAGCCCCGCCACCTGCGCCGTCGTCAGCCCGGCCACCTGCGCCGTCG
>NZ_JAECZA010000191.1 GCF_016056275.1 Dendronalium phyllosphericum CENA369 | reverse complement strand
TTTTTGTGCTGCCATCTTCTATCAGCAATAAAGCAGGTGTTTCTTCTCTCGTTTTTCTTAAGCTATCCGCCTGCGCTTTGCCTCTGGCTTCTGCAATTGCTTCTGCGAAATTGGCAAATAAAAGGGTTAAAAATAGCACAATGAATACGCTGAGATTATATCCAAAACTTCCTTCGGACGAATTGGTTAAGCTGTATGCAGTAACTACAGCCATGATCAGTGTGCCTATCTCCACAGTAAACATCACTGGGTTTTTAATCATCACTAAAGGGTTAAGTTTAATGAAAGATTGTTTGATGGCAACACTTACCAATGTCGAGTTTAACAATTTTGATGCTGTTTTTTCCATGTTATTTAATCATAGTAAAGTATTCTGCAATTGGACCTAATGCCAGTGCAGGGAAATAGGATAGTGCATTTAAAACGACAATAATGGCTAGTGTCATTAAAGCGAAGGTTTTAGTGTCGATTTGTAGTGTGCCTGCACTTTCCGGAATGTATTTTTTCTTTGCAAGCAATCCTGCAATAGCTAGCGGACCAATGATTGGGATAAACCTGCCAAATAGTAGGATTACGCCGGTCATGACGTTCCAGAATATATTGTTATCACTTAAGCCTTCAAAACCAGAACCGTTGTTAGCATTGGAGGAAGTAACTTCATAGAGCATTTCGGAGAATCCGTGAAAACTTGGGTTGTTGAACCATGCAGACGGTGGCGTTTCCCAAGCTGCATTTCCATGAGCTGTGAAAGTGTAAGCTGCCAACGCTGTGCCGCACATGATTAATAAGGGACTAATTAACGTCACTAAAGCTGCAATTTTTACTTCTCTGGCTTCCAACTTATGGCCTAAAAATTCAGGTGTTCTACCAACCATTAATCCTGCTATAAAAACAGCGATTATCAGGTAAATAAAGTAGTTAAGTAAGCCAACGCCACAGCCGCCGTAAAATGCATTTACCATCATAGCAAGCAGTTGATAAAGCCCGGTAAGTGGCATAGTGCTATCATGCATTCCGTTTACAGAACCAGTACTTACCACTGTGGTAATGGTACTCCAATAGGCTGTTGCTGCAGGTCCAAAGCGTACTTCTTTACCTTCCATGGC
>NZ_JAECZA010000190.1 GCF_016056275.1 Dendronalium phyllosphericum CENA369 | reverse complement strand
CGTCCATTAAGACTGCTTGGATTCCCGGTAAAGGAAATGTAGCATAGGTAGGTTTTGTTGGTGTTATAAAAGGTAGTGGTGAAATCATGATTCCTCCGGTTTCTGTCTGCCACCAAGTGTCTACAATTGGGCATCTTTTTTTACCTACATGGTTATTATACCAGTGCCATGCTTCTTCATTAATCGGTTCTCCTACAGAACCAATTACTTTTAATGTTGACAGGTCGTGTTTCTCAACCCATTCGCTGTTTTCTTTAGCTAGAGAACGAATGGCAGTTGGAGCCGTATAAAACTGAGTGACTTTATGTTTGTCGATTACTTCCCAGAATCTTCCAAAATCAGGATAAGACGGAACTCCTTCAAAAATTACGGTTGTCGCACCATTCAATAGCGGACCGTATAAAATATAAGAGTGTCCGGTAATCCAGCCAATATCGGCAGTACACCAGTAAATATCGTTTTCTTCGTAATTGAATATATTTTTAAACGTATAGGCTGCAAAAACCATATAACCCGCAGTAGTGTGTAACATTCCTTTTGGTTTTCCTGTAGAACCGGAAGTATAAAGGATAAACAACGGATCTTCTGCGTCCATAATTTCGGCTACGTTATTAGGAACTGCTGCTTCCAATAAAGGCTGAAGCCATAAATCACGGCCTACTTTCATGTTGATTTCTGCATTTGTTCTTTTGGCAACAAGAACTCTTTCTACCGTAGGACATTTTTCAAGAGCTTCATCAATGATGCCTTTAAGGTCGATTGATTTGTTTCCTCTGTAGGCTCCGTCGGATGTGATAACCATTTTACACTGTGAATCATTAACTCTTGTGGTTACGGCCGAGGCAGAAAATCCGGCAAAAATAACAGAGTGAACGGCACCTATTCTAGCACAAGCCAAAACAGAAACTGCCAATTCTGGAATCATAGGAAGGTAAATACAAACCCTATCCCCTTTTTTTATTCCTTGTTCCCTAAGAACATTGGCCATTTTTGCTACCCTGTCGTATAGCTCATTGTAAGTAATGTGTTGTGCTTCTTCTTTTGGATCGTTCGGCTCAAAAATAATAGCCGTTTTATTTCCTCTTTTTGCCAAGTGCCTGTCAATACAGTTTTTAGTAATATTGACT
>NZ_JAECZA010000019.1:3098-56985 GCF_016056275.1 Dendronalium phyllosphericum CENA369 | reverse complement strand
CCTCTCCCCCATCTCCCCCATCTCCCTCAGCAATTCATATCACCTCACTTCTTGCCCATAAGCTTGCCAAGCCAAGTCTACCAGCCCATCGACGATCGCAGCTGCTACCACTGCATTGCCTTTGCGACTGTCAATCGTAATGTGAGGAACTAGTGAATCTTGCAAGATTTCTTTAGCAGCATCCACACTCACAAATTCCACGGGAGTAGCAACAATTAAAGCAGGTCGAATTTCTTCGGCTGCAATTAACTCAACTAGTACTGTCAGTGCTGTTTGTGCTTGACCCACCACAAAGATACCTTCTGGGTAACGCTTGGCTAAAGTTTCAATTCCCCAAGCTGCACGAGTTTTTTCTTTCTGAGGACGCGTCAGAGCTTCCATACTGCAATAAATTGGATTAGCAAAAGTGTTTTGAATGTCGTAGGCAATACCTACTTGTACCATCGGTACATCAACCACAATCGTTGTACGCGCTGCTAATGCTGCTGCACCAGCTTGTAAGGCACGCTCAGAAAAGCGAATTAAAGATTTATATTCAAAGTCAGCCGTAGCATATATTACCCGCCGGACAATTTCATACTCTGCGGGTGAAAAGACATGATCGCCGATTTCGCTATCAATAATTGCTAAACTTTCAGCATCAGTTACGTGCCATTCCATTGCTATTTAGATTTGAGATATTAGCTCCCAGCTTATCAGGTAAAGAGAGTGAGGAGTTAAAAGCTAATAACGATTGAGCTAAAAATATCAGGACTTATACCAATTCGTAATTCGTAATTTGTAATTCGTAATTAACAAATTTAAACACGATCCGGGTTTCGGGGTTTGAATTTGTTGCCGGATTTTAGAGAATTGGTATTTTTGCAAGTGCGATCAATTTTCGTTGGGAGTGTGAATCTGAAGTTTCAGTTCACACGGGATTCGTTTTCTGGCGATCGCGGTATATCTTTCTTCTAACTGGATGCGATTTAAATTCAGGAAGAATGGACTGAGTCTTGATAAGGGCGCTTTGATATCGCGCTGACCAAAGCCAGTATCTATGAGAACAAGTCCCTCATTTGTCTCGACCAGCAGACAATGGCAGACCAGACAGGCTGTTAGTCCGCGACTAAAACCGTCGAAGAGTGCCCCACCAATCGGACACATACAACCGCAATTAAGATGATGAATACGCATTCATGATTCCACTTACCATCATCTCTCTTAAAAACGAAAAAGTATGGATAATCGCCATACTTAGGGGGGAAAATATTTATCTAATAATTCACTCCAGATATACAAATTGGTACTAGACCATTGAGCAAAAGAGCGATCGCCTCTACTAATATCGTGTCCGGTTAAAGACTTATCTATTAAGACCGCTCCAGAGGCGGAGGGGCGGAGGAGCGGAGTTTTCAGGCTTTCTGCATAGATTAGCCGAACACCATATAACTCCTGTACAGACGCAATTAATCGCGTCTCTAATTACGACTCAGCACTCGAAGAGGGCCGACTGAAAATAGGAGACAAGTAAGCAACCAAAGCGCCAATCAGAAAACCAGAGATATTACGAACTAGCGGTAGCCAGTCACTCGTGCGCGTCACTACTGGCCCAATACCAAAAGCAATAAACAAAATTCCCCACAAAGGAGAGAATATTAAAGCCCACTGCCAAGCTAAAACTTGTCCTTCACGGCGGGGTTGAGCTGCAAATCCACAAATAATTCCTCCAGCGACTGAGGTAACGAGAGTGAGAATCCACTGCTCTCGTGGTAGTCCGGGAACGACATTACAACCACCCTTGAGCAAACAGCCTTTAACTGAATCTAAAGCTTGCAGAATGGCTTGGTCTTCACCTTGTTCTCGCACAAAGTATAGATTACCAAAACGGGTTTGCAATTCTATCCAGAAAGTCCGGGGTAGAAGTTCATAAACAGCATCGCCAACGCTGAAACTGAGGATGTTACCACCACGAGAATCGGCAACTAGCAAAATGCTCTTGTCATCTAAACCCCAATATTTTATGACTGCTCGACCTGGAGTGCGATCGTACTGAGTTAATACTCGCAGTTTCCAGCCAGTATCCGTCTCAAATTGCTCTAAATCTCGAACGAGTTTTTCTTCTTGCGGTTCGGTGAGAGATTTTGCTAAGTCTACAACTGGGGTGAAAGTATCTGGTAACAACTCCGGATTGTCATAAGCCAGCGCTGGGGAAGAATGCATTACCCAAATTGACCCAGCTAAGAAAAATACCACAATGGATACTAAAAGTTTTCGCCAAAAACAAAACTGCATGGACGTTTCTATATAAATATCAACGGTAGAAGTGAACAAGTTGTTTTAAAAGAGTACGGCAAAAGTGATAGTTCTTTACACTTGTTTACTTTACTCTAATCTAGGGGTCTAAGCAATTGGGAAACGCGACGATGCAAAGACGAGGAGATGAGGGAGATGAGGGAGCAGGGGGAGCAGGGGAAGCAAGGGGAGAAAGAATTAAGATTTCTTCTGTCTCCTGCCTCCTGCCTCCTGCCTTCTGCCTTCTGCCTCCTGCCTCCTGATTAATCTCTATTCTTGTTCGTACCAATCATCAGAGGCTGTAGGTTTTGAAACAAAATCTTCATTTTCAAAATCTGTTTCCCAATTAGAAGCCTCATCATAAGTATCATTAGTGCGATATGGTTCTGTCTTTGAACGGCGATTTTCTTGTCTGAGTGCTTCTCGTTCTCGCAACGTCAGCGGCGATGTTTCATTTATGGGGAGACGTTCAACTGTTCGCCTTGCAGGTTTTTGGCGTGTAAAGGTTTTCCAGGCAGTTTTGACACCAACAAAAATGCTGCGCGTCCCTACTTGCATATTTTGAGCTTGTTTTCTAGCACCATCTAAACTTTGGTCAACTTGCTTAACGACTTGACTAGCGCTTTTGACACCTTCACTGACATCATCTGTTAAGTCAGTGATTTCTAAGCCAGTTGTACGGATCGCATTTAAAGTAGGTGGTAATTCTCGCGAGAGCGTATCAAAAAACTTTTCTGCACTACGGGCTGCGCGTGCTAACTCCTGCAAAGCTGGTATGGCCGCCACTAAAACAGCAGTTAGACTGGTAGCGACTAAGAGTATTGATAGTCCCAGCCAAAACAGGGGATCGATCACGGTTATGCCATCTATGAGTGTTCTATTTGTTGGGGAAGAGAATCTGAGTCTTCTTGAACTTTTTGCCGCTTCAAGACTTGACTTTCGCGTTGACTGGCATCTACACCAGCGGCGATCGCTTCTCGCAGTCTTTCTAAAGTTTCATCCCAGTTTCGTAGTGCGCCAGTAGAGATCCTGTCTGCCTGGATTTGCACGCTCGTTGATAAATCTTCCGCCAATTCTGGTAAGGCATCAGCAGATTTTTTCAAAAGTTTACGCGTTTCGCGTCCTGTGCGTGGAGCGACCAATAAACCGGTCAAAGCACCGATAGTAGCTCCTAGCATCAAACCGCCAAAAAATACTCCAGAACGGTTATTAGACATCTTATTGTTTATCTCCTTACACCCATTTTAGGTGGGTTTGCTCCCCTTGTAAGACCCAAATGGTTTTATCTAATTAACTTATCGTGACAATATTTCAACCAAAAATGTTGCTTTTATTCATTAATTCATTTTGCAATTGTCTTTTTACCAAATTTATACCCTCGCCTACCAAAAGATAGTCCCCAGACGTTTCGTCCTAGAAATAACAAGCTGACAATTTGCCGCACTTGTTGAATTTGTACCTGTAGTCCTTGGTTTCCTTGGCGCAAATTTTGAAGATTCCGCTGGCTAGTATATATATTTACAGGGGCGTTAGACAGCACTGCATGGGTATTACGTTCGTAAGCAGTTAATCTATCTGCGATGAATGCTAGCCGCTGCTTAAGTTGCCACACTCGCCTAGCCACATAAAGTAGTATGAGCGAGATGAGGATATTAATGACGACAACTACTGTTACCATTTTTTACCTTTACTAATGTCAACTTAAGATATTTCTCTATGTATAGAATTTAACCAAAGGTTAGGACAGTATTGATTGCTAGAAACTAGGCAACCATTGGGTTTATACTCAGCGAGAAGTTGCCAGGAGGAGCCACTGCGCCTTTCGGGTTCCCCGGCGGCCTTTGCAAATGGCGTGGTTTCCCTCCCCTGCAACTTTGGTGACTCAGCACTTTGCTATAACTGTGACTTGGTTCTGACTTTATGATAGCGGCAGTGCTTTGAGTAAATCAGAAGATACTCAAAGTGTTTTTGTAGAAAATTCGAGCGATCGCATCGCACTGCTGGAATTATTAGTATAAATTAATTCTTGGGTGGAGATTTAGAGACTTATTCAATGTTCTATAGTATGAATAAATTTTTACCTAACATAAGTAAAAGTTCTAGTAAAGTCCTGAGTATTTGAAGTTATTTATACTAAAAATCTACAGCGTTTTTCAAGTAAATGAAGTATATGGGTAGGGGCGCTGTTACGTTCGCCCTTACAATTACCTGTAATTTGAATCATTCTCTAATTCAGGACATAATTTCGTCATGATTTTGCAATCGCTTTGTCAATCCAGCGTGCAATAGTTAAGTCATATAGATTTACTCATTTAAAACGCCATAGTCCACAAAAACTGACACGTAGCAAAACTCTCACTTGATATCAAGTGAGAGTTTTTTATAGATAAAAGTAAGCGAGCAATAGGGAAACTCTAAAAACTCAGATCGGATACTTATTTGGAAGTCCCGAAGTTCGCCGATTTGCTTTGCTGTTGTATTTGTTGGATAAAAAACTCTTCTAAGGAATTACGGGACACGCTCATAGAAATGATTTGTCCACCCATCAAGCGGAGACTACCAAGAAAATCATAGTAATCTTCTTGGAGCGTACCTTGCCAAGAGCCATCAGACAGAAAAACTAAACTAGGTATCCATTTTTTCAGAACTTCGCGATCGCCGCCTTGACCTTTGACATAATATGTATCTTCGCTGCCTAATAATTCCTTAAGAGAACCAGAGCAAATTAATTCACCTTGAGAAAGAATAGCGATGCGATCGCAAATTTGCTCAACCTCACTCAGAATATGGCTGTTGAAAAAAATCGTCTTGCCTGCGGCTTTCAGCGATAGGATAATTTCCCGCATTTGGTAGCGTCCCACCGGATCGAGACCAGACATTGGTTCGTCCAGAAATATTAATTCTGGTTCGTTAATTAATGCCTGTGCCATACCAACACGCTGTAGCATACCTTTCGAGTAGCGCCGCATCTGCTTTTTCCGGGCATCAGCTAGAGGTAAACCTACCAATTCTAGTAGTTGGGGAATACGTTGACGTTGCACATTCGGGGAAATTTTAAATAACCCAGCAGCTAGCTGCAAAAACTCCCAACCCGTGAGATAGTCATATAAGTAGGGATTTTCTGGTAAGTAGCCAATGCGTTGTTTGACATCGCGATCGCCCAGCGGTCTGCCAAACAAAAGTCCTCGTCCAGAGGTAGGGCGGATAATTCCCAACAATAATTTTAAAAGCGTAGTTTTACCAGCACCATTTGGCCCTAGTAACCCAAAGGTTTCGCCTTTGTAAACTTTTATAGAGCAATTTTTGAGAGATACGATTTTTTGGTTGAGCCAAAAGCCTGTGAGATAGACTTTTCGCAATTCAGAAGTGAGAACTGCTGGCGGAGGGCCTGTTACAGACTTCATCTCGATTTAATTACCACTTACCAATTACCAAGGTTACACTTGCGATCGCAAATTAGTATGCCAAATAGAATACAGGAGGTTTTTGGATTTTGATTCCTAGTAACTTCCCAATTCCGACTTCAGCAAATTAACTGCATATCAGCTTACTAATTGCAGTTTACCCAAAGAGCTAACAAGCACCACCATTAGGTTTGTCAATTATGGCAAACCAAGTAGGAAATGGGGAGTGGGGAGTTAGGAAAGCAGGGGGAGCAGGGGACTGAGGACTAGGAATTTAACTTCCTCATCCCCCTCATCTCCCTCATCTCCCTCATTTCCCTCATCCTCGCTTCCGTCACAACACTCCTTTAGAACTGGGAATAGTACCAGCACGACGAGAGTCAATCTCCACTGCTATGCGTGTTGCTCTAGCAAACGCCTTAAATGTTGCTTCAATAATGTGATGGGAATTAATGCCATCCAATTGACGAATGTGGAGTGTCATTTGGCTATGATTCACTAAAGCTACAAAGAATTCGCGTACCAACTGGGTGTCATAGGTTCCTACGCGCTGGGTAGGAATTTCTAAGCCGTAACTCAGGTGAGGTCGTCCGGAAAAATCCAATGCTACTTGAACTAAAGCTTCATCCAAAGGCGCAAGAAAATTGCCAAAACGGACAATACCTTTCCTGTCGCCTAATGCTTTACTGAAGGCTTGCCCTAAGGTAATACCCACATCTTCATTGGTGTGATGGTCATCAATTTCCCAGTCTCCGTGTGCTTTAACTTCTAAGTCAATCAGCCCATGGGAGGCAATTTGATGCAACATGTGATCCAAAAACGGAATCCCTGTTGCTGCCACACAGATTCCTGTACCATCCAAGTTGATGGTAACTTGCACATCAGTTTCACCAGTAGTGCGGCGAACAGAAGCAATTCGAGAAGTTTGAGTAATTTGGCGTTCGCTTATTTGCATAGGGATTAGGGACTGGGGACTTGGGACTTGGGACTGGGGACTGGTGACTGGGAAGGAATTTCAATTCATACAAAGAGCGTTTTTCTTCCTAATACCTAATCCCCAGTACCTAATACACAATTTTACATTCCCATGATTTCATATCCTGCATCTACATACAGGACTTGCCCAGTTATTCCGCTGGCTAAATCACTGGATAAGAAAGCAGCAGTATTACCGACTTCTTCTTGAGTGACAGTGCGTCGCAGGGGTGCTACTTGTTCTACATGATGAATCATGTCTAAAATACCTCCCACTGCTGAAGATGCTAAAGTCCGAATTGGGCCTGCTGAGATGGCATTCACCCGAATATTTTGCGGCCCTAATTCAGATGCTAAATAACGCACGCTTGCTTCTAATCCCGCTTTGGCAACTCCCATAACGTTATAGTTAGGAATTGCCCGCACGCCACCTAAATATGTCAGGGTGATGATACTACCTCCCTCTGTCATCAACGGTTTAGCCGCACCAGTTAGCTGCACGAGTGAGTAAGTGCTGATTTCTAAAGCTGTCTTGAAACCAGAACGAGAAGTTTGACTAAAATCTCCGCTTAAATCGTCTTTGTTGGCAAAGGCTAAACAGTGGATGAGAATGTCTAGCTTTCCCCATTTATCGCGGATAGTTTCAAAGGTAGACTGAATCTGTTCGTCGTTTTGAACATCACAGGGAAGAAATAAGCCGGGATTGAGAGGTTCCACTAATTCCGCAACTTTTTTCTCCATTTTGCCTCGGTCATCTGGCAAGTAGGTAATACCCAAGTTAGCCCCTGCTTTGTGCAGTTGTTGAGCAATACCCCAGGCGATCGAGCGGTTATTGGCAATACCTGTGACCAAAGCGTTTTTTCCAGTCAGATTAAGCATAGAAATTTTCAATGCGATCGATCATTAGGAGCATACTAGAATCTGATGCCGACTTACTATCAAAGATAGTAATTGAAGTCTGAAGGGGATGAGGAGAATCAGGGGGATGAGGAGGATGAAGGAGATGGGGATATAAAAAAATAACTCCTGACTCTTAACTGCTAATTTTTAACTTCTGTTGTATCAATGCAACTTGGTATGAGGCGAGTTTGTGTTTACTTTGCACAAAAATTGCAAAAATGATGATTGAGATGTGTGTTTGCTATGAAAAAATCCCAAAATATTCCTTAAGATATCGTAAATTTTTCGGCAAAAAACCTGACGACTACAAATGTGCAAGTACCTATAACAACTACTAGCTAAAAATATGAAAAATTATGTATCATTATGAACAAATAACTATCAATTTGGAGGTTTGAGTATAGGAAAGTACAGAAAGGTTGACGGTGCTTTATTGATTTTTCAGGTGTATTCTTAGGTAATCAGTTTTTGTTTTTCCGGCATTGGGTAGGGGAAGGGAGATGATCGTGACACAAGATAAAGCCCTAGCAAATGTTTTTCGTCAGATGGCGACCGGAGCGTTTCCGCCAGTTGTGGAAACGTTTGAACGGAATAAAACGATCTTTTTTCCTGGAGATCCTGCCGAACGAGTTTATTTCCTTTTAAAGGGTGCTGTAAAACTTTCCAGGGTATATGAGGCAGGAGAGGAAATAACGGTAGCACTGTTGCGAGAAAATAGTGTTTTTGGTGTATTGTCTCTGCTGACAGGAAACAAGTCGGATCGTTTTTACCACGCGGTTGCATTTACGCCTGTTGAATTGCTGTCAGCACCAATCGAACAAGTCGAGCAAGCGCTTAAGGAAAATCCAGAATTATCAATGTTAATGCTGCGGGGTCTATCTTCGCGGATATTACAAACAGAGATGATGATTGAAACTTTGGCTCACCGAGATATGGGTTCGAGATTGGTGAGTTTTCTGTTGATTCTCTGTCGTGATTTTGGCGTTCCTTGTGCTGATGGCATCACAATCGATCTGAAATTATCTCATCAAGCGATCGCTGAAGCAATTGGTTCGACTCGCGTTACCGTCACGAGGTTACTGGGCGATTTGCGCGAGAAAAAGATGATTTCTATCCACAAAAAGAAGATCACAGTGCATAAACCTGTTACTTTAAGTAGACAGTTCACTTAAAAGCAATTGGGAGAAGGGATGGTGGCGGGTATTATCTTACTAAGAAAAAATAAAGATGGTAGTTGCCAGAATTCAGTAAAATTGTTTGCAATCGGTGTATGAATAAATGGGTTTGAGACTCTACTAAATTAGTGCTAGATTTGAATTTCCCACCAATTGCATTCTGAGTTCACCAATTCTTGATTCTAAAGATGACATCCATAGCTGGAAGAAAATCGAAAATCTTGAGTAATTCCAGCTATTGCCAACCTTCCCACCTCCACAGATAATGATTGAAAGTAGTAGGCTGTATCTGGAAGCATTTCGGTAGCTGAAGATGACCACCGGGTACATCCTCATCGCAGCAATTTTAATTCTGGGAGGCGTGATTGCCACGGTTGGCGATCGCATCGGCACGCGAGTAGGCAAGGCGCGTCTCTCATTATTCAACCTCCGTCCTAAAAATACGGCTGTTTTGGTAACTATCCTGACTGGTGGATTAATTTCGGCATCAACCCTAGCGATTTTATTCACTGCTGACGAAGGATTGCGAAAGGGGGTTTTTGAGTTAGAGGATATTCAAAGAGATTTGAGGAACAAGCGCGAACAACTCAAAACCGCAGAAACCCAAAAAAGCCAAGTAGAGAATGAATTAAACCAAGCCAGAAAAGAACAAACACAGGCGCAGCAGGATTTACAGGCAACTAATCAATCTTTACAAGCGGTCAACGCCAAACAACGGCAAACACAAGCCCAACTGAACCGCACCATTAGCCAACAAGCCCAAACTCAAGCTAGACTCCAAGGCACTCAAAGTCAGCTAGACAAAGTAGCAAATCAGTACCAACAAGCAATAACCGAACTACAAAACGTTGATAATCAGAGAAAGGCATTACAGGCGGCAGTCGCCCAACTGAAGGCAGAACGCGAAAGATTGTATGCCGAAGCGAATAAAGCTATTGAAGCAGCCAAAGCAGCGATTGAAAAACGCGATCGCGAACTTGCCAACCGCCAGTTAGCGATTGAACTGCGCGACCAAAAAATTGCTCAATTAGATAGACTGATTCAAAAGCGCAATCAAGAAATCACCTCCAGAGAACAAGTGATTGCCAAACGAGAATCTCGTCTGAAAGAATTGGAAAAACAACAGGATTTTTTAGAACAGGAAGTAGCAAGACTAGAAAAATATTACCAGTCATACCAAGACTTGCGTTTGGGCAAGCTGGCTTTGGTACGCGGTCAAGTTCTAGCTGCTGCTGTAGTTCGAGTTGACCAAACTGCCGTTGCCCGTCAGGCGGTAATGCAACTTTTACAGGAAGCCAACCGCAACGCTAATATTGAATTAACCGAACCTGGTATCAACCCAGCAAATGTGGAGATACTGCGCGTTACCCAAGATAAAGTTGACCAACTAATCAAACAGATTAATGATGGTCGAGAATACGTAGTGCGAATTTTCTCCGCTGGCAATTACGTTAGGGGAGAAAAACAGATTGAATTTTTTGCCGATGCGGCACGAAATCAACTAGTCTTTTCAGGAGGCCAGATTCTAGCTTCGACTACTGCCGATCCCAGAAGTATGACATCTTATCAACTGCGGCAAAGGCTGGATTTGCTGATTTCTGCTTCTCAATTTCGTGCCCGTAATGCCGGGATTGTAGAAAATGTCCAAATAGATGGCACTTTTTTGCGCTTTCTTGCCCAATTGAGACAATACAATCAACCATTAGAAATTAAAGCGATCGCAGCAGAGGACACTTATACAGCTGGCCCATTGAGAGTGAAGCTAGTGGCAATAATCAACGGACAAGTTATTTTTAGTACTTAAAAAATTAAAGATTAGTCTCAATTCAAAAATCTTTATAAGCCTTAATTAGTAAAATTTCAACAGCTAATTGCATTTTTTAATTTTTAATTTTTAATTTTTAATTACTTATGACTTTCAGGGAATTCTCACCAACGCAACCCGTCATCTTGGGCTTCGATCCAGGTAAAGACAAATGTGGTCTAGCAGTAATGGGGCTAGATCGGCAACTACACTATCATGAAGTTGTACCTGCTACTGAAGCGATCGCTACCATTGGCACATTACGGCAAAAATTTCCCATCTCCTTATTGGTAATGGGCGACCAAACCACAGCCAAGCGGTGGAAACAGCAACTATCTGAGGAATTAACAGAAGCCCTAAATATTATTTTGGTGGATGAGCGTTACACCACCTTAGAAGCCCGCGATCGCTACTGGCAAATGTATCCTCCCAAAGGACTAACAAAACTATTGCCAAAGGGTATGCGGCAACCGCCACGACCAATAGATGACATTGTCGCCATCCTCTTAATCGAAAGATATTTAAATCGCCTAACTACTATTAGCCCTTAATGAGAAGTTTTATGTCAGTAGTCAGTAGTCAGTTGTTAGTTGCTATTGACGACTGACCGCTGACAACTGACTAAAGTTCTGCTCGAATAGTAAAAGCATAGTCTCCTCCAGGTTCTAGCTGGTAATCTTGTTTTTCCAAGAAGCGACCGAGGGGTTCTTTGATTAAGGCACGACCTTGGGAAGGCCTAACAGAAAGTTCTCCGCGGCGGAAATGCCATTGGAAATGCCACTCAAAATCACCCGCGCTGACTTCGCCCTCAAGAAAGCCGTGTTGCCAGGATTGGCGGGTAATTTTGACATGGGCGATGGTTTCTGGCAGACGTTTGGCACTCACAATGCTTTATGTCAAGTGTGGGATAACAGCCCAGTATGTAGGCTAGCTACTTATTTTATTTACCAAACATAGCTGAAATAGACAAACTCATAAAGAAAGAGGAGGCGAATACGAATTCGTAATTTGTAATTCGTGAGGCAGCCCCCGTCTTGGCGGTTCCCGTCGTTAGCGCAGCGTTAGCGAGTCTTCGAGCGTCTGGGGGACTGCCGTTAGCGAGGTACGAGCGTCACCCGAAGGGTAATTCGTAATTAAGAAACTGAGATTTCACCTGGGTTTCCAGGTTTTTATCTGTAGGAGCGTAAGGTCTTGCACTCCTGCTTTTGAAATTTTAGTATAAAAAAAGACACAAAATAACTAAGATTGCGGTTACAAGTAAATAGCCTATTTTAAGAATTTGCATTCTAGTTAATTTTGCAAAATCTGGTCAATCATCCGATTGGCTTGAGAACCATAACCACCACCGAATAAATTGAAGTGATTCACAATGTGGTAGAGATTATAGAGAATTTTTCGGCGTTCGTAGCCTGCATCTAAAGGAAATACTTCGTTGTAACCTTTGTAAAAAGCTGCTGGGAACCCACCAAATAATTCTGTCATGGCGATATCAACTTCGCGATCGCCAAAATAAGTTGCAGGGTCAAAAATCACTGGTTCTCCCGACGCAGTACAGCCAGCATTACCGCCCCATAAATCTCCATGCACTAGGGATGGTTGGATTTGGCGTTCTGTTAGTAAATCAGGAATAACTTGCAGTAACTCATCTTGTTTAGGAAAGTTACCACCTCGCCGCCTTGCTAACTGAAATTGATAACCTAGGCGATGTTTGGCATAAAATTCTGCCCAGTCTGTTGTCCAAGTATTGATTTGCGGCGTGGAACCAATAGTATTATTTACGTCCCAGCCGAAACCTTTTTGGCTAGTGGCTTTGTGCATCGCCGCCAACTTACGTCCCATCTCTGTCCAAGATTGGTTATTACCTCCCCCCATATCCAGCCATTCCAACACGATGTAACTAGAATTACCACTTGTACCCCAGCAAATCGGTTTTGGGACGCGAATACTGTGTGTCTCCACCATTTGCTTTAAGCCCAGCGCTTCCGCCTCAAACATCGCAACTTGAGATGCTTGGTTGAGTTTGACAAAGTAGGTCAGTTCGCCATTAGAGACAGCATAACCTTGGTTGATGCATCCGCCACCGACCGATCGCTGCTGTTCGTTCTGAAATTTTTTGCCAGTCACCTGGCTAATATGGGTATCAATTTCAGTCCACATTGTTGAATAGGGGAGTAGGGACTGGGGACTGAGGAGTGGGGATTAGGAAATGGGGAAGAATTTTCTCAATACCTAATACCCAATACCTAATCCCCAATCCCTAATTTACAATGGCTTCATCACAACTACACCATAAGCATCTGGGTCAAGATACTGATTTGCTGCTTGCATCAAGTTAGTTGCATTTTGGGCTTGAATGTAAGCTGGGTAATTAAAGGCTGGTTCTAAATCTCCTACTAGAGATTGATAGTAACCATATAACCCAGCGCGATCGCTTGGTGTTTCGTTACCAAAAATAAATCTATTCGCTACTCGCCGCCGCACGCGCTCAATTTCTTTTTCAGAGATTAACTCTATTTGTAACCTAGCCATATGTTGAGCGATCGCATCTTCTACAGCTGGTATATTTTCTACTGCACACTTAGCCGAAATATAAAACGTCCCTTGCAGCAGATTGCTCATATTGCTCACAGATATTGAAGATACCAACCCTCGTTCTTCTCGCAAATCCTGCACCAGTCTTGATGTCCGCCCGTGTCCTAAAATTCCTGCCAAAACATCCAGCCCATAAGTTAGCTCTAACTGTTTTAATCCAGGAACCCGCCAAACCATTATTATCCTCGCCTGCTGGAGGCTTTCATCAACAAATTCCCCACGGACAATTTCTGTAAATGCAGGTTCGGGTTTGAGTGCTGAGTGCTGAATTTTGAGTGCTGAGTGCTGTGTGTTAATAGTTTGAGTAAATTTCTCGGCAATAATTGCAATTAATTCTTCTTCTGGTAAATTGCCTACAGCTACAGCCGTAATTGATTGGGGTTGATACCAACTAGCATGAAAATCTCGCATCTGCTGGGGTTTGAGTTGGGCTATCACTGCTTCTGGCCCCAATACCGGACGGCGATAGGGTAACTCGTTAAATGCGGTTTCCATTGCTCGGCGAAACGTGCGCCGACGGGGATTATCGTCTGAACGTCTGATTTCTTCTAGGACTACTAATCGTTCGCGTTCAAAGGCATCGTCAGGAATACTAGCGTTAAATACTACATCAATTTGTAGCGGTGCTAGCTCTGCAAAGTCTTTGGGAGCAGTGGTTATATAGTAATGAGTATAGTCTTGGCTTGTAGCAGCATTGGTGACAGCACCTCGCTCTTCAATTCGCCGCTCAAACTCGCCGCTAGCCAGTTGCTCAGTGCCTTTAAAAATCATATGCTCTAAAAAGTGAGCCATGCCGTTAATGGCATCAGATTCTACAGCCGAACCTATTTTAATCCAAAGGCTGAGATTAACAGCTTCAATTGGCATTTGTTCCGCAACGATTGTTAAACCATTGGGTAACTGGTGCAGCTTTGGCGCATTAAGACGAGGGAATTGCAGCAGAGTTGAAGTCATTGGTCGTGAGTGAAGAGCTAATTTACTTCTTTATCTTATCCACGACTTAAAAGAAACACTGCGATCGCTAATCATGATATAGCCGTAGTCATATAGGTTAGGACAGTGTTGATTGCTCAAGCCTTGAAAAACTGGATTTCTACTCAGCACTCAACACTCAGCACTCAGCACTCAGCACTCAGCACTCAGCACTCAACACTCAGCACTCAGCACTCAACACTCAGCACTTTGCTATCCGAACAAGTGATGTTGTGGTTTTCATTGTATATTTGGGAACTCTAGATGAAAGATACATACGGGAGAATAATTCCTATGTCTAGAAGCCCGATTAGTGCAACTTTCGCCCAAAAAGACAGAGATGCTTTGTTACAAGCTATTACCACCATTAAAGAAAAGCTACCATTTTTAATTGATTTGAGTAACGAAGAGCGTAAAGCGTTACCCAAGATGGGAGATAAGAGCCGTGCCTTTGTCAGCAAAGCGTTAGAGGTGGCGACACAGAACCCAGAGTTTTTACCACGTTCTTTTGACTTGGAAGAAATGCGAAAGGATGTGCAATTATTTGAAGCATTGTATCCATTATTGCTGGCGTTGACCCAGTTGCAAGAATTGGTCGATGATACTTCTTTGGCGGTGGGTAGTGAAGCTTATGCAGCCGCGTTGCAAGTATATAACTATGCAAAAGCCAGCGGACAAACCGGAGGATTAGATGCAGTAGTAGATGAAATGGGGCAAAGATTCGCCCGGAAATCTCGCAAAGTCAAGCCTCAAGCAGCAGCATTGTAGAAAATAACTCGACAGTTGCACCTCAGAAGTGTAACCTTGAAGCTCAGAACTCGAATGTTGGAGTAAATTGCTCGGCGTTCCATGTTCTGAGCTTGATTTTTGGAGTAAAAAGCTCGACATTTTGAGTTCTGAAGTTGAAATTTTGAGTAAAAAGCTCAGAGTTTTGAGATTAAAGGTTGAAAAGTGAAGTTAAGAAGGCGATCGCGGCAGTATTTTATATAAAAAAGCTCATTAATAAAACGTAAACACTTAAAATTAAGTGAAGTTAATATAGTAAAAATTTTCTCAGCCTTTTGCCAGTAAAAATGCCAAGTCAAGATTATAAATTTAAGCGGTTCTGGTATCCTACATCAGTTAATCTCAAATACGCTTGCGGCGGTTATTTATGCAATCCAGAAGAAAAATGGGGACATATATATAATCCTGACTTAGTAGCCTTTGATGGCATATCTGAAAAGCCCTGTTTGGTGCTGCTAGGTGAAGCTGGTATGGGTAAGACTACAGCAGCCGAACAAGCATATTCTCAAATAAGTCAGAAACTTAGTGGTTCAGAAGATGTATGTTTGTGGTTCAAACTTATTAATTATGACTCAGACAAGGATCTGTGTGATGCAATCTTCCGCAACGAAACGTTTCAAGCTTGGTGCAGAGGAAAACATAAACTATATCTTTTTTTGGATAGCCTCGATGAAGGATTACTTTCCATAAAAAAACTTGTTATCATTCTCAAGCGTGAAATAGAAAAGCTACCTTGCGATCGCTTGTATTTTCGGATTACTTGCAGGACGGCTGATTGGAAGGATGGCTTAGAAAAAAAGCTAAAAGAAAAGTGGGGAGAAGCTAATGTTGGGGTATATCAGCTAGCTCCCCTACTTCGAGAAAATGTAATTGAAGAAGCGAATAAACGTGGCATAAACTCTGACAATTTTTTACAGGAAGTTTTCAGCAAAAATGCTATTCCTCTTGCTACCAAGCCAATAACGTTAAAATTTCTTTTAGGAATTTATCAGAACGGGCGGTTTCCTTCTTCTCAGAAAGATTTGTACGAAGAAGGTTGTTTACAAATGTGTGAAGAGGTTAACCCAGATCGCCGTGATTCAGACAATATTGGCAGTTTATGTGCCAAAAAAAGATTAATTATAGCAAGTCGAATTGCTGCATTACTTCTATTTTCAGATAAGTCTGATAAGTCTGCTAAATCTGCCATCTGGATTAATCCAGAATATGGGGATATGCCTCAAACCGATATTGCTATTCGAGATGTGTGTCTAGGTAGAGAAAATATTGATCAACAAGAGTTTTTCTTTGATGAAAACTGCATAAAAAAATAAATTTTATCTATTACAGAGTTATTTTCTTTGTGTGGCCCGCATCGATTCAGTTTTGCTCATCAGACCTATACTGAATTTCTCGCAGCATGGTATTTATATCATCATAAAATACCTTTGAACAGGATAATGAAACTGTTTGTTTCATCTGAAGATCCTGAACGTAAGTTAATCCCACACTTTCATGAAACAGCAGCATGGCTAGCTAGCATGAGGACTGATGTACTTCACGAAATTCTGAAGACTGATCCTGATGTGCTGTTACAAAGTGACATACCTACAGATACAGATATTCGAGCAGCCATAGTTGATAACTTACTGAAAAATTACGAGCAGGGAAAGTTATTTGATTCAAATAGAGATAACTATTTCAGATACAATAAACTTAAACATTCTGGGCTAGCTGTGCAATTGCGTCCATATATTCAGGATTCTAGCAAGCCATTTTATGCACGAAATGTCGCAATAAAGATTGCTGAATATTGTGAAGTAGATGAACTTCAGGAAGAGTTAGTTAATCTAGCACTTGATTCATCCCAATCAATTCACCTCAGAGTTAGGGCAGCAAAAGCAGTTTGTACAGTTGGTAATGCCAGTGCAAGATTGCAGTTAAAACCGTTGGCTATTGATCAATTACCAGAAGATGAAAATGACCAGCTTAAAGGGTATGCTTTGAGAGCAATTTGGTCAGAACACCTGACAGCAGAAGAATTGTTTAATGTCCTAACTCGACCTAAGAAGAGAAACTATACAGGATCTTACCGAGTATTTCTTGATTATGAACTTGCGGAAAAACTCCAGTCAACTGATTTGCTAGCTGCTCTAAAATGGCTGGAAAAGCAAGGTCTTAGATGCTTTGGATACCCATTTGAAAGACTCGGAGATACAATACTCCTAAAAGCTTGGGAACATTTTAATTTACCTGGTATAGCAGAATATTTTGTTAAAGTATCTCTAATACAATGGAGAGAACATCAGGAGATAATAACCGAAGATAGCGAAATTAAAAAATACTTTAACTTCTCTCTCATTAATGAGGTTAATAAACGACGCAAGTTTATTAATCAGGCAGTTATGCAAGTTTTAGCATCAAGAGAAGATATCTATTTTTTATTAAGTGAATTAACGGAAAATATTCTTCAAAGTGAAGATGTTATATGGATGCTTGGGAAACTAAGAAATATTGACTTTCAAGAAGAGCTAATTTGGTCAAGGCTAATTCAGTGGGCATTTAACCGCAAAGATGTAAAGCAGATAGATGCTATTCTTACAACTACATACACTAGTAATATCTTACGTGACGAATTTGCATCTTTTTTTACAACGTTTGATTTAAATTCAGAGCAGGCTGAGATGCTGAAGGCTGAATATCAAAGGATACAGGAAAGAGCAGAAGCCAGACAAAATCCTCCTATCAGTCCACCACCTAAAGAGCGAATAATTTTACTTTTGAATCAACTTGATTTAGATAATCTATCAGCTTGGTGGCAACTTAATAGGGAAATGGCCCTCAACTCAAATACACGATTATATGTACATGAGTTTGAATCAGATTTAACTAAACTTCCAGGATGGGAAGAAGCCGATGTAAAAACTCGTGCCAGAATTATTAAAGGTGCTAAAAAATATATTAAAGAATACAAGCAAGTTGCTTATGACTGGATTGGAACAAATACTTTTGATCGCCCAGCATTAGCAGGCTGTAGGGCTTTACAGTTACTGGTGAAAGAAACTCCAGAATTTTTAGAAACTCTATCATCTGAAGTATGGCAAAGATGGGCATCAGTTATAGTTGGTTTTCCTGACAACCCCCAAAGAGCAGAACACTATACTGAACTAGTAAAACTTGCATATATCAATGCTCCGACTGAAACCTTAAATACACTGATATCAATTATTGATCAAGAGAATGAAGAGCATGATTATATATTTATTCTTTATCAATTTGATAAATGCTGGGATGAACGTTTTAAAGCTGCTGTTTTGGATAAAGCGAAAGATGCAGCAATTAAGCCTAAATGCTTGAGCCAGTTACTTGAGGAACTTTTAAAGCATGAATCAAATGAGGCTAGAAATTTTGCTCAATGCCTTGTTTCTATTCCCTTACCTTTAGAAGAAGAAGCATATCAGAAAGCAGTGTTTGCAGCTAAGGAATTAGTAGGATGTGCAGAACCTATTAGTTGGGAGATAGTTTGGTCAGCTATTCAGCAAGATAAAAATTTTGGGCGGGAAGTATTTGAAGCAATTGCTAACCGCTACTCGCATGGTGTCTATTTGCCCATCACAGAAAAGCAGTTAGCTGATCTATACATCTGGCTAGTACAAGAATATCCTTATGCAGAAGATCCCGATCATAGCAATGAAGTTCTTGCTCACTTAGTAGGAGTTAGAGAAAGCATTACTGGTTTTAGAGACAACGTTCTAACACAACTTAGAGAAACTGGGACATCTCAGGCGTGTACCGAGATTGAGCGTATTTCTGAGCAGTTTCCTGAACTAACATGGCTGACAAGAACTTTGCACAAGACCAAAGAGGTTATGCGACGCAAAAATTGGCAACCACTGCAACCGGAGCAAATTCTCCAGATTGTGACTAGGAAAGAAGAGCCATCTTCCCTGAAAACAATACTAATTTTGGCAGCAAATCCTAAAAATTTAACTCCGTTACGTTTGAGTGAGGAGGTACGAGAAATTGATGAGGCTTTACATCGCTCTCAGAAACACGGTCAATTCAGATTAAAACAAAAATGGGCTGTTCGAGCTATTGATGTGCGTCGAGCTTTATTAGATCATGAACCACAAATCGTCCATTTCTGCGGTCATGGATCTGGAAATGAAGGATTAGTGCTAGAAGATGAAAACGGACAATCAAAAATACTCAGTACAGAAGCTCTAGCCAATACATTTGAATTGTGTGCTGAACACGTCGAATGTGTTCTCCTGAATGCTTGCTATTCTGAAGTGCAAGCAGAGGCAATTATAAAATATATTGACTATGTAATTGGGATGAGTGATGCAATTGAAGATACTGCCGCAATTAATTTTGCTACAGGATTTTATGATGCCCTTGGAGCAGGAAAGTCTCTTGATAATGCTTATAAATGGGGTTGTAATGCAATTCAGTCAGAGAATTTGCCAGATCATCTGAAACCAAAACTAAAGAAGAAAAAATAGCTTAATAACTTTCTGGTAATGAGCGATCGCCTTCCGAACACCATCATTCACCATCAAAGCCTCAACTTTTAACCTCAGAACTCAAAAGTTGCACTTCAGAACACGAAGTTTCGACCTGAGAACGACAACATTCAAGCAAAAAGCTCGAAACTTCCCCTTTTGAACTCGAAGTTTCATCTTCAGAACAGCATTGTTGAGCCTCTGAACTCGAAATTTCGACTTCAAAACCTCAACCTTTGCCTTCAGAACTCAATTCATGTCAATTCAGTAGGGACACCGCCTGCAAACTAGCTTTTCACAGCCATTACCCGATAAAATTATGAATAGTAATATTAAAATTTGTAAATATAAATATCAATGTCTAACGTCTTTATTGACAAAAGTCAACCCCGCGTCATTGTCATTGGTGCAGGAATAGGCGGACTGACTGCTGGGGCATTATTAGCTCGCAAAGATTACAGCGTCTTAGTTCTAGACCAAGCCATTGTACCGGGAGGCTGTGCTTCTACCTTCAAACGCCAAGGATTTACCTTTGATGTGGGAGCGACCCAAGTAGCAGGGTTAGAGCCTGAGGGAATTCATCACCGGATATTTTCCGAACTGGAAATAGATTTACCAGAAGCAACGCCTTGCGACCCTGCTTGTGCAGTATATCTTCCTGGTGAGAAGACACCTATTAATGTCTGGCGCGACCAACAGAAATGGCAAGAGGAACGACAAAAACAGTTTCCTGGTAGCGAACCCTTCTGGCAATTGATGGCAACTTTGTTTAATGCCAGTTGGGAATTTCAAGGACGCGACCCTGTATTACCGCCACGTAATTTCTGGGATTTATGGCAGCTAGTTCAAGCAGTGCGTCCCAGTACATTGATTACTGCACCCTTCACTTTATTTACAGTAGGGGATGCTTTACGGTTATACGGACTGGGAAATGACCAACGCCTAAGAACCTTTTTGGATTTGCAATTGAAGTTGTATTCCCAGGTGAATGCTGAAGAAACAGCATTACTTTATGCTGCAACAGCCTTGAGTGTATCCCAATTACCCCAAGGATTGTTTCACCTCCAAGGTAGTATGCAAGTACTAAGCGATCGCCTTGTCCAAGCCTTAGAAAGAGATGGTGGTAAGTTGTTGATGCGCCATACCGTAGAACATATCCAAGTAGAAAATGGCAAAGCTACTGCTGTTGTCATCAGAAACCAAAAAACTGGCGAAGTCTGGACAGAAGCCGCCGACCGTGTAGTTGCTAATGTCACCGTGCAAAATTTAGTGCAACTATTGGGCGACAAGGTTCCATCTGGTTATAAACACAGAGTCGAAAAACTGCCTCCAGCATCAGGGGCGTTCGTCGTCTATTTGGGCGTAGATGCTAGTGCCATACCGCCTGAATGTCCTCCCCATCTGCAATTTATGTACAATGCTAACGGCCCAATTGGCGAGAATAATTCCTTGTTCGTCTCTGTCAGCCATCCTGGAGATGGTCGCGCCCCAGATGGAAAAGCTACAATTATCGCTTCTTCATTTGTAGACCCGACACAGTGGTGGCGGACTCAAGATTATGAAGGACTAAAACAAAAGTATACCGAAGAAGCGATCGCTCGTCTTGCCCAATACTTTTATCTCAAACCAGAAACGATTGTTTATCAAGAAGCTGCCACACCCCGCACCTTTGCTCGTTTCACAGCCCGCGATCGCGGTATAGTTGGTGGCATCGGTCAAAGAATACCCACCTTTGGCCCTTTTGGTTTTGCCAATCGCACACCTATTAACCATTTATGGTTAGTTGGGGACTCCACTCATCCAGGCGAAGGTACGGCTGGGGTGAGTTATTCAGCGCTAACAGTAGTTCGGCAAATTGAAGCAGAATTGAAACTATGAGGGTATATTTACACTAGCCTTACAGGATGCGTAGACGCGTGGCGATTTGTTACTAGACATCGCATTTTGGGAGTTAGCAGTAGGAGAGGTATTTTTCCTTTCTTGCAGATAGCTAAAGATAGGTACAAACAAGTATTAATAATGTGCTAAAACTTACGCTATTCTGGATAAATGAATTACGAAACAGCTCGCAAACTCCTAGTATCACAGACAACAACAAACGAAGAAAACCCAGATGCCTTGTTGATGCGGATGAAACAGGGAAAGCCACCAGTGCCAGGTCAGATTACTTCGATTTTGTTAGCACTAAAAGTAGTGTTTGAAGCTCTTAAAGATGCCTCAAATCTAGATAGAGAACTAGCTTTTGCCCTTTACCAGTTAGGCGTTAAAGCTCCACAGATATTTGTAGCGGGGCGTAAAGTTGGGATTGATTGGCCGCCCCTACTCAAGGAAGATTTGCTGAGAATTTCCCTAGCCACAGAATGTATCTTTTCTGGTGTGTGGCAAACTCCACAAATTGGAGGTTTAGGAGGACACTAGTAAAGCTGAAGTATAAAATGTTTAAAAATTCAGCTTTAACCTTCATCCTGTTAACGAGTTCGCAGTTCAGTTTCCAATTTATCTACATCAGTTTTCAGAAAAACTGTCATTTGTCCGGTGAAGGCTTTACCTCCACGGGGTTGGGCAATTTCTACCCAATAGGCATAGCGATCGCCTACTCGTAATTCACCCTTTAAAGCTTCCCTAATTGGAGTTTTGGCAAGACGAGCTGAGTCGATCGCACTTTGGTTAGGGTACTCATACACGACCTGAGCGCGATTAAAGTCTTGATAAATATCCAATCCATAAATTATCCGTAAGGATTCTTGCAGCCGTTGAAATGACATCCCGTTAATAGCATCGTACATAGCAAGGCGCTCGTAGCGAATTGTACTCCGGTTTTTGGTAAATTCCACTTTTCCAGGAGGCAACACCGAAGCTTGAAAAGTGAATCGTTGTGCAGCTGTATCGCTCTTTTGCACATACAATTGTTCTCCATTTCCAGGGCGTAGCGTGGGATGGGCTTTCATCCAAGTACCGACTTCTTCTGTACTTTGTCCTGGTAAAGCATTAGCTTTAGAATCAAAAATCATTCCTACGCACAGCCAAGGAATTAAAGAAAAAGGCAAAATCAAACGATTAACCAGAGATTTTTTTAGCATTTTCCTATACGGGACTTAGATGAAAATTCCCCAATTAGCAGGGGGTAATCATAGTTTTCCCGTTTTACAGGAAGATTATTTCATTGTTGGTACACTCAATTTAAGCCCTTTATAGAAAAAGTGAAGAAATAGAATAGTTATGAGTATTACATTAAGTCCAGAGCAAGAACAAATCATTCAAATTTTACTAGCAACAGGTAAATTTAACAGCGTTGATGAAGTAATTCAAACTGCATTGCGTCTTTTAGAAGAAGAGACTCGTAGTTATCAAGGATGGCTTGAAGAAACTCGCACCAAGATTGATGAAGGGATAGCATCACTAGAAAAGGGAGAGAGAATTGATGGTGAAACTTTTATTAATCAGCTTTTAACAAAGTTGAAGAAAGCAAAACAGGCTTATTTCTGTTAGTGTTTCGTATCGTTCTAAGTTGTAGATATGTCTCCTGAAGAATTGGAAAAACTAATTAAGCAGCATGGTGAAGCTGCTCAAACATACGCGAATGAGGCTATCCAAATTGGCGATACCTATATAATTCTAAACTTTGGTTTTGATGCAACAATGCATAATGAAGAAGCAAAATCACTGTATAAATATTCGGTTAATTGATAAAACATAGGAATTAAGGAATCAGCGCTACCTTAATTACTTTCCGCGCTTTCATATCACAAAATACCTGTTCCAAATCTTTCAAAGGTCGCTGTTCGGTGATGAGTAATTCAAAAGGTATTTTACGACTAGCTATGAGTGCAAGTGCAGCCCGCACATACTCCGGTGTATTGTGAAACACACCTTTGAGGGTAAGTTCGCTGTAATGTAGCTGTTCTGTGTTGACTGTAATAGCCGTATCTCTCGGACAGCCACCAAATAAATTGACGGTAGCACCAGGACGGGCAGTTGCGATCGCAGTTTCCCAAACGCTAGGCACACCAGTTGCTTCAATTACGACATCTGCACCCCAACCTTGGGTAAGTTCTTTTACTGTACCGGGAATATCTGAGACTTGATGATAATTAAAGGTCTGGGATGCACCGAGTTTCTTGGCAATTTCTAGTCTGCGATCGCTACCTCCCCACAGCAATACTTCAGCAGTATTTACCAAAGTAGCCACAAACATCAGCCCAATCGCCCCATCTCCTAACACGACTACTTTATCTTTGGGTTTAACGTTGGAACGCGCTACCCCATGCAACACACAAGCTAAAGGTTCCGTCATCGCTGCCAATTCAAAGGGCAATTCATCGGGAATTCGCAACAAATTATGCTGTACTATTGCTGCGGGAATTTTCAGGTATTCGGCAAAAGTGCCGTTATTCCATGTCAGATTTGGACACAGTGAATATTCTTGGCGCTGACAAAAAAAGCAATGGTAGCATGGGGCTGAATTATTTGCGACGACGCGATCGCCTATTTGCCAACCTGTAACGCCTGCACCTAAAGCTACAATTTGTCCTGCTGCCTCATGACCAAATAGCGTTGGCGGTTTCAGCATCTTCGCATGACCACCACGCCGCCAGACTTTCAAATCTGTACCACAAGTTGTAGCTGCCCCCACTTGAATAACTACTTCGCCAGTTACGGGAGTAGGATCGGCTACATATTCTAGGCGTAAATCTTCTCGACCATAAAGCAATGCTGCTAACACAGCTTTCGACCTAAATTAATTAGCTCCACCTGATTCTATCAGGTAGAGCTGCAAATAATAAAAACTAAACTGAGGAACTCTAAGAAATAAAAACAACTGCTTCAAGTTGTTAATTATTCACACTCATCAGTTCCAATGATTTGGAAATCTCTTAGTTTTGAGTTTAGAGCCAAAACTGCTTACGCCTTCATCAGTTTAGGGACAATTTAGCTATTCACCGTTGACTGGGGAAGAACTCCTGTATTTCGGGTTTCCACATTAGGTAAGCGATTGACAGTTAAAAGTGGTACTTCTTGTCTGCAAGACAGACAAAACCAATACAGTTCACCATGACGAACATGACGCAGGAGGGAACCACCGCAACACGGGCAATTGTTGGCTCTCATACTCATACTGATTTCCTCCCTGAAAAAGATTATTGTTTAAGACAGAAAAAAATTTGTTAATTAAAGCCGGATTTGAGCGGTATGAATGTAACCGTTTAAATTAATGCGATTTTTGAGAATTTGCTCGTAAACCGCTTCATAATTGCTAACCATTTGGTTAAGGCTAAATTTGTTTTGTACATATTCTCGACAGGTTTGCCGATTGAGTTTCAAAGCAGCAGGAATCATTGCCGCCATTTCTTCATAGCTTTGACAGACAAAACCTGTTTCGCCACGAACAATCACTTCTGGCACAGAACCGAAATTCATGGCTATTACTGGCGTACCAGTTGCCATTGATTCAATCATCACCAAACCAAAAGGTTCTTGCCAGTTAATAGGAAAGAGAGTTATTGCAGCATTGCCCAGAAGTTCAGCTTTTTTGGCATTGTTGATTTCGCCTAAATATTCAATTTGCTGACCATCAATGTGGGGGGCAATCTCTTGTTGAAAAAACTTCGAGTCTGCTGTATCAACTTTTCCTGCCATTTTCAAGCGCCAGCCAGTCTGTTTAGCAATGGCGATCGCATGTTGTGGCCCCTTTTCTGGGGAAAAGCGTCCTAAAAATGCTAAGTATGGCGGTTCTTTTGGTTGAAGCTCAAATGGATAATCTGCTAGCTCAATTCCGTTATAAACTGTGCCAACGTAGTTTAAATTAATTTGCCGCTGGGCGTTACTAATGCTGACGTATGATTGTTTTTGATGGTGGCTAAATACGTAACGGTTATCTTTTGTAAAATTGCCGTGCAGAGTATGTACTGTCGGAGTTGATACCAAACTCGCCAAAGGTAATGCCGCAATCCCTACATGAGAATGGATAATATCGAATTCCGCAGCTTGTTGGTAAACTTGGCTGAGTTCTAGTGTTTCATACGCTGCATACTCTCGAACGTTTTCGTCTAAGCGCAATGCACGCGGATAAACTGCTTCTAAATGAGCCAAGGTTTGAGAATCGCCAGAGGCAAATAAAGTTACCTCATGACCGCGACGAACTAGTTCATCGGTCAAGCGACTCACTACCAGTTCAATTCCTCCATAACTAAGAGGTGGAACTCGTTCCCATAAGGGGGCAACTTGAGCGATTTTCATACAATTGTTTTGGTTCAGCCAATAGAATTATCCTCAAATTTAAGATTGAATATTATCTTAAGAGGACAAAGCATTTGTACTCACTCTTTTGACATTTAAATTAACCTAAATGACTCCTAAGAGTGCAATATCGGTTTACCGTAGTGCTAACCACTAGCAATAAAATTTTAGACGTTTCGCAATAGTCGCATAGCAACTACACTTTTAAAATATAGCCTACGTTTCATTGGTTTCATCTACCTTGGGGATCATAAACCTGTAAAATGTTTTGTAGCATAACTGACAAATTAAAAATTTTGTAGCTAAAACTACTAAAAATCTAGCTGGGATCAATTATTGAGAACGTTAAATTAGGAAAAAAGACGGTAAAAAAGCATCGAACGAACAATCTTAAATAATTCTAAAATTTAAAAATTTTAAATAGCTTATTTATTTGGACTACTAACAATTAACTAATGAAAATTGCTACTTGGAATGTTAATTCGATTCGCACTCGTCTAGAACAGGTTATTGATTGGTTAAGTCAAAATGCCGTTGATGTACTTTGTTTGCAAGAAACAAAAGTTGTAGATACTGATTTTCCGCGATCGCCTTTTGAAAAGCTGGGTTATCACGTTTATTTATCGGGACAAAAGGCTTATAACGGTGTAGCCTTAATCAGTCGCCAACCGTTGGTAGATGTTACTACTGGTTTCACAGCAATTTTGCCAAATCTCGATCCAGAATGGAACGAGCAAAAACGGGTAATTACAGGCGTAATTGATAATATTCGGATTGTGAATCTTTATGTACCAAATGGGGCGGCAGTCGGAAGCGAAAAATACGAATTTAAGCTGCGTTGGTTGACAGTACTGCAAGAGTATTTACGATCGCTTTTATTGTCACAAACTGCCATCTGTGTCTGCGGCGACTTCAACATCGCCTTAGAAGACAAAGATATTCACGAAAAAGTGAATCCAGAAAATCACATTATGGCATCTAAACCAGAGCGGCAAGCCTTAAGAGATATTCTAGAACTAGGATTTGCCGATGCTTTTCGGAAATTCACCACTGAAGGCGGATATTACAGTTGGTGGGACTATCGCGCTGCCGCCTTCCGGCGCAACCTCGGTTGGCGAATCGATCATCACTATCTCACGCCAGTGCTGTACGAGCGTGCTAAAAGTTGCATTATAGATGTCACACCCAGAAAATTGACTCAACCCAGCGATCACACGCCCGTAATTGTCGAATTTGAAATTTGAGATTGAAAATTTTAGATTAGATACTGGGGATTGGCGACTGGGGACTAGGGACTGGGAACTGGGAAGTGAGAACGAAATTTCCCAATATTCTAATACCCAATACCTAATCCCTAATCCCCAATCCCTATCCCTAATCCCTAATCCCTAATCCCTAATTATTATGTTTCTGGTAACTGGAGCCACAGGAGGAATTGGTCGCCGAGTTGTGCGACTCCTACGCCAACAGGAAAAGTCAGTGCGGACTTTTGTCCGCCTCACCTCGTCTTACAGCGAGTTAGAACACAGAGGGGCAGATATCTTCATTGGTGATTTACGTTCAGAAAAAGATATCGAGAAAGCTTGTCAAGGCGTTCAATATATTATCAGCGCTCACGGTTCTGATGGCGATGCTCTATCCTTAGACTACCGCGCCAACATTGAACTTATTGAACAAGCAAAAGCTAACGGAGTACAACATTTCGTATTTATTTCCGTCTTAGGAGCTGACCGAGGGTATGAAGATGCACCCGTTTTCAAAGCCAAACGAGCGGTAGAGCAATATCTACAAGCTAGTGGCTTGAATTACACAATTTTACGCCCAGCTGGATTAGCATCTAACTTACTGCCTTTGGCAGAACGGTTTCGTGAAACGGGATTGTATCTACTCGTGGGCGATCCCAAAAACCGTACCTCAATTGTGAGTACAGATGACTTAGCAAGGATAGTGGTGGATTCAGTGACAGTAGAAGGCGCTCGTAACCAAATATTATCAGTTGGAGGCCCGGAGATTTTATTGCGTGAGGATATTCCCCGGATTTTTAGTCGCGTCTTTAGCAAAGAACCAATAGTAATTAACTCACCACTATTTGTTGTTGATGGCTTACGCAGCGCCCTTGGTTTATTTAATCCCAAAACACAAAAAGCTTTGGGAACCTATCGTACATTGTTATCTAATGAGTTTTTCTGCACAAAAGAGGAGACAGCTAACTTAGAAAGAATTTTTAACTTCAAATTGGAAACCTTGGAAAGTTTTTTACGACGCTATTTAGCAGTTTGAATTAGGGACTGGGGACTAGGGATTAGGGACTAGGAAAGAACTTTTCCAATACCGATTCTCTTATCCGCAATCCCTAATCCCCAATACCTAATCCCCAATATCCAATACCTAACTAATCTAAAATTTTATGAGAAATTCCTTAGTTGCAAACGCTACTCAAGCACGTCAGACAAAAGAGCGATTCTCTAGACCAGAAGACCAACTATCTTACGAATTGGGTAAAGCTGTACAGGAATTGCCGCCGCTGTACACCAGATTGTTAGCGGGAACGATCAGTTTAGTGGTATTTGGAACGATCGCTTGGGCAAATTTCTCACAAATAGATGAAGTTGCGATCGCACCTGGGGAATTAATTGCTTCTACTCAAGTGCGACCAGTAACATCTTTGGGTAATGGGTCAATTTTAGCGGTGAAAGTCAAAGAAGGCGATCGCGTTAATAAAGACCAAATTCTAATTCAACGCGATCCTGACTTGCAACAAACGGATGTTAGCCGCCTCGGCAAAAGTAGCAAGTTGATTCAAGAAGACTTGCAGCGTTTGGATGCAGAACGCACAGGGGCTAAAACCGCTGGTACACAATTGCAAGATGAACTTTTAAGTTCGCGGTTAAAAGACTACCAAGCGCGTCAAGCTGCGGCGGAAGCAGAAGCAAATCGCCAAAAAGCACTCATCGATCAAGCAAAAGTCCGCTTGACGCGGTTACAAGAAAACCAGGGTAATGCCCAAACTAGCTTTGTCAACGCTAAAAATAATTTAGTTAATGCACAAAGTATCCTAGACAAAGTTGAAAGCGGTCTAGCGATCGCTCAAAGTAGAGAAAAAAGTTTACGCACTCTAGTAACTTCTGGTGCTGCACCGAGAGTCGATTACCTCGATGCCCAAGAAAGATTAAATCGTGCCACCACAGAAGTCACCAGGGCACAAGATGAAATAGTCAATGCCCAAAATAAAGTTACAGAAGCTCAAGACAGAGTAGAATCCCTCGCAAAAGATACTGCTGCTCAAGTTCAAGAAATTCGTCAAGCCCAACAAGCTTATCAAGCTGCTTTTAGTCAAGCGCAGCGCATAGCATCCGAGCGTCAAAGTGAAATTTTGACTCAAATTAATAAGCGCAAAGAAGAACTGACTAATGTTACCGGTCAACTAGAGCAGGCGAGAAAGCAGGAAGCAGTAGAAACGATTAAAGCTCCAGTTGCAGGCACAATTTACAAAGTTAAAGCAACTAGAGGCCCGGTGCAAGCAGGTGAAGAACTGCTATCAATTTTGCCAGAAGGCGAAGAAATGTTGCTAGAGGTGAAAGTCCTCAACCGCGATATCGGCTTTATTCGTCAAGGTATGAGGGCAAAGGTAAAAATGGCGACTTTCCCCTTCCAAGAATTTGGCACTGTTGAAGGTGAAGTGGTACAAGTTAGCCCGAATGCAATTGTAGATAAAGAATTAGGTTTAGTTTTCCCTACCAGAATTCGCCTGAGCAAACATTCAATAAATGTGCGCGGTCAGGAGGTTCCATTTACTCCGGGCATGGCTGCTAATGGCGAAATTATCACTCGTAAGAAGTCAATTTTGACATTCATAATCGAGCCTGTAACTCGTCGATTTAGCGAAGCTTTTTCTGTCAGGTAAGCTCAAGCGCATTTACAGAGTTTTTCAGGTAAATGAAGTAGGGGCGCTGTTACGTTCGCCCTTACAATCTTTTGCTCTTAGATGACGAATTGCTCCCACCCTAATGATGCAGAAGTTGAGGTGAATTATCGAAACAATCGAGTCTAAAACCTCGCCTTAAAAGGCGAAAAGTTTTTGGAACGGGGTATAAATCCTCGTTACAAAAACGGCCTCCTGCCTCCTGCCTTCGTTAAATGCGTCCGAACAATTTTTGATACTGCTCTAGCCGATTTTGGATTTGAGTGAACTGATTTAACATTTTGTCAATATCAGTACTGTTCTGATTGTCATCATTTTTGTCATCATCATTTCCTGTATTATTGTTACTGCTTAAAGTACTGTCGTAGTATTGAAATTGCGACCAGCTTTTTGTATTCACCAATGTACTTGTGTTTGTCAGTGTGGAGACATCTTGAAAGCTAGAAGTTGTAGTATTGCTCTCGTTTAAAGATTGGACATTGAAGAAATTTTTAGCTGATGTAGAACTTACTGGTATCTCTGCAATTGCTTGATGCCCGACAGAGCTGATGTTGAATGAGCCAACGTCAGAGGTAGATGTCTGTTGTGTATTGTTTCCTGCCGTTTCTGTGATGATTTGACGCACTTGAGCATCAGTTAAGTTGGGGTTAGCACTTAGCATTAAGGCAACTACACCCGCAACGTGGGGAGTTGCCATAGATGTGCCGCTATAAGTTGCATACTGATTACCTGGAACTGAAGAGTAGATATCGACTCCTGGGGCTGTGACGTAGGCGATTGGATTTGTTCCGGCTCGGTTGGAGAAGTCAGCTAGGTTATTGTTTCTATCCACAGCCCCAACGGCAATTCCCGACTTGTTGGCATAGCGAGCGGGATATTCTGGTGATGATTCGCCGTCATTTCCAGCTGCCATCACAACAATTACTCCTTTACTGCTGGCATATTCGATCGCCGACTTGAGAGTATTGTTAGAATAATAGCCACCCAAGCTAAGGTTAATTACATTTGCTCCATTGTCTACAGCATAATGAATGCCTTTAGCGATCGCACTATAAGAACCGGAACCAGATTCATCCAAAACTTTGACAGGCATAATTTTGGCATCATAGGCAATGCCTGTTACCCCGTAGCCATTATTCTCTCCGGCAATAGTACCAGAAACGTGAGTACCATGACCGTTGTCGTCTAGGGTGTTGTTATTGTTATCTGCGAAGTTCCAGCCTTGGACATCATCAACGTAGCCATTGCCATCATCGTCTATCCCGTTACCAGGAATTTCCTTGGTATTTGTCCAGATATTATCTTTTAAATCCTCGTGATTAGAATCAACTCCAGTATCGATGACAGCAACAACAACACCTTTTCCTGTATATCCATTTGCCCAAGATTCCGGGGCATTAACTAGGTCTGCTCCCCAATTATTCCCACCTAAGTTAGGAACATCAGCAAAAGTATTTTTTCCAGCAGCTTTACTAACTGCTGACCCTGCATTTACCAAACCATAACCATTTGTAGAGTTATAATTTCCGGCGCTTTTAGCTTTAGTAGTAGCGTCACTGTTAGTTCTTGGGTAATAGCTACTGCTAGCGCTCAAGCTATAGTCATCTCGGACATGAAAAGTGTCTGCAGAGGAGATAAAAGTGGTATTTAGCCCGTTATGAGAAAGTAATTTGCTACTAGTGTCATTAATGGGCATAAGTTTTTCTCCTCAATTAAATAAATTATTTTTTGACAGCATTAACTGTTAAAACCTTTTCCCTAAGGTTTTAATGTTGTAATTTGATTCCTTTGCCAATAATTACTATGAAATTCAATAGCAAAATGCTATTTTTCTTACAAAAAATTTCATGGATGCTTTGATTGTTGTGGAACGAAGATTTTACTTAAATTTGGTATTAGTCTTGACAGCAAAAAAATACAGCCAAAAAGCTTAGTTTTGACTGTTATTGTGTGTATTTAAAGATTTTGTTAAACTATTTTACTATCGAGATTAAGCAATGTTTTGCGTTTTTAGTGCTAATCATTTTAATAAGAAAGAATTCAGAAGTCAGAATATAGCGGTTCCCAGTTGTTTGAAATGCATCGGGTTGCATTGTTAATGTATTGGGTTACATTGTTAATGTATTGGGTTGCACTGTTAATGTATCGGGTTGCATTGTTAATGCATGGGGTTGCACTGTTAATGCATTGGGTTGCATTGTTAATGTATCGGGTTGCATTGTTAATGTATCGGGTTGCATTGCCAATGTATCGAGACGCGATGAATCGCGTCTCTACAAATGGGCTATTTGTCACATTCTTTGCCGATCGCAATCATCGCATGGTGACGAATTCTTCGGCAGAAGTCGGATGGATTCCCACGGTGGCATCAAAATTAGCTTTGGTAGCGCCCATCTTCACGGCGATCGCTACTCCCTGAATAATCTCTGCGGAATTGTCTCCAACCATGTGTGCCCCCAGCACCTTATCAGTTTTTTGGTTGACAACTAACTTCATCAAAGTTTTTTCGTCTTTGCCAGCTAAGGTGTAGTACATCGGACGGAAACGACTCCGATAGATTTTCACATCATCGCCATACTTTTCTCTAGCTTCTGCCTCGGTCATACCCACTGTTGCAGCTTCTGGTGTCGAGAAAACTGCTGACGGCACATTTTCATAACTCATGGTGCGAGATTTGTTACCAAATACGGTGTCTGCAAATGCCCGACCTTCATTAATTGCAACTGGAGTTAAGTTAATTTTGTTGGTACAATCTCCCACTGCATAAATATTCTCTTCGGTTGTGCGGCTGTATTTATCAACGACAATAGCACCATCACGGTGTTTAACTTTGGTATTTTCTAAACCTAAGTTGTGGGTATTTGGTTTGCGACCAACCGCAGCTAAACTTACAGCATCAGTCACTACTGTCTCTTCTTTAGCTTTATCATCTTGACTAAGTATGACCTTCGCTCCTTCGGCGGTTTTGTCGATCGCAATCAGTTGGATTTTGTTGAGAATCCGCACCCCGTGATTAATCATTCCCTGCTCGACTTCATCTCGGATATCCTCATCGAAACCGCGCAAAATTTTCTCACCACGAATTACCTGGGTGACTTCGGTTCCCATACCGTTGAGGATACAAGCAAATTCTGTACCGATATAACCTCCACCCAAAATCACCATCCGTTTGGGCTGTTCTTTGAGGTGAAAAATATCATCGGAGGTAATCGCATGTTCTATTCCTAAAATGTTTGGTCGAACGGGATGTCCGCCAACGGCAATCAAAATCTTGTCTGCGGTTACTTGGCGATCGCCAATTACAAGTGTGTGGGCATCAACAAACTTAGCGTATCCCTCCAATAGCTCGACTTTGGAGTTATCCAGCATCTTTTGGTAAATTCCATTCAAGCGAGTCACTTCATTGTTGACTACCGCAATCATCTTTTCCCAATCGAGCGAACTTTTGACCGGACTCCAGCCGTATCCTTGCGCGTCCTCAAATAAGTTAGGAAAATGAGAGGAGTAGACCATTAACTTTTTGGGAACACAACCACGATTGACGCAGGTTCCACCTAGGCGGTCAAACTCAGCAATTCCTACTTTTGCACCATATTCTGCGGCTCGTCTAGCAGTGGCAATACCACCGGAGCCTGCACCAATTACAAATAGGTCGAAATCGAGTTTCATGTCTCCCCCAGGGTTCAAATTTTTAGTAGGAGCGTCCAGTTAGCTGTCCACTCCTACATGTGGATGTGTGAATTATGAAGTGATGATTACGCGGCGATCGCAGTCTTGGCTTCTTTGAGGTAAGCTAGCATGGTGTCTGCATCTGAGACTTCAAACGGATCGATCAGGCAAATATCCTCATGACCTGGCTCAATGAAAAACTTTTCGATTTTGCCGTCATCAACCACCATTGAGTAACGCCAAGAACGCATTCCAAACCCCAGGTTAGATTTGTCAACTAGCATTCCCATTTTGCGGGTAAACTCACCATTACCATCAGGAAGCAAGAAAACATTTTTAGCTCCTTGCTGTTTACCCCATTGGAACATGACAAAGGCATCATTTACAGATATACAAATTACTTCATCAATTCCCAAAGCTTTGAATTCGGGATAGAGTTCTTCATAACGAGGTAAGTGCGAGGTGGAACAAGTAGGAGTAAAAGCCCCAGGCAGTGAAAACACAACTACCCGCTTACCGCCAAAAATTTCTTTAGTGGTAAGGTCTTGCCAACGGTAGGGATTGGGGCCAGGAATAGACTCGTCACGGACGCGGGTTTTGAATACAACGTTGGGAACTCTTTCAATCACAGGCATAATAAACCTCCTAATAAGTGCATTTGTAGGCGATTAATAACATTGGAGCAGCTGTAAACCAGAATAATTCTGATTTAAGAAATATTCAATAGTTATAAATACTCATATTGCTTAAAAGATAAAACTTGAGATAGATTAATTTATAGGAATACTTATAATAAATAAAAGAAATAAAGCCGCGTGAAATATTAAAAGATTACAGCAAGCAAGTATGCAGCAACAAGCAAACGCAATTGTTCAAACTTTAAAGTCTAAAGGTTTGAGGGTGACTCCTCAGCGGTTTGCAGTCTATGCAAATTTGTTATCTCGTGCCGATCACCCTACAGTTGAGCAAATTCTCACCGACCTTAACAAAGATTTTCCAGTTTCATCACAGGCAACAATTTATAGTTCTTTGCAAGCTTTACGAGAAGCGGGTTTAGTGCGCGAGGTTCTCTTAGAGGAAGGGGTTTCTCGCTATGATGCCCATGTTGAACGCCATCATCATTTCTGCTGTCGCCAATGCGGTGCGATTGAAGATATTGCCTGGGATACTTTTCAGTGTGTAGAGTTTAAGAGCCTGCGTCCGGGATTGCGTGGCGAAACTTATGAAGTTACAGTTCAGGGTTTGTGCGATCGCTGTCATGAAGTCTAGAAGCTTCATACTTTTATAGTACCCGCTGTAAAGTCAGTAATAATTCATTGACAGTGTAGGGTTTTGATAAAAAAGTAACGACACCAGCGCGATCGAGTGCCTCTAACTTATTTCTTGACAACAGTCCGCTAGTAGCAACAATTTTTACCTGCGGGTTAATTTTTTTCAAAGTCCGAATCGCAGTTAAGCCATCCAACGAAGGTAGCATTAAATCTATTAGTACGGCATTGATTTTTTCTGCGTGTTTGGCATATAGGGCGATCGCTTCAATGCCATCGCTAGCAATCAGGGTTTGGTATTGGTAAGTTTCCAGCGATGTTTTAGTAATATCTTGAATTGCAGGTTCATCATCCACAACCAAAATCAATTCTCCATGTCCTGTGAGTGGTACTAATTCTTCTGTATAGAGTGTTTCCGTTCCTCCTACAGCTGGTAAGTACACCTGAAAGTAAGTACCACTTCCTACCTCGCTACGCACATCTACAAAACCCCCGTGGCTTTTGATGATACCAATTACAGTAGAAAGTCCCAATCCCGTGCCTTGTCCTACTGGTTTTGTAGTGAAAAATGGCTCGAAAATCCGATCTAAGATTTCCCCAGAAATGCCAACTCCCGTATCTGAGATAGTCATCACCACGTATGGCCCCACGTTAGCTTCCAGGTTCATCCGCGCATAATTTTCATCAATCAAGAGATTTTGGGCAGAAATAGTTAACTTACCACCATTGGGCATGGCATCGCGGGCGTTCACGCATAGGTTCATCAGGACTTGATGGAGTTGGGTGCTATCTCCAGACACCATCCATAATTCATGTGGAACATCGATAGAAACTTCAATAGATTTGGGAAATGTTTCTTTGAGAATCTTGGCAACTTCTACGATTAGGTGTCTCATCTGCAAGGTGATGTGTTTACCTTCCACACCCCGTGCAAACGATAGCACTTGTTTGACCAAATCGGCTCCGCGTCTAGCATTGATTTCTAGAATCTCCAACAGATGCAAAGTCCGCTCATCAGCATGAGGAAATTTGAGTGGTAGGAGTTGCGCTCCTGCCAGAATCGGAGTCAGGATATTATTGAGATCGTGAGCGATGCCGCTAGCTAAAGTTCCGATACTTTCTAGGCGTTGGGCGCGAAACAATTGTGCTTCTAATTGTTTCTTCTCAGTAATATCTGTATCAACACTGAGAATTGATTTTGGTTTTCCCCAGATATCAGATACCAGACTCCAACGGCTAGCAACTAAAATTTCTCTACCAGTTTTAGTAGTTTTAGTTAATTCGCCTTGCCACTTTCCTTTAGTAATGACATTTAACAAAGCGGCTTCGATTTCTGTGGAAGGTTCGTTAAATAACAACTCGCCAATATTTTTGCCACAAGCTTCCTGCGCTTTCCAGCCGTAGAGATTTTCTGCGCCTTTATTCCAAAACAGAATTTGATTTTCTAAATCGCGCACGCAAATAGCATCAGTAGCGACATCTAATAATGCCGCTTGTTCGCGGATTTTTTCTTCAGCCAGCTGGCGATCGCGCAGTGCGGCTTGTCTTTCGCTAATATCAATGCTGGCACAAGTTATACCGACAATTTCTTGTAATTCGTTGCGTAATGGCTCAACAGTCAAATCGTAATAGCGGATTCCTTGGGGAGTGGCGAGCGATACTTCCTCTCTAGTTCCGATGCCGCTAGTTAGTACGCTATGTTTAATAGCAGTAAGACGCTGGGCATCTTTGAGTTGAATCAGATCGAAATCATGCTTGCCCAACATTTCCTCAGCTGTCCATCCAGAAATGGGATTGTAAACCCAGGTATAACGTAACTCCTTGTCTTGGTTAAAAACGAAAATTGGCGAGTTTTTCAGGGCAACTCGAAATCGCTCCTCACTATGTCGCAGCGCATCTTCCACCCGTTGCCGCTCGATTGCATAACGCATGGAACGTACTAGTAAGTCGCCAGTTACTTGTCCTTTGACTAAATAATCCTGTGCTCCTTCCTGCATCGCTCGTAGTGCCAAAGTTTCATCATCTATACCAGTAAGTACAATGATGGGAGTTGCTTTTGCGTAATGTGTTGCCCTGACAAAGGTTTCCATGCCCTGACTATCAGGGAGTGACAGGTCTAACAGCATCACATCGAAGCTATCATTAACTAGGCGATCGAGCGCTTCAGAAAGCCGCTCAACTGGCTGTAACTCTACCCTAGCTGTAGTTACTTCCTTTAAAAACTCTTGCAATAAAAAGACATCGCCAGGGTTGTCTTCAACTAATAAGACTTTAATAAGTTCACCTGCCATTGCCATCACTCCGGTGGCAGTTTTACGATCGCAAACCAGAAATGTTCTATGGATTGTACAATTTTAACGAACTGATCGAAGTCAACAGGTTTAGTTATATAGCAGTTCGCAGCCAAGTTATATGCTTTGAGAATATCTTCCTCTGCTTGAGAAGTAGTCAGAACAACTACAGGGATTCGCCTGAGAGCAATATCGGTTTTGATTTCTGCCAGTACTTCCCGCCCGTCTTTTTTGGGTAAATTTAAATCGAGCAGTACAAGATCCGGGTGCGGTACTTTGGTATATTTTGCTTGTTTGCGCAAAAATGCCATTGCTTCTACGCCATCTTCAACCACATTTAGGTTAATTGAGATTTTGCTATCTTCCAGAGCGAGCCGCGTGAGTTGAGCATCGCCAGGATTGTCTTCTACTAACAAAACCTCTATAGGCATAATTGTTGATGTGTTATTCACGATAGTCGATCGGACTGGGATTGGGAAACTCGGAACCCTTAAAGGGGATTAGGGGCAATGGATAATGGATTATTGGGGACTTAGTACTAGGTACTGGAGTGAAAAATTTAAATTTTTTTCAAATCCCTAGTCCCCAATCCAGCGCAGCGCTTTCCTTTGGTCGATCTGGAATTGTGAAGTAGAAAGTCGAGCCTTGACCCGGTTCTGACTCAACCCAGATACGGCCACCATGCCGCTCTATAATCTTCTTACAAATTGCCAAACCAATTCCAGTTCCTGGGTACTGACTTCTTCCGTGTAAGCGTTGAAATATTACAAAAATACGTTCGGCATACTGTGCTTCTAAGCCAATTCCATTATCGCGCACTGAGAAGAGCCATTCTGAATGCTGAGGAGCCACTGCGTTGCGGGGGTTCCCCCCGTTGAAGCTAGTGGCGTTGCTGAGTTCTGAGTGCTGAGTGCTGAGTGCTGAGTTCTGAGTTAGAAGTTGTTCCCCATCTCCCCCATCTCCCCCAGCCTTCTCTCCTATCCTGACTGCTCCAATATGAATTTTTGGTGGCTGTTCTGTGCGAAATTTGATTGCATTGCCAATCAGATTTTGGAATACCTGTGCGAGTTGTGTAGGATCGGCCATGACTACAGGTAAAGGATCGATTACGATCGCTCCGCCACATTCTTCAATGGCAATTTTAAGATTTGCGATCGCCCGCTCGAAAATAACTTGACAATCAACTTGCTCAAAAGGTTGTCCGCGGGTACTAACACGAGAATAGTTTAATAAATCGTTGATTAGGGTCTGCATTCGGCGTGCCCCATCTACAGCGTAGTTAATAAACTGTTCGGCGTTGCTGTCTAGATGACTTTTATATTTTCGCTCTAGTAGCTGTAAATAACTCGTTACCATCCGTAATGGTTCTTGCAAATCATGGGAAGCTACATAAGCAAATTGTTCTAATTCTGCGTTGGAACGAGTCAGTTCTACACGTTGGCGGGTTTCTTGTTCCAACATTTGCGCTTGGGAAAGGGCAATACCAATTTGATTTGCTAGGTGTTGTAATAACTCCAGTTCAAAGCTGCTCCAGTGTCTAGGTGTGGCACATTGATGGGCAACAAGCAAGCCCCAAATACCATCTCTGATGAGAATTGGCACTACGAGGTTAGCTTTGACACCAAATTGCCGAAGAAATTCTCGGTGACAATCTTGGATATCAGCAGTTTCAATGTCTACAATTGCACTTACCCTTCCTTGGCGATATTTCTCTATGTAGCTTTCCTTAAAGCAGGGGTCGAGAATGTTTTGTCCTAAAACCACAGGCCAACCTGGTAGTACCGCCTCTTGTACTACCATACCTGAACCATCAGTGTGAAGTCGAAAAACCAGCACTCGGTCAGCGTGTAGTAGTTTTTGTACCTCAGTAACCGTAGTTTGGAGAATTTCCGGCAATTTTAAAGATTCACGAATTTTCAGGGTGATTTCGGCAAATAATTGCGATCGCAGGTGTTGTCGTTTTAATTCGGTTTCTGTTTGCTTGAGTTCTTCTGCAAAGCGGGACACTTGTGCTAAATTACGTCTTAGCTCCATCTGGCTAATCACTTGGCGGCTTAAAGCCTGAAGTGCGTTCATTTGTCTGTGGTTGAGTTCCCGTGGAGTTTGGTCGAGTACGCAGAGGGTTCCGACAATATCTCCTTTGGGAGTCACTAAGGGTACACCTGCATAAAAACGCGCATAGGGATAATCAGTTACTACCGGATTTGTTGCCAAATTTCCATCAGCTAGCGTATCTGGAACCACGACAATATCTCGTCGCTCTAGACACAGGTAAGATAACCCTATATTACGGGGCATTTCTGATACATCTAAACCTAGTTTTGCCTTAAACCACTGACGGTCTTCAGCTATTAAATTTACTAATGCTATAGAAGTACCACAAATAAAAGCAGCTAACTGAACAAGGTTGTCATAAGGTTCTTCAGGTTCAGTGTCCAGAATTTGATATTGGCGCAGAGCTTCAAGTCTCTGAGCCTCGTTATCAGTATTAAATTTAGATTTCATTAATTTTTATTAAAAAGTGTTAAAAAGGTTTATTAAGTATTTTGAATGCTCAAAGCCTGGCTAAGTCTTTTTTCGGTTAAGGAATTATCCCTTTGCTTGCGACTTTGCAGGGGATTTTTGAGATTTTTACTAAAGGATACATGCACAATGGCAAAAGTACTCGTCCCCAACTTTTCTCCAACTTTTGCGATCGCAGTAATTCTAGTGTAGACAAATTCAAGACTGATGCACTTGAAACATGGATGAGGGGAGTGGCTTGGAACTTGAAACTTCAGGTTGATGGGCGCAAATGTCAGCCTACGAATCACTTTCTCATCTCCCTCATCCCCTGAAAAATTAAACTGGTATCAAAAGTGCCTCCCGTAACTTGCTAATCAAATCGCTGAGATTACCTGTGTTCAGGCGATAACTCAAGGGATGAGCAATCAACCGTGCTGTACTTTCATATAAAGTGGCAATTTCAATCAGGCCATTTTCCCGCAATGTCCGCCCTGTAGAAACTAAATCTACAATTGCCTCTGACATCCCTGTAATTGGGCCGAGTTCTACCGAACCATACAGCGGTACTATTTCTATAGGTAAATCCAAATTTTGAAAATATTCACGAGCGCAATTCACATACTTAGAAGCAACTCGACCGTGAGGCGGCAAATCTAAAGGTGATTTGTAAGGACTTGATGCTTTGACAGCCACCGACATCCGGCAATACCCAAACTGCAAATCAACCAAGTGTGCAACTTGGGGCTGTTTCTCTCGCAGTACGTCATAACCGACAATACCTAGTTGTGCCTGACCATACTCTACATAAACAGGGACATCCTGTGCCCTTACCAACAGAGCTTTTGCTTGTCCGCTAGCATCAGGAATTTGAAGTTGGCGAGTTCCCGAATCTAAAAAAGCACTAAAATCTAATCCTACAGCTTGCAGCAGGCGGATGCTATTTTTGAGTAGTTCCCCTTTTGGCAATGCAACAGTCAGCATTCTTTTTCTCAGTGTCCTTCGTGACTTGGCGATTGATTATATTGAGAATATCTCTATATGCTTACCATAAGCAGTATGAGAATTTTATTAGTTGATGATGAAGTTGAATTAACTGAGCCTTTGAGCCGTTTGTTAACTCGTGAAGGTTACACTGTGGATGCCGCTTATGATGGGACAAGTGGCAGCGAACTCGTACAAGCAGGCAATTACGACTTATTAATTTTAGATTGGATGCTGCCAGGAAAGACGGGGTTAGAGATTTGTCGGCAATTGCGCCGTCAAGGCAAAACTACTCCCGTTCTGTTTCTTACAGCTAAAGATACTTTAGACGATCGCGTAGAAGGTTTAGATGCTGGTGCGGATGACTATTTAGTGAAACCTTTTGAATTGCGGGAATTGCTAGCTAGAGTTCGGGCTTTATTGCGGCGTTCTGGTTCACAAAGCTATGAAATTACAACTGGAAGGTTGACTGTAGCTGATTTAGAACTCGATTGCGAAAACCAAATAGCCTATCGCCAAGGCCGGATAATTGAACTGTCCCAAAAGGAAAGCCAGCTGCTGCAATACTTTATGGAACACGCCGGACAGCTTTTGACTCACGCCCAAATTTTGCAAAATCTGTGGCAAGATGGCGAACAACCAAATAGCAATGTCATTGCGGCATTAATTCGCCTGCTGCGTCGTAAGATTGAGGTCGGTAAAGAAACTCCATTAATTCACACTGTTTACGGTAAAGGCTATCGCTTTGGCGCTGCCTCATTAGAAACATACTAATTCGTAATTGAGATATATAGGAAAACGCTTGTCTTCAGTTTTCCTCTCTACTCATTGCCTTATGGTTTTTATAGTATTCAACAATTGATTAATTTGAGTTTGCAGTTTTTCTCGCAATTGTTGTGCTTGTTGATAGAGTGCTGTACGGTCTTTTACGGAATTAATATCGTTTTCTAAAGGCTGGATGAAGTAACGCAGGCGGGTTTTCATTGCCCAAACTCCCATTGAGGGAAATAAAATCAAGGCAATCATCAAAGGCGATACAGGTAAGAATGGTAATTTGAATAATCGTTGCAATTTTTTGAGATTAACAGTCCAAGGATGTAATGATTCGCTACCGATGCAGAGAACTGGGAGAATGGGAATGTGATAGCGATCGCTTAACTGCATAAAGCTGATATCAAACTTTTGCAATTGATAGCGTTGACTCCACCCTTTTAAGGGGCCGCGTAAACCTTCTGGTGCGTATAAAATAGTTTTATCTTGGGCAACAGCTGCTTCAAAATCGCTTAACTCTGCCCGCACACCACCTAAAACTTGCGACCATTTAGGTGGCAACCACCAAATCATCCAAGGATGCTCAAATAATACTGGACTTGCTAAGGGTTGCACTGTCCATCCTCGTGCTTCGCCTAATAAATAACCTAAAGTGATAAAGTCCCAAGGAAAACACATCCCTGCATGATTCATTGCCACAATCATCGCTCTTGTTTGTGGCAAGTTCTCAATTTGTTGTAATTCTCCGCGAAAATAGTATTTAACGATCGCAGCTAAAATTTCTTGACTAAAAGCTTCTTGATATTTGGGATTAAATTCACCAATTTCTCTGCGAGGCGAACGACAACCCAAACGCAACCATCGACTTAATAGTGCTAGATAAAATCCAAACGGAAACAAAAATAACCCGTATTCTAGCCAATTCCAACCATCGGGATCTTGATGATAGTGCTGCCAGTGGCGATTGAATAAAATCAGCCAGCCAGGAGGATACCAAAGGCAAAACCAATCAAACCAGCTAAATTTATAGCCTGCGTCTGATATTTTTTCTAATTCTGTATTCAGGAGGTTTTCGGAATGTTGATTAATCACAACAGTGGTGCAGATTAGGCAACAATATAGTTGAGTGTATATCCTAGCTTGATAATTTTACTTTTGGCATCCTACTCGATACAGAAACAATCCTTATCTAGTAATAAAGTAATAATTGATATAAGTAAATTAGCTGAAATTTAAGTTTATCTCTCCACCGAAGCACTCAGATTGTGGCATAATAAGCCGGTCGCATACACTAAGCCATCAATCGTGCCAGATACCGATTCTATCAACGACCTTGCTGCGGCTCTGCAACAGCCTGCCGACTTAACCTTTGAATTACCAGATCCAGAAGACGAACAAATTCCAGAGTCAGATTTTCAACAGCAGCTTGATGTAGCTTGGCAAGTATGCGATCGCTTCGATTTGCAAACGGAAATCTGGCGGGGGCGAATTTTACGCGCTATCCGCGACAGGGAGAAAATGGGTGGCGACGGTCGAGGTACTGGTTTTCTCAGATGGCTCAAAGAACGGGAAATTAGTAAAAGTCAGGCTTATGCTTGGATTCAACTGGCTAATAGTGCTGATACTCTCTTAGAAGAAGGCAGACTCGATCCAAGTGCAGTGAATAATTTTAGTAAACGGGCCTTTGTCGAAACCTCTAAAGCAGCCCCAGAAGTGCAACAGATGGTAAGTGAAGCCGCCCAAAAAGGCGATCGCATCACCAGGCGGGAAGTGCGTCAACTCACCGACGAATGGACGGCTATGTCTTCGGAGTTGCTACCCGAACCAGTGAAAATAAAAGCAGCAGATAATACCCTTCCTCCACGCTACATTGCTCCTTTGGTGAAGGAAATGGAGAAACTGCCAGAATCGCACCAAAAATTTATCCAAAAGGAAATTGCCGCTAATCCCGATGTTGACACCCTCAAACAAGTAACTACTGAAGCACGTCAATTAGCAAAATATCTCAAATCTGCCGCCCAAGTCCAAGCTTTAGCGCAAGAAGATGTTGATATCGAAACAGCTTTAGAAGAAGCGCAAAGAGTTGGCTGTTTGAGTGTAGCCGCTGACTTGGTAAATCAAGCCTCGCAGATCGAACAAACTATTGCCAAGTTATACATGACTTGGAAACGTATTGGTAATTTAGCAGACAGGCTGTATGTGGATACCGGTGCAAGTACGCCAAATTTGCGATCGCTTCTCACTTGTATCGAACCCCTTGGTGGTGAAGTTATGGAACTGCAACTAAGTGGTACTACCGAACATACTGTCCGCCTGCAAATCCAAGAGACTAATTAGAGAAGCTTGGCTGCAATTAAGGCTATTAATGATTATCTGCAATATAGGGGAATTCAAAAGTTTGTGAATTCTTTATAATTTTGTTGTTCTTTATGGAGCGATCGCATTACCTTATATGCAATAATTTTCTCTAATAGTATCCGCTGAAACACTGATATAAAAATCACTTTTGTGCAAAGGAGTAGAGGTGTAAAAGGTAAATAAAAGTATATAAATCTTTACGTAGCCCAACTGTTAAGAGAAATTCTAAATATGGATTACATAAAAATATGAATCAAACTAAATTTTCTCATGTAATGCCTATTTGGAAATTTTGCACTTTATATGTTTTTACTTGGGGAATTTATCAACTGCCTTGGGCACATAAGCAATGGCAATTTATTAAAGAACGCGAACATTTGAACATTAGCTCTTGGTTTCGGTCTTGGTTTTTGCCTTTTTATTTGTACAGTTTATGCCAAAAAGTTTTTGCTTTAGCTGAAGAACAAGGATATAGAGTTAAAGCTTCACCTTTTCAGGTGACACTATTTTATTGGATACTTGTAGTATTAGCAAGATTACCAGAACCCTGGTGGCTAATATCATTATTTAGTTTTATTCCCTTGTTAACTGTTGTGAAGGCACTTAACTATTACTGGGAACAGCAACAAAATTTGCCAATAAATGAATCTTTTACAGGTAGGGAAATTGGGTGGATGATATTTGGTGTAGTTCTATGGTTGTTAATTATCATTGATTTTTTGAGTAAAAATAATATATAAAACTCCTATATTATTTATGTTAAAAAATGCTTTTTGACAAACAATGAAATAGACAAAGTAAGAATAAATCAAGAATTTCACGAATGATTTAAAATTGCTACATGAGAATAGTGTATTAAATAAGGTATTATCAAATTGTTACTATGTTTAGCGAATTGATAGAGGCTTCATAATACTCCTGCTAACTACCTGCCAAAGTATGACTTACTGCCTCAATCCCGATTGCTATAAACCCCAGAATCCTGCTAATGCAAATTTTTGCCTTAACTGCGGGACAAAACTACTGCTAAGACAAAGATATCAAGCTATCAGTCAATTGGGTGAGGGTGGATTTGGCAAAACTTACCGTGCAGTCGATAAAGATAGATTAAATGAAGTCTGCGTAATTAAGCAATTTTCTCCGTCGCCAGAAATTCAAGGAAACTCGCAAGCGCTAAACAAGGCAATTGAACTATTTAATCAAGAAGCAATTCGGCTATACGAACTAGGAAAGCACGATCGCATTCCCAATCTCCAAGCTTATTTTGAACAAGATAAACGGCTGTATTTGGTGCAAGAACTCGTTGATGGCGAGAATTTATTAAATGAATTAGAAAGTCACGGAACTTTTAATGAAAGCCAGATTTGGCAGCTTTTAGCCGATTTATTGCCAGTGGTGAAATTCATTCACGAACATGGAGTGATTCATCGAGATATCAAGCCGGAAAATATTATGCGTCGCCAAAGCGATCGCGCCTTAGTATTAATTGATTTTGGAGTTTCAAAACAAGCAAGCGGTACAATTATCAGCGGCGCGCGGGGTACAATGGCTGGTACGCCAGGGTATGCCCCAGACGAACAAATGCGCTTTGGCGAAGCCTATCCAGCTAGCGACCTCTACTCATTGGGTGCGACTTGTTTGCATTTAATGACGGGAATGCATCCTTCTAATCTCTACAATGCTTGGGAGTCTCGCTGGTTATGGCAAGAACAGCTATCGAGTGCAGATATAACCATTAGCAACCAGCTAGTGGCAATTTTAGATAAACTACTCAAAGACCGAGTAGGCGATCGCTATCAATCAGTTCAGCAAGTCCTACAAGATATTAATAGCAGCAATTCACCTGCTGAGGTTCCGCCCACAATTATAACTAAACCACCGAAAACAGCGCCGAGAATTCCAGGTTGGCGATGTATTCACACTCTCACAGGTCATGCGGCTTCCGTGCGTTCCATCGCCATTAGTCCGGACGGTCAAACCATTGCCAGTGGCAGCGATGACAATACAATTAAGCTGTGGCATTTAGACAATGGCAATCTTAAGAGTACCCTGACTTTGCCATCGGGATTATTGAAACGCGAGACAACTTGGTATACTTCCATAGTCTTTAGCCGCGATGGGCAGACAATCATCAGCGGCTGTTTGGACAAATCTATCAAGGTGTGGGATTGGAGTAGCGGCAAACAGCTTCGCAAACTTAAAGGACATTCCGATCGCGTAAATGCGATCGCCCTCAGTCCAGACGGTCAAACTTTAGTCAGTGGCAGTCGTGATAACATTGTCAAAGTCTGGAATCTACCCACCGGGCAACTAATTCGCAATCTTACCGGGCATTCTAATTCAGTTCACACCCTAGCCATCAGCCCTGACGGTCAAATACTAGCTAGTGGCAGTTGGGACAACACAATTAAAGTTTGGAACCTACTCAACGGCAAACTCATTCGCACCTTTACCGGACATTTAGACTGGGTTTATAGCGTTGCCATTAGTCCAGATAGTCAAACTTTAGTTAGTGGCAGTCGAGATAAAACAATTCACCTCTGGCATCTAGAAAGCGGCACAATGATTCGTAGCCTAGCTGGACATTCTGACTGGGTGAGTGCTGTTGCCGTTAGCCCGCAAAATAATCTCTTGGTTAGCGGTAGTCGAGACAAAACCATCAAATTGTGGGATATGGGCAACGGACAACTAATTGAAACACTCACTGGACATTTAGATTTAATTCATGCGATCGCTTTTAGTCCAGATGGCAGGAGCATTATTAGTAGTAGTAATGATGGTGCAATTAAGATTTGGCGATATTGACTTGAGGTCAGTTGTCAGTTGTCAGTGGTCAGTTGTCATTCCTCTTGCTCGCTCATCTCCCTCATCTCCCTCATCTCCCTCATCTCCCTCATCTCCCTCATCTCCCCTTTGTCTTTGCGTCACTCTTATCGTAACCATTTAGCTGGACATGATATCACTCCCTAGCGAACCGCACAGGATGCAGGATTTAGTGCTGGGCTATGGGGTATTGTGGTGGGTGCTTGGGCGACAAGAACCACGTTACCATTGCTATCCAAAACCCATCCTTGAGCTTCTACAATTGGAGTAGAAGCATTGGTAGATTTGACTTTTGGTAACATAGCTTGTGTAGTTGGTGATTTACTGACACGATTCTCATCCAGCGTTTCTGGTGAAATCCAATCTGCTAGCACCGCATCACTCATCAATGCATCTGTGGGACTAGATTCTATTCCTCCACGCCCTATAGTAGTAAATGAAGCCCTCGCTGTCTTTCCAGCATTACAGCCAGCAGCGATTTGCCTTGAAGCATCAACTACATTTTGGGGTAGTTCCACTAATCCTTGACTGGGATCGATATCTGGTGAGTTAATTTCTACCGAGCCACTTAAAGAAGGGTTTTCCTGAGAAAACGCCGTAATGTCATTGGTTGGTACTCTATTGGGGTTGAGTTCCTCTGGTTTATTGGTGCTTAATATATTTGCTAAGTTAGCGCGATCGCGTTGCACAAACCCAAATAGACTATCAGCGTTGATTGTAATCTGACCGCCAGAGCCAAAAAAAGCATTGGCTGTAATATCGCTATTGTTCAAAGGAACCGCGAATATTAAACCATTAGGTGCATCAATTTTGATGTTACCGCCATTCCCACCAGTGCCTGACTTACCTGAATTAGTTGATATTTGACTATCACGGCGCATCAATAATAAGTCTCGAACCTGTAGAGTAATATTTCCGCCCTGACCTGACTCACTATTAGATGTGAGTTTTCCTTTGTTGTCTAGCTGAATAGAATTAGCGGTTACATTGAGTTCGCCTGCTTTCCCTAAATTACTTGCATCTCCCAAGTAGATAAAGATAGGTAGTGGGAGTTGACTACTGACATTGATTGCAGCCCCGTCTCGAACAGTCAATTTTCCTGTAGTGATTGTCACTTTTCCAGCTTCTCCAGAACCTAGAGTTCTAGCCAACAAGCTGCTAGGAGAACCTGTTGGTGAGGTTCCAATTAGCTCTACAGATTCGGAAGCTGTGATATTTAAATTTCCTCCTTCCCCTGTGGCCGGTTGAAATAGCAAAGGAGGAGATGAGTTCAAAAAATTGCCAGTAGATCCTGATGATATTTCTGCTCCATTTTGGATACTCAACTTCGCAGTATTAATCGTAAGGTTTCCCGCGTTCCCATCACCAAAAGTTGTACTCAACAATGCGCTAATAGTGTTTCGTAAAGTAGCACTACCGATTAACTGTACTGACTCATCAGCATCCACAATCACACTTCCTCCTGTTCCTTTACCTGTGGTAGAAGTGCCAACTTGTGCACCATCTTGAATAATTAATTTTCTGGCAGTAATATTTAAGTCTCCACCATTTCCAATACCTTTTGTCTGACTTCTTAAGCGTACAAGACGACCAATAAGTTCTACGGAGTTGCCTCGCACCTGAACACTACTACCATTATTTTGGCTACTGCCATCTACGATAGAGCCAACTTCAGAACCATTAGCAACTCGCTGAATAAGCTTAATATTTTGGTAATTCTGCACACCTTCATATCCTAGTACCCAACCCTGGTTAGTTGAGTTGAGCGTAACTAAGCTATTACTAGCAACGCTTCCTAATTCAATGTTTCCTGACTCTACTGTTAAATTTCCTCCCTCCAGTACTACATCACCGCCTAAAAGCATCAGAGTATTGTGTGGTTTTACTTGTAGACCAACGGGTTCACCGAAAACAGTGGTTGCACCACCTGGACTAGCTTGGGATTGATTGCGGATAGGATTTGCAGTTGCTCCAAACTGTAAACCAACGGGAATACTCATTGTTAGCAAAGTTGTAGCTTGGGGAACTGTGGTACTAAACTTAGTACCATCGGCAAAGTTAACACTAGTCGCTGTGCTTGCAATAAATGAACCACCAATGTCTAAAGAAGCATGGGAACCGAAAATAATTCCGTTGGGATTAATTAAAAATAGATTGGCTATGCCATCTGCTTTCAGGATGCCTTCAATATTAGAAATAGACTTGCCCGTTACCCGACTAATAATGTTTTGAATATCTCCGGTATTTTTAAAGTAAGCTGTAATCCCATAAGGTACAGAAAACTGCTCAAAACTGTGAAACAAATTGTTTCCACTCCGTGTTCCACCTTTAATATTTAAAATCTTTTCTTGTGTTGTAACTTGAGAATTAATAGGTAAAGTGGCATCCTGTATAACTTGGGCAGTAGCAGAGTTGACAGAAAAAATAATTGCACCGCCTATTGTAGCTCCTGCTCCTAACCTTTGAAACCAGATCAAAAGATTACTCATACGTACATATTAAACTATTCAAAAGAAGTACCAGTTAATGAGTAATAGTGGTGCTAATCTAATGTTAAGTATAATATTTTAAAATATAGTAATTTGCAATTCGCTATTTACCAAAATTTAGTTAAGCTTGGTATTATCATATTTTTCTTAGATATTCTTAGTCTCGGCGTTTTTTATGACTTTTTAACTACTTCTCAATCAATTGTAGCGATCGCTACAACGGCAGCGATCGCTGCTGTGAATTCCCTGTTCAGCAAATTCATACATAGCAAGCTTTTTGCGCTTTCCTATCCGTCGAACTCATGTTACAGTTAAGGCTTACCGCCCACAAGGAACCCAATTTTGCAGTTGTACTGACCAGCAATCCGCTATTAGAATGGGCTTTGATGGAATTACTATTGAATCATCGGTAATTTGTTTATTTTCACCATCTTTTTTGTCTAGAATTTGCTCTGAGCCGTAGTTTTTGAGTAACTTGTTGCAGTTAGAGTAATTTAGATTTTGTGGGGAAATTGTCGGACTAAAGTTTATATTATTGACAAAGTTCGGAGTATTGACCGTACTGACTACACACGAACCGTCAAGGTTTACAAAAGAGTTGAAGTGGGCTGTGCTTACAGAGCTAATTTTAAGGATATTCTCTCCTAAGATATTATCCTTTTCTATCCTGTTAATTTTAGATTGATTCAAATTATTAAATTGAGTAGTATCTGGGTTAATTATAGCAATAGCAGAGTTTCCATAGAAAGCTAATAAACCGCAAATTGCTACTCCTACACTTTTTACCCGAAACAAAATATTACTCATACTTGAGATTACACCTTTTCTCAAAATTGATAACTGTTGAACAGAACTTACATCTGTAACAATTTTATTAATGTAGAGTACATTGAAATTGGTAATCTCTATTTTATTTATTAATAAAATTTAACATAAAACTATATTTCACTTAACTAAAAATAACGATTATGAACCACAATATTTTTTACTTAACGGTTGAAATCTGGTTTAATTGGAATTAAAATTAAATTTTATAACATTAATAATAAAAAATTCGTTTTTTATAGCGGCATTATTACTTTTTCTCAAAATCATGCAATATCATCTATTAATTTATAAATATACTTGTCCTATCTGATTTGCAAAAATTATTTTTTGTACTATCTACCAAAACAGAAAATTGCTGATAATTTAAAGAAATAATCTTACAAATCATTTAGGACATACATATTTAAAGGTTTATTAACAAGGAATTACAGTTCCATTAGGCAACATACAATCCAAAAGCACAATATGCTTACCTGGAATTTGTAGTGAATGATTTGTCTCACTCAAACTGGATTGATTTATTTGAATACTACATTGAATTTTCAAGACATTCTCTTCTGATGAAATCCCATATTTTTCTCCTAACACCTTGCTTATATTAGAATTTTTCAGTGCCTCACTTATTTCCTGCTGTATCTCGTCTTTGAACCGATCCAATGTTTGAGAATCAACGACTATTTGTTGTGATGTTTGAGATTCCATGAGTTTTACTTTCCTTACAGACTGATAGTTGTATGAACTTATATGTAATCTAGGAATTAACGTGAATTCTATGAGTCAATTCTGGTAATTAAAGAATATAGAGTTTAGAGAATGACCAAAGAAGTAAACTTCTCAAGCTTCCTCTAATTCACACTTAATTAATTACTCAATCTGGCTTGTAAGAATTACGCAGTCTTTAACAAAGCTTTATAATTTTTTGCTGAAGTTCTCAAGGTTTTCACTAGTCTGGCTGCTAAACGTTCTTTATTCAAGAGGATTCAGTAATTGATACCTCTCTAACTTTCATACTTCCAAGCCTGTTTGACAAACTCACAGACTCAGCTCTTATCTTCACCACATCTTTATTTACGAAACTCAGTGCTGAGTGCTGAGTCACCGAAGTTTGCTCAACGGGGGGAACCCCCGCACGCAACTTCTCGCTGAGTAACAAGCACTCTTCATTTGTTACTTTCCCTTGAGTGTTGATTACTCGCGTTCCAAGGTTAACGATACCTGGGCCAAATACTGCGTCCTACGCATCCAGATGGCTTGGACATTATCTACTGAATTAGATAGGTAGTTAGCAACATAAAAGTTACAAAATATTGCCTCTACTCTTCACTAATTCTTAATACCCGTAGCCGCAATTCCGCGAATAAACTGACGCTGACCGATAAGAAATAATACCATCACCGGAACCGTGGCGATTGTTATCGCCGCCATCATCAAGGGCCAATTATTTGTAAATTGTTCTTGAAATTCTGCCAATGCCAACTGCACAGTTCTTAATTCTGGGCGGGTTGTGAATACCAAAGGCTTAAATAAATCGTTCCATTCTCCAATAAAGGCGAATAGAAACAGCGTTACCAAAGCTGGACGTGCTAAAGGTAACATTACCCGCCACAAAATTTGTAATCGGTTCGCCCCATCTATGGCTGCGGCTTCTTCCAATTCCACAGGAATTGTCTGGAAATACTGACGTAACAAGAAAATGCCAAAGCCGTTGACAGCAGTCGGTAAAATTAGCGCCCCGTAGGTGTTTATCAAGTGTCCCCACTTCAGTACCAAAAAAATCGGTATCACCAACAACTGAAAGGGAATAACTAAAGTTGCCAAGACAACTAATAACAGCGCTTGCTTGCCGCGAAATTTCAGCCGCGCTAAAGCGTAACCTGCTAATGCTGAAGTGACTATCTGAAAGGCAGTCACAGCGATCGCCACTACGGTAGAATTAGCAAACGCCAGCAAAAATTTACCTCGCTGCCATGCATCGCGGTAATTAGCTAAAGACCAATTATTTTGCGGAAAAATTTCTAAGGCGTTTCCTGGAGGTGTGAAAGAGGTGATGAATACCACAAACAATGGTAATAAAACAATAAATGCTCCTAGCAGTAGGACTCCTAGGCTGAAAAAATTGGCTAATTTCAGATTCCAGTTTTCTTGAGACATGAGTTGAACTTCAAAGCATTTATTTCTCTAGTACTAGAGCATCGCCCCCAGCAACAGCTAATCTATAACATAGGAACTTGTTAAGTTAAATTAAATCACAGTACTTATTACCTTGAATTCATCAGGTAAATTAAGTTCTGGTATCAAATGATTCAGGTTTACAGGAGTAAACGTACTATGCAGCAGTTAGCAGGCGAATTGGAAATTGATTTTAAAAGCGAAAAATACAAAGATGCTTACAGCCGTATAAATGCGATCGTGATTGAAGGGGAACAAGAAGCCCACGAGAATTACATCAAACTAGCCGAACTGCTGCCTGCACATCAAGACGCATTGATTCGCTTATCTAAAATGGAAAGTCGCCATAAAAAAGGCTTTGAAGCCTGTGGGCGCAATCTTCAAGTAGAACCTGATTTGCAATTTGCTCAAAAGTTTTTTGCTGGACTACACAGCAATTTTCAAAAAGCAGCAGCAGAAGGTAAAGTCGTCACTTGCTTGTTAATTCAATCTTTGATTATTGAATGTTTTGCCATAGCAGCATACAACATTTATATACCCGTTGCTGATGATTTTGCTCGGAAAATTACTGAGGGAGTCGTCAAAGATGAATACAGCCATCTTAACTTTGGCGAAGTTTGGTTAAAAGAAAATTTTGCTGAATCCAAAGTTGAACTAGAAGAGGCAAATCGCCAAAACCTACCAATTGTTTGGAAAATGCTCAACGAAGTAGCAGACGATGCCCAAACTTTGGCAATGGAGAAAGATGCTTTAGTGGAAGACTTTATGATTCAATACGGAGAAGCTCTTAGTAATATTGGCTTCACCACTAGAGATATTATGCGCTTGTCAGCCTACGGACTCACAGCCGCCTAGCAAAATTAGGAGTGAGAAATTATGAGTATTACTCCTCACTCCTGTACGGGCGAACGGTCGTTCGCCCGTACTAATGATTACTCGCTTTCATCGCAGCACACGCCTAGCACATCACTACATGTTTGGTCTAATTGGACATCTGACGAGTTTAGAACACGCTCAAGCGGTAGCTCAAGAGTTAGGCTACCCAGAATATGCCGATCAAGGTTTAGATTTTTGGTGTAGCGCCCCGCCACAAATTGTCGATAATATTACCGTTACCAGTGTCACTGGACAAACAATTGAAGGACGGTATGTAGAATCTTGTTTTTTGCCTGAGATGCTGGCCAATCGCCGCATCAAGGCAGCAACGCGTAAAATACTCAATGCCATGGCCCATGCCCAAAAGAATGGCATCAACATCACTGCTCTGGGAGGGTTTTCCTCAATTATTTTTGAAAACTTTAAATTAGAGCAGTTTGGCCAAGTCCGCAATATTAAACTTGAGTTTGAACGTTTCACCACAGGAAACACCCACACTGCCTACATTATTTGTCGGCAGGTAGAACAAGCTTCCAAAAAGATTGGAATTGATTTGAAGAATGCGACGGTTGCTATCTGTGGGGCAACTGGGGATATTGGTAGTGCAGTTACACGCTGGCTAGATGCTAGAACAGATGTTAAGGAACTCTTGCTGATAGCCCGCAACCAAGAACGTCTCATAGAGTTACAAGCTGAACTGGGGCGAGGAAAAATCATGACTTTAGACGAGGCACTACCCCAAGCTGATATTGTAGTTTGGGTTGCCAGTATGCCTAAAGGCGTGGAAATAGATGCCAATATTTTGAAGAAACCCTGCCTGCTAATTGATGGAGGGTATCCTAAAAATTTAGCTACTAAAATTCAGCACCCTGATGTCTATGTGTTAAATGGTGGTATTGTAGAGCATTCTCTAGATATTGACTGGAAAATTATGAAAATCGTCAATATGGAAGTGCCAGCACGCCAGTTATTTGCTTGTTTTGCCGAATCAATGTTGCTGGAATTTGAGAAGTTATATACGAACTTTTCTTGGGGGCGCAATCAGATTACCGTAGACAAAATGGAGCAAATTGGTAAAGCATCAGTGAAACACGGATTTAGACCGTTGCTGGTTTAGGGACTGGGGATTGGCGACTGGCGACTGGCGATCAAGACTAGGGACTAGGGACTAGGATATAATTCCCTTGCCCCCCAATCTGAAATTCATAATCCCTCATTCGTCAGCCTTTATCACTTATGCCCAATTCCTTATGCTAAGTACCTAATACCCAATCGCTAACTATTAGTACCTAGTACTGTTTCTTAATCCCCAGTCCTCAATCCCCAACCCCTAA
>NZ_JAECZA010000019.1:0-3077 GCF_016056275.1 Dendronalium phyllosphericum CENA369 | reverse complement strand
CAATCCCCAACCCCCAATTTCTAATCCCTAACTATGGCAATTACTGAGCGCAAACCGCTACTGTTAGATTTTGAAAAGCCGCTAGCAGAATTGGCATCCCGGATCGATCAGATTCGGCAACTTGCAGAAGAAAATGGTGTCGATGTATCTAGTCAAATTAAGCAACTAGAAGCACGCGCTATGCAACTGCGTGAGGAAATTTTCAGTAGTTTATCGCCATTTCAGCGACTGCAAGTCGCTCGTCATCCCCGCCGCCCTAGTACTCTCGACTACATTCAGTCAATTAGCGATGAATGGATGGAGTTGCATGGCGATCGCAACGGCTTTGACGATCCAGCTTTAGTAGGTGGCATCGGTCGTTTGGGTGGGCAACCCGTGGTCATGTTAGGTCAACAAAAAGGGCGCGACACTAAAGATAATATTGCTCGGAACTTCGGCATGGCTGCCCCCAGCGGCTATCGCAAAGCACTACGGTTGATGGAACATGCCAACAAATTTGGAATGCCGATTTTAACTTTTATTGATACACCTGGGGCTTTGGCTACAGTAGCCGCAGAAAACCAAGGAGCAGGAGAAGCGATCGCCTACAATTTGCGAGAAATGTTTTGTCTAGATGTGCCTATTATCTGTACAGTGATCGGCGAAGCCAGTTCTGGCGGGGCGCTGGGTATTGGTATCGGCGATCGCTTATTAATGTTTGAACATGCCGTTTATACCGTTATTAGCCCGGAAGGCTGTGCTGCCATTTTGTGGAAAGACGCTGCTAAAGCTCCACAAGCTGCTGTAGCTCTCAAAATCATTTCTCACGACCTAAAAAACCTGGGCATAATCGACCAAATATTACCCGAACCGACCGGTGGCGCTCATTCTGACCCCCTAAAAGCCGCTACGACTCTCAAGCAAGCTTTATTGGAGAATTTGGACGAACTTCGTCAGCTGACATCTCAAGAAAGACGGCAACTGCGCTATGACAAATTCCGCAAAATTGGCGTTTTCACTGAAGCTGCTCGCTAACTACCCAAAGAAGATGATTGATTAGCTCAATAGCAATACTATGCTATAATTGCCTATGGCTTTTAAAGATTTTTAACAATCTTCTAAGCTGTAGGCATTTGTATTTTTGGCAAATTAACTTAGTTTGATAAGTTATTTGTAAATTATTCAGCAATTAACTGTGAGTAGACGATCTGAGTTCTCCGGTTAACATTCGTTAGATTCTCTAGAGGGAAACCTGACGAAAAAAATACTTATACTGAGAAGGCATCATAGCGGTTATCGGAAAAAATCATCAAGATTTAAGGTTAATTTAATCTATGCAACCCAAGAAATTTTGATAATTGGGTGACAAGCAGCTTTTGGAACTGCCAAAAAAATTGGGAGAGAGCATGAGTTTCAAGCAAAGACAACGCGCCCTGATTACTGGAGCGAGTAGTGGAATTGGAAAAGCAACAGCTTTAGCATTTGCGAAGGCGGGATTTGATGTCGCTTTAGTCAGTCGAACTTTAAATAAATTAGAGGCAGTTGCACAAGCAGCAAAGCACGCAGGAGTAGAAGCCAAAGCTTATGCTATAGACCTAGCTGATGTATCTCAAGTAGAAAAAAAGATACAAGCGATCGCCCAGGATTTTGGTGCTATAGATATTTTGGTAAATAATGCAGGCATAGCATACACAGCACCTTTAAGCCAAACACCTTTAGAAGACTGGCAGCAAGTAATTAACTTAAATCTCACCAGTGTGTTTCAGTGCATTATGGGAATTTTGCCCGGAATGCGCGATCGCGGTACGGGGACAATTATCAATGTTGCTTCTATTGCTGCTAAACAACCCTTTCCTGGCTGGGGCGCATACAGCATTAGCAAAGCTGGGATTGTGGCTCTTTCTCAAACCTTAGCCCAAGAAGAACGCGATCGCGGCATTCGCGTCACCGCCATTTGTCCCGGTGCTGTCAACACCGAATTATGGGATACAGAAACTGTCAATGTTAACCTTGACCGTTCAAAAATGTTAACCCCAGAAATTGTTGCTCAGTCAATTCTTTATACCGCCCTACTACCACAGCAGGCGGTGATTGATGAATTGACCTTGATGCCCAGTGCTGGCGCTCTCTAATTAGTCAGTTGTCAGTTGTTCATTTCTTCTACTGACCATTAACCACTGACTATTGACTATTGACTCAACTCTAACCAAAACTTAGATCATGACTACTGCTAGTTCCAACGGTTCCAATTGCTTTCAATCTCCTTTGATTTCCGACTTGGCAGAAGCCATTAACCCCAGACCCGATCGCAATACCCACGATGGGCGGCAGCCAGATTTGCATCAGCCTACAGAAGAACACATGGAGCAAATGATGGAGGCTGTCAAGACAATACTGGTAGGTGTTGGAGAAGACCCCGAACGTGAAGGACTTCTCAAAACTCCTAAGCGCGTTGCAGAAGCTATGCGGTTTCTTACCAGTGGCTACAACCAATCTCTAGAAGAACTCGTGAACGGTGCTATCTTTGATGAAGGACATAACGAGATGGTACTAGTCCGAGATATTAACTTTTTTAGCCTCTGCGAACACCACATGCTACCGTTTATGGGGAGAGCACATGTTGCTTACATTCCCAATCAAAAAGTTGTAGGACTAAGTAAGCTTGCTCGGATTGTCGAGATGTATTCTCGCCGCTTGCAAGTCCAAGAAAGATTAACCCGCCAAATTGCCGAAGCAATTCAGACTATTCTGCAACCTCAAGGTGTAGCAGTTGTCATGGAAGCCAGTCATATGTGCATGGTGATGAGGGGCGTTCAGAAACCCGGCTCTTGGACTGTAACCAGCGCCATGATTGGTGTATTCCAAGAAGAGCAAAAAACCCGCGAAGAATTCTTTAACTTAATTCGTCATCAAGCAGCATTTTTTTAAGTGCTGAGTGCTGAGTTAGGAGTTGGGGTTAGTTGTCAGTTGTCAGGAGCAGAAGTAATTATTATTTCTTGTCTCCCTTGTCTCCCTCATCTCCCTCATCTCCCTCATCTCCCTTGTCTCCCTCATCTCCCTCATCTCCCTCATCTCCCTGCTCCCCTGCTCCCCTGCTC
>NZ_JAECZA010000189.1 GCF_016056275.1 Dendronalium phyllosphericum CENA369 | reverse complement strand
ACACGGAAGGGCGCGTCGTCTACGCGAACCGCGCGTTCCTCGACATGGCGCAGCTCGCGACCGCCGAGCAGGCGCGCGGCGAATCGCTCGAGCGCTGGCTCGGTCGTCCCGGCGTGGACCTGAACCTGCTGACCGCGCACCTGCGCGAGCACAACTCCGTGCGACTGTTCGCGACGACACTGCGCGGCGAGTACGGCTCGACGACGGAGGTCGAGATCTGCGCGGTCGCGGTGCCGGACGGCGAGCAGCCGTGCCTCGGCTTCACGCTGCGCGACGTCGGCCCGCGGCTCACGACGGAGCGCCGCGTCGCGCGCGAGCGGCCGCGCTCGGTCGAGCAGCTCACGGAGCTCGTCGGTCGCGTGCCGCTCAAGGACCTCGTCCGCGAGTCGAGCGACATGATCGAGCGCCTCTGCATCGAGGCCGCGCTCGTGATCACCGGCGACAACCGCGCATCCGCGGCCGAGATCCTCGGCCTCAGCCGACAGAGCCTGTACGCGAAGCTGCGGCGGTACGGCCTCGGCGACCTCGATTCGAACGAACCCGCCGAAGACGATCGCGATGCCGCCGGCGCGGACGCCGCCGACGCCGGCCGGCCGGGAAGCTCGCCCCGGATCTGAGACCGCGGCGCTCGCCCACGGGCGGTACCGCGGCACCACCCCCCGAACGTTTCCAGGCGCGCCCCGCGCCGCTGGCCCATCGCGCGCTACGGGTGCTGCGCGACGCGGATGACCGCCGGCGCTCTGCGTTGACGCATATCCGCGTCGTCGTGGTCCACGCCAGGTGCGTGCCGCGAATACTGGTCGGAGACCTGCGGAGGGCTCCCGCGTGCTCCCCGCCGACCGCGGCGCGCTTGCGTCACGTCGAATGGACAAACGAAGTGTAAATTCTGTTTGACACCGCATTGCGCGAGGTCTAGTTTCGGGTTCATGGCACGCACGGCGACCGCTTCCCTCGCCACTCCGTCGGCACTCCCGGCGGCCCTCGAACTGCTGAAGCCGATCACGTGGTTCCCACCGATGTGGGCCTACGTGTGCGGCGTCGTGTCGGTCGGTGCCGCGTGGGACGCGGCCCGCTGGCCGCTGCTCGTCGTCGGCCTGCTGATCTCGGGTCCGCTCGTGTGCGGCACGAGCCAGGCGGTCAACGACT
>NZ_JAECZA010000188.1 GCF_016056275.1 Dendronalium phyllosphericum CENA369 | reverse complement strand
CTGTCTACCATGCCAGAAAGTTTCAAAAAATAGAAGGTTTTTTTAAGAAATTTAAAAACGGCGCTTATAAAAAAGCATTTTTTGGAGCTTCCATATTGGCAGTACTTATTTTCTTCTTTCCAACACTTTTTGGTGAAGGTTATGAAAGCATCAAAACGTTATCCAACGCAAATCCCCAGATACTTTTAGAAAACACTTTACTTGATGAATACAAGAGCAATGAATGGGTTTTACTGCTGTTTGTAGGAATCACAATGTTATTGAAAGTATACGCCACAGGACTCACGCTAGGCAGTGGCGGTAACGGAGGTAACTTTGCTCCTTCCCTTTTTGTAGGTTCTTATCTGGGATTTTTTGTTGCCAAATTCTTCAACATTCTAGGTGTTGGAAAAGAACTTCCGGTTGGAAACTTCACCATCGTAGGAATGGCGGGAATATTAAGCGGCTTGTTCCATGCACCATTGACAGCTATCTTCCTTATTGGTGAAATCACTGGAGGCTATAATCTGATGGTTCCTCTGATGATTGTATCGTCTATAAGCTTTGCCGTTTCCAAACGATTTGAAACGCATTCTATGGATGTCAAGCATCTGGCCGATAAAGGCGATGTGTTTACCAGCGACAAAGACAAAAATATTCTTTCTAATATTGATATCTTAAGCCATATCAATTCAGAATACAAGACCGTTAGGCCGGAAGACAAGCTCGATAGCCTTGTCGAATACCTTACCAATTCCAGACAGGAAGTTTTTCCGGTTGTTAATGCCAAAAACGAACTGATTGGAATTATTGACTTTGAAGATCTTAAACCTATTGTATTCAATTCTTTCCGATTAAAATACACAACCATTCCTGAAGTCATGAAACCACCTTTGGATGTGATTTCTTATGAAGACGGTATGGAAGTCGTAATGGAAAAATTTGAAAATGCCCATCTGGAACAGCTTCCCGTTACCAAAAACGGCAAGTATTTCGGGTTTATTTCTAAGGTTCATGTACTTGAAACGTATAGGAAGAAATTAAAAGAAATGGTTATCGAATAAAACTACACAACGAAACTGTTTAAACGCTAAACTTTGCGCCTCTGCGCCTCTGCGTGAAAATAATTGCTCGCAAAGACGCAGAGCCGCAAAGCATTAAAAATAGAATAACAACTTAGTATCTGTC
>NZ_JAECZA010000187.1 GCF_016056275.1 Dendronalium phyllosphericum CENA369 | reverse complement strand
ATCCATATGATGCCAGAACAGACTGTACAGGCGGCGTTAGACCTAAATGCAAAAGTCTTGCTTCCGGTACATTGGGCAAAGTTTCCGTTGGCGCTTCACGATTGGGACGAGCCTATCATAAGAGCAGTTGCAGCAGCAGAAAAGACAGGACAACCTATAGTACACCCAATGATTGGCGAAGTACTGGATTTGGATGTGTTGGATAGTAAGGTTAAATGGTGGGAAAAAGTAGATAATAGTTTATAGTGGATAGAGGATAGTTTATAGAGGATAGTTGGTAGTTGATAGTTGATAGTTGGTAGTTGATAGTTTTTAGTTGGGAGTCACAAATCCAAAATCATAAATCTAAAATCATAAATCTAAAATCCTAAATCACAAACCGTAAATCCCAAATCCCAAAAATGAGAATTGACATAATCACCGTACTTCCTGAATTATTAAGAAGCCCTTTCGAAGCCTCTATCATGAAAAGAGCGATTGACAAAGGACTGGTAGAAGTCCATTTTCATAATTTGAGAGACTATACAACCAACAAGCAGAAGAATGTTGATGACTATCAGTTTGGCGGAGGTGCCGGAATGGTAATGATGATTCAGCCTATTGATGATTGTATTGCAAAGCTGAAAAGTGAACGCAACTACGATGAAATCATTTATATGACTCCAGATGGAGAAACCCTTAATCAAGGCATGGCAAACCAGATGTCTTCATTAGAAAACATTATTATCTTGTGTGGTCATTATAAAGGTGTAGACCAAAGAGTTCGGGATCATTTGATCACTAAAGAAATTTCGATTGGAGATTATGTACTTTCAGGTGGAGAATTAGGAGCTATCGTGTTGTCTGACGCCTTAATCCGTCTTATTCCGGGCGTTTTAAGCGATGAAACTTCAGCCTTGACAGACAGTTTTCAAGACAACTTATTGTCGCCTCCAATTTATACACGACCATCCGAATACAAAGGTTGGAAAGTGCCGGATATTTTACTAAGCGGCCATTTTGCCAAAATCGACCAATGGCGTGAAGACAAAGCTTTTGAACACACTAAGAATAGAAGACCGGATCTGTTGGAAGACTGATTTTTGAATTTTTGATTTGTGATTTGTGAAGACCTTTTTAAATTTTTGATTTGAGATTTTTGATTTTTGAAAACGTACCTACATAAAGTATCGTAGTTCTAAAATTTAAATC
>NZ_JAECZA010000186.1 GCF_016056275.1 Dendronalium phyllosphericum CENA369 | reverse complement strand
CAGAGGGGCAGAGGGGCAGAGGAGCAGAGGGGCAGAGGGGCAGAGGAGAAAACTATACTCAGCACTCAGCACTCAGTACTCAGCACTCAGCACTCAGCACTCAGCACTTCTGACTCAGCACTCGATTGGATAATTGCAGAAATTAGTAGCTATCAAATTGAATCTTCTGTATCTCTTGCACCTCGCATTGGGGTTTGGACGACTTTCACCCCAGATCACTTGGCGCGCCACAAGACTTTAGAAAATTACTACGACATTAAAGCTAAACTGTTGCGGCGATCGCATCTACAAATATTTAATGGCGACGATCCCTATTTGCACAAAGTAGGTTTAAGTCATTGGCCTGATGCCTACTGGACAAGTGTCAAAGGCAAAGATTTTTTAATCAGCGAAAAAGGCTTTTATATTGAAGATGGCTGGATTGTAGAATTGCAGAACTCTACACCAGAAAGAATTGTGGAAGCCTCTGCTTTGCGAATGGTGGGCGAACATAATTTGCAAAATCTGCTGATGGCAGTAGCGGCGGCGCGGTTGGCGGGGATTGAACGCGATGCTATTGATACTGCAATTCGAGAATTTCCAGGTGTTGCCCATCGTTTGGAACACATTTGCACTTGGCAAGGCATTGACTTTATTAACGACAGCAAAGCGACTAACTATGATGCTGCCGAAGTCGGGTTAGCTTCAGTCAAAAGTCCAGCAATTTTGATTGCTGGTGGAGAAGCAAAACCCGGCGATGATACTGGCTGGTTAGCAAAAATTCAAGCTAAAGCAGCAGCGGTATTATTGATTGGCGCTGCTGCACCAATGTTTGCCCAACGCTTGCAAGAGGTGGGTTATTCTAATTATGAAATAGTGGAAACGATGGAAAAAGCAGTTCCTCGGTCAGCAGAATTAGCTAAACACCATCAAGCGCCTGTAGTATTGTTATCTCCTGCTTGTGCAAGTTTCGATCGATACCCAAATTTTGAGGTCAGGGGCGACGATTTTCGGAAATTATGTCTTGCTTGGGTGGGTAAGGAGTGCTGAGTGCTGAGTGCTGAGTGCTGAGTGCTGAGTCAGGAGTAGAGACGCGATTATACTCTTACGAGAAGCCCTCCGGGTGACGCTCCTGCGTCGCTAACGCTGCGCTAACGGCAGTTCCTCTACTTGGTGAGGAAGTTCAAGTCTTGGCGGTTCCCGTCGAGTTGAAACTTCCGAACCCGAAGGGGGAGACCCCAAGACCGGACTGCTTCACCGCTCTTACGAGCGTCTACGCGTCTGTACAAGAGGCAAGAGGCAAGAGTAATTATTATTTATTGTCTCCCCCATCTCCCCCATCTCCCCCATC
>NZ_JAECZA010000185.1:1257-1830 GCF_016056275.1 Dendronalium phyllosphericum CENA369 | reverse complement strand
AGCCAGAGCCGAGTGGCCGAGACCAACCATCAAGCCGTTGGGACCGCAGGGTTAATCAGCCTGACCCGGAACGGAGGCCCGTCTGGATTTGGTATGTTTTGCGTATGGCTTCGATACATACGCGCGTATGGCCGGAGTGCTGTGAACCAAGGTCCGCGAATCGACGCACGCCTAGTCCCGGCGGAAGCAGATCGTCCCGTTCGGTTCGCCGTTCATGTCCTCGGCAAAGCCGACGGTGCCCAGGGCCGGCGCGAGTTTCGTGCGCGCGGCAGTGACTTCGGAGGGATCGAGAAAGGGGACCAGGATGCGGCGGACACCGGTGAGAGCGGCTTCGCCGAACGCCTCGGCGGGCAGGAGCGGACCGGAGAGGCGGAGGACCTCGGGTCGGGTCTCGGCCAGCAGGCGGTGGAGGCCGGACCAGATGCCCTCGGGGTTCAGCGTGACGTTCGACCAGGCGATGCCGGTCGGATCGGGGAAGTTCAGCGCAGCGATGCGGCGGGAGAGGGTGAGGAGCGCGGGGCGTTCGTCATGAATGGTGACCTGCAGGTCGGGATTGGCGGCCTTTGCCCGCAG
>NZ_JAECZA010000185.1:0-1217 GCF_016056275.1 Dendronalium phyllosphericum CENA369 | reverse complement strand
TTCGAAGCGGCGACAAGGTTCGCCACATAGGCATGGTAGTCCGGCGATTGCTGATATTCCGCCAGCCGGGCCTCTGCCCTGGCGTGCGCCGCCTCGTGCAGGCGGCGGACTTCGGGGTCCTCCAGCAGCGCGGCCATGATCTGGGTCCGCCGTTCGCGGTGGCGGAAGATGCGCGTATCCTCGACCTCGTTCCGGTCCTGCAGTGACCAGTAGTCGGCGTTGTACTTGTCCTTCTTCAGGTTCGCGTTGCCGCGGAACTTGCGCAGGGAGAATGCGTCCATCGACTTGATCGCATAGTGGTTGATCTGAGCCCAGTCGTACCCAACCGTGCGGCGGATCGACCGCCAGCCGCGGAACTTGAACCATTCCTCTAGGGGCCTGCCCGAGCCGTTCACCCACAGCACGCTTTCGGGATAATCAGTGTCCTTGAACTGCGATTTGATGATCGGGCGATGCATACCCAAACGCAGGTGCTTGGGGTCGTAGCGCAGCATCGTCTTGGTACCCCAGCCCTTGTTCCAGAACTCGGGCGCCGCGCGGGTGAACTGGTCGGTGATCGGCGCGCGTGACCAGTCGCGGATCCCCGCAGAGCCGAAGATGCGCCAGGTCAGGACCATCGCATGGGCGCCCATCGCGTTCAGGTCGGCGACGAGGCCGTCCAGCGTGCCCGAAGGGTGGTTGATGCACAGGTATTCGTCGGCATCCAGCACCAGCACCCAGTCGGAGTTGATGATCAGCGCTTCGTCCCCCGCGCTTTTCAGCATCGAGGGGTGCGGCTTCATGCCTTCCGGAATCACGTTCTCGCGGTGGTGGACGCCGATGTCCATCGCCTCGAGCCGCTTGAGAAGCAGGTTGGTCCCGTCCGAGCAGTCGTTGGTGTAGACCATGATCTGAGTGAAGCCGACGGCAAGGTGGTGGGCGACCCATTCCACCACGGTCGGGCCTTCGTCCTTCATGGTGGAGAGCGCCACCAAGGACCCATGCGGGCTGGTCTGGCGGGTGAAGGTCATTCTTCCAGCGCGGCGGTGGGGTCGATGTCCAGCTTCTCGCACATGCGGGCGATGTAGCTGCCCTTCAGCGGCGGGTTCTTCCGCCACCAAGGCCGCGCGGCGTTGGTGTAGATGTGGACGGACAGGGTCGCGTCGGTGAAGTGGCCCTCGACGTTGGAATGCGGGTCGTAGAAGACGTCGTTCAGCTGGAAGGGCACGGGGTAAAGC
>NZ_JAECZA010000184.1 GCF_016056275.1 Dendronalium phyllosphericum CENA369 | reverse complement strand
TTTCCCCCTCATCTCCCTCATCTCCCTCATCTCCCTCATCCCCCTCACCCCCCTTCAAATAATCCCCAGTTTCGCTAGGCGCTCAATAGTTGTTTGTTGTGTTTGGATAAAGTGCTTGCGGTCTACTTCTTTATTCAGCATAGTGTTTGTCGGGTAAAATTGTGACTGGCTGTAGCTTTGAGCATACAATTCAAATCGCTGGCGTGAGAGTAAATTATTTAACCCCGGACGGCGGCGATCGCGGCGTAATGCTCCTAAATCAATCTCTGCGAAAGCTGCCATACTCTCGCCTGTTGCTGTTTCAGCTAAAACTATTCCCCGATAGTCAATGATTTTAGAACCTCCATCAGCCGAAGCAAGGGGGATAGCAATATTAGCAATCCCAGCAGTATTAGTTGAAACTACGTATGCCATATTTTCCACAGCGCGAGAGATTTTCGCAGCATCTTTAGGCGTTAGCGTCTTGCCATACACTTCTGATGTTGAGTGTAAAAAAATTTCTGCGCCTCGCATTGCCAGACATCGCGCTACTTCTGGATACAAAATTTCTTCCGATGCCAAAGCTGCTAAATTACCAATTGCCGTTTTGGCGACGGGAAAAACTCCTTCTAATCCATAACAATCGAGATATTTATCCCAGACATCGCCAGGTGTGGGAGCAAACAATGAATTTAACCGCCGATATCGCAAAACAACTGTACCCGAAGGGTCAATAACAAAGCTAGTTTGAAAGTACAATCCTACAAAATTGGGGTCAATTTCGTAGGCATTGCCAGCCAAAAATATCTGATGTCTTTGGGCAATTTTACCGAGGGCTTCATATTCAGCACCAGCCATTTCCAGGCAAGCTTTTTCTGCCCATCCAGTCACAGACTCCCCCATAGGAAAACCCGTGAGGAAATATTCTGGCAGTACAATTAAGCGACAGTCCAAGCCAATGAAAGCAATGCTAGCAGCGATTTGTTGAGCCAAGCGATTGATAGAGTTTAGCATCAGCGAACGAGCTGCTTGGCGATCGCGTGCTTGATTTACCGCATGACATGTAACTTGCAATGCTAAAGCACGGTATGAGTTTAGACGCTCGGTATTATCTGCATTAGGTTGCTGATTCATAATTGTTAGAGACGCGATTAATCGCGTCTGTACAAAAGTTAGTTGTCGTAGAGACACGATTCACGCGTCTGTACAAAAGTTATCTCTTCCTTGTCCCCCTTGTCCCCCCCATCTCCTTCATCTCCCCTATCTCCCTCATCCCCCTCATCTCCCCCTGCTCCCCCTACTCTCTAATTACTTGGTG
>NZ_JAECZA010000183.1 GCF_016056275.1 Dendronalium phyllosphericum CENA369 | reverse complement strand
CCGCTCCTCTGCCCCTCTGCCCCTCCACCCTCTCTGCTGCCTCAAAGTGCAAATTAAAAGCACAACAGTTTATTGCTCTACCCAAACTATCGTAAATGCGATGTTTTTTCGTATATTTTAATCTGGGAGTAGAGCGTTAAGAATTTTAGATTATGGCAGGACATAGTAAATGGGCAAATATTAAGCGCCAGAAAGCGGTAGTAGATGCAAAAAAAAGCAAAACCTTTACTCAGTTGTCGCGGGCAATTATTGTTGCTGCTAGAAGCGGCGTACCAGATCCAGCAGGAAATTTTCAACTGCGTACTGCAATTGAGAAAGCGAAGGTTGCGGGTATCCCTAATGATAATATCGAACGGGCGATCGCTAAAGGTGCAGGGACTTTTAACGACAATGCTAGTTTTGAAGCTATTCGCTACGAAGGTTACGGTCCAGAGGGTGTAGCCATTTTGATTGAAGCTTTCACAGATAACCGCAATCGAACTGCTGCTGACTTACGTGTAGCTTTTAGTAAAAATGGTGGCAATCTTGGTGAAACAGGCTGCGTTAGCTGGATGTTTGAGCAAAAGGCTGTGTGTGTCGTACAAGAAGTGGTTGATGAAGAACAACTTTTAGAAGCATCTTTAGAAGGCGGCGCTGAGTCTTATGAAATGACTGAAGATGAGATTGCTGAGGTGTTTACTGAGGTAGCAAATTTAGAAAATCTCAACCAGACGCTCAAAGATAAAGGCTTTCAGGTGACTGATGCAGAATTACGCTGGATTCCTAGTAATAGTGTAGAAGTTACAGATCCAGAACGGGCGCGATCGCTCTTCAAATTAATTGATACGTTAGAAGGTTTAGATGATGTGCAAAATGTCACAGCTAACTTTGACATATCAGAAGAATTGATGGCTGTCAGCATTTCTTAGGAAAATTTTAACACAAGCATCATAGTGGAATTGCGACAACACTCTTCACAAAAACTTCATATGAATAACAAGACACTGACATATACACCTGCCATATTTAACACGTTCCTAACTGACAAACAAATCAGGAAATCCCATGAATAAATTAGTTAAAGGTTTGCTTCTAGCTTTAGTAGTTTCCGCACCTATGGCGATTGTTGCACCTGCTGTCCAAGCCAAAACTACTGCCCCAACTAAGATTGCTCTTGCTCCTGCTAAACATACTGGTGTAAAAAGCGGTAAGGTACATCATAAAAAACATTACAAACACCACAAACATTCCCAAATCAAAAGCCACAAAGTTCATAAGTAATTTTTCTTAAATATTTGTAATATTTTGGAAATAAAGTTTATTGTTGATTTTTCTTCAACAGCTATTGTCCGATTTGACCCCGCCGCTTAGTAAAGCAGCGGGGTTTTTTATATAGCCGTCGCTAGTAGTGTTAGGACATCAACAGACGATCAAACCTAGACACAAAAAGACTTTTCACCCAGTCACCAGTCCCCAGCTATATTCAGTAGATTACAAAGTTCTCTGTTTAGGCTGGGTGTAGGGTGTAGGGTGTGGGGAAAGAATAGCCATGATTGACCTAATTAGCCTTTAATAACACCAACAATCCGCTCCTTTGTCACCTACACCCAACACCCAACACCCCACACCC
>NZ_JAECZA010000182.1 GCF_016056275.1 Dendronalium phyllosphericum CENA369 | reverse complement strand
CATTTTATCGGGGAGCGAAGGTAACAGTAATCGGGGCAGTAAGCATGAAACAAGTTTTGGCTGTGATGACGTTGAATAGTTCAATGGATGGAAATGCATTTAAAGTCTTTATTGAAAAGTGTTTACTTCCCCAACTCTGGACGGGTGCTGTAGTTGTTATGGATAATGTCCCTGCACATAAAGTGGAAGGAATCGAGTCTTTAATTCAATCAAAGGGTGCAAATGTTCTTTATCAGTCACCTTATTCTCCTGACTTTAATCCCATCGAACATTGGTGGTCACAATTAAAAGCTTTTTTACGCTCCTTTTCTCCAACCTCTTCAAAAATGGTTGATGTTCTCATCGCAACTGCACTTAATTTGATTAATCCAGAGCATTTAAAAAACTGGTTTACAAACTGTTGTTACTGTACCTCATAAACCTGCAATACGCTGTAGATGAATTGGCAATGTAATAAATACGTGATGAGTTAATACAGTGTTTAGTACACAAATTGGTAAATCAATTACTAGGATTTTCAGATAGTGGCGAATTCTTACAGGCATTTTTAAATCGATATTTCCATAGCCATTGCCTAGCTTCAATTCGCCCAACACACTTACCAGTTGAGTCATAAACAAAAATTGTTTCATCTTCGAGATAACCTGTAGTATCTGGTCTAGGGTTATGCCTAAATGAGTCCAAATAATCAGCGAACGCACAGTCCTAAATGAAGGCATAACACCCAGAGAATTAATCTTGTCAGCGGTTTGTGCCTTTTGCTCGGCTTTAATGCGTTCTAGTTCCTCCGACTCTCTAATAATGATGCCACTGTTATAAGTTTTGAATTGGGCTGGCAGTTGTGATAACCAAGGGCTAATGATTAACCCCATGCCCAATAATCCCAACAGTGCTTGCTTTTGGTATTTCATTGCTAGGAATTAGCTTGAAACTGGCTCGTATTGCTCTAAAATTTTGCCAAAATTATCGATGGTATTTGCAATCGGTTCATCAACTTCAACCGCTTGTTCAATTTGAACATCTACTTGTTCCGGCTCTAGTTGTGGAGTTTCAAAGCCGATACTATTGAGTATTTCGCGTTCAAGACACATCATTACCTCCAGATAAAACAGCAATGAATGTTTTATTGCTGCAATTGAATTTGGTTTATATCTGTTTGAACCGACGTTGCGTGTGTCACCCGAATGTACACAGACAACCCAATGCAAACCAGAAGGAAAATAATTGAGAATCCTATTTGGTTCTGTTCCAAAAACTTGCGCCATTTTAGGTTGGAGATTGGATTTGTTTTCGGAATAAACAGCGTGTCAAATTTTTCATGTCCTGGATTGTCGTCGGTTGTGTAGACTTTTTTTCTGGTGTTGGTACTTTTAGTTCTTGCAAGAATGCTTCGGGGTCAAAACCAGGGGTAGAAGTTTGGGTTAGGCTTTGAACTTCTTGTTTGATTTCTACCCCAGTCTTGAACCCATAGTCTTTAGTAATTTGTTGCCTAATCTCAGGATTTTTGGCTAATTGATAAATAAAAGCTATTTCCTCGAACCCATTTTGCGTCCGTTGCTGCAAACTTTCAACATCAAGCTCACTCTTGATCTCATCGAATAGCTCTTGTTCAAACTGATGAACTGCGAACGCTTGGGCTACAACCTTACCTGCAACAATGTCAAGGAATGCTTTAAATGTTTCTTGGCTGACTCCTTCAATTCTCAACTGTTCGCTCACACTTTCTATGGCTTGGGTTTGTATATTCGCCAAACTATTTCCACCTCCTAACAGCTTCGATTTATCGAGGGTAGTTTGCGCTAGATTGAACAGCCTCTCTAAGCGATCGACAACATTAATACTGAATTGTTCAGCTTCCGGATCGATACTTGAGTCAAACTTAGCCAACTCCTGTAAACCAGCAATGATTTTTTCTGTTGAGTATTTTTCTTCAAGGGGCGACAAGCGAGTTAAAGAGCTTGCTGTATAAGCTTCATAGCCCTTAAACCTCGCTGATAATATGCTTGCTTATTGCGACTGAAACCGACCAGTTCCTCGACCCATGCTTGACACTCATGCCAAGCGACTATCCAATTTTGACCATATAAACCTATCCAGAAATTACTATGACGTTTCTCATTTCTATTTTTTTCTTGACTACGACAAATATAGGAATCAAGTTTTTGAAATTTAGT
>NZ_JAECZA010000181.1 GCF_016056275.1 Dendronalium phyllosphericum CENA369 | reverse complement strand
AGCCACTTGCCTCGGGCCCGCTGACGCCGCAGGCCGCGCCGCCCGCGGCGAAGAGGTTGGGGATGATCCCGCCCGCGGCAAGCCGCACGCGCGCCGCCTCATCCACCACCAGCCCGCCCTGGCTGTGGAACAGCGCGCCGGTGACCCGCACCGCGCAGAGCGGCCCGGCGAGCGGCGCCACACCCTGCCAGTTGCGGCCGAAGCCATCCGTGGCGCCGTCTCGCTTCAGCGCGGCGACCTCATCGAAGGTGGCGAGGAAGGCGTCCTCCGGCAGCTTCATCAGCCGCGCGAGTTCGGCGGGCGTCTCCGCGCTGATCACCGCGCCCTGCGCCTGCGCCTGGCGGAAATCCTCGAACTGCGCGGTGATGCCGGCGATGCGGGCATCGAAGACATCCCAGGCGATGGAGCCGGGCTGGCCCATCACGGCCACGCCCGCTTCCGAATAGCCCGAGGATTCGTTCCAGAAGCGCCGGCCTTCCGTGTTCACCTGGAAGCCGCCTTCCATGATGACGGCCCAGGAGACGAGGATGCCCTGGGGATGCGCGACGGAGCCGTGGCCCTGGTGCCCCGTCATGTCGCGCAGTTGGGCGCCGATCTGCTCGCCCCAGGACAGCGCTTCGCCCTCATTCCCCGGATGGCCGAAATAGACGGCTTCCGCCAGCTCCGGGATGTATTTGCGGACGAGGTCCTTGTTGCCGGCATAGCCGCAGCAGGCGAGCACGATGGCCTTGGCGCCAATGCGCTCCTCGCTGCCATCAGGCCGCGTCGCGACCAGGCCGCGGAGCCGCCCGGATTGGTCCGCGACCAGCGTCGTCACGCGCGCTTCCGTCAGCAGCGGCACGCCAGCGGCCTCCGCCGCGCTGCGCAGCCGGTCCACGAGTTCCGCCCCGCTCCGGCTCGGCAGGCCATGCATGCGGCGATGCGTGTGGCCGGGGTAGGAGAAGTCGTGCACGACGGAGAAGTCGAGGCCGTGGCGATCCGCCAGCCATTCGATGGCGCGGCCCGCATTCTCCGCCACCGTCCGCACGGTGGTGGGCTCCGCCTGGCCATGCGCCTTCTTCTGGATGTCGCGGGCGAAGGTATCGACATCATCCTCGATCCCATGCGCGCGCTGGAAGCGCGTGCCGGCGGCGGGGATGAGGCCCGCGCTGAGGGAGGTGCTGCCGCGCGGCACCGGATCGCGTTCCAGCAACAGCGGCTCCACCCCCGCATCGAGGCAGGAGAGCGCGGCCACCAGCCCCGCCGCGCCGGCGCCGATGATAGCGACGGGGACTTCGATCTCGAAGGCCGGATCGGCCTCGGTGACGACGCGGCCGATGCTCATGGCAGCTTCGCCAGCTCCTCGGCGATGGTGCTGATCTTCGCCACGGGGCGCAGCGCCTCGATCGCCGTCCTGTGCAGCTCATCCGTGAAGGCGGCGCAGGCGTCTTCCAGCACCGTCACCTCGAACTCCCGCACATGCGCGCCGCGCACCGTGGAAGCGACGCCGCCATTCGTCACGATGCCGCTGACCAGCAGCTTGCGGATGCCCGCCTTGCGCAGCACCCATTCAAGCCGCGTCTGGTAGAAGGCATCATAGCCGACCTTCTCGACGGGCAGGTC
>NZ_JAECZA010000180.1 GCF_016056275.1 Dendronalium phyllosphericum CENA369 | reverse complement strand
TCCCCCTAATCCCCAGTCCCTAGTACTGCCTGCTTTCCAGCCCATTTCTGCCACCTAAGAATGCCGCCACTGACCAATTCTGAATGAGTATCCCCAATAAAACAGATACGCCCCATTCTTTCGCAAGCAATGAGAATTTCACCGTGTCCCATGAATGGGGCTATGACAAAATTATTCGGGCTAGTATACAAATTTATTAAGTAGTTGACGATTCCTTCTACTCCTTCAACATTAATTGGTGTTTGAGGTTTAGGTATTAATTGATGAGAAAAAATTCCGATATAAATATTGCCTACCACTAATTCGTATTGAAAGGGCATTTGATTCTGCTTGTAAAATTCATAAATTTGCCCTTCCGAACGCAGCACAGCTACAACCCGCGCTTCATCTACTAAGTAATTATGCTCCCAAGTTGGAGAAAGAGTAGCGATCGCCAACGCCGCATCTGAAGGCAACAGTTTCCGAAATTCTGAAGTTGCAGTATTGCCACAATATATTAAATGCCGACCTAGCAGCCATTCTTCACCTAGATTAACTTTGGGTGCTTGCAGTGTTACAGATTGCTCAATTAATTGTTCTGGCTGGCGTTGGCTTTTCTTCACAGCCGATTTAGCTTCTTTTTGCGCCATAGCACTTTTGTGTGCCAGTGTCTGTAACTCTTTTTGCTTGGCTTGAAAGTCAGCCACCAGTTTAGCTTGTCGTGCTGCTTCTGCTTCGTCTCCCCTAGCTTGGGCTAACTCCAAAGCTTTTTGTGCTTCTTCTGCTAAGGCGCGTTCTTTACTACCAGCCCTAGCCACCTTTAATAGTGCCGTTGGACTATCAGCGATCGCCGTACCCTTAATTAACTGTTTAACTGCTGGGTGGATACTTTTAGCAATCTGCTTACCGTGCTGAAAGGTACGTTCCGAATATCCAACTTCTTTAGCTAACTCTAAAGTTCTCTTTGGTGGTGAAATCATTTCACCAGCTTTGAGAGTATGTTGATTATCACCCGCCTTCGCCCGCAGTCCCATTCGTTCCAGAATGCGATCGCGTTCTAACCACAGTTCTGAACGTTCTAGCGGTTCTAGTTCATTGCGGATCAGATTTTCGTCAATCTCTGCCAAACGCGCTTGGTCAGAATCTTGATAGCTAACGATATTACACGCGATCGCCTTTAGCCCCAACAGTTTACAAGCTGTCAGACGGTGTAATCCGGCAATCAAATTCAGCTTTTGGTCTACCGTAACTGGGTTCAACAGACCATTAGCCTTAATTGATTCCTTCAACTCGTCAACTTTTTCGCCTTTAACCGGACGGCGGTTGTGACCAACTTGTATTTGGTCTATGGGCACTATAGGCATAATTACTATTCTTCAGTGCATTCAGGCAAAACACTAACAATACGACTAAGATACAGCCAAAAAGTTTCAATTGGGGATTGGGGATTAAAATATAAAGAGGGCAAGGAGCGATTTCTCTTATCCTAAAGAGACGGTATGTAAAGGACTCTTTGCGAAGACAGTTGATAGAAATGTCTCATAGTACACAACTGTAGCGATCGCAATCTGTTCATAATAACAAAACAGCTAGATTACCAATAAAAGTTGGAATTAAGGATTGGTAATTAAATGTAGAGTAAAAGTTTTTTCCCAATCCCCAATCCCCAGTCCCCAGTCC
>NZ_JAECZA010000018.1 GCF_016056275.1 Dendronalium phyllosphericum CENA369 | reverse complement strand
CCCGACACCCTACCCCCCACACCCCGCCCCAACGGAGCTTGGTTAACAGTCAACTAAGGTTTTACCGCAGCAGCCGATTTAAGATCGAGATAAAGATATATTTTTTAGCTTAAAGACATGAGACGCATCGTCTTGATTGCTGGATTTGAATCGTTCAACGCTGACTTGTATAGAAAAGCAGCTTTTTTGGCTAACTCTCGCTGTCCCGATTTAGATATTCGGGTATTTAGCGATCGCAATATTACCAGCAATAGCAGCGAGGTAGAAGCAGCACTCCAAGGCGCTGACGTATTTTTCGGTAGCTTGCTATTTGATTATGACCAAGTTTTGTGGTTGCGCGATCGCATTGCTCAAATTCCCATCCGCCTGGTGTTTGAGTCCGCTTTAGAATTGATGAGTTTAACCAAGCTGGGTGCTTTTGCCATTGGCGACAAACCCAAAGGAATGCCTAAACCAGTTAAATTCATCCTCGATAAATTTAGCAATGGACGCGAAGAAGACAAATTAGCTGGTTATATTAGCTTCTTAAAAATTGGCCCGAAACTGCTGAAATTTGTACCAGTGCAAAAAGTCCAAGACTTACGCAATTGGTTAATTATTTATGGTTACTGGAATGCTGGCGGCCCGGAAAACGTCGCAGCATTGTTTTGGACGCTAGCAGAAAAATACTTAGAATTAAAAGTTGGCGATATTCCCCCGCCAATTGAAACCCCCAACATGGGATTACTCCATCCCGACTACCAAGGGTTTTTTGAATCGCCCCGCGAATATTTGGAATGGTATCAAACCTATTGTAGAGACGCGACGCCAGTCGCTACAACGGGGGAAACCCCCGCAACGCGCTGGCTCATTAATCGCGTCTCTACAACACCCATTGTCGGAATTCTCCTCTACCGCAAACATGTCATCACTAAACAACCATACATTCCCCAACTGATTCGCCGTTTTGAGGAAGCTGGGTTAATTCCTTTGCCCATCTTCATCAATGGTGTAGAAGGACATGTGGCGGTACGGGATTGGATGACAAGCGATTATGAAATTCAGCAACGACAAATTGGTAATATTGAAACGCCTTCACTTTCCGATGAAGCCGTCAAAGTAGATGCGATCGTTTCGACTATTGGCTTTCCTTTAGTAGGCGGCCCGGCTGGTTCAATGGAAGCAGGTCGTCAAGTAGAAGTAGCAAAGCGGATTCTTGCTGCTAAGAATGTACCCTACATCGTGGCAGCACCACTACTAATTCAAGACATTTACTCTTGGACGCGCCAAGGTATCGGTGGATTGCAAAGTGTGGTGTTGTATGCTTTACCGGAACTAGATGGGGCAATTGATGCTATTCCCCTTGGCGGTTTAGTGGGCGAAAAGATTTATTTAGTTCCCGAACGAGTGCAGCGATTAATTGGTAGAGTCAAAAGCTGGATTTATTTGCGGCAAAAGCCAGTATCCGAACGCAAAATTGCGATTATTTTGTACGGATTTCCTCCTGGATACGGTGCTGTTGGTACAGCCGCATTATTGAATGTACCGCGCAGTCTTTTGAAATTTCTTCACGCACTCAAAAGCCAAGGGTATACCGTTGGCGATTTTTCTGATGATGGCGAAGAATTGATTCGTCAAGTAAAACAAGCAGATGAAGCTTTTAGTTTTGATAACACGGAAAATATCCCCGCTTCTGTCAGCGCCCGCACTCTCGAAAAATGGTTAGGATATCTCCGCACCTCCCGCATTGAAAAACAATGGAAATCTCTGACAGGTAGTGGGATTAAAACCTCTGGCGATGAATTTCAAATTGGTGGGGTACAGTTAGGAAATGTGTGGATAGGCGTACAACCACCTTTGGGGATACAAGGCGACCCTATGCGGTTAATGTTTGAACGAGATTTGACTCCTCATCCGCAATATGCTGCTTTTTATAAATGGCTGCAAAATGAATATAATGCTGATGCTGTGGTTCACTTCGGGATGCACGGCACTGTGGAATGGTTGCCCGGTTCACCTTTAGGTAATACGGGTTATTCTTGGTCGGATATTTTGTTAGGAGATTTGCCTAATCTCTACATATATGCAGCGAATAATCCTTCTGAATCAATGTTGGCAAAACGTCGCGGTTATGGCGTACTAATTTCTCACAATGTACCGCCTTACGGTCGTGCGGGTTTGTATAAGGAACTAGTGGCACTGCGAGATTTAATCTCAGAATATCGAGAAGATCCACAGAAAAATTATGCACTGAAGGAAGCGATTTGCAAGAAGATTGTGGACACTGGTTTAGATGCCGATTGTCCGTTTGCGGATGCGAAAAAGTTGGGTATTCCTTTTACTCCAGAAAATATTCGGATGTTTAGCGCCCATGCTTTTGATGATTATCTGGTGAAGTTGTACGAATATCTACAACTTCTAGAAAATCGTTTGTTTTCTTCTGGGTTGCATACTTTGGGTGAAGCACCGAATGAGGAGGAGTTGGCTGCGTATTTGGAGGCTTATTTTGGAGAGGAAAACGAACCAAGGCGCGAAGGACACGAAGAGGAAGAAAAGCAAATTACAGATTTATTGATGCAAACTACGGATGAGTTGACAAATCTATTGCGAGGGTTGAATGGAGAGTATATTCCGCCTGCACCTGGTGGTGATTTGTTAAGAGATGGCCCTGGTGTTTTGCCGACGGGGAGGAATATTCATGCTTTAGATCCTTACAGAATGCCTTCACCTGCGGCGTATGAACGGGGAAAAGAAATTGCTCAAAAAATTATCTCTCAGCATTTGCAGGAACACGGAACTTATCCGGAAACTGTGGCGGTGTTGTTGTGGGGATTAGATGCAATTAAAACTAAGGGTGAATCTTTAGGAATTTTGTTGGAATTGGTGGGGGCTGAACCTGTTAAGGAAGGGACTGGGAGAATTGTGCGTTATGAATTAAAACCCTTGGCAGAGGTGGGACATCCGCGCATTGATATTTTAGGAAATTTATCTGGGATTTTTCGAGATAGTTTTGTAAATATTATCGAATTATTGGACGATTTGTTTCAGCGGGCTGCTGATGCTGATGAACCGGAAGAACAAAATTTTATTAGAAAACATGCTTTAGTTTTAAAAGCCCAAGGTGTAGAGAATGTATCTGCAAGATTGTTTTCTAATCCTGCGGGTGATTTTGGTTCGTTGGTAAATGACAAAGTTGTGGATGGAAATTGGGAATCTGGTGATGAGTTAGGCAATACTTGGCAAAGTCGTAATGTGTTTAGCTATGGTAGGCAAGATAAAGGTCAAGCTAGACCAGAAGTGCTGAATACTTTGTTGAAAACAAGCGATCGCATTGTCCAAGAAATCGATTCGGTAGAATACGGTTTAACCGATATTCAAGAATATTATGCTAATACTGGCGGTTTAAAAAAAGCAGCAGAAAAACAACGCGGTAAAAAGGTAACTACTAGCTTTGTCGAAAGTTTCTCCAAAGACACCACTCCCCGCAATTTAGATGATTTGTTGCGGATGGAGTACCGCACCAAATTAGTAAATCCCAAATGGGCGCAAGCGATGGCAAATCAAGGTTCTGGCGGTGCTTTTGAAATTTCTCAAAGGATGACGGCGTTGATTGGTTGGGGTGGAACAGCCGATTTTAAAGATGATTGGGTATACGACCAAGCAGCTGATACTTATGCTTTAGATGCCGAAATGGCAGAGAAATTACGCAAAGCCAATCCGGAAGCTTTTCGCAATATTGTTGGCAGAATGTTAGAGGCCCACGGGCGAGGTTTTTGGCAAGCTGATGATGAAAAGTTGGACAAGTTACGCCAATTGTTCGAGTTGACAGATGAAGAATTAGAGGGTGTGATACTTTAATCCCATCGGGCTACTAGTCTGAGAAAAGAATCGGATTCATGCAAGAGGTTTTGTGTCTAAAATCGGATAATATAAAGCATCATTGGGAGGAATCAATCCTCATGACTGTTATTGTTGCGAAGTGGACGATTGACGAATATCATCGTATGATTGACGCTGGCATTTTAAGCGATCGCCAAGTCGAACTACTTCAAGGAGAAATCGTAGAAATGTCGCCAGAAGGGGAACCCCATGCTTATTGTAGTGATGAAGCTGGTGAGTATCTCGCAAAGTTATTGGGCGATCGCGCTAAAATTCGTCATGCTAAACCAATTACCTTACCCAACGACTCAGAACCCGAACCAGATATTGCCATTGTCCAACGTTTAGGACGCGAGTATCGAGAGCATCATCCTTATCCAAAAAATATTTTTTGGTTGATTGAGTATGGTAACTCCAGTTTAGAAAAAGATTTAGAGATAAAAAGCAAAATCTATGCCCAAGCAGGTATTTTAGAATATTGGGTTGTCAATCTCCAAAAGCTACATCTAGTGGTGTTTCGAGAAATTTCAGACGGAGAGTATGGGACAAAACTCATCTTGAGGGCGGGAACAATTCAACCGCTTGCATTTCCAGATATTGCTGTTTCAGTAGAACAGATTATTAATAGCTAAGGGACTTTCATTAACTCACCCAACTGGAAAAATAAAAGCAATTTTTTTACTAAAGTTAGTAGTGCTTTACGAGATTTGCTCAAAATGTTACTCGTTAAACGCACACTAATAATATTGCTATTTAACTGGTAACGAACGTCTTTGATTCACTTCTCATGAATAATACAGTTCTTAAACTCCTTCCAGAACACTTGCAAAATATCCGCACTCATGCAGAAAGTACTTATCCAGATGAGTGTTGCGGTATTATATTGGGTTATCTGGCTATTGAGGGCAAAACTGCGGTAGAAGTTATGCCAACAGCAAATGCCTGGAGTACGGAAGCAGCTAATTTCTCTCAAGAGAACGCCATGGATAGTGAAAGACAGCGCTATGCGATCGCACCCCAAGTCATGCTACAAGTACAAAGAGAAGCACGCGATCGCTCGTTGAATATCATTGGTATTTATCACTCCCACACCGACAATCCAGCTATTCCCTCAGAATGCGATCGGATCTACGCCTGGCAAGGATACTCGTATATAATAGTTTCCGTTCAAAACGGTAAAGCCGGCGAACTCAAAAGCTGGAGTCTGGATAACAATCATCAGTTCCAACTAGAATCAATTGAAAACGTAAATTAACATCTTACAAAAAGTTATTAACACTGATATCGTTTTTCGATAGGATTAATACTCCGTTCCACAATCAAACTTCTATGCTTAATCCCAATCTGGACGAAATCCAGTTAACAAAGGACGATTACGAACGCTACTCCCGCCACTTGATTTTGCCAGAAGTCGGTATGGAGGGACAAAAACGCCTCAAGGCAGCCAGCGTGCTTTGTATCGGTACGGGTGGACTAGGTTCGCCACTACTTTTATATTTAGCAGCAGCCGGGATCGGACGCATTGGTATTGTTGATTTTGATGTTGTCGATACTTCCAACCTTCAACGCCAAGTGATTCACGGGACATCCTGGGTAGGTAAACCCAAGATTGAATCAGCAAAAAACCGCATTCACGAGATTAACCCCTATTGCCAAGTCGATCTCTACGAAACTCGCCTGAGTTCCGAAAATGCCTTAGATATAATTAAGCCTTACGATATCGTTGTCGATGGTACTGATAATTTCCCTACAAGGTATTTAGTCAACGATGCCTGTGTATTACTAGATAAGCCCAACGTCTACGGTTCCATTTTCCGGTTTGAAGGGCAAGCTACAGTATTTAACTACGAAGGCGGGCCTAACTACCGCGATTTGTACCCAGAACCACCGCCACCAGGAATGGTTCCTTCTTGTGCCGAAGGTGGCGTATTGGGAATTTTGCCAGGAATTATTGGAGTCATCCAAGCAACAGAAACTGTCAAAATCATTACCAAACAAGGTAATACCTTGAGCGGGCGACTATTGTTATATGATGCCCTAAACATGAAGTTTCGCGAGTTGAAGCTGCGTCCTAACCCCATCCGCCCAGCAATTGAAAAGCTGATAGACTACGAACAGTTCTGCGGTATCCCACAAGCTAAAGCACAGGAGGCGAAACAGCAGATGGAAATTGCGGAAATGACTGTTAAGGAACTAAAGGAATTGCTAGATAGCGGTGCAAAGGATTTTGTGCTGTTAGATGTCCGCAACCCTCATGAGTACGACATCGCTCAGATTCCTGGTTCGGTATTAGTGCCCTTACCGGATATTGAAAACGGGGATGGCGTTGCTAAAGTCAAAGAAATACTCAATGGGCATCGCTTGATTGCTCATTGTAAGATGGGCGGGCGGTCTGCCAAAGCCCTTGGCATCCTCAAAGAAGCTGGGATTGTTGGCACAAATGTTAAAGGTGGAATTACCGCTTGGAGTCGAGAAGTCGATCCCTCAGTCCCAGAATATTAAAAAGATTGTCTGTTGCGACTGGGTTAATGGTAGTTAGGGTATAGAGGTGTAAGGATTTTGTTCGCTTACACCTCACACTCTTGTCTAAACTTTGATTTTTAGGATCGGGGCGTAAATCCGATGAAAATTGTCCTAGATTCTCACCTAGCCTACAGCAAAGAGCGATCGCATCATAAATAAAAAAGGGATTTGTCTCAATCCCTTTTCTAAAAATCAACTTTATTTTGAGTAGTCGTAATTAGAACACTCGAAAAATAAACGGATAACGGAACGGTTCATCAGGATTGCTCAAACAGTGCAAAATTGCCCAAATTGTCAGTCCCCAATGCAACGCAAAACCTAAAGCAATAACCGGAAAGAACAAAATTCCGCCGAGACCAAGAGTTATCCAAGATATTATCCCAAGAGGGATTCCAATGACAGTTGCCCAGAACCAAACATTGAAGTGAAAATTAATCGATTCTTTCGCGTTACTTTTAACAACAAGATCGTCGGTAAGTAAGTTAATTACAATGGGAACTCCAATCGAAAACAATGTTGTACTAAAGAAAATCGCCCCATGACACAGAGATGATAATAATTTACGCTTATCATAATCGTATGTACCTTGCATCCTGTGTGGCTCCTCAATTCACTTTATAGCTTTGATTTTAACGGACATTTAATCAGTATAGTATTGCAGTTTACCGTACTCAGGAATTTTTTCGGCTTTGCCTTTAGATAGATTAACCTTGACGGTTAATTACGAACTATCGGTTATGAGGTTTACCGAACTTCCACGGTAAAATAACAGTTTGGTCTTATTTCCCTGCTTCTTCTACGATTCTTCAGTCAGTCTCTACCAAGAATTTTCGGTTTGACACATCAGTAGGCAAAACTGCTACACCTCAACTAACATCAGATTATATAAAGCAGGTATCTTGTTTGCCCCAATAATTACTTTATAAAGGTAGAAAAAAATGGGTCGCATAAATCCCTACACGCTGCAAATGCAGATTACCCGGATGTTTGAACAAGGGCAATCATTCTTTGCTACAACCAAGGTGCAGGAATGGTTGAAAGAACGCAATCATAATCCAATGGATTATGACATTGTTTTTAATAAAAAACCCGCTCCTCCTGGTTCTAAGGAAGTGATGGTAGTAGAAATTGAATTGCGTCGCAAAGATGGACAACCTGTAGATCCGTGGTTGCAAGAACAAGCTAACCTTCACGCCTGATTTTTCCAAGGGACTTGCATCTTAATTACCACAAATGCGATCTTATGCAAGATGTGCCAAAAGCAGAGCAAAAAGCAGAACTACGGCGGACTCTGCTGAAAGCACGACAATCAATGTCCGTGCGAGACTGGAGAGAAAAAAGCGATCGCATTTGCTCTCATCTGCAAACTTCTGTTTTATTCGCCCAAGCAAAAACAATACTTGCTTATTTCAGCTTTCGCCAAGAACCTGACCTCAGTCCACTATTTGCAAACACCAAATACCGTTGGGGATTTCCTCGTTGCGTAGGGAAATCCCTTCATTGGCATATCTGGGAACCTAACGACACTTTGCAATTTGGTGCTTATGGAATTAGCGAACCTCATGCAAACGCGCCAAGCATAGATCCAGCAGAAGTGGATTTAATTTTAGTCCCCAGTGTTGCTTGCGATTATCAAGGATATCGTCTGGGTTATGGCGGCGGATATTACGATCGCTTGCTTAATTCACCGGAGTGGTTCGCCAAGCCAACTATCGGCATTGTCTTTGATTTAGCTTATTTGCCCCAATTACCTATCGAACCTTGGGATAAACCTTTAAAAACTGTTTTTAGTGAAACTGGCTTGACTGGAAAAGGCTAAAGGTTGAGGATGATGAGGACACATCATCAAATATTTGCCATGAGCGATCCAGTTTCACCTACCACTAACCAAGAAGCACTAATCGATGAGATTATAGCAAGTAGCCTGCAAGTTCAGCAGCAAAACGGCCCAGACCTGCGGCAAATTCATAGCAAAAGTCATGGCCTCCTTTGGGGAGAGTTTATTATTGAACCCAACCTTCCCGAAGAACTGAGAGTAGGTTTGTTCAAAACCCCTCAAACTTATCCAGCATGGATTCGTTTCTCTAGTGGTGGTTCGCCGGAAAAACGTGGTAAATTCCGCTCTGATACCCAGCCTGATGTCCGGGGTATCGCCATTAAGGTGATAAATGTGGATGGGCAAAAAGTGCTGGATGACGAAGAAAAAACTCAAGATTTTATCCTCAACAATTATCCTATTTTCTTGGCCAAAAATGTTCGTGATTACGCCGATCTCTCCAAAGCGGGTAGCGGACAACTTACCCCAGAACGCATGGAGGAACTTGCTTACGTCTTTGAAATTTTGCAAAAAATTGGTAGCCAAAAGGTAGGCAATCCACTTTTGATTCAATATTGGAGTATGGCTCCATTTAAATTTGGCGATAAAATTGTCAAATTGTCTGTCAAATCTCAACAGCCAGAACAACCTCCTGAAACGCTTCCAGAATCAGAAAACTACCTGAGAGAAGCAATGGTCAAATATTTGACGGGAGAAGGACAAGAAGCTTATTTTGACTTCCTGATTCAGTTTTATGTAGATGATGAAAAAACACCAATTGAAAACCATATTCAGGAATGGCAAGAAACAGATTCACCATTTATTAAAGTTGCAACTGTCCGCATTCCCAGTCAGAAATTTGACTTTGAAGAACGCAAACGTCTCGATGAGGGTATGTTATTTTCTCCTTGGCATACACTGCTAGAACATGAACCTGTTGGCAGTGTAAATCTCTCTCGTAAAAGGCTTTACAGCGAACTTGCAAAGTACCGCCGCGAACAAATTGCCCAACGCTTGCGCGAACCACAACCTTATACAGTTGTTCAAGATCAACCAGTGTAAATCAGCTTGAAACTGCTTCAATTAATGATTATATTATGTTCGGATAATATGACTTATTATTTAAAATTATGTATGTCTTAACGACAGCCATCATGAGAAGTCTTTAACCGAACATAATATTACTCTAAATCTCATGCAGCAAAATACCTATTCTCAATTTGGTGAGTGGATTTTTTCTCTAATTACAGCTTGTATGATGTTGCTTTTAGTTTCTCTGCCTTTTATTCGTTCAGATATAGGAATTTATGAACAAACGTCTACAAAACTTGTATTTCAAATTAGGTTTGTAGGTTGGAGAGTTCTCAGCTTATTTTTTGCAGGATTTCCTTTTGTTATAGCAATTCTTTTACTATATTATGATGTTTCAATACTAAAAGCAAGTAGTTAAGAGGATAATTTTATATATTTTTATTGCCAAATTGCCGATTCATTGATTAAGTAATTTCCAGGTTTATAATTAGATTTCAAATCAGTAAACTCAGGTTATTTATGAATATTTTCAAGCGCAATTCCCAACTGAATATTGTGTTTATTTATGTAGTTTTAGGAGCGATCGCTCTTATAATGCTCTTCCCGTTGCTGTGGCTAGTTAGTACGGCTTTAAAATCGCCAACAGAAAGTATCTTTCAGTCACCGCCGCAGTTGTTACCAAGTCAGCCGACAGTAGAAAATTTTTCTAGGGTGTGGCAATCTTTACCTTTTGGGCAGTACATATACAATAGTACTTTGGTGGCTGTGCTGACCGTAGGCTTGAATCTCTTGTTTTGTGCTTTAGCAGCGTATCCTTTAGCACGATTGTCATTTCCAGGAAGGGATTGGATTTTTATTGCGATCGTCTCGACAATTATGATTCCCTTTCAAATTGTCATGATTCCTTTGTATATTTTGACAGTCAAAATAGGTTTGCGAAACACTTATTGGGGAATGATTTTTCCTAGTTTAGCTTCTGCCTTTGGCATTTTTTTACTGCGACAAGCTTTTATGGGTGTCCCCAAAGAAATAGAAGAAGCTGCACGGATGGATGGAAGTTCGGAGTTAGGTTTGTGGTGGCATGTGATGTTACCAGCAATTCGCCCGGCATTAGTCACTCTGGCTATTTTCGTCTTCATCGGTTCTTGGAGTGACTTTCTTTGGCCTTTAATTGTGATTCAAGATGAAAGCTTATACACACTTCCCTTGGGCGTAGCAAAACTGGCAGGGACATTTTCTCTGGATTGGCGTTTAGTTGCGGCTGGTTCAATAATTTCTGTGCTGCCAGTACTAATATTATTTCTATTTTTACAGCGCTATATCGTACCTACAGAAACTGGTAGTGGAGTCAAAGGTTAAAGTATTTAAGTAGAAGGCAGGAGGCAGAAGGCAGAAGGCAGAAGGGAAAAGCCAGTTGATAATAGGGTTTCACAAATTGACATTTTACATTTAATTATGTCCACCTACTTAATTCAAAATTCATAATTAAAAATACCCAAATTTTAAATTTGAAATTCTTAATTTTGAATTTTGATCGGTCTGATTAATAACTAATAAGCGCCACTCTTTTTCAACACCACCCAAATAGTTTTTAATATCAAATGCAAGTCATAAGCTACAGACCACTTACGCTGATATTCAACATCCATACTCACAATAGTTTCAAAATCTTTGATGCTGGAACGGCCGTTAGCTTGCCATTCACCGGTCATGCCTGGTTTGACTCGTAATCTTTCCCAGTGGTGTGGTTCGTAATGCATGACTTCATCAGGAGTGGGCGGACGAGTACCAACTAAACTCATGTCCCCCATGAGAACATTCCAAAATTGAGGTAATTCATCTAAGCTAGTGCGCCGTAGGAATTTACCTACAGGTGTAATCCGCGGATCGTCAACAGATTTAAAAATATGACCTTTGGCTTGATTTGTGACTAGATGCTTGAGTTTATCAGCACCAACTACCATAGAACGAAACTTCCAGATGCGGAAGGGTCTTCCGTTTAAACCACAGCGAATTTGAGAATAAAATATCGGCCCGGGATTACTAATAAAAGTAGCAATTGCGACTGGAATTGCGATTAAGGCTGTAATTATCAACCCAACAACGGCTCCTAGAAGATCGATTGTGCGTTTTGTAACACTTGCAGTTGAACGATGTAGAGGTTGTTGGGAAAAATTAACTGAATCAAGATAAGTTAATATGGCTAAATTATCCACAGCACAACCTCTTTTATTAGAAGTAAAAGTGGGCAGGGACATAATTTTTAATTTTTACTGATTTACTGTTTATTGCTTGATACAAGCTCTGTACTGAGTGATAATATAGACAAATTTTTTATATAGATACAACACAAATCTTAAAGTTTACACAATCTTTCAATTCAACTAGAGTATTTTAAATTTTGCGTATTTTTCCCTAAAATAAAAACATAACATGCTGTGCTAACGCGCACGCTAATTCAACTTCTTGCAGAAGTCGGGGAAAGGGGGAAAGGGAAAATAATAAACCTTTCCCCTTTAACATGAGTTTCTTTTCCCACCTATGAGCAAAAGTTCTTTTTGCTCATAGGTCTATTAAAGGTGTCTTGAGCGATCTAACTCAGGTCTTATGAGAAATTTCTGAGACAAAGTTCACAATATAAGGTTCTTCCAGCGACTGCTGAATACTAGCTTTAATGGCATCCAAATAGTGACGCAAAGCTAACATCTGTTGGGAATTGGGACGATAGGTAAGATTCCCTTGTTTTTCAAAAAGTGGTGCGTTAGCGATCGCTTGGTAATCAGGATTTTCATCAGAACTCTGGGCAAGCCAAGCAGCAGTCTCTAGAGTCGAAGGAATCAAACCTGGAGGTAATTCACCTTCTAAGAAAGCCAACAGGCGTTGCTGACAAATACTAGTATTGATGCCACGATTTTCAAACAGTTGCAGAACTTCGTTAAAAGATAAGGTGCGGTTGGGTAAAAGCCTTAACAATTCCGTAAACAGGAAATAGTCGGTGTACTGTTGTCTAGATTCTTCTAAAACCTGGGGATGCAGAGGCAGCATCGCTAAACCATAAGCAACTCGACTACAATTAGGAGCGCCATTTTCACCGAGATACAAATCTTGAATAATCCTGGCATTGGGAAGTTTTTGCCGCAGCCAATTGTTAGCAACTCCTAAAGAAGCCACTCCACCAGTCAAAACAGCTTGGTTAATTGCTTCTGTGGGTATCCCCCGCGCTACCAATAATTTATTGAGTTCGCGGTTGAGGCGGCGCACAAAGGGAACAAATACTTGATTTTCTAAATCTCGTCGCTGCAACACCCAGCGGCGATCGGCCAATTCGAGAGTAAAAGAATCTTGGTGTTGTAAAATCAGCTTCAGAGCTAGGGCTGCATCTAATACAGCTTGTCCCAACAAAGAGCTTTCTAAGCGTTGCTGGAGGCGAATGCGATCTGTGATGTCTGGTTCGCCGACTCTGGGTAAATCTAATGCTTCCAATCCCAAACTCTGCCAACGCATTTGGTCTAAGCCAGCAAAAGCGGGTTGCCATTGCCAAGGATTACTAGTAGTTGTGTCATCAGCTTGGTTTTCATAACGCGATCGCTGATACTTTGGGGGAAACAGCAATTGGCAAATAATATCCTGCTCAATTCCTTTACTGGCATAGGCAAAGCCATGCAGCATAAAATCTTGATGCGTTAATTGCAGCAAATTTTCTGGCAAATCGACCAATGCCATTTCTGTGGTGGTTGCCCCAATGTTAATGGCAAGGGTATTACCTACCAAAGGGCGATCGCTAGTATTGACCGGACGCAATCCTTGCAGATCGCTGATTTGGACTGGTTCGCCGTTATCGCCATCCAGTATACTCAGCATACTCGCGATCGCTTCTTCCACAAAAAAGACTTGCTGTGGATGTTGAACTAATTTACTCGTGAGTAAAGCTTCGCGCACGTTGAAACGATATTGTTCCGACCAGTTAGATGGGCAGGTGCAGATGATACCAGCTATGTTATTGATAATTTGATGGAAAGTCTGTGCTTCTACACCAATAGCTGTAGCAATTAAACCTTGAGTTGTGCTGTGGCGGTCTGATTTCAAGGTTAACAGCAGTTTCGAGAGCGATCGCACTACCCAAATCAAAGGCCCCGCAGAAAATTCATTGAATTGCAGTACGGGTTCCCACTTTTGTTGTCTACTTTTATAGGGAATAGCTACCTGTAAATACGGTTTTAACTGCGCTGAATAGAGATTTTTCTTTGGTGTCGCTTGTGTCTCTGTGTGAGGTACAGAAGCAGCCGGCAGATAAACTTCTGCTGGCAAACGAAAAGATTGCTGGAAGGAAGTGCCTCCTGGTTGGTTTTCTGCTGACCAGTAGATGGGATGAACAACAAAAGTTGAGCGATTTAAAAGTGCCGCAGAAATCCCAGTTGTCCCTAAATCAATTCCTAAATACCAAACTGAGTCAAGCAGATTATTTATCGAGGGGGAATCTGCAATGATGGAGTTGTTTTCCCCAGAAGTTGTAACTTCCTTTTTTTTTTCAGTTGTGGGGCTAAAGTCTAAGTCAGCTTCTGTTTGCGGTAAAGATATAGGCGCAATTTTGGAGACTTCCGCAGGGGAGAAAGTACCATTTTGTTGTTCGCTGAGAGATTCTAATGGCAAATGTGAGAAATCATCAGCTAAATCATCAGTACTACCAGTTATCGCGAAAAAGTCTAGCTGTTCGTCAAATTTTGCCAAATCTTGATGCAATTGCTGTAACTGCTCTTCGTCCAGAGAAATATCAGGTACATTTGTTGGTTGGTTGATTTCTGGCGAGAGTAAATTTTCTTGAGGTGAAGCGGAAATGTAGCTATCTAACAACTGCTCTTGCTTTTCGTCGTTGTTAATCTCTACTTCTTCCAAGTTTTGGGCAATTGTTGGCATTGGTGTTAGAGGGGCTGCTAAATCAGCAGCAACTGCTGACAACTGTTCCTCTGTTTCTACATCAGTTAATAAATCGGTCAAAGTTGTAATTGTATCAGCATTGCTGGGCTGAAATTGGATATTATCTGTAGCTAAATTTGCTTCTTGTTGCCAACTAGAAAGACCTGGAGGTGTAGCTGGGTGATTTTCCTCAAAAAACAATACTTGCCATGATTCTAATAAAGATGTGGGTTGTGTTAAATCATTTGATGCTTCTGAAAGATTTGTGTTGCTCAAATTCAGAAGACCTGCATCTGATTTTCCCAGCCAAGGATCTGGTGTAGCTACAGCATCTATTTGTTCTACGGGATTCTCTAAAGGTGCTGTACTGGGGATAGCTGCCGATACATCCTCTGTTTCTCTGAGATTTGTGCTAGGAGTAGTCGTAGTGTCGGCAATATTTGAAGAAGATAAGTCCTCTTTTGCCACATTTTGGTCGACTTGGCTAGAGTTAGCCAAGCTAGCAGTACCGAACAAACTGGCATAAAGTAAGTCTACTTCATCACCAACTAATTCTATATCGGGTGATAATTCTACGGTGGTGGAATCGGAACTAGAGAAAGGTGTATCTATACCAAGCTGTAAAAGCACTGCATCTAGGTCTTCTTCAATTGCTATATCCCCGTCTTCTCGTTCAAACAGGCGATCGCTATCGACAAATGTATTTTCTTCGCGATCGCTTGCAAGTGCAAATAAAGTCTCTGCCTCGCTTGATGACACTTGGCTGACAACTTCAGTACTTGGATCTGGTTTTACGGCTTCTGGAGTAACAGCATTTGCCTTAGTTAACAAAGATGGCGATCGCAGTTGCGTTTCATTCTCTCCTGTTGAGACAGGCTGAAGATTCAGAGATTGTTGCTGTAAATACTGTGTCAAATTGTTAAGAAAGCTTGCCATCAGCTGCTCGCCTTGCACTCCCGTACTGTGCATTCTGGCTAGTGCTTGAGATAAAGATTCATGATATGTATTAATATTGCGCTGTAATGCGTCAAAGACAACATTAACAGTGCCATCCAGCGATAATAAACGCCGATCTAATTCTTTAGCTAGCTGTGTTAAGCGTTGCGCCTGCTCTGATGATTCTAAGAATGGTTGAGTCGTTAGTTCTGGATTGCTTAGACGCAAAGCTTCTTGTTGCCAGACATCGCTGGCTTTGGCAGAATGATTAGGACTTGCTAAATTCTCTGTTAGTTGGGGTGTTAAATTTGGTACTAGGCGATTCGTAAGTACCTGTAAGAATTCAGAAATCATCTGCTCTTGGTTTGCCCACTGCTGGCTTAAGGAGTAGTGATGCAATCGCTTTTGCTCTAGTTGCCTAATTTCTTGCGCCAGAGTAGCCCGCTCTTGCAACATCGCCGTTAATTCCGCTTGCAGAGGCTGGAGAAATGCTGACAATTCGCTTTTTAATTCTTGGGGTATAAAATTACTTTGTTCTTGTGTCGAAGATTGGTTAGAACCGCGATCGGCAAATTTTGTCAACAAAGGCGATAGTTGTGGCTGTTCGGCGGACTTTTGAATATCGTTTTCTAGTGCCTGACTCTGGTTTAGCTGCACCAAAAAAGTACGGATGCGTTCTAAAACCTCTCGTGGTTCCGATCCCTGGCTAGAAAGAAGCTTAGGCAGGCGCTTGCCACTACTAAGTAAGTTGTCAATGTCTGCGATCAGTTTTTTTATTTCATCTTCGCGGGAAGTCACTTTAAATTACCTTAGCTAGAACTGTACGTTAACTGGTGTGGGAATTACTTTACAATTATTAAAGTATTGAATTTTAAAAGCTGCTCTTTGGACTCCTGAGTGTAATAATTGGCTTACTGGGAGTCGTAGCGATCGCCAATCAGCGCCTTTGAAAAAATTAGCTTGAGAGCTAGTTTAAAGTCTAGAAATACCAAAAGTATTTTGCAGTTGTCAGCACAAGGTGGTCGTTCGGGCGCTGTGCCTTTTCACCATACAGGCGATGTCATAGTCTATCGGCTTCATCTTTATCAAAAAAATCAAAAAATGCAACAGCCAAGCAAATAGTCTGAGATAGACAAATCTTGGTGACAGACACCGGAATCTACAAGACAAATATCCTCCTCTTTGCACCTACACGAGCAATTAATGTAGCCAAAGAGTAACTGAATGGCAAGATGGGTTTTTTACTTGATTCTCTATTAACGCCAACAGGTAAAAATTTTACCTTAGCAAAAATTAACTACGTTGAGTATCATTGATGTTGTTTACATATATTTTCAGTAATCATCTTTGCATTTGACACCCAAATAATACTCTAAGAGAGGATAAACTGCTGTGTGCTCAAGGTTGACGTAATTTCAACCCCTATTAAATGAAGATTGGTTGCCAAAAACGCTCTGGTCGTTTTCTAGTGTTACGTAGTTTTATTTTTGAAGGGGGCTGTGCTTTGATAGCTTAGGCTGAATATAGCGCTCTTGTTTGTTTTATAGATAGCAGCTTTAATTAAGATGTCGTAATGGAAGACCGATATAGCTTGCAAGCACCGACTAATCCCTGGATGTTCTCAGCTCCCTTTTTTCAAGGGTTGCCAGAACCTGTTGTAGAAATAGCTCTTACCAATCTTGTTACCCGCACGCACCCAGCCAATCAAGTAATTCTCTTAGAGAATGACTGGGGTGGTTCGGTCTATTTTATCGTTGATGGATGGGTCAAAATTCGCACCTACAATATGGAAGGGAAAGAGGTGACACTGAATATTCTTGGCAAGGGGGAATTGTTCGGTGAAATGGCAGCGCTAGATGAAGTTCCTCGTTCCACCGATGTAATTACCTTAACTGCCACAGTAATTGGTAGTATGCCCTCTCAGGATTTTGTCAAGTTACTTCAGACAGAACCTATGGCGGGAGTGCGATTGTCTCAATTGATGGCACGACGCTTGCGGCAAGTAAATCGGCGACTGCGCCTGCGAGAATCTGACAGTCAGTCGCGGGTGGCTGACACGTTGTTATTTTTAGCAGAAGGACAGGGCAAGCAGGGACAGACAGGAACCGAAATTCCTAATTTACCTCAACGAGAATTGAGTAGTTTAAGTGGACTAGCGCGAGAAACAGTTACAAGAGTATTGACAAGGCTAGAAAAAAAGGGGTTGATTAGACGGGATCAGGACACAATTTGTATTCCCGATCTATCAGCTTTAGAAAGAATGATAGTTTAACAAGTCCAAGATGAGCATTTTAGATTCGCTGCCAGACGAGCCAGAACAAGACAAATCTCCTGAATCTCCAACTCCCCTAAATCAAAGGTCAGATCGGCAAGAGCAGTTAAAGCCTCCACAGATGAAAGTTGAGGCTCCCTTGAGGATGGTAGAAACAGCGTTTTTAGCCAGTACTGCCAGCCTCATTTGGTTTATTAATTACTACTTTCCCTTGGGGCCAGTTTTGCGGATATTTTTTCCTGTGCCGATCGCTCTAGTTTACCTCCGTTGGGGCAAACGAGCAGCATGGATGGCGGCAGTTACCTCTGGGTTGCTGCTGTCGGTGTTGATGGGGCCAGTCCGCAGTTTACTGTTTGTCATGCCTTATGCTTTCATGGGCGTGCTGCTAGGAGCAACTTGGTATCGTCGCGTTCCCTGGATTGTTTCCATTACCTTGGGCACACTTTTAGGCACTTTGGGGTTCTTTTTTCGGATGTGGTTGCTGTCTGTGTTATCGAGTGAAGACCTATGGATTTATGTAATTAACCAAGTCACAGAAATTACAGAATGGGTATTTCTGAAGCTGCAATTATTAGCTACTCCTAGCGTGTTTTTGATTCAAATAGGAGCCATTGCCTTGATTGTCCTCAATAACTTTATCTATCTATTTGTGGTACATATTGCAGCATGGTTACTTTTAGACCGCCTAGGAAATCCCATCCCCCGTCCGCCACAATGGGTACAAGTTCTCATGGATTATGAAAGCTAGTCAGCGGTCAGTAGTTAGTGGTCAGTGACAACAAGACACAACTGACAACTGACTACTAACAAAAAACTTATGATTAATATTTATACTCAAATAGAACAGGGTAAAGAATGGCTTACGAAGTATCGCGGCTATTTACCCGTGTTTGCCTGTGTTTTAGGTTTTACCGAAACAGGGTTGATTCCAGGGATTTCAGCGGCTGGACTTACTCCTGAGGATCGAAAATATACTGCTTGTGCTGATGCCGAGTTTTTATATTATGGCCCGGAACGAAAACCCCAATATCCTCTACCACCACTAACAGCTGGAGCTTCACCCGTGCTGATTTCTCGTGCTGTGGTGGAAGCACTCAATATTCCAGTTTATTTATTTGATGCTGGCTTATCACAGCCACTAGCAGTGCCAGCAATTGATTTGGGTGGTACTCCTGCTAAATGTTTAAGTGAAGGTGCTGCTATGGAACTAGCAACAGTACGCCACCTACTAGAGCAAGGATTGCTTTGGGGAGAACGCCTTGCTGCCAATATCTCACAAGGGTATCTGATTATAGGTGAGTGCGTCGTTGGGGGAACCACAACAGCCCTAGCAATTTTAACTGGTTTGGGTATAAACGCAGCAGGGAAAGTCAATAGCAGCCACCCTATTTGTAACCACGCGCAAAAGTGGGAAGTCGTGCAAGCTGGGCTGGAAAGGTGGAGGGCTGGGGGAGATAAATTAACTTCCTCATCTCCCTCATCACTTCTATTTGACCCTCTACAACTCGTTTCTGCTGTGGGCGATCCGATGCAAGTAGTGGTAGCTGGGATGACGATCGCTGCTAGTCGCAGTTGTGGTGTTATGCTGGCAGGCGGTACGCAAATGCTGGCGGTTTATGCATTAACGAGTGCGATCGCTCAAGTTTATAATTTATCTTGGCAACCAACAGAAGTTGTTATAGGTACAACTCGCTGGGTAGCACAAGACCCAACTGGTGGTACTGTAGATTTAGCTCTCAGCCTAGGAGCCAAAAATCCTCCCCTACTGGCGACTGAACTAAGTTTTGCTAATTCTCGTTACCCCCAACTCCAAGCTTATGAGCAGGGCTTTGTAAAAGAAGGTATGGGCGCTGGAGCCGCTTGCATAGCCGCCCATCTCAGTCACAATTGGTCGCAACACCAACTTTTGACAGCCATTGAAGTTCAACTTGAGCGGCTTAGTCAAATCTGTAGATAGGGGTATAAGTATGGGTGTAGGTATTCTAAGTCAGTTTCTTCAACAGGTAGAGGCGGTTTAGTACAATGATGTTATTAATCTCGCGCTTTAATTTAAGAAGCTTGAACATGTAGTGCATGTAAAGGTTATGCAAGATTTTACCTTACACCCTACACCCTCATACTTTTACGTCCCTTTTGCGGTCAATAGTCAATAATAAAAGTACCGGACTCTGCAAGCTCCCGGTAAATCTTAGGTATATTGGCTATAAAACTAATTAGTGAATTCTTTCTCTAAGCAATTGTTCTTCTAAAGCGGCAATGCGATTATATGCTGCTGTTAATTGGGCTGTCAGTCGTTGTATTTGAATTTCTGGGGTCAAGTTCTTTTCTCCACCTTGACGATTCATGTCTGGATAAATGCCATCTATTAAAACATCCTTATGTTCTAATTCCGCATAAGAACTCATATGTGCTTTTAACTGATAGCTCCTTGTATTGCTATTTTCCAAATAATTTTCCTTTGCTTGGGAATTTGCTAAAGAGCATTCTGAAAAAGCTTGAGCAACTTTACCGTCAAGCTCCTCAATCACTTGATAGAGGGCATCCAGTTTCTGGCTCAAAGTCAAAATCTGATTTTGTAGTGGCTCCATTTAATACCCTCATCCGCATATTTTCTCTATGTTATTCAATTTACTTACAAAGTTAACCATACTTATGGATTATTTAATTTTTCAAATATTCTGTGGTAATGCGATATCTAAATAATTACTTTTAAATATAACTCAATATTTTTCAAGAGTATGATTTCAGCTTAGTATTGAGAAAAATTAAGTTAATAGCAGTTATTTTCCGAAAAACACGTAAATCTAGCTACCATTTCCCATTTGTTCGGAATTAACAGCTAAATCTAACTCTATCAGCACTTATGAGCATAAGGTATATATCAGTAAAAACAACTCAAAGTCTCGCTATGAGCAAACTGTGACAATTAATCCAAGTGGCAGATGAGCGGCTGTTCAAAATTCAAAATTAAAAATCAAATCCGTTTTTAATCTTAAATATTTAATTAAGATGGCTTTATCGCTCAATTCCAAGAAAACAGCGCAAAGAGGCTGCTTAACAGTAAATTAGACATAATTACTACATTTTATTGCTGCTAGCACAAAAAGAAAAACAACAAAAAGAATCTAAAGAAATTCTAAATTATCCTACTAGTATTTCTAGTAGGATAATTTCTACCCTTATATACTTGTCAACCTATATTTTGACTGCCGAAAAAACTTTGTCTACCTGAATAAAATAAGACTGCTATATCTGCCTAAAGTGGTATAAAAGCATATTCGGGTAAATTTGCACCTTAGCTGGAAAAATCAACAGAATTTTAACTTTTCCAGTGCTTCAACTCCTGGTCTTCCTTTGCTTACATATATATGTATAGTCTAAAATCTCCAATTCCAAATCCAAAATCAATGGATCGACGGTCTTTTTTGCTAGGTACAGGCGGACTGGCACTTTCACAACTGCTGGTTGGGTGTGGTGGTAAAAACCAAGCGAAACTCAACGTGCAGTTACTCAAAGGTTCTATTCCAGGTCAGGTAGTTAATCAATTTCAGCAAAGTTTGCCACACAAGGTACAGTTAAAGTTTGCCCCTGTGGAGCAGATACGAGAATTATTTAAGCAATTGCAAGTTTGGCAGGAAAAACCAAAAGCAGACAATAAGCAGGCGTGGACTCGCTTCATCCCATTTGGGCAATCTCATACTGCTGCGGTAGCCGACCTCGTGACATTGGGGGATTATTGGCTCAAAGCCGCGATTGAGCAAAAATTAATTCAACCATTGGAAGAAGCAGAAATTAAGCAGTGGTCAACTGTGGATCAAAGGTGGCAGAAACTAGTAACGCGCAACGACCAAGGCAACTTAGATACTCAGGGAAAAATTTGGGCTGCTCCTTACCGTTGGGGTAGTACGGTAATAGTTTACAATCGTGACAAGTTCCAAAAATTGGGATGGAAGCCCCAGGATTGGAGCGATCTGTGGCGAGATGGACTGCGCGATCGCATTTCCTTACTAGACCTACCTAGAGAAGTGATTGGTCTAACCTTAAAGAAACTAGGAAAATCATACAATACAGAGAATCTAGATACAGTCCCAGAACTAGAAAGAGAACTACAGAAATTAAACCAACAAGTAAAATTCTACAGTTCTAACACCTACCTCGAACCTTTAATTATTGGGGATACTTGGCTAGCAGTTGGTTGGTCAAGCGATGTAGTGTCAATTTTAGGGCGTTATCCGCAACTTACCGCTGTTATTCCCAAATCAGGAACAGCAATCTGGGCAGATTTATGGGTACGTCCTACAGGTATTGCCAAGGATGCTTTATCATCCCAATGGATTGATTTTTGTTGGCAACCAAACATCGCTAAACAAATTTCTCTGCTGACCAAAAGTAATTCGCCCATTGCTACAAACATTGTCGCTGCTGATATTCAGCAACCTTTACGCAATCTCTTAGAGAGTAATCGGGAAGTTTTCGCCAAAAGTGAATTTTTGCTTCCCTTAGTTCCATCAGCAGCAAAACAGTACGAATCTTTATTCGCTAAAATCAAAGCCGCCAAAAGCGGCAAGGCAGAAGGCAGGAGGCAGGAGGCAGAAGGGAAACCTCTCCCATAAAGGGAAGACGTTTGATAATGGACGTATCTTTTCTCGTGCTACGCATCTCGCAAAGAATGTTTTTGATTTTTTGCCTACAAGGGGGAGCCACTGCGGTGGACGGGTTTCCCGGCATATAGCAAGTGGCATCAAGGTTTGTACCTTTTTCTTCCTTCAGCATAGCTGCCCTCTGCCTCCTGCCTTTCTTCTATCAAAAAAGCATAAAGGCTCAAGTCTGAAATTTCAGACTTTATAGCACGAATGCAAAGCCTTGCGCCCTTTCACTTTTTCCCTAACCCTAACCTATTCTGAGCATTTATGCGGATATTACATAACGCCGGGGCTAATTGAAAGTTACAGGTGTAAGTTGCTAGCAACTCTTGTTGATAATTGAAAATCCGAACGTTATAACCGTCCTTACGCGCTAAACTACCCAAGCGATTCACAAAGCTGTAGCGTTCTAGATAGCTTAGTAAACTCCAGATTTGCTGATTTACTATCAGGTCTACTCGACTAGCTTCTTTGGCAGAAGCTGGATATGCTATCCAGTTATCTAAGAGTTTGTTTTCTGAGTTTTCTTGTGCCCACCATAAACTAGGAACTGTTAATCCTTTTGGGTCAATGGTGTTAGCTGTAATTACAGCACCCTTTGGTTTAGTCAATAAGTTTAGTTCCAAAGGAGCATCTGAGGGCTGGGGTACTGAGGAAGTTTCTGCTAGTGAGGATGGAATTGGTAAAAGGGAAATAGTGGCTAGGCTAATAGTTAAGATGAGTGTGTGTAATATTTTGCAATCGAGAGATTTGTATTTAAGCATAATTAAGAATTAGGGAGTAGGGGCTGAGTACTGAGAATTAGAGACTGGGCAATGAATATGGCTAAAACCTACTCCCTAAACCCTTAATCTCCTATATTAGTTAGGGGTAATATATTTTACCAACTACTAACAATTTTTCTAAATCAACGCGAGTTGCCAAACAACTGTCAAACTCCAAAAGAGAATTTGGTTGTATGGATATGATGTACGCGATCGCTACTTGCAATTGACATATAAACATAGCTGTTTTTAAAAGCAAAGTTTATTAATAGTACTTATATTTTTTCCCTCCTACTACCCGATTACTGTTAGTAAAAAAATTACTGTCGTCTTGGTTAGTTTCTAGGAGGACTAATTGTTCTCTAGTCATAATCGTCCTTCACTGTTTTTGCTTTGGAGAGAGTTTACTTTTAGGAGTGGAAGAATTTTTCTGTGAGGTTGGCAGTTCTATATCATTTTTGGCTAACCAATTTTCAATGAGTTCCGCTGAAACGTCAGACATATTGAGTCCTTTAAAAAAGCAAACTGTTTTAAACCTGTCTTTTATTTCAGGCGATAGGTAAACCCTGATTGAAGATTCTCCTTGTGCCACACTATACTCCGATTTATGAACTTATTCACTAGTTTATTAGTGCAATGGTTCATAGAGCAAAATTATACATTGGTTGACTAATCAACTGGTGCATTGGTATGCTATCATCTATACCCAAAGACGGACACATAACAAAAGCAATAGACGCTAGAAAGTGTCGCCAGGGGTAAATAAATATCGAAATCAGCGAACAAAGCCAAACTGAGCTGAGTTTAACTTAACTGTCGTGCGATCGCGGCTTGTAGTTCAAGGTGAAACTAGATGATTGTTTGCCAACAAACCACAGACGATATTTGTAAACCCCATTCTTTGCAAATAGCCTGTACGCATTATTCAGGATATGTTTGAGCGTGATTCGGTTTTAGCCGTGATGCTAACTACTGAAGCGAGGGCTAATCTATATTCAGCACCGAACGCACCTGATATCAAAAACATAGAAACTGAGTTAGAGATTCGTATTTCCGTTAAAAAGTCGCTTTCAAATAACCTGTTTATCTAGGATAGTAGGAGCTTTGGTGTGATAAAAAACTTCTGGTATGCTTGTGAATTTAGTTCAGCTATTACCAACAAGCCCAAGCAAATTGTGATGTTAAATCAGAGATTTGTTCTTTATCGCAATTTGCAAGGACAAGTCGTAGCGCTAAAAGATCGGTGTTCTCATCGTGGTGCTGCATTATCTATGGGATGGCTAGAAAACGGCTGTATCCGTTGTCCCTATCATGGATGGAAATTTCAGGCGAATGGTCAATGTATCGAAATTCCTTCCAATGCACCTGGAACGCTCATCCCTAAAAAAGCTAGTGTAGACAGCTATCCAGTGCAGGAAAAATATGGTTTTGTCTGGCTGTTTTATGGAGACTTGCCAGAAGAACAGTACCCACCAATTCCTCCATTGCCAGAATATCAAGACCCGACAATGCATCCGATTTACTTAGAATATGAAATGAAAGCTCACTATACCAGAGTCATAGAAAACGCTCTTGACCCGGCTCATTTGTATGCAGTTCATGCTAATTCTTTTGGCGCTGGATTCGCACAAGATCCAAGAGTTGAAGAGTATGTAGTTCGAGATGAAGATTGGGGTATAAGTGCCAAAATTACATACAAAAATTACACTAAACCCAAGAATGGTATATTTAAATCATTCTTTCGCCCAGCCCGCACACAGTTAAATGCAAAAACTAGCTTTTATCTTCCCAACATAACTAAGATTGAAAGTGACTTTGGTCGTGGCAAAATGATTAATTATGCTGTCCATATTCCTGTTGATGACAACACGACCATTAGTAAACGAATTCAATTTCGCAATTTTTTTACCTATTCTTGGGCAGATAGGATATTTGTGAAGTTTCACCAGAAAGTTGGTTTAGAAGATAGGGTAGTAACTGAATCCCAACATCCCAAATTAATCCCTGATACTTTATCAACCGAAGTTCACGTTCCTGCTGATGCTTTAACTATTGCTTATCGTAAGCTTCGCCAGAAATATTTAGCTATGGGTTGGGGTTTAGAGCCTAATAAAACTGCATCAGATAACTCAAAAGTACACTTTCTTACACTTCGTTAATGAATTAGATTGATATTTTCTCCAGCATCTTGAAAAAGATTTCTTGTATTTGTGTTAACTGCGAACTACATAGCATCAAATACAAAATGTCTGGTTGCAATCTAATACTGAGTAAATTTTAAAATCCCAAAATAGACTTATTGCATGAGTATTATGGCAGCCTAGCGATAATACTATACTTCGCGCGAGGAAAAGCACAAAGACAAGTATTTTTCTCTAAAGAATGTTTTTGTTTAAGACAAATCTGGAGCACAATTCACTATTCAACTATCGAGACAATAAATAGGAGGTGAATACTTTGAAAAACTTCTGGTATGCTTGTGAATTTAGCTCAAAAATTACTGATAAACCCAAGCAAATAGGGATGTTCAATCAGAGATTTGTTCTCTACCGCAACTCTCAAGGACAAATCATCGCGTTGAAAGACCAGTGTCCCCATCGTGGTGCTGCTTTATCTCTTGGCTGGGTAGAAAACGGCTGTATCCGTTGTCCCTATCATGGATGGAAATTTCAAGCTGATGGCCAATGCATTGAAATACCCTCCAATGCGCCCAGAACACCTATTCCTCAAAAAGCTAGTTTAGATAGCTACCCAGTGAAGGAAAAATACGGTTTTGTTTGGCTATTTTATGGAGACTTGCCAGAAGAAAAACGTCCTTCTTTGCCAACTTTTCCAAAATACATGGTTGAGACTATGCGGCCTGTTTACGATGAGGGTATAGATAATGCTAACTATGCTCGTCTCATGGAGGCTAATCTTGACTTTACCCATGTGATCGCAGTGCATAGAAAATCGTTTGGTCAGAGAATTCCCATCAATAAAACTATTAAGTATAAAGTTGATAAATACGATTGGGGTGCAGTTGCCAACGTTAATTATGAATCTTTAGGTAATTCCAAAAATTTTTTAAATTTATTACTTGGCGGTCGCCCAGAATTGCAAACAAAATTGACTTTCTACTTACCCAATGTTACGTTAGCGGAAATAAGGATAGGTAGAGGTGAGAGGTTTGATATCAAGTTTGGTATTTTAGTTGCTCATCTTCCTATTGATGACAAAAATACTTTAGTCAAACGCGTTTTGTATCGTAATATTTTACCTATACCTTGGCTGGATGTTTTCTTTAGAAAACTCGACCATAAACTTGCCCAAGAAGACACAGTAGTAGTTGCAACTTTAGATTCTCAATCAATGCCCAAAATATCAGAAGAACTTCACGTTGCTGCTGATGCTTTAGATATTACTTTTCGCCAATTTCTTCAAAAGCATTTAACAGTATCTTCTAAAAATTTTGGATGTGAGATTTTAGATTCACAGTATTAATGACAAAACTAAATAGTAAGGGGCTTCCAAGCAAAAAAATATTCCTTTATTATTGTTGACTGCGAACAGTTAACAGTCAACAACTTTAAGCGGAATAATTTATTTTTTGGAGTTCTCTAACTAACATGTTTGTGGCTTATCGCATAGCAACAAAGACTTAATCAATAGTGAGTGAGGAGATAACTATGAGCCATGTCCTAGAAAAATCGGTGACACAACCATCAACAATGCGCGGAGTAATCGACAAGTCTTTCAGACAAATGTTTGAAAACACTTGTCAGGCTCTAGAAACGCTAGATGGAAAAGGGTTCGCCGAACAGTCTTGGACTCGCGATCGCAAAGGTATCTGGATACCTGGCGAAAGTAGCGAAGACACCATCTATATCGATCGGTGTTTGCACAATGGCAATGTCTTTGAAAAGGTAGGGGTTAACTATGTAGCGATAGAGGGTGAATTACCTTCTGGAACGTCTTTCCAGCAATCAGGAGCACTCGCCACAGAAGTAGCAGATCGAATAACTAGCAATAAAGGCAACCGTTTCTTTGCTACAGGGTCTAGCTTTGTTATCCATCCTCATAACCCGATGACTCCTACCGCTCATGTTAACTACCGCTATTTCCAGATTGATAACGGTACAAAACCAGTTTATTGGTGGCTTGGAGGTGGAGCAGACCTCACACCGGCTTACCTTTTCCAAGAAGATGCTGTTCATTTTCATCGGATACATAAAGAGGTTTGCGACAAGTACGATTCTTCTTACTATCCCCGCTTTAAAAAGTCTTGTGATGAGTACTTCCACATTCCACATCGTGGCGAACGTCGAGGCATAGGCGGGATTTTCTTCGACCATCTCAATCAAGGTAATCCCCAAAAACTTCTTTCATTTGTGAAAGATTGTGCCGAAGCTTTTCTCCCGGCCTATATGCCGATTGTAGAAAGACGTAAAGATATGCCTTTTACAGAGAAGAATAGGTACTGGCAGCGTCTGGTGCGTGGGCGCTATGTGGAGTTTATTTTATCTTGCGATCGCGGTATTCGTTTTGGTCTAGCAAGCGGTATGGTCAAGCAGCAAAGCGTGTTCAACTGTATGCCTCCAGCTGCCAGTTGGGAATATGACGACCAACCTGCCCCTGGTAGTCAAGAAGCAATGCTCAAAGAAGTACTTAAAAATCCTAGAGAATGGCTATAAATTTTTCCAGCCAGATTGTTATTTGGAATTGAAGCCAGATTAAGCAGAGAACATACTCATTGGGAAGTGAAATGAGAAAAACAAAATCGGTGGATGTGAGGCAACAAAAAGTAAAATTCACGAGACAGTACAACGAATCTATAACGAACGAACTCGAAATAGATATTGTATTAATCTGTGTCAATGCTTGTAGATATGTGCTACTCGGAATAATTTGGCTTTGTGTGTATGCCAGTAGATAATTCGTAATTCGTGAGGCAGTTGCCGTCTTGGCGCTTTGCGTCGTTGGCAAACTGCCGTTAGCGCAGCGTTAGCGAGGTACGAGCGTCACCCGAAGGGTAATTCGTAATTGTTGATGTGATTTTACAGCTTTAGTTCTCGTGAGTGATTGGAATTACGAATTATTTTAATGATTTGCTAGTTGTGATAGTGGAGAATCAGAAAGAAATGAAAACAGAAAATGAACTAGTTACAGGCAACTTACGTATGGAAGATATCATCACTATTGATGAATCTAAAGCCATGAAACTATTTAGAAATAGATTTAAAAGATATAAAGTCCTAGTAGAAGAACTGGGAGATGAAGCCGCTTTTGAAAAAATGATGGAAAAATATCCCCAGCAGCAACAGGCGTTAATGGGAACTTTTATTGAGGATAATACCCTAGCTCAAGGCTTTAAGAAAGCAGATCCTTTATTAGAATTGATGGGCTTTGCTATGGAAATAGTTGATATTTCTCAAAATGAAATAGATGCAGCACTAGAAATTCAAAGAGTGTGCCCAGTTTTAGCGATCGCTAAAGAATATGGTTTCGATAATCCGTGTCGTGTCTTCTGTGAAATGGAACAGGAAGCAACTAGAAGAGCTTTCCCTGGTATGAAGGCTGCAATTCTTAGTAAACAAGCTGAAGGTAGCTGTGTTTGTGTATTTAAGTATGAAAGACCTGCAAAGAAGGTAATGGCATCAAGTACGGATAAGCAGAGTTTTTTTTATAAGCTAAAAAATCATATTTCCAAGGTAGCTGCATTGGTTACTAGCTTAATTAAAATTGGTTTCAAGATGCTCGCTATGCGGTTTATTAATTAATGGAATACATCATCCTGTCTAAAGAGATTGATATATTCAAACTATCCTTTACCATTTTTTGAAGCTACATGAATAGCATTCTCTCAGATTTAAATCATCTTATAGAAGGTGAGGTTAGCAATAAAGAAGCAGATTTAAGAGAAGTTTCTCAGGATTTTGGCAACATTATTCAAAAACAGCCTCTAATTGTTGTTCGCCCTCAAAATTCTACTGATATTGCTAAAGCTATTAAGTATGCTGCCGACCAAGAGTTAACTATTTCATCACGAGCGGCAGGACATTCATTAAGCGGCCAATCTTTAAACCAAGATGGCATCCTCTTAGATATGAGGAATCTAAATCAAATTCATGAGTTTGACTTGGATAAACTTTGGTACAAAGCTGATGCTGGTGTTACTTGGAAGCAAGTAGTTGATACTTCAATACCACATGGTGTAATTCCTCCTGTTCTAACAAATAACTTTGAAGTAACTTTAGGAGGTACTCTTTCCGCAGGTGGTTTAGGTTTGAGTTCTTTTCGTTACGGTTCTCAAGCTGATAATTGTTTGGGTTTAGAAGTTGTAACCGGAACGGGAGATATTGTTTGGTGTACGCCTGAAGAAAACAGCGAACTTTTCTATCACGTTCTTTGCGGTTATGGGCAGTTCGGCATTATCACTAAAGTACAAAACCGACTGAGAAAGTTCCGTCCTTTTACTCGCACTTATTTCCTTTGCTATGACGACTTAGAGCATCTCTTGAATGATGAAGTATTCTTAATCTCAGAAGGTCTTATTGATGGTTTAGTATCTTTATTTTCTCCTTGCTTACTCGGATTTTCTAGGGGAAGTGAAAAGAGAATTAAGCCATTAATCCAGTGGTTTTACAGAATGCAATTTACTTTAGAAGTAAATAATCTAAATAAGATAAAGGAACATAAAATACTTTCTGAATTAAATTATTATCGTCACATTTACACTGAAGAACTAAATTTTGATAAATTCATTCAACCAATATCACAAGTTCCTCATCCTGTAGAGACTGCTAACTCTTGGATAGACGTTCTGCTACCAATGTCTGTGGCTAAAGAATATATCGACATCGCTCTCGAACGTCTACCTTCTTTTATTGACTTCCGGACTGTACCTGTAGGTTCATTTTGTCTAGTTTCTGGCAATACTAAAATGCCGATGTTTCCTTTACCTGATGAAGAGTTAATTATTGGGTTGGGAATGTATCCTACTATTCCTAAATCACAGGTAAAGCCTGTCGTAGAGCAGTTAAATTTACTTACCGACCTTGGTTTTCAAATGGGTGGCAAAAGATATATGGCTACTTGGACAGAATTTGACTTGCCACGATGGCGACTCCAATTTGGTAATTACTGGTCTAAAGTCAATGAAATTAAAAGGAAATATGACCCTAACGGGATACTCAATCCTGGCTTTTTCAAGTACGAAGAAGTTGCACAGACAAATGTGAATAGAACTTATATTCAAACTCATTAAATATTCCTCGTGAGGAAATTTCAAAAAACGATGTTGCAAGATTCTGAGAAAATTAGTAAACCATATCTATTGCCACCCAATTTGCGTTGGTTAGTTACTTTGGCTATTGTATGTATAGTGGGAATCGGGACAGGAGTGTTTTATTTAGCTCGGATATCCGCTACTACTAAACGTTCTATAGCAGTGGCACAAGTTAGACGGCCAATTGCTTCCAAAGTTAATGCATTGGGAAGATTAGAGCCAGTCGGTGAAGTAATTAAAATCTCTGCTCCAACTAATCCTAATATCGGCAGTGGTAGTCGCGTAACTGAATTGTTAGTCAATGAAGGTGACTCGGTGCGATCGCAACAAATAATTGCGATTTTAGATAACCGCAATAGTTTGCAAGCCAGTTTGCTCGAAGCCCAAAAGCAAGTCCAAGTCGCCCAATTGCGTCTAGCTCAGGTGAAAGCAGGGGCAAAACCAGCCGAATTAGCAGCCATACAAGCAAACGTGAAGAATTTGCAAGCAGAGTTAGCAGGCGAAATCCAAAGCCAAAAAGCCACTATCGCTCGCTTGGAAGCAGAGTTACAGAACGCAGACATTGAATTTCATCGCAATCAAGCTCTTTACAAAGAAGGAGCGATCGCAGCTTCAGCACTCGATAGTCGCAGACTTGCTCTCAGAACTGCCCAAGAGCAGTTAAATAGTGCTAAAGCAGACTTAGAACGAACAAAACTCACACTTGCCGCCAAGATTCAAGAAGCCAAAGCCACCTGGGAAAAAACAGCCCAAGTACGTCCTGTGGATGTAGCAACAGCACAAGCAGAAGTAGATAGTGCGGTGGCTACAGTGGAAAAGATTCAAGCCGAACTGGATTTGGCATACGTCCGAGCGCCGAAAGCTGGAAAAATTCTGCGAATTCAAGCTCGTCCCGGAGAAACAGTAGGCAACGAGGGAATTGTGGAACTCGGTCAAACCGAGCAAATGTACGCCATAGCAGAAATTTACGAAAGTGATATTGCCAAGATTCGCCCCGGTCAAACTGCCAGCATTACCAGTCTCAGCAATGCCTTTCCTGGCAAGTTAAGCGGAAAAGTCGATCGCATTGGTTTAACAGTAGCTAAAAAAGATGTCCTAGACACCGATCCAACAGCGGCAACAGATGCCAGAGTCATTGAAGCCAAAATTCGTTTAGACAAAGCTTCTAGTAGACAAGTAGCTAGCCTCACAAACCTTCAGGTCAACGTTGAAATTGATTTATGAAGAGTCCGTAGAGACGCGATTAATCGCGTCTGTCCTCCTTACCCCCAATCCCTATGTTTAAACGCAAGATTCCATTAGCTTGGCTACAACTAATGAAGCAAAGGGGACGTTTTATTGTTGCTCTTTGTGGAATTACTTTTGCTGTTTTTCTAATGTTGATGCAGTTGGGTTTTCAATCTGCGTTATATGACAGTAATACGCGCTTTCACGAACTCTTACAAACAGATTTGGTGGTGATTAGCCGCCAAGCACAGAACTTGGGACTTCTGGGTTCTTTTCCTCGTCGGCGTTTATTTCAAGCTGCGAATCTTTCAGATGTTGAGTCAGTTAATCCTTTGTATATCCGCTTGGGAGTTTGGAAAAGCTTGCAAACTAAGCTTGATGAATCAATTCTAGTTATCGGCTTTAACCCAGAAAAACCTGCATTCAATTTGCCAGAAGTCAATCAAAATTTGGATCTGATTAAATATCCAGATACTTTTTTATTTGACCGTAATGCTAATGGTAAATATCAAGAAGCGATCGCTCAAGTAGCTCAAGGGAAACCCGTTACCACAGAACTGCAAGCACGTAAAATTACAATTGCAGGTTTGTATGAGGTAGGTGCATCTTTTGTAGCCAATGCCAGCTTAATCACCAGCGACCAGAATTTCTTGCGAGTTTTTTCAACACAGCAAGCAGGTGAAGTCAATATTGGTCTAATTCAGTTAAAAGCTGGTAGTGATGCCAATGTAGTAGTTAAAGCTTTGCAAGCTTACCTTCCAGATGATGTAAAAGTCTTCACCCGTCAAGAATTTATTGATTTCGAGAAGAAATATTGGCAAGAGAGTGGTGCAATTGGTTTTATCTTCTCATTAGGTGTGACTATTGGATTTCTGGTTGGTGTAATTATTGTTTATCAAATTATTTACAGCGATGTTATGGATCGCATAGCCGAATATGCCACGCTCAAAGCTATGGGATTTCGTAATATCTATTTTTTATCTGTTGTATTTCAAGAAGCATTGATATTAGCAATACTTGGTTATATTCCTGGCTGTATTATTTCTTTTTGTATGTATACACTGACTCGAACGGCAACAAAATTACCACTATTTTTGACTTTTGAGCGTATAGTTCAAGTTTTAATCTTGACAATTGTCATGTGTATAATTTCTGGGGCGATCGCTATGCGTAAACTTAATTTGGCAGACCCAGCAGATATATTTTAATAATTCGTATTTCGTAATTAATATTAAACAAATAGAATCCTATACAAACAATACAAATATGCAAACTTTAAACAATCTTAATTCAAATCAATTAATTACTAGTAATCCTGTTATTTCTATCCACCAGATTAATCATTTTTTTGGTAAAGGAAGTTTACGCAAACAAGTTCTATTTAATATCAACTTAGATATCTATCCCGGTGAAATAGTAATTATGACTGGGCCATCTGGGTCAGGGAAAACTACTTTGCTCTCACTAATTGGTGCATTGCGTTCTTGCCAACACGGTAGTCTAAAAGTAATCGGTCAAGAACTTTGTGGTGCTGGACAAAACCAATTAATTAAAACACGGCGACAGATTGGATACATTTTTCAGTCATACAACCTCTTAGATAGCTTGACAGCACGACAGAATGTTGAGATGTCTTTGGAATTGCACGAGCATTTATCTTGGACAGCAAGACGAGCCAAAGCATCAAGAATGCTAGAAGCAGTAGGATTAGGAAATCGCCTTAACTATTATCCAGAAAATTTATCTGGCGGTCAAAAGCAAAGAGTAGCGATCGCCCGCGCCTTAGTAGCAAATCCTAAAATTATTCTCGCTGATGAACCGACAGCATCACTAGACAAAAAATCAGGACGCGATGTCGTAGAATTGATGCAAACTCTTGCCAAAGAACAAGGCTGTACTATTTTACTGGTCACTCATGACAACCGGATTTTGGATATAGCCGTTCGCATTATTCACATGGAAGACGGTTATTTGGTGTAGCACCAGCGAATTTTCAATTTAAGAAACTCCAAAAAATAAATTATTCAATTTTCTACCCCTTTCCTTAGTAGTTTCCTAGTACTTGTGTGTATGCCGTAGTCCCTTACTAAGGGGCTACTGTGTACTTTATATGTATCTTATTTGAAGAGATTTTTTGGTGGAAATTCACCCTTTTTTGGTGAGTATTCCGGACAATTTTTAGCTTCTTCTGTCAGAACAACAGAAGGATTAACTGCACATTTTAGATAATTATTATTTGCATAAAATTGACAGTTTTTACACGGTACTTTGTATAGTGTTTTAACTGTCGGAACCATCTTGTTATCTAAAACTCTCCGGGTTTTTTGTAAAACTAGAAAAAAAATTATCCAACTAACAAGCAAACCTACAGGAGCTAAGGATACAACTATATCAGGAACATTTGAACTATTGGTTTTTACTTGTTCTTGTTTGACTTCACTTCTAGTTATCTGATTAAATTTTAGATTGGCTGCAAATTCATTTTGCAATAGTATTTTGTTGGACATATTATTTATCCTTGCCTAAGTATTTTTAATACCTTAATTTTTGATACGAAAAAATACGATTAACTTGGTATTTATTCAACAGCAATTATTTTTAAATGTCACCATGAAGCCTTAACAAGTTGAAAGCCTAAGCATTCACTACTTGCCGTTGGTCAGGACAGGATCGGAAAAGTTAAAGCTACTGCCGATCGAAAATACTTCACACTTGGAATGACTTCTTACTGATTTTTCTTAGATCAGTTTATTTCATTCAAAGCCTTACGCTTACCAATGTAAATAACTGAAGTAATACTAAATCTCAGTGGTTAGGCAAAATAGAGTATGGGCAATATTCTAATTATATGTTTAGCAAATGAAAATCTTTCCTATCTCTGTCGATGGTTTTGCTTACTATTGAGAGTTATATATCTTTAGATATATACTATAAGTTTTAAGTATAAATATATGCTTATTTTAAGCTAGCTACGATTAATTATATCGAAAACTACTGTAATTAGCAATTTATAGTATTATTTATCTTGGTATAAAATAGCGTAAATTTTACACTAGAGAACTCATATTTGATTTTTGAGATATACGTAAAGGAGCCAGTTACGTGGTGAGACAGGGCGAAAGAGGGAGTTTCCATGCTACTTATAGCAGGAGGCAGAAGGCAGAAGGCAGAAGGCAGGAGGCAGGAGGTAAAACTATTACTGTTCCTAGCATTCACGCTTGTCATTATGTCCTAAAGGGTGTAACTACGGCTATACAACAGAGAGGCAGTCTGTTCGATCGCCAGACTTGAAAGAGCTGCCATGAATCTGCATGATTGTATGTAGATATTTTCCAGCTTTTGGAATAAAAATGTTGAGATTCTACCAAGGATTTATAATGAAATTTGTGCAGAAAATAAGTGTTTTTTTGTTAGCAGTAGTTATGGTAGGGATGCTGCTAATTGCTTGTGAATCATCATTACCACAAGCTGATTCACAATCTCCCACAGCAAATCCGAATCCTACTCCTATTACATCACTTCCTCCTGTAGCTTCTCCGAATGGGGAATTGAGTGCCTACCCTGCGAAGTTACCACCATTGCCTTATGATTACGGCGCACTAGAAAAAGCTATTGATGCTGAAACAATGAAATTGCATCATGACGCGCACCATGCTACCTACGTCAAAAACCTCAATGATGCTTTGACTAAGTATCCAGATTTGCAAAAAAATAGTGTTGAAGCTTTGCTCAAAGATTTGAATAAAGTACCCGAAGATATTCGTACTAAAGTACGAAATAATGCTGGCGGTCATCTCAACCACACAATTTTCTGGCAAATCATGAGTCCTCAAGGTGGTGGAGAACCGACAGGAGCGATCGCTCAAGAAATCAATCAGACTTTTGGTAGTTTTGATGCATTTAAAAAACAGTTTAATACAGCAGGTGGCGATCGCTTCGGTAGTGGTTGGGTTTGGCTAGTGCGTAACTCCCAAGGTAAACTTCAGATTATGAATACACCGAATCAGGATAACCCGATTACAGAGGGTTTATATCCTATTCTGGGTAATGATGTATGGGAACATGCTTATTATCTCAGATATCGCAACCGCCGCCCTGAATATTTAAATAATTGGTGGAATGTAGTGAATTGGTCTGAAATTAACAAGCGAAATCAAATTTCTTCAGCTAAGTAATATTTCAGCAGATAGGTCTTATTGACAATAATTGACCTATCTTTTTTCATCATATTTTTAACCGCTTACAGCAGTTTTCTTAATAATCAATGATTTTCAAATCGCTACTAAGTAGATGGATATAATTAAATGTAAAATGCCAACTTATGAAACCTTGTTATAAACTGGCTTTTCCCTTCTGCCTTCTGCCTTCTGCCTCCTGCCTTCTACTTACTATACGATTTACAACTTCGTGTCCCAATGTATCATTGATATGCTTCAATCCATCTATATCTAGAAATAACAGACAACAGAACTTTTCTCGCCGATGGGCAAGTTTTAATTGCATTGCAGTTTCAATTTTGAATTCTCGGAAGTGGTTGAGCGCGCCAGATATTAATTCTTTTATCAAATCCGCCACTGGCAAGGGTTTGACCATCTGGACTAAATGCGATCGCACTCACCCAATCGCTATGTCCGTAAATTGTATTTAATAACTTGCCTGTAGTTAAATTCCACAGTTTTATCCCATCTCTACCAGCACTAGCCAAGGTTTGCCCATCGGGGTTAATTGCGATCGCATTTACCCAATTGTTATGTCCTGTGAAGGTACGAACTAATTCTCCAGAGTTGATATTCCACAGTTTAATCGTGCGATCGCGGCTAGCACTCACTAAATTTTCTCCATCTGGTGTGAAAGCTACGCCAGTTACGACATTAGAATGTGCGGTCAATTCTCGAATTAATTTACCAGTACTTAAGTTCCATAACTTAACTACACCTTTATTGTCGCCACTAGCTAAAGTCTGACCATCAGGACTCATTGCTAAGGTGTAAATCGAGTTATCAAAGCGTACCAGAGTAGCCAAAGGACGCTGCTGTTGCAAATCCCACATCCGAATTCCGTCTAAAGCACCACTGACGAGAACTTTACTATCAGGAGATACAACTAAAGACAATACATTACTGGTATGTCCGACAAAAGAGCGAGTAAATCTGTTAGTTCTCAGGTTCCAAAGGTTAATAGTGTTGTCATTACTACAACTAGCTAAAGTTTGTCCATTTGGCGAAATCACCAAAGACTCCACAGATGTTTTGTGTCCCTTTATCCGCCCCACCAATTTGCCTTTTTCTAGATTCCACAAACGGATTCCCCCATCATTGTCAGCACCGCCACTAGCCAGAATTTTGCTATTTGGGCTGAACACCAAAGATTTAATAGTTCCTGTGTGTCCGAGCAGGCTATAAACTAAGTAGGGATTGGCAAAGTTGGTTCTTGCTTGGGAATTTGGCGTTTCTTGCGAGGCTGCATTAGCAATATGAATATCAAGCCCTTGCCAGATACTTACTGGAAGAGCGATCGCTGCCATCAATGCCACAATAGTGTACGAGCGTAGTACAAAATTACCTCTACCACCTCTTCCCTCACGACTCACAAATTTTTCCTCACTGTTTGAATAGTTATGCCATTTTATTGTTAAAAATTACGAGTTGAGAAATAGAACCGTTTCTTCACTTAGCCTACTTTAAGAGAAACGCCCGCAGGATACCTGCAACAGCAGGAAAATTCCCGCACAAGCTTCTACAGTTCGTGTACGGGCACAAGGTTTTGCAACCCTCCTCACTCAGCAACGCCACTTGCGTGACTGTCGGGGAACCCGCCCAACGCAGTGGCTCCTCAGCACTCAGCACTCAGCACTCAGCACTCAGCACTCAGCACTCAGCACTCCCTAATAGGGTGGCTTCTTTTTAGTAACAGTCAGCATAGGCAGAGTTGGACTAGAAGAGCGAGAAGGCAAGTAATGTTGCACCACAGGTTCCTCTGGGATAGAGCGGCGTTGCTGAATACGCCACAATTTTAGGGCGAGGGTTATCCCTGCTGTTCCCAAGCCAAAGGCAAACAATGACCAACTATCATCTAATCCACCAATCAAGGCATCTACGACACCTACAGTAATCAATACACTAATTAGTGGGTCTTTCCTGTAGGTTGACTTTAAAAAACGAGGTAATACAGCATTCATCACAGTTTGGTTTTCCAGTTTACCTTTAGTGTCAATTTAACCGAGAATACCTCACCTGCAAGTTGTCTTTCTAATGAAAAACATCTAAATATTATAATTTTCTTCACTAGGGTAGTAACTGTAGTAATTAACCATCTTAGGTGAGTCATTTGCAAGTCTAAGATAACACTGACACTTTTTGGTGTAGTTCATAGTCATAGACGGCAAATCAAGCGAGGTGGTTCGCTATCAATCGCTATAGTCAAAACCAGCTAGGTATTCCAGCTGGTTCAAACTCTTCTAATTACTAGCTTACAACTTACCAAAATAGGTAGGGAGGCAGGAGAAGATAAAATTCCTAACTCCTGTACAGGAGGGGATTAATCCCCTCCTGTAGAGACGCGATTAATCGCGTCTCTACTATTAACTATTTCAGTCCAAGCCATGACAGCACGCCTTGATTGGTCAGGTACTCAATCAAGACCATCAAGCCAAAGCCAATCATTGCAGCTCGACCATTCAATCGTTCGGCGTACTCATTAAAACCAAATTTAGGCTCTTCTAGTTTGGGTGTAACTGTTGGTTGTGGTTGTGTCATTTTCAAAAAACCTCTTTTTGGCAAATGGGATTTGATAGCGAGAAGTCTAAGCGGAGGCTTTCTCCCAGTAGAACTTCAATTAGGTTTTGAACTGATTGCATGGCTTGAACACCAAGGTAGCTCGAAAAATTTAGCGGATTCTTGGAAGAAGCTATGCAAAAGCGTTCTTAACAAATTGTAATTATTCTTTATATATTGTAGAAATACTTGGTTAATAGTCAAGAGTAAGAGTTTGAAGGTTCTATAGCGGGGTTGAGAACGCTAAGTTGGTATGTAGTTAAGCTGAATACGGAAGTGCTGGTCTAAGACTGGCAGGCTAAAGTTGAACAAAAAATCATCAGAGGCGGTACATGGAAATCGGCGTTCCCAAGGAGACTAAGGATCAGGAATTTCGGGTAGGTTTGAGTCCTTCGAGCGTGCGGGTGCTAAAGGAAAATGGTCATGCCATCTTCGTTCAGACACAAGCAGGTAGTGGTGCTGGATTCACAGATGATGATTACATAGGCGCTGGGGCGGAGATTGTCCCCACATCAGAAGCGGCTTGGAATCGGGAGTTAGTTATCAAAGTTAAAGAACCACTGGCAAGTGAATATAAATTTTTGCAAAAGGAACAAATATTATTTACTTATCTGCATTTAGCTGCCGATCGCAAATTAACTGAGAATTTAATTGATTGTGGCACTTGTGCGATCGCCTACGAAACCGTAGAACAATCTGGTGCTAACAAACTACCTTTGCTCACCCCGATGAGCATTATTGCCGGACGGCTATCCGTACAATTTGGGGCTAGGTTTCTAGAACGCCAGCAGGGAGGCAGAGGCGTACTTTTAGGGGGAGTTCCTGGGGTCAAAGCCGGGAAAGTGGTGATTTTAGGTGGGGGCGTTGTCGGTACAGAAGCAGCTAGAATTGCCGTTGGCATGGGTGCGATCGTGCAAATTTTAGATGTAAATGTCGAACGTTTATCCTACCTAGAAACTTTATTTGGTTCTAGAGTCGAATTGCTGTATAGCAACTCTGCCCATATCGAAGCCGCTGTTAAAGAAGCTGACTTACTCATTGGTGCTGTTTTAGTCCTAGGACGTAGAGCACCAATACTAGTATCCCGCGAATTGGTCAAACAAATGCATCCTGGTTCTGTAATTGTTGATGTTGCTGTTGACCAGGGTGGTTGTATAGAAACTTTGCACGCTACATCCCACACTCATCCAGTGTACTTGGAAGAAGGCGTAGTGCATTATGGCGTGCCCAATATGCCAGGAGCAGTACCTTGGACAGCAACCCAGGCACTGAATAACAGTACACTACCTTACGTCGTCCAATTGGCAAATTTGGGCATGAAAGCACTGGTAGCTAACCCAGCATTAGCGAAGGGTGTAAATGTGCAAAATCATCGCTTAGTGCATCCGGCTGTGCAAGAAGTGTTTCCCGATTTAGTCAATTAATTTTACACTGCACTAAAAGCAAAACATCGTTTTTTCAAATAAGCGGCTCGATCCGTGAAAAGTAGCTTAGAATCCCATTATTAACCCCTCCCCACAGATAGGAGGGGTTAATGCCATGAAAATATCTGGAATTTCCATCAATTTATTTTGGCAAAACAGAATATTTCTTTTAATTTCATACAAACGTTTATTTTAACGTTCGTGTAAATAGCACATTTTCTGCAAAATATATCTATCTAATCAGATAAATTAATGAAAATAGTGAATGAATAAGCGTTGAAATTTTGCACCAAATTAAAGATGTTTTCATAGTGATAACATTCAAATAATTGAGTGTCATTACTACTTTTAGAGAAAAGCATTGCAGGTGTAAACTTTTAGTGCAGCAGTCTCAGCGCCGAAACGTTTATCCTATTAAGTGTGGCTAGCTGATGGAGAAAATTCGTGGAATTTTTATCAGATTCCGTTGTGCTATCACGGATGCAATTTGCGCTGACTGCTATATTTCATATACTTTGGCCTGTCCTAACTACTGGGATGGGTGTTTATTTAGTCATTGTGGAAGGACTATGGCTAAAAACTCGTAATCCAGACTACTACCTTCATGCCCGCTTTTGGTCTAAATTCTACGTCCTGAATTTTGGGATTGGTGTAGCAACGGGCATTCCAATGGAATTTCAGTTTGGTACTAATTGGGCCCCTTTTTCGGAAGCAGTAGGTAATTTTTTTGGCAGCGTTATCGGGTTTGAGGCTTCTTGGGCGTTCATGCTAGAAGCTGCTTTTTTAGGAATTATGTTATTTGGTTGGGAGCGCGTCAATCCTGCCATTCATTATCTTTCGACAATCTTGGTTGCTGTTGGGGCTAACCTTTCAACTTTGTGGATTTTAACGGCAAATTCCTGGATGCAAACTCCATCGGGTGGGGAACTAGTCAATGGCAAGTTTGTTGTCAGCGATTATTTTCAAGCGATGTTCAATCCTTTCATGGCCAACAGCGTACTCCACATGTTCTTTGCCACATTGGAGACTTCTTTGTTTGTCATTGGGGGAATTAGCGCTTGGTACATTCTTAAAGAACGGCATCCAGCTTTCTTTGCTCGGTCTTTGAAAATTGCCTTAGCAGCAGCTATTGCAGTTGCCCCATTACAAATTTACATCGGGCATTTGAGCGGCGAACAAGTTTATCACTATCAACCGACAAAATTGGCAGCAATGGAAGCCCAGTGGAAATCAACACCCGCCGGACAGCCTGCTGATTGGAGTTTAGTAGCGATACCCAACGAAAAAGCCCAGAAAAACGATTGGGAAATCACCGTTCCCAACGCGCTGGGATACATTCTGGAATTCAAAAAGAATCTTTCCGAACCAGTACGCGGTTTGAAAGAGTGGAAACCAGAAGATCGTCCCCACATGGTAGGTTTGATTTACTACGCTTTTCGGGTAATGATTGCGATCGGCTTTTTCTTTGCCGGATTAATGCTGTTAAGTACGCTGCAATGGTTACGCGGCAAACTGTCAGCGGAAAATATTACTCAGCAGCGTTGGTTAATGCGAGCTTGGATATTTGCAGCTCCTCTGGGATATATTGCTGTAGAGTCAGGCTGGATTGTACGTTGTGTGGGACGACAGCCTTGGACTTTGTACGGGCAAATCCGCACAGTTGATGCTGCTTCTCGTCTACCCGCTAGTAATGTTTTAGTCTCCCTCACTAGCTTTGCGGTAGTTTACAGCCTTTTATTTATTGCGGTTTTGTACTTTGGCAGCCGCATTATTTTTAGAGGCCCAAATCTCGATTTGCCAATACCAAGCCTGGAACCTAACAAACCCGCAATCGATACCACTCCTGGAGAATTTGTTCCAGACGAACGCCCTGTAGAAGCAGAACAGTAGGAGATTGTATGGAGACGCTAAAGTATTTTCTTCCCCAAGTCTGGTTTGTGATTTTAGCTCTCTTTTTGTTTCTCTACGTCATGCTAGATGGTTTTGACTTAGGGGTGGGTATCTTGTCTCTGACCTCTTCTGATGCCGAACGTCGGGGCATCTTAATGACTAGCTTGAGCAATATTTGGGATGCCAATGAAACTTGGCTAGTCCTGATGGCAGGAGGTCTATTTGGAGCTTTTCCCCTAGCTTACGGCACGATTTTAAATGCTTTATACATTCCGATTCTCGTAATGGTGTTTGGGTTTATTTTTCGGGCTGTAGCATTTGAGTTTCGGGAACTATCAAAGCGTAAATTATTCTGGGATTTTGCCTTTGGTGCTGGAAGTTTTACTGCCGCACTCGGTCAAGGATTCGCCCTTGGTGCTGTGCTTAAAGGAATTAAAGTTGATGAAGAAGGGCACTTTCTCGGCACAACTTGGGATTGGTTGAGCTTGCCATCGGTGTTAGTCGCTTTGACGTTAATTCAAGGATACGTTTTGATTGGTTCAACTTATCTGATTTGGAAAACTACAGGAGAATTGCAGGAAACTCACTATAAAACTGCCAAAATTGCTGCTTGGACAACGATGATTGGCGCAATTTTCATCACGATTAGCACGCCAATATTTTATGAAAGTGCTAGGTTGCGACTGTTTCAACCACCTCTAGTTTTTATCTTTGCCATCATTCCCCTGTTGGGAGTAGTGTTAATTTCGCAACTTCTTAGCAGCCTCAACCGAAAAGAAGAAAGAGCGCCTTTTGTTTGGACGATTCTGTTGTTTGTGCTGTCATTTATTGGTTTGGGATTGATTGTCTTCCCTTACATTATTCCGACTCGGATTACTATCTATGAAGCATCTGCCGACCCCAGTTCATTGGTAATCATGATCGTCTTCATCGGTTTCCTCATTCCCGTGATGCTGTTTTATAACCTCTACCAGTACATTGTTTTTCGGGGTAAGGTGACTGGCGGTAACTACGGGGAATAAAGTAGACCTATGAGCAGAAGTCGGGAAAAGGGGGAAAGGTTTGGTATTTTCCCTCGCCCCTTATCCCCTTCAGGGGCCCCACCTTCCCCAATAAAGATGAGTCCCTTTGACCACAAGAGTGCAAAAAGCACTTTTGCTCATAGGGCTAGTGTTGAATGGCACTAAGTTAAACGTAAACCCTTGATATAACTTGCTTTAGGGTGTGGGGTTGCAGGTTCGGGTGTGGTGAATTAAGAAGATGTTGAACGCTTTGAGCAACTAAAATTTAATTGTTTTAAACACTACACTCACTCAGCCACCCCCTACACCCTGCCAAAAGCGACGTTTCATCTTTTCTTAGTGACATTCGGTCTAGTGTTGACTGTGACCGCTATGAGTATTTCTGAAAATTAAATCCGCTTTAGGAAACCCCTTCGGTTTCGCCACTTTGCCACCCTTCGCACGCTCTCGAAGAGTAGTGGCTGACCGCAGGCTAGGAATAAGAGTTTCAGAGAGTTCTTGCGTAAGTCCTATAATTATTCATAGAGAAAGAATAATAGTTATGATTCAATAATTAAATAGCTCCATCATATAAGAATTATTTAGAGGAAACATCTCAGATTTATTTAGTTATAGTAATTCCCTTTTGGCAAATATAAAGGTAAGCTATTTCTTAACAAAATTAAGCAAAGATAAATTTGCAATATCAATAGTGGGATCGATTGGGATCAACGCTAGTTGATTTAAAATTGCGAACTTCGATGAAAATATAGAGGTAAGTTAATGGCTCAGTTTCTATTGGAGACTGTTTGGCTGGTTCCTTGCTATGCCTTAATAGGTGGACTTTTAGCCGTGCCTTGGTCGCCGGGTTTAATTTCTAAAACTGGGCCAAGACCAGCGGGTTATGTCAATTTGATAATGACATTTTTGGCATTTGTTCATGCTGCTACTGCACTACAAGCGACTTGGAATCATCCACCCCAAGAAGTATTTATTCCTTGGCTATCTACAGCTGGTTTAAACCTAACCATCACATTAGAAATTTCTTCAGTGAGTGTGGGTGCGATCGCTGTTGTCACTGGTTTGAATTTGCTAGCGCAGATTTATGCCATAGGTTATATGGAGATGGATTGGGGTTGGGGACGTTTCTATTCTTTATTGGGATTGTTTGAAGCGGGATTGTGTGCTTTGGCACTATGTAATAACCTGTTCTTCAGCTATGTAATTCTGGAAGTCCTAACTCTGGGAACCTACCTACTTGTGGGGTTATGGTTTAGTCAGCCGTTGGTAGTCACGGGTGCGAGAGATGCTTTTCTAACCAAGCGGGTGGGAGACTTATTCTTGCTGATGGGGGTGTTGGCATTATGGCCCCTAGCTGGAACTTGGAATTATACAGAATTAGCTGAGTGGGCGACTACTGCTAAGGTCGATCCAACAGCAATAACGCTTGTCGGTTTAGCATTAATTGCCGGGCCAATGGGTAAATGCGCCCAGTTCCCCTTGCACCTGTGGTTAGATGAGGCAATGGAAGGCCCTGTTCCCAGTACAATTTTGCGGAACTCGGTGGTAGTTGCTAGTGGTGCGTGGGTACTGATTAAACTCCAGCCTGTGTTAAGTCTGTCGCCGATAATTTCCTCAGCGATGGTAGCAATTGGTGCAGTCACAGCGATAGGTGCTTCTTTAATTGCGATCGCTCAAATCGATCTCAAACGCTGTCAATCTTATTCTGTAAGCGCCTACATGGGTTTGGTATTCATCGCTGTGGGAACGCAGCAAGACGAAGCCGCACTATTGTTGGTACTTTCCAATGCCATAGCCGCAGCTTTGTTGGTGATGAGTATCGGCGGAATTATTTGGAATAGCATCACCCAAGACGTAACTCAATTAGGGGGATTGTGGAAGCGTCGCCCGATGTCGGGGTTAGCTTTTATTGTGGGAACTTTGGGATTAATTGGTTTTCCTCCCCTCGGCGGCTTTTGGGCGTTGATGGAACTAGCAGATGGGCTGTGGGAAACTCACCTTTGGTTAGTCGGAGTAGTGATAACTGTAAATACTTTAACGGCAGTGAGTTTAACTAGAGAATTCGCTTTAGTTTTTGGCGGTAAAGCTAAACAGATGAGCGAGCGATCGCCTGAAGTTCACTGGCCGATGGTTTTACCAATGATGATTTTACTTGGCTTTACTCTGCATCTTCCTTTAGTGTTGCAAAGCTTATCACTGTTACCCAGTTGGGCAACTCTCAATAAAGATGTCGCACTACTGTTAATTTGGTCAACTCTTTTCGGTTGTAGCGTTACTGGCGTGATTTATTTAGGTAATGTTCCGAAACCAATTCGCCTACCTTGGAAAGGTTTGCAAGATTTGCTGGCATACGATTTTTACACGCCAAAACTTTATCGTATAACTATTATTTTCGGCGTTGCCCAACTTTCCAAACTTGTCGATATGATTGACCGCTTCGTAGTCGATGGCATCGTCAACATGGTTGGTTTGTTTTCGCTGTTGGGTGGCGAAGGTCTCAAGTACAGCACTACCGGACAAACCCAGTTTTATGCCTTCACAGTCCTCTTAGGAGTAGGCATATTAGGAGGATTTTTAACTTGGCAATACTGGGGAAATGTGTTTTTAAATCTTATTTTTTGAAGAAGAATGGAGAAGACAGAATTCAGAATAAATCATCAGGAAATGAAACCCAAATATTCATCTGTAAACCTGAGAAAAATAATACTGACTCCTGAATTCTGACTCCTGAATTCTTTCTTATTAAATCTCTACTTTTTCGATCCAGTGAGGAGAATCCCATGACTACAAACTATCTGTCCCGAAGAAATTTACTCAAATATAGTGCAGGTGCGATCGCTACAGGAGTCGTCACAACAAAAGTTGGTTCTCACTTAGCTATAGCAGAAGCAGCCCCAGCAAAAGATGAAATTACTCCTGATAAAGCATTGCAAGAATTAATGGATGGAAACGATCGCTTTGTGAAAACAAAACGTAGAAATCCTAACCAAAGCCTGACACGTTTACACGAAATCGCTAAAGGTCAAAAGCCATTTGCTTCTATTCTTGGTTGTGCAGATTCACGAGTTCCTTCCGAGATTGTCTTTGACCAAGGTTTGGGAGATTTATTTGTCTGTCGTATAGCTGGGAATATAGCCACTCCCCAGCAAGTTGGCAGCCTAGAGTTTGGTAGTTTAATATTAGGCTCAAAGTTAATTTTGGTGTTAGGTCATGAAAGATGTGGGGCGGTAGAAGCCGCTCTCAAAGGTGGTTCAGTACCCGGACGAATTGGCAGTTTAATAGATGCAATTAAACCAAATTTAGAAAATCCCAAACAAAAATCAGGAGATAGGTTAGAAAATGCTTGCAAATCTAACATTTTGGCGCAAATTGAAATACTTAAATCTTCATCAGTGCTATCTGAATTAATCAAAGCTGAAAAACTGAAAATAGTCGGTGGCTACTACGATTTAGATACTGGCAGAGTTAGTCCTGTAAGTTAACTTTGTCTGATTCTATGACGCTTTTACGCTAAAAAATTGCACATTCGCCCAAGTAGACTGTTGCCAAATGATAGTAACAGTCTCCTGTCAAAAATCAACTTTTACCAATATCCAAATTGCCATGTTGAGTGTTTTAATTTTACTCCCAATTTGTGCAGCAGCTATTATAGCATTCCTCCCGAAAAATATACCGACAAATGGTATTCGTTTAGGAGCATTATACTTTTCTGGAATCGTCTTACTCTGGAATTTATTTATTCTGTTGAAATTTGATATCAAAAATCCAGGGATGCAATTTCAAGAATATCTTCCTTGGAATGAAACTCTAGGTTTGAGCTATCAATTAGGAGTTGATGGGCTATCAATTTTGATGCTGGTTTTAAATAGCCTACTCACTTGGATTGCTATTTATAGCAGTAGTAAAGAAACCGAACGCCCCCGCCTATTCTACTCAATGATTTTATTAGTGAGTGGCGGGGTTGCGGGTGCATTTTTAGCAGAGAACTTACTACTATTCTTTTTATTCTACGAACTAGAATTAATTCCCTTCTATTTGCTGATATCCATTTGGGGAGGAGAAAAGCGGGGTTATGCTGGTATCAAGTTTTTGATTTATACCGCTGTTTCAGGGGCTTTAATTCTGGCAACCTTCTTGGGTATGGTGTGGTTGACTGGTTCTACCAGTTTTGCTTGTGATGCAGTCTCTACTCAAACCTTATCAACAGGAATGCAAATCCTCTTACTAGCGGGGATAGTGTTAGGTTTTGGAATTAAAATTCCTCTGGTTCCCTTCCATACATGGTTGCCAGATGCTTATGTTGAAGCTTCAGCACCAATTGCCATTTTGCTGGGTGGAGTGTTAGCCAAGTTAGGAACTTATGGACTATTGCGGTTTGGGATGGGTATGTTTCCCGAAACTTGGAGCATTATCGCACCGACCTTGGCAATTTGGGGAGCAGTTAGCGCCATTTATGGGGCAGTAGTTGCGATCGCTCAAACCGATATCAAGCGCATGGTAGCATACAGTTCCATCGGTCACATGGGCTATGTCTTGCTAGCTAGTGCTGCTAGTACTTCCCTATCACTTGTCGGTGCTGTTGCCCAAATGTTTAGCCACGGACTCATCCTGGCAATTCTTTTCCACTTAGTTGGAGTTGTAGAAGCGAAAGTCGGGACGCGCGAGTTAAGTAAACTCAATGGCTTAATGAGTCCCATACGCGGTTTACCTTTAATTAGCGCTTTACTAGTTTTAAGCGGCATGGCTAGCGCCGGTATTCCCGGTTTAACAGGATTCATCGCTGAATTTATCGTCTTCCAAGGTAGTTTCTCTGTCTTTCCCATCCCTACACTGTTGTGTGTTGTCGCGTCTGGCTTAACCGCAGTCTATTTTGTTATCCTCCTCAACCGCACCTGTTTTGGCAAACTCGATAACGACTTAGCCTACTATCCGAAAGTCTTGTGGTCTGAGAAAATACCAGCTTTAGTTTTGACAGCTTTTATCATCTTTTTGGGAGTACAACCCACTTGGTTGGTGCGTTGGAGCGAACCGACAACTACAGCAATGGTAGCCGCAATTCTCCCAGCCGAAAAAACTGTAATCTCTCAAGTAGCTTTGAAGTAATGAAGAGTACTGAGTGCTGAGTGCTGAGTTAGTTGTCAGTTGTCAGTTGTCAGTTGTCAGGAGCCAGGAGTAAGTCAAAAGGTAAAAGTAAAAAGTAAAAAGAAAAGAATTAACAATTGAATCTCAAAATTTCATCAGTTCTGTTTTGCCTTTTGCCTTTTTACTTTTGACTTTATCTTGTCTACCTTGTCTTTCCCAACTTCCCCAGCTCCCCCAGCCTCTTTGCCCCTCTGCTCCCCTATCTCCCTCATCCCTTATTCCCTCTTTAATAAAATCAATTACCTACCATGACAGCAACTAATACAGCAACTAAATTACCTCCTTCCAAACATGAATTTGCTGAAGTTATTCATCGCTTAGAAGCTGGTGGGGCAATGTTGCCGGATACCCCAGAAAATTTAATGCAAATCATCGGTTTATATAAAGCTTATGCAGTGCCGATGGACTTTTACTGGCGCGACTTGCTTTATATTGCCGAACATGTATTTTTAAATCCGTTTCCTTTCTTTAAATACTTCTTGCCCAAAGAGTATTTAGAACTGCATAATCATTATGCTGGCGATGATGCCGATTTACGAGTTTGGCGCGGCGAAGCCACAGCCCATCCAGAACTTTTGGCATTTATTGACAAAGGTCGAACTTTCAAAATGCCGAAGTTATTACATCACTTGTTCCACGATCGCATTAACATGGAGTTTGCCGAAGCTTGTATGCGGGCGATGCTGTGGCATAGAGGTATGGGCGGAAAATTTGATCCTTACTTAGATTCTGAAGAATACAAAGCCAACGCCGACAGGGCAATTAAAGCTTACTTCCAAGGCAACCCAGTAATGCAGGGACTTTACAAGCTGTTCCCAGATATGTTTTTGGAACAATGCCGCCAGATGTCTTACTACGCAAATCTCGGCTTGTTCTGGGAAGTCATGGCTCCTGTATTTTTTGAAATGTCCGATCGCTATGATGAAGGTACGATCTCCAGCGTTCCAGAGGCGATGAATTTTATAGTCAATGGAATATTTGCGATCGCAGACCGCCCAATTTACCATCATGTTTATATTCGTGGCGAATGCTACGAAATTGTTCCTAAATCCAAAGGATTTGTATGGCTGTATGAAGCAGCATTACCCTATGTAGAAGCTGTTTTCTATCGCACTGCTCCGTTTCGCGGTACAAAATCTTATAATGCTCAAGCGCGTCAAATACCAGAAGACCAGAAAGATTTCCATTATGGGATTCTCTATGCTGATGTATTTCCAGTAGGTACGGCTGGCATTCCGCCGACATTGTTAATGCAAGATATGCGGCATTTTCTGCCACCTTATCTTGTTGATTACTACAGCAAACATTGCCGCGGTGAAGATGATATGTTGATTCAACTAGGTATTAGTTTTCAAAGGTCAATGTACTGTGTAACTTCTGCGGTAATTCAAGCTTTGCGGACAGCACTTTCACATCCTTTAGACGATCCCGATCCCGAACACCTACAAGCAAATCGGGATTTCTTTGAAAAGCAACTCGATCGCTTTACTCGTTCTGACTACAATATTCGTGATGCTGCACGTCTGCGTAACATTCAAAACCAAGATTATAGATAGATGATTCTCTAAGCTCCTTTTTTAAGGAGCTTTAATATTATGATGTAATACCAATTCAAACAATGTTTGCGACAGATAAGTCATTCAAAATGAAATCATAGTTAGTCACAGAAAATGAGCATAAGTAAGAAAAAAGTAAGCCAGGAAATTTTTTTAGTCGCTGCAAAGCTTCACACGTAAAGGTTTTAATAGCTAGTGCTGTGCATCTCTATTGTACGGTCGCGGCTGGGGCGATCGCATCCAACTCAAGAAAACGTGACGAACTAAGCTTGTATTCTTTACTTTAAAGAAAGTGTAAAAAAAGTGACATCAACGCCAGTTATTGTAGAAGTTAGCGAATTGACAGAGCCAACAGATGAAAAATAATATGCCAATTCCCGAACCACAGCGTTCTTTTTTGGAAAAGATGCTAATGAAGTTGCAGACGGATGAACGCTTATTAGGTGTGGCGATCGCTGGCTCTTATTTAAGAGGAGAAATGGATGAGTATTCTGACTTAGATTTAATAATTGTTGTAAATGATGCTCATTATCAAAATGTTTTACAAGAGCGCCAAATTTTTGCAGGTCAATTTGATTCATTGCTGGCAGCTTTTACTGGTGAACACGTCGGTGAACCGAGAGTGTTAATTTGTCTTTACGACAATCCTTTAGTACACGTCGATCTGAAGTTTTTGCTTTTACAAGATTTCACAATAGATCGAGTAGAAGATCCGGCGGTTTTGTGGGAGCAAAAAAATTTACTGACCTTAGCTATTGCCAATAACCCATGTCACTATCCACCTATTGATTTGCAGTGGATTGAAGACCGCTTTTGGGTATGGATACACTACTGCGCCGCTAGATTAGGTAGAGGTGAACTGTTTGAAGCCCTTGATTTTTTAGCGTTTCTGCGGGGGCAAGTTTTAGCACCGTTAGCTAAAGTCGAAGCTGGGCGACTACCGCGTGGTGTCAGAAATCTAGAGAGAGAAATTCCACAACGGCTTGGGGATTTTTATCAAACTATTCCTACTAAACACAATCAGCATGAAATTGCCCAAGCAATACAAAATAGTATTCACTTTTATCGCCAGTTGCGAGATGCGTTAAAGTTACCGACTTTGGTGGTGCGAACGCAAGCGGAAGTTGCCTCCACTCAATATCTACAAAGAGTCATTGATAATTTCTGATAGTATTAATCAGCAATGGCTACCCTCCAACCGTCTGCTTTAAGCGATATCTTGGGTGTGAGGGCATGTATAGCCATTACCTCGCAAGGAAGTTGCTCAACACTGGCGGCTGGAAGCTTTGCAGATAAAGCACTTTGAGCTAAGTAATCAAATTTTTCTTAATTTGTTTTCTTACTTGCAGCCTAATTCAATTATCTTTAAATTTACAATGAGGTAATTTCAGGTGCTTTTGTTACTAAGCAATCCCAGATTCGTTTGAAATTTTCTTTTTGAGATTTTCAGTACGTTAAGACGTTCCATCCATAACGTACCCTATCAAATTAAAGTTAATCTGAAGCGGGTTTTTCGACTTGTGTAAACCGTAGCTTAAAAAGGAAGTTTTTATATAGTCAGTTTGTAGTAAATGCTTAAACCCTTATTTAAGTGTTTAAGCGATCGCCACGAGCTAAGAATGTACTGATGCAGATTTGATGAGTTGGCGATCGCTAGCCAATAAATCAGCCCACTTGTTCTAAATACTGGTTAACGTCTTCAATCAGTCGGGTAAGTTCGGCTTCTGTGGTTAAGCGAATGCTGACATCGCGCACAGTTAGTAGAACTTTAGCAGCAAAAGGTGTAGGCCAAATATTGGGATTACAGAAAATTTCTATAAAGACTTCGCCAGTGTAACGATATTCCAAAGGAGGCTGGGGAGTGGCTTTAGTGCCTGGAGTTGCTTTTGTACTGACAGCTTTCAGCCGTTCCATCAATTGAGCGATCGCAGCCTTTAATTCTCGTGCTGCTTGGGGTGAAAAACTAAAAGAGACAGAACCTTCAACTAAGTTAAGTGTGAGAGGAGTCGAAGCCATGAGCTATTGATTAAAACTTCTCGATCATTACCTATGTTACCGGAACAGGTAGTCTATGCTGATGCATTCATGCCATAAGTAGAAATGCTCTAAAAAGCGTTAACTCAAAAAAACAGTAGTAAAAATATGCCTCAGAACTTTTGCGTCCGTTTTGGCGACGCAAATCATGGTTGGCTTCCTGTTAAATTAATTACCAATAAGGAAGAATTCTTATTTACAGCCTCTTATGTACCGTATGACTCACTTTCGGAACTTGTAGAGGCATTAAGTTTATTTCTTAGAACAGGTGCATCAAAACTTGTGAGGTGGAATACAGAGCCAATAGAATACGAATTTGTTCTTTCAGAATATGCCGAACAAGCACGGTTAGAGGTGTTTGAGTATCCTGGTTCTCAGCGAATCCAAGGCACAGGTAAAGCTGTCTTTGAGTTTAGCGGCTCAAGAAAATCATTGATTGTTCCGTTCTGGCCTGCTTTGCGCGATCTTGAAACTCGCGTCGGTTTTGAGCAGCAATGGCAGCGATCGCTACCCAAGCACAAAATGCAACTACTTGGGCAACAAATAGATAAGTTATAGCTTTTGTTTGATTATGTTTACTACTTAAATTTAATTATTTTTTGATGAAATATTACTCAAAAGCCGATCGCGGATTGCCATTAGTTGCTCTTGGGAGCTAATTGGACTTCTTGGCGATGGTAGTTCGCTATTGGGCCAACCAGGTAAATCATTGCAGGGACATAAAACGGCTGGCATACCCACGTTTCGCATAGCTACTGGCATATTACAACGACTGCAAGGCTCTAATTCCCACGTTGGTGTTAGTAATTCGGCAATAGTTTCCTGAGTGCCCTCAAGATAACAGTCACTATTTTCTGGCGAGATAATCTTCTGCCAGCAAGCTTCAAATTCTTCACTGTAGCGATCGCCTTTTAGCACTGGCTGGGGCAAAAAGCTTGCCTGACCATTGCCCGTCACCACCTTCTTACCTAACTGAAACCAGTAAGCAAGATATTTTTTAACTTCTTGTTTAGTTGCCATACCACAATTCTAGATTTTAGATGGGTCAGTTTTGCGATGGAATACTTAATTTCGCGTTAAGACTTCGGTGCTGGCAATGGGGAACCAAGAATGCTGAGATTTAGAACATGACCGCCAGTGACTAAATAAACGGTGTCACAGATTATACTTAATTGGCGTACCAGAAAACCCAAGCGATCGCGAAATTTCCGACCAAGCGGATAAGCTGGCACTACACCCCAACCTGTCTCTTCTGCAACAAATAGCATATCGGCAGCAACCAATTGTACTGTTTCTAACAACTCACAGAGCGTGTTTTCCCAGTTCGCATCATCTTGTTCTAAAGTATTAGCTACCCACGTTCCTAAAGAATCTACCAAAAGGCAAGTGTTTGGTTTGGCATCAGCAAGAGTAGCAGATAATTCTATAGGTACGCAAAGTGTTACCCAATCTTGGGGACGGCGCTTTTGGTGTTTTTGAATGCGTTGATGCCATTCTTCATCGGTTGGGTTTTCAGTAGCTGTTGCCACGTAAATAACAGCTTTCTCTGACTGCATTGCCAGAGTTTCCGCCCATTCACTTTTACCAGAGCTCGCCGGCCCCGTAATTAAAATAACTTTACCCAAAGCTGTTTCCTTAATGTCTTTCAATTAATCGTTGTTCATCACCAGAGGAGCAGAGGAGATAAAACTCCTAACTCTTGTACAGACGCGATGAATCGCGTCTGTACTCAGCACTCAGCACTCTTAATGAGATTATTGGTCACAAATAACTTTTAAGAGATAAAATTAGCACCAGCATAATTTATGCCAAAATTGGCAAAAGCTAAAAATCCTCACAACCCCATTTTGAATTATTCAATACTATTGGGGATAGCAAATTACAGGTTATTTTTATGAAAGCAGGTATAAAACGTATTGAAGCAACTCTACACGATTTAGGGAATCGCAGCACTGATGAAGTCGAAGCCAGTGATTCTACGAAGCGACCTTTCTCTTTTAGGATTAGTGTTGGAGCAACGGAGTCATCAGCCAATGCTGACACTTTGGCTAATGAGGAAATAAATACACAAAGACAAACAGATGACCTTGGTGCATCCGATCGCAGTAACTATACCGAACAAAATATATTTCCTCACCACAGCCCGGAAGTACAGACCTTTCCCGCACAAGATAGTGGTAGTAAAACACCCAGCCTACCAAAGTTCAAAAATCCGACCTTCAGTAGTCACCGCCACGGTGCAAATCCAGCCTTAGCGATGAATCTTCTACAAGAAATTCAAGAGCATGTCGCTGGTTGGCAGATAGAGTTGCAAACACTTTTACAGCAAATTCAGGATATTTACTTAGAAGGGCCAATAGTTAATGGTTGGTTAGAATCCAATACCAGAGAACCAGAACAGGGAGGAACTGCAACTCTGCGTCATGCGGAAGTCGAACGCTTGATGGACTACGTGGAAGAAATTTGTACAAACGGTGGGCAAGTATCTTATAAATCTTCCCGTACAGGTTATCGCCTCTGTGGTTTGGATACTTCTGGTAAAGTATGGTCGCGTCCGTGTCCGCCAGAGCAAGTACCTACTGTAAGTATGGCAATTGCCCGTCACCAAAAGTTACGTCAACTCCTAGGACGCAAGCAATACCTAGAAACTCGTCTTAGTCAATTGGCTGAAACTCTAGTAGTTTTACACAGTCACATCCAACAAGCTTAAAGTTTTCAAGGTATTTCCGAAAAATCTCGGTTGGTGAGTGAGGAATTTTTGGTATAGATTAGCCCTCAGCAGGCGTTAGTAAGATATTGTCAGTGGTCAGTGGTCAGTAGTCAGTGGAAAATAAACGACTAACAACTAACAACTAACAACTGACAACTAACAACTAACAACTGACAAAATTCATCATTATCTTATGTCAGACATCCAAATCTCTGCCATTATCTGTACTCACAATCGAGATAGCTATTTAGGCGCGGCGATTGATAGCCTGTTGGCGCAGGATTTTGCGGCTGACTTTGAAGTTATAGTCGTAGATAATAATTCAAGCGATCGCACTCGCGAAGTTGTAGAACAAAGAGCTAGCAATCCCCGCTTGAAGTATGTCTTTGAACCTACTACCGGTTTATCTGTGGCTCGCAATACGGGTGCAAAAATTGCAAGTGCTGAAATTCTCGCTTATTTAGATGATGATGCAGTCGCCAGCACTCACTGGCTGCAAGTTTTGGATTCTGCCTTTAAAAATAACTCTAAACTAGCGATCGCAGGTGGCAAGGTGACTCTCTTGTGGCCCCAAGGTATTCATCAGCCACAATGGCTTTCTCCCGGACTAGCTGGAAATTTGGGAGCATACGATCTAGGCGATAGCAGCATCTACATCAAGCAGCCTTCTTTAACTCCCAGAGGCTTGAATTACTGTATTAGACGCAGTTTTCTCCAAGAAATTGGTGGTTTCGATCCTCATCTTGGTCGAGTGGGGAAAAACTTACTATCTAATGAAGAACTGCAAATGACCGAGTTTGCCTTAGAGCGTAACTGGCAAGTCGCTTATCTTCCCGAAGCTGTAGTCGCTCACAATGTCGCCCCAGAACGTTTGAAACGCTCCTGGTTTTTAAACCGAGGCTGGTGGCAAGGTATCAGTGAATGCTACCGCGAACAACTTGCTGGCAGATCTGGTATTGGTCAACTGCTGCGGGGTAGCGAACGATTTTTGCGGGGCTTATATAAAGCACTGCAATATTTTTCTGACCCAGCAGAACGCTTTGACAAACTTGTGTACGCCTATGGGCAAGTGGGTTACTTAAATGCTGTCCTTCAAGGTCTGCTGTCCACATCCAATAAAAAATAACAAGTAATAACTTATATGTCAGCTAAAATACCAGTTTCTGTACTCATTCCGGCAAAAAACGAAGAAGCAAATTTGCCTGCCTGTCTCGCTAGCGTCAGCAGAGCGGATGAAGTATTTATTGTAGATTCTCAAAGTACCGATAAAAGTGCCGAAATAGCTAAAAGTTACGGCGCAAATCTCGTGCAATTCAACTTTAATGGTCGCTGGCCGAAAAAGAAAAATTGGTCTTTAGATAATCTACCTTTCCGCAATGAATGGGTATTGATTGTAGATTGTGACGAGCGCATCACCCCCGAATTGTGGTCAGAAATTGCCCAAGCAATTCAAGATGAAGAACATACAGGTTACTATCTCAATCGCCGCGTATTTTTCTTAGGCAAATGGATTCGTCACGGTGGAAAATATCCCGATTGGAATCTGCGTTTATTTAAACACAAACAAGGTCGCTACGAAAACCTCAATACAGAAGATATTCCCAACACAGGCGATAACGAAGTTCACGAACACGTTATTTTACAAGGTAAAGTCGGATATCTGAAAAACGATATGCTCCATGAAGACTTCCGCGACCTTTTTCACTGGTTAGAAAGACACAACCGCTATTCCAATTGGGAAGCTCGTGTTTATTATAATTTGCTCACAGGTCAAGGTGACAGCGGTACTATTGGTGCAAATTTATTTGGTGATGCAGTGCAACGCAAGCGCTTTTTGAAAAAAGTCTGGGTACATTTGCCATTTAAACCATTTTTGCGATTTATTTTGTTCTACATTATTCAGCGCGGTTTTTTAGATGGCAAAGCTGGATATATCTATGCACGCCTGCTCAGTCAATACGAATATCAAATTGGAGTCAAACTCTACGAATTACGCAGTTGTGGCGGCAAGCTCAATACTACAAAAACTCCTCAGTCCGTGCCATCGTCCCTAGCTCAGGAAATTGGGCAAACAGTCATTTAGAGGGGCACAGGGAGAAGAGAGCAGGGGGAGCAGGGGGAGCAGGGGGAG
>NZ_JAECZA010000179.1 GCF_016056275.1 Dendronalium phyllosphericum CENA369 | reverse complement strand
TTACTCACCCGTCCGCCACTGTGTCCGAAGACACCGTTCGACTTGCATGTGTTAAGCATACCGCCAGCGTTCATCCTGAGCCAGGATCAAACTCTCCATTTTGAAGTGTTTGCATATAGCTCTAATTTTGACTGCTTTTTTATCCACCTCAGCCCGGTGCTCTTATTTACTTGACGCAGGCTACTTGTGGTATAATGGCTTTCAAACTATAATATTTTCATGGTTCGGTCGCCCACCGGATTGCGCTCTCGTGCGCTCTCCCTCAGGCACTTATCCAATATAACTAACCCACCACACACTGTCAACTACTTTTCCCAAAAAATTGGAAAATTATTTTCTACTCCCTTCTTCTCCCACAGCACTGCTTTTTAGGCAACAATGGTGTATGCACTGTGCTGACTAAGGAGGGTAGAACGTGAATTTTCAATCGGTCATAGCCACACTGCATGAATTTTGGGGCGATCGCAACTGCCTTATCGCTCAACCCTATGACGTTGAAAAGGGAGCAGGTACCAAGAACCCCCATACATTTTTGAGAGCTTTGGGACCCGAACCTTGGGCTGTTGCTTATGTTGAACCATGCCGTCGCCCAACGGATGGACGCTACGGCGAAAATCCTAATCGCTTCCAATACTATTACCAGTACCAAGTACTGATTAAGCCATCACCAGATAAGATTCAGGAGATTTATCTTGATTCTTTAAGGGCTTTAGGCATTTGTCCAGAAGACCACGATGTTCGGTTTGTGGAAGACAACTGGGAAGATGCAACTGTGGGAGCTTGGGGTACTGGTTGGGAAGTATGGTTAGATGGGATGGAAATTACTCAATTTACCTATTTCCAACAGTGTGGAGGAATTGATTGCCGTCCAGTTTCGATTGAAATTACATACGGGTTAGAGCGGTTGACAATGTATCTCCAGCAAGTGGAAGCAATTACAAAAATTCAGTGGACAGACAATATTACTTACGGAGATGTTTTCCTGCAAAATGAAATAGAGCAATGTGTCTATAACTTTGAAGCGTCGAATCCAGAGATGCTATTAACACTATTCAACTTATACGAGCAGGAAGCCACCCAATTGACAGAGCGTGGATTGGTTGTACCTAGCTTAGATTATGTGATGAAGTGTTCTCACACGTTCAATTTGCTTGATGCTAGAGGTGTAATTTCCGTGACGGAAAGGACTCGCTACATCGCCAGGATTCGTCATTTAGCAAGAAAGGTGGCTCATCTATATGTTGAGCAAAGAGAAAAATTAGGCTTTCCGTTGCTGAAGAAAACAGTTTGAGTAGTATTAGCAATGTATTGTGAGATACGTGGTCAATATTAGTGAAGTTTTAGAACCGATCGCAGCTTGGTTTCGTTCTCTGGGAATCCCCGAACCGATTGTACATTGGGGACATCCATTCATGATGGCGATCGTTGTTTTTGTTTTGGGTAGCTTTGTAGGGCTGGCTGGTTGGCGGGGAAAATTACTTGAGGGTAAAGATAAAGATGCTGCCCTTAAAAGTCGGATTGCCCACCGTCAATTAACACCTTGGCTATTTTTATTCCTGGCAGGTGGTTACATAGGTGGGGTATTATCTTTGGTCATGCAGCATAAGCCAATTTTTGAAAGTCCCCATTTTTGGACTGGTTCGCTAGCGCTGTTACTATTATTAATCAACGGTACAATTTCTCTAAGTGGATTTGCTGGGAACAAACCAGCATTACGCGCAGTTCATGCCTATTTGGGAAGCGTAGCACTTGGCGTTCTGTTTCTCCACGCTGCCCTGGGATTGAAGTTGGGTATATCTTTATGATGTAGCTATAACTAAAACTAATAAATGTTGTCAAAGCCTTCACTCTATTAAGAGTAAAGCTAAAAATAAAGCCCGCTGACGCGGGCTTTGTTTGTATAGAACCCATTTGACATCTAAGAAGGTGCTGCAAGCCTCTTAATCATCAACCGAATAAAACAAAGATTAACCTTGGCAGTCGCATTAGTTAAAGTTCTCTCAAAGTTCTTGACGAGGATTTTGCATCTTTCCATCCAAGAATTTGACCGCTCAATTACCCATCTTGCTGCAACCGGAATAAACCCAGATTTCCCTTGCGCTTTGTTTTCTTGTTTGGATGGTTTCGCCGAAAGTTCAAATCTGATTTTCGTCATGATCTGGGGATAAACCTTCTCTAACTCCTCGGTGAGATGTTCAGGATGATAAC
>NZ_JAECZA010000178.1 GCF_016056275.1 Dendronalium phyllosphericum CENA369 | reverse complement strand
TATATGGATTAAGAACCTGGGTAGAATATGGATTTCGACAGTGTAAACAAGAGCTAGGCTGGACAGATTACCGTTTCACCAATTTTCAACATATTGAGAGGTGGTGGGAGATTATTTTTTGTGTTTACACGATGATTAGTTTAAATTCTTCCGTCTTATTAGGCTTAAATCAATCTCGTCAACTTGAGACTGAGGCACAAGATCTGAGTGATGTTGATTTTTCTAACCATCCGCAATGGAACCATGAATCTGGATGGAAGAATGCTTTAAATAATCTGCGTCTCATTATCCAACCACTTTTACTATTTTGGTTAATTTATCCTTGGTTAAGTATTTTCCCTAATTCACATTTGTTACTGGGATTCAATCATTTAATTGCCGCAATGAATCAATTTAAACCCTATTATGCTTCTGGATGATTTAGCTCCTGAACTACTTGCTTATTCCGGAAAGTGACAGAAGAGGGGTATTCTTAGCACGACAACAATAACCGATGCAATTGCCGTAACATTATCACTTTGCCCTGTTACTTGTGTAATGAGAATGACAACTGCGATCGTAGTTAGATTGTCGTGGTGATTTCGTTGAGCTCGATCTGCGCGTTCAACCCAAGGTGGAACCTCAGGCATTTTTTCGCGGTTTCCCATTCCCCAACTGATATCTGAGTAAGCTACACGAGCTAGCGCGGGAATATGATTTAATGGAATCGACCAGAGCGCCAGAATTAACAGACAAATTAAGTCAGGTGTCATTAAATTAAGAAAACGATATTAACCTGATTTTAAGATACTGATGTTATTCAATACAAGTCCAAATTCACCGAAAATAGTTAATTTTTAGTGCCTCAAAGGATAACTCATTGCCTACAATTTACAGCAGAGTTCAAGTAGATGAAATATGCAACTTCAATCTCAAAAGCCAAGTAGAAAGCCAGTTTTGCTTTTAAATTCTGACTTTTGAATTCTCAATTTTGCTGTATATTTATTCGTAACAACGAACTTTTGGTGAAAACTTTGCTGACTCTGCTTTTTTAGTTTTTTTGACTTTTGATAACTCTACCAGGACTAATAAAGGAAATTCCTTGTTGATAGTCAGTACCAATCATCACTGCTTCTACTATTGGCTCAGATATTTTTGTTTGAGCGACCCATTCTACAATAAAGTTTGCTCCTAAACCTCCGCTGCTGTCATTTCTATTCACAAAAAAATCATAAGAAGCTAGCGCATCAAGTTGAATTGGACGCTCCAAATATTGCTTAACTAATTTACCATCTGAGTCATAGTAGCGTACAGAAGTAACGATCAAAGAATTAGTTAAATCTGTATTCCGAATACTAAGTGTAACTGCTAAATTGAAAATCTCGCGCCGATTGTGATGATATATATGGGAATAAACAGGAACATAGATAATTTGACCTGTTGCTATCTTGAAGTTTTTATCTAGAGTAATTGTCTTCGGAGATGGAGTTGCCAAAGCAGTCACATTTGGGGTTGTTGCTGGAATATTGGATGATTTACAAGATGCAAGAACAACAACAATAACTGCAAAATAAAAATATTGATATAGCTTCATTAAAACTATTTACAGCTTTGAATAAAATCAAAAATTAATAATTAAAGTGAGTCCAAAAAATAAATTATCTTTCTTGGATTTATTGACTGCCAACAGTCAAAGGCAAACATTGGTATTTCTGGGTATTTTATATATTTTACTCAGACATTATAAGCCCCGGTCTTGCAGAGCGATCGCAAAATTAGAGGTGATTTATAAAGTAAACCTTAAATTGTCGGGTGCTTAACGCTCGGACATCATCAAGTCTAAAAGTAGCTTTTTGCCACTCTCCACTCCTCGCTTACAAGTCTGAAGACTGCCATAGTTCTGGACTTGTCCCACTACATCAGTGACTGTGAAATAAGTAAAACTAATAGCAAATATTAACGTTACAAAACTTAAAGTACTTGATTAATTTTTGTAAAGTAGTGTAAATTACTTACACAGGCGAAAACAAACACGCCTAATACATAAACAAAAAATCGCAATCATAAAACCATGACAGCAACCTTACAACAGCGCCAAAGCGCCAACATATGGGAGCAGTTCTGCAACTGGATCACCAGCACCAACAACAGACTATACATCGGCTGGTTCGGCGTACTGATGATCCCCACCCTGTTAGCAGCAACCACCTGCTTCATCATCGCCTTCATCGCCGCACCTCCGGTTGACATCGACGGCATCCGCGAACCAGTAGCAGGTTCCTTACTTTACGGCAACAACATCATCTCCGGTGCAGTAGTACCTTCCTCCAACGCCATCGGTTTACACTTCTACCCAATTTGGGAAGCAGCATCCTTAGATGAATGGCTGTACAACGGCGGCCCTTACCAACTGGTAATCTTCCACTTCCTCATCGGCGTATTCTGCTACTTAGGACGTGAGTGGGAACTCAGCTACCGCTTAGGAATGCGTCCTTGGATTTGCCTAGCATTCTCCGCACCCGTAGCAGCAGCCACCGCAGTAT
>NZ_JAECZA010000177.1 GCF_016056275.1 Dendronalium phyllosphericum CENA369 | reverse complement strand
AGACACCCCACACCCCACACCCTACACCCAGCCCCTAGCCAAAGATGCCGTGAAAAGTCAGGTTTTTGGCTAAGATATCGACTGACGAACAGGCTTTAAGGTATCGTAAAGTAGCTTGTATCGTTCAAATCCTGCTTCATACAAAGGATTTGGCTGCGACTGTACTATATTACTATCCTGTGGCAGTATCTTAAATGCAGCTTCTAAGTTGGGGTAAGCACCAACTCCTACCATTGCCAAAATAGCCGCTCCGTAAGCTGCTCCTTCTTCGGCTTTGGGGGCAATCAGTTTTGTTTGCAAAACATCTGCTAAAATTCGTAACCAGATATTAGAGCGTGCGCCTCCACCGGTTGCCAAGAGTCGCTCGACAGGAGCAATCGCACTAATTACCTCCAATACCTCGCGCAAGCTAAATGCAACCCCCTCTAGAACAGCACGAGTTATATCTGCTTGCGTATGAGCTAACGACAAATTCACGAAAGCACCGCGAGTATCTGGATCGAGGTGGGGACTGCGCTCTCCTGACAAATGGGGTAGAAATAGAACACCACGCGCCCCAGGTAGCGATCGCTCTGCTATATCCATCAACTCGGTGTAGGATATATGCGGTGCAAATGTATCTCGATACCAACGCACAGATCCACCTGCCGCCAGCGTCACTCCCAAAAAATGATAGCCACCATCCACATGACAGAACAAATGCACTCGACCCTCTGGATCGGGAATTGGGCGATCGCACGGTGCAAAGATAACTCCTGATGTGCCGATACTTAAACTACCTTGGTTGAGGTTGCTTGATGAAATGCCTAAACCAATTGCGGCCGCGGCATTGTCACCTCCGCCTGCGACCACAGGTAATCCAGATAGTAATCCCACACGGGTGGCTATTTCTGCTTTCAACCGTCCGGCGATCGCGGTAGATTCGATTACCGAGGGGAAGAACGCGGGGTTAATATCAAGAGTATGGAGAATATCTGTATCCCATTGCCGATTTGCTAAGTTCAGACACCCGACACCAGACGCATCAGATGGTTCTGTAACTAGCGAACCAGTTAGCACATATCCCAGATAATCTTTTGGTAAAAGAATTCGCCACAGCCGAGTATAAGCTTGTGGTTCTTCAGTCCGCAACCATAGGAGCTTCGGCAGTTGAAACCCTGTAATTGCCGGATTTCCAGTACGCTGGATTAATTCCTGACGGGGAATAGTGGCTTCAATCAGAGCAACAGCTTTACCCGTGCGCTGGTCATTCCACAAAATTGCTGGTCTGATTGCTTTCCCTTCCGCATCGAGAGCAACCATACCATGCATTTGTCCTGACAAACCGAGGGCTATCGCTGTGTATCCGTCTAACTGTTGAGTCACATCAGACAGAGCATCCAAACTTGCTTCCACCCAATCTGCTGAGTTCTGTTCTGTCCAACCGAGTTGTGGAGTTAACAGAGGATAGCTTCTGGTTGTCTGAGCGATAATTTGCCCTTGCAGGTCAACTGCGATCGCTCTTACTCCTCCTGTACCCAAGTCTAAGCCAACTACGATATCAGTCAATTGTCTCTCCTAAGTTCTAATCAGCAACGCCCTGATTTTTATATTTTTTTCTCTCAAAAGGGTGTAGGGTGCGGGGTGTGGGGTGTAGGGTGTGGGGTGTAGTGGCGAAGAAGTTTATTAATGTTCGCACTTGTTTTTAATTTTCTTGATTTTTTCCCTACACCCGACACCCGTTGCGCCACACCCTGCCCTGACGCTTGTTTCACGTCTTCGAGCGTGCCATTCGGCTCAAACTCTTTCTCTCCCTGCCCCCTGCCTTAGCCCAACAATAATTATTTACGCCGACCTACTTTGTTTTTCCTTGGTGC
>NZ_JAECZA010000176.1 GCF_016056275.1 Dendronalium phyllosphericum CENA369 | reverse complement strand
CATCGTACTCGTGCTTACCCAATGAGCGTAGCTTGTACCCCAATATTCGCAATATTCCAATAATGTTGCATCTGGGTATTGTTCAACCATTGCAGCTAGTTGAGTTTCATATCCATCCAACTCTCCCTTTTGTGCTCCACCTTGTTGTTTGGGTTGTACATGACCTTGAGTCTTATTCATGGAGAGAAGTTTTTGTACAAAACTTTTGGCTACACTAAATCTATTAGCCACCTTCCTGATTGAGGTGTCACCTTGTGAGTAAGCCAAAACTATTTTTTCTCGCAAGTCGATTGAGTAAGCTTTCATTTTAAGAGTTGATGTACTGGTATTAATGTACCTCATTTACCTGCAATTTGCTGTAATATAGCTACTGGTACTACCTATAAATGAACCACCAATATCCAGCTTGGCATTAGTTCCTACGATAATTCCGTTAGGATTGATTAAAAATAAGCTTGCTGTACCATTAGTACGAATTAATCCATCAATATTAGAAATTGATTTCCCTGTAACTCGGGTTATAATATTTTGAATATCTAGCGAATTATTGAAATAAGTTATACTTCCTGTAGGAATAGAAAATTCTTTAAAACTGTGAAATAAATTTCCTCCTACTTTTGTACCATTTTCTATAAATAGGGTATTGTTGTTTAATTTTATACTTGTATTTTCTGGTAAAGTATTATCTGGAACAATTTGTGAATTACATGGAAAATTATTTAAGATAATATATACAAAAATAATAACTTTACTTCGTAAAAAAAGATTGTAGCTGTTAACTTTCATACTATTTTAAAATATCATACCATATTTAAATTAATTTGTAAAAAATATTTTTTTACAAATTAATTACACTTTTGATAAAGGAAGTTCAATGAGTGATTTATACTTCATAAAAGTTATAGAAGCATTGAAATACTTATTTCGTACATAAGATAAATAAAACTTAATTTTGAGTGATTGTGGTAATTCATCAAAGCTAACAGGTATAAAACCTGTACTAGTATAAAATTTTACTAATTCTTTTTTAACACATTTTAAATAGAGAGGTTTATTAGCTTGGATAACTAAATTTTTTACTAAAAAAGTTCCTAAACCTTGATTTCTAAAATTTGGTACTACATATAAACTACCTAACTCTTGTGCAGAATCAAAATTTCGTAGTTGTCCAAATGCTATTAAACGACCGTAAGATTCAATTACTAAAAATTGTTCCCACTTAAGCTGTGTTGGATCAAGTCTAGCTTTAAAAATTAAAAATGCAATTACCCCAACATCAACCAATTTGGCTTTTCTAAAAATATATTTATCTGGCAAAGAAATAGTATTTTTTATCATTTAATATTTTAATAAATACTTTATTAGTAATAAAAATTAACTATACATAATTATTTTAATTGGCTGATAAATAATAGTATAGTTACTATGGTCTCAAACAAGATGAAATTTAGCAATCTAAAATCTTGATTTTAAGACTTAACTTAAGCGTAGTAATTTGTCCGGTAAATATGATGCGATTTTTCAACGCTTGAGGATAATCACAAAACTATCTCACACCAGTATATACAAGTATCAAAATTAGTTGCTGGCGGTACGGCGGCGATCGCTTGTGTGTACAAATTTAGCTGTACCACTACCGCACAACTATCCAACAGCAGTACATATGAGTATTAAAATTATCTCTCTGCGTTTTTAAAAGCTATAAGTGCTGTAAGTAATGCTATACGGCAATAAAAACTTTCTAAAGAATTGTATGAATTCAGTAGTCATATAATATAAATAGGTATTATATATCATTGACTACTTAAAATATTTTAGGTTATCCAACGCATCAATCACAAAATCCATCAACACGTAACTCACGCCAGATATCAGATGGTTGCCAGCCGGAGTTGCCCGCAGACTGGAGTATGGGATAGTCTTGCACTGGAGCATAGGGAGTAAGGTATTCTGTGGCTTGGCTTTGTGGCTCAACCAGGGGCTGTTGCTCAATGGCAGGTTCATTAATAGAGGTAGTCTCAACTGGGAGCAACGCGAAAAAGTGAGATCGTCGTGAAATGAGCAGGGGAAGCGGGGGTAGCTGGGGTAGCTGGGGGAGAAAAGAGAAAGATTTAGTAAATTTTGCTACTAAAACT
>NZ_JAECZA010000175.1 GCF_016056275.1 Dendronalium phyllosphericum CENA369 | reverse complement strand
CTAACGCTATCTGCAGCTAAACTAATCAACTTTTGTTTAACTAGATCGTACATTAACGGCACTTTTTTAAAAAGGTAACCGTCATAAACAACATCTCCTTCATCAAATTTAATCTCCTTACTAAAATACGGGCTGCTAAGTAGCTTACCTCCGTAACCTAAGTAAGATGGACCATTAAATAAACGTATTTGAGGAGATAATTTCTGATTAAAGTGATCAACTAAAATTTGCTCCGTAACAAGATCTGCACGTTGCGCATGAGTGGTCATGCTTAAGCCTAACATTATAAAAAAGAGGCTCAACTGGTTAACTAATTTTCTCATATCTGCAACTAGCATATGAAGACAATAAAAATCCCGGCAACAAAGTCGCCAGGATTTTTACTATTCTTTAGCCTTAAGTATTAAGGGTTTTGCGGTCCAATATTTGGATTTGCATTTATTTCGTCTCTAGGGATTAAGAATAAAAACCTACTGTCGCCTGCAGGAATCAACATTACGTTATTTACTGAAGTTGCAGTGTAGTTAGGAACTACTGTACGGTCTAATGGAAGATTTAGCCTTTTTAAATCTAAGTATCTAAATCCTTCGCCCCATAGTTCAACCCTACGATTTACCATAATCTCATCAATTAATGCCTGCCCTGTGTTAGTAGATTTAACTGCAGTTAAATCTCTTCTTGACACTAAAGCGAATAATGCATTTTGAGCAGCTAAATCTTGTCCACCGCTTCTTGCGTAAGCTTCTGCCAAGATAAGGTGCATTTCAGCACTTCTCATCCAAGGAAAATCTCCCAATGATGGATCACCAACAGCTTTAACAGAGAATTTTCTGCTCATGTAAGGTACTCTTACGAATGCCGTTGTAGGAAGAGGGAAGTTAGCAGTAGTTGGTGCTGGTTCCCACATTTTCTTTCTCACATCATTTGCACCAATTAAGTTGTATAATGCTGAGTTGATTCTTTTAGGCGTACCACGTTGATAAGTTGTGTTAGCATTATATGCAATTTGAGCATAATAAGAACCAAAGGTATCACCTTGCTCAGTTGTTGGGTTACTACCCCACATGTACTCAGATAAAGCAAGGTTATTAAATCCTGTTTGGTAATCTGCTTGACTCATTAATGGATAAGCATTACCATCAACAACTTCTTTTGCATATTTAATTGCATTAGGATAATCCTGCATTGTTAAGGCAACTCTTGCTCTTAAGCCCTTAGAAACCCATACATTGATGTGTGTTTTGTTAGGTACAGTGGTTACGTTCAAAGCAATTGCATCGTCAAGATCTTTTACGATTTGTGCATAAACTGTTTCAACGCTCACTCTAGGCATTCTAGAATCTGAAGGAGATAAAGGCATTGGAACTGCTAACTGGTTATTTGGTTTTGCAGCTGCGTTGTATCTAGTTCCGTAAAATTGAACTAGATAAGAATAAGAATATGCCCTTAGCGTTAATGCTTCAGCTTTAACTCTATTTCTTTCCGCTTGTGTACCCTCAGCCTTGTCAATGTTAGCAATAATATAATTTGCATTACCAATCATACGGAAGAAAGTACGATAGTAGTATAAATTACTTGCCGCATTATCTGTACGGGCAGCTACGTAGTTACCTTCACCAGTAGAAGTAAACCATGTAGCGTTAGCTTGATGGAGATCTTCACCCATGTGATCAATACCTAATAGTATTCCTGCTACACCTGGCTTTCCTTGAGCATTACTTGATGTTGTTGTTGTTCTTTCGAACATATATCTATAAATACCGTTCAATGCTACACTAGCATTTGCGGTAGTAGTAAAAATTGAAACATTATCAACTTTATCTGTAGGCTTGGTTTCTAGGTAATCCTTTTTACAACCAGAAATAGTCATAAACGAACTAACAACCAAAGCGCCAAAAACTATCTTTTTCATATAAATTTAAATTAAAAATTAAAATGAAGCATTAACGCCTACGCTTAAAA
>NZ_JAECZA010000174.1 GCF_016056275.1 Dendronalium phyllosphericum CENA369 | reverse complement strand
TGGTGGCATTAATGACGATAAATAACTCAATGGATAGTCAGGCATTTGAAGTATTTATTGAGAAGTTTTTATTGCCTCAATTATGGTCAGGAGCAGTGGTAGTTATGGACAACTTACCTGCACATAAACTAGCATCAATTGAACCAATGATTGAATCTGTAGGTGCGAAAGTCTTATGTTTATCTCCATACTCTCCTGATTTTAATCCCATTGAGTTATGGTGGTCACAACTGAAATCTTTTTTACGTACTTTTTCTCCAACTACAACCGAAATGGTTGATAAAGTTATCTCTGTTGCTCTCTACTTGATGAATCCTCAACATTTAAAAAACTGGTTCACTAATTGCTGTTATTGTACCTCATAACATCGGGAAACGCTGTATATTCATCTGCGCTTGACTGATTTGTGAATCAATCTCGGCAATTTTCTTATTGTTTTCTACTATTGCTTTAGTCAACTGAGAATCAATCTCGGCAATTTTTTTATTATTCTCAGCAATTTGATTGAGCCAATCTCTACGAGATAGAGCAATAGTATTTACTAACTTGGCCTTTGCTTGTGCAATTGCAGATTGCAAACGAGCCTTTTCTTGAGTAAGTTGATCTATCTCACTTTGAGTATTGCGAACTTCTTGTTGCTGTTTAAGATACTGAATTCTAGATATCGCACCATCTTTCATTAATGGAGTGACATCAAGTAGTATCCCCTGATTCATCCCTAGATTATCTAAATTAGTAGCTAATTTGATTGATGTTTGCTGCAATTGACGTTGAAATTGTTCAATTTCTAATTGAACAGCAACCACACGGGCATTTAATTCAGCTTGATTAGATTGTAGCCGTTCCTGTTGCTCTAAAGTAAGTAAAATCTTATTGCTTCTACCATTCAATAGGGAGCGATATACCTGATTTTCCACTACTAATGTAACTCGACTTTTAGTCAAATCAAGCATTTGGTTAGAGATTTTTAAGTTCGAGATATCTAGTGCGTTAATGTCTTTTAATTGAGATTGATAAAACTGGTTTTCACCAATTAAGCTAGTACGGATTTTGAGAAATGAATCTAACTGTGCTTTAGCAGTTGTATTATCAAGAGATAAAAGACGCTCTCCAGCTTTTACTGTCTGACCATCTTCGACAAATATTTCTTTAACTACCCCACCTACAAGTGCTTGTACTTCCTTGGTTGCACCTGATGCTTCCAGTTTACCAGTCGCTGATACCGCTTCTTCAATTTTGGCAATCGAAGCCCAAATGATTGTACCTGCTGTAGCCAGCATTAAACCCCATAGAATTGCTCTTGACCAAGTGCGAGGTTGTTTTAAGATGACAGGCTGATCGAATTTAGGTACATAACGCGGTGCAGTTGAAGGAGCCTTTGGTGTAATTTCCGCAGTTTCAGGTACTTGAGATGCTATTTGTTCTAATTGTTGGATGGAAACTGTTTGTGGTATTGATGAATGAGCATTACCATTGGAGTTGGTACTATTACCATTACTTGAATGTTTCCCATTACCATTTGTACCATTTCCGTAATTATTCATAACTAATTTTTCTGGAGTTTGTAGTCAAATAAGAGGTATTTTAGTGATTAATAATATGAAACAACTTGAAATATTCAAGTAGTAAACTCATTCAACATTGTGTGTAAACTAACAGCTAACTAGCAGCAGCTTCTTGTTGTTGATAGAGGCAATAATATAATCCTTTTAAGGCTGACAACTCACTATGCGTCCCCTGTTCTGCTACTTGCCCTTGGCTCATCATCACGATAGTATCGGCGTTACGGATGCTTGCTAATCTGTGAGTAATAAACAACACTGTCCTATTCCTAAATGCAGCTTGTAGATTCAAACACACTTGACGCTCGGTGGCATAGTCCAAAGCACTAGTAGCTTCATCTAGAATTAACAGTGGTGGGTTTTGCAGTACAGTACGAGCGATCGCAATCCTTTGTCTTTGTCCCCCAGATAGAGCCGAACCCCGTTCACCGACACGAGTTTCATAACCTTGAGGTAAATTCATGATAAAATCGTGGGCGCAAGCAATTTTGGCTGCTTCGACAATTTCTTCTGGAGTAGCATCGGGCATAGTCAAAGCAATATTCTCCTGTACTGTAGTATCAAACAACAGAGTATCTTGCAGTACCATGCCAATTTGACGGCGTAGAGAGTAAATTTCTACCTTGCTGATGTCATAGCCATCAATTAAGATACGACCAGCATCAAGTTCGTATAATCTGGGAATTACAGCGTATTGCAGGTTTATGAGGTACAGTAACAACAGTTTGTAAACCAGTTTTTTAAATGCTCTGGATTAATCAAATTAAGTGCAGTTGCGATGAGAACATCAACCATTTTTGAAGAGGTTGGAGAAAAGGAGCGTAAAAAAGCTTTTAATTGTGACCACCAATGTTCGATGGGATTAAAGTCAGGAGAATAAGGTGACTGATAAAGAACATTTGCACCCTTTGATTGAATTAAAGACTCGATTCCTTCCACTTTATGTGCAGGGACATTATCCATAACAACTACAGCACCCGTCCAGAGTTGGGGAAGTAAACACTTTTCAATAAAGACTTTAAATGCATTTCCATCCATTGAACTATTCAACGTCATCACAGCCAAAACTTGTTTCATGCTTACTGCCCCGATTACTGTTACCTTCG
>NZ_JAECZA010000173.1 GCF_016056275.1 Dendronalium phyllosphericum CENA369 | reverse complement strand
GAGCAGGGGGGCAGAGGGGCCCCTGCTCCCCCTGCCCTCTACTCCTAACTCTCTAGTTCATATAGCACTAAACTGGTGGGTTGCAGTTTCAATTCTTGTGCCACAGACAGATGTTCGGGTAATTGTGAACCAGGCCCGTTCCATGAATTATCTGCTGAATCTAATAGTTTACGAGCATTTTGCTGACTTGGCAGAATTGCTGTCACGGGAGAGGAATTGAAATTCATCACAAGTATTAATTCGCTAGATTCGCACCAACGCCGCAATATAACTAACTGCCTTTCTTCATCGCTAGTGGCTTCGATGAAGTTGCGGTCTTGGTTGAGCAGTGCGGGATGAGTTTTGCGTAAATTAATTAACTGGCGATACCAATTTAGCAATACTTTATGCTGATCTTCGTTGCGTAATTCCCAGTTGAGTTTAGAACGCAAAAAAGTTTCTGCTGATTCTGGATCTGGCGGGCCTTCTTCATAGTGAAAGGCTTCAAATTCTTGTTTGCGTCCGGCGCGCACAGCTTGAATTAAATCAGGGTCGGAATGACTGACAAAATAAGTGAAGGGTGCAGTTTCGCCGTATTCTTCTCCCATGAACAGCAGCGGTAAGTACGGCGACAATAAGACAGCACCAGCGGCTAACTTCAGTCCTTCATATGAAATGCGCTCCCAGAGGCGATCGCCTTTCATTTGATTGCCGATTTGATCGTGATTTTGAATGCACACTACAAACTGTGACATGTGGCGATCGTGGCAGGGTATGCCATGAAAGCGCTGGCGGTGAGGAGCGTACTTCCAATCGTAAACAAAGGTATCTGTATAAGCTTTCGCCAATTGGGCACATTGCCCGTAGTCTTGATAATAGCCTTGGCGATCGCCTGTTATGAGTGCGTGCAATGCATGGTGAAAGTCATCACTCCACTGGGCATCGAGTCCGTAGCCACCCAGTTCTGGCGGACGAATGATTTGCGGATTATTTAAGTCACTTTCTGCAATTAAGTAGCGTTTGCGGTTTTCCCCTTGGGAGAAGTGATGCACCGCTTCTGCCAGTTCCCACAAAAAATGTTTGGCTCCTAGATCGTAAATTGCCTGAATCGCATCTAGCCGCAATGCATCGATGTGAAATTCTCCCAACCAGTAAAGCGCATTTTCAATAAAATAGTTTCGCACGCTGTGACTGTGGGCATCGTCAAAATTCAGCGCGCTGCCCCATGGTGTTTTATAAGTTTGAGTAAAATAGGGTGCGAACTGAGACATATAGTTGCCTTCCGGGCCAAAGTGGTTGTAAACCACATCCAGCACTACAGCAATACCGTGTTCGTGGCAGGCATTTACCAGTTGCTTGAGAGCCGCTACGTTGCCGTAGGAACTTTGCACCGCAAACGGATAAACGCCATCATAACCCCAGTTACGGTATGCTAAAGCAGCCTCAATATGGGTATCGCCCGGAAACTGGGCGATCGGCATGATTTCAATGGCGTTAATTCCCAGTTCCTTTAAATCCGGCAAACGGGAAATGATGGCGGTGAAGGTTCCTTCCGGCGTGAATGTACCAACATGGAGTTCATAGAAAATCATCGACTCCAAGGAAATACCAGTCCACTCCTTATCCGTCCACTCAAAGTGATGCTCGACAACTTGAGACGGCCCGTGGACTCCTTGAGGCTGAGACTGCGATGCTGGATCGGCAAAAGCGTTTTCATCATTCAAGACATACCGATAGAGCGTACCCGGATACACATCGTTTAATTTTGCCTGCCAGTATCCCTCTTCTATAGGTTTGAGCGGCAATACTTGCTCCTGTGGCGACAAAATTTGCACCCCGACGCTATTTGATGTTGGAGACCAAACTGTAAACTCACACTCTCCGTTACCCAAGTAGTGAGCGCCAATTTTCACGCCGTATCCCTCCCGTTAGATAATGTGTTGTGCCGAATTTTAGTATGGTCGTAAATGCTTTTAATTACAAAGTGTTTACAATCACACCAGATAGCATCATGGTTGTTCTAACAGACGATTGACTAGCACCCGAAGGCGTATTTTTTTATATCTTCTGGTGTGTCATCAATATGGGAGCGGGGGAGTAGGGGAAGCAGGGGGAGCTGTC
>NZ_JAECZA010000172.1:2149-2358 GCF_016056275.1 Dendronalium phyllosphericum CENA369 | reverse complement strand
GTTAGAAAGTGGGGTTGAAAATAAGGCTCGATCACATGTTTGAATGGACCATAGCATTTGTAAAAAGAAGTTTGGGCATTGATGGAAAGATCGCCCAGCGCTTGGCCCACGCTTCCTCCGCCGGGACTGTCACTATAAGCAATTCCAATAAACGCAGCTTCGGGTGTGATCGTAAATGGGCCTGCTGTTAATGGATAATAAATCCTTGG
>NZ_JAECZA010000172.1:664-2105 GCF_016056275.1 Dendronalium phyllosphericum CENA369 | reverse complement strand
AATCAGAAGGCCTTACAAATTCTCCTGAAGGAAGCACTGTTGTAAAAATAGCATTTGAGTAATCGTAGCGTAAAAAGCCTAACCGAAAGATCCCATCGAAAATAATTCCAGAAGGGATATCAAAGGGTCTTAATGTCCATTCGAGCTGTGGAAGCTCTTGACTAATCGATTGGAAATCATTGACTCGAACATTTGCTTTGAGACGTGCAATCCAACTCTCATGTTGCTGCCGCAAATCTAGGGCTGTTCTTCCTGCAGGGATATCTTCAAAGTCTTCCAAATTGTAATACTGAGCCATTTGCCCATCACTGACCACATCATAAACGACGTTTAAGGTGATATTTCCAGCAAGTGAGCGATCAAAGAATGAGCCTTGAAAACGATACCGATCCTTTTTCTCAGGATCGTAAAGTGGCAAATCGTGAACGTAGTAATTTCGAGTATAAAATTCAGTTGAACGAACTGAAGAACAGTATTGAGTTTCAATCCCTGCGCCTGCACCATGCCCTAAAAATCCATCGACTCTTCCATAAGCAGAAAAGTCTTTCCAACTAAAAAGCTTTGCTCGAAGGCCAATATGTGTTCCTGGATATCCTCCCCATCCAAAAGTGACTGCAACGGGAGGTTCATAATCTTTTGAGAGATCAAGCGAAATTTTTGGAAACCAAAATAAAGGCACTTCTTTCAATCTAAAACGGATATCTGTGGCTGTCAGTTGTTTGTCAGGTGTAATCTCAACTTTTGATGCGATGAGTTTTAGGTCTTTGTTTTCTCCTTCGGAAGTAGTGATAAAAGCATCGTGAAAAATAACATTGCCATTTGGGCAAAGCTCAATTCTTGCACCTTCAATGTACCAAGGTAAAACAGCAACTCTTCCTCGAGTTAAAAATCCACACTGATTCATGAAGTCGTATTCGATGCCATCTGCTGCAAGTGTTTGATTGTGATAGTCAATGAGTACGTCTTGTGAGCAAGAAGCAAATAGTATCTTTGACTCTTGCTCCATTTGTCTCGTGTACTTAATGATCTTTGCCTGTATTCGAATCGATGGTCCAACAAGAAGTCCTCCTTCGTTTGTGAAGAGGATCCCATTTTCATAAAGAGGATTTTTAAGATTGACGACGATCTGATCTCCTTCCTTCGCATTGGGTAAACAGATAAGAGGACACACATCGCATCGAGGTGGAAGGGGGGTGGTGCAAGGAGAATCCCAAATCAGCGGTGGCGTCTTAGTTAGGTCGTCAGCGACTAAAGAACTAGCCAGAAAAGTGCTGACTATCCCAATTACCAACCCCTGTAAAGGGTGATTTTTCACTAGTTACTCCGAAGTACGCATCAATAGACCCGCTAGAGCATACCTGTTTTTGGCATTTCCGTAAGCGATTGCGTGGATCAAAGTTTCGATTCCTGTCTGATTTTGAACAGAAGCGAGCGCTTCAAA
>NZ_JAECZA010000172.1:0-654 GCF_016056275.1 Dendronalium phyllosphericum CENA369 | reverse complement strand
CTTCGGGACTTAAAATAAAACTTCCCGCTTTTTCAGATAGTTCATCTTCTTTAAAACGAATCAAAGAATTGTTTTCTTGCGCTGCAACCCATTTGTAAAGCTGCTCTTCATAAAAACCAGACTCTTTCAATTTAAAAAGAGCAAGAGTGCAAAATTGTCTGATAAAAGGAGCGCCTGCTCTTTGCTGCTGGTCTTTAAGAAATTCAATGCTTTTGGGGCTTTGATGATTGACCATTAGCTCAATTAAAAGAGGGACAAGTTCAGTTTGTTTATGGTCCATGACTAGTTTTGCAGCGGTTAAAAAATCTTCTTCGGAAAGTTCTAAGCAAAGTTGAAGAATCTGCTGTCTAAAGAGGAGCGATTGAGAAAGAAGTCCTGGATAAAGACTCTTTTTATGTTCAGCGTTAGGAATGACTCTCCAACAAGACAAGCTTCCTGCAGGAGATGAAACCGCTTGGAATCCTAAATCTCTTTGATCTTTGACTAAAAACTCCTTTAAAAGAGCTTCTGAGATCGGAATTTTTTTCTTTATCAAAGACAAAGCAGCATTTGCACGGACACTTAAATCAGTATCGAGAAGAAGATTTTTTAAAAAATCAGTTGAGTCGTTGACATCACTGAGTAAAAAAATGGCAAATGGGTTTCGTTCTTTTG
>NZ_JAECZA010000171.1:1038-2149 GCF_016056275.1 Dendronalium phyllosphericum CENA369 | reverse complement strand
CGCTTATGGACCGATGCTGTTATTGATCCACTGGAAACCAGAACATGGATATCCATGGGAATCGAAGCCGCCAACCATGCTCCTATCGAAAAACAATTTAATCTTGGTGTAATTCAAGTCTAATTAGTTGATATGGGAAATCTTTCAGAAAAAGAACTTCAGGAACTAGCCGGACAATTGAGCCATCCAAACGGTGAAAACGGCATTCATACGGCCTATAGCATGAATGTTGCCAACGACAACATGATTCGTCATGCTATAGATCAGGTTGAAACCAAAGCGCACTCGAAGATTTTAGAAATAGGTCCCGGAAACGGAATCCATATCAAATACTTATTTGAAAAAGAAGCCAATCTGAATTATTACGGAATTGATGTATCAGAACTGATGGTTGAAGAAGCCCAAAAACTCAATTCTGAATTTACAACTTCCAAGAAGGCTGTTTTTGAGCTTACTGATGGAGAAAAGATATCGCATCCAGATTCTTTCTTCAACAACATCTTTACTGCCAATACAATTTATTTCTGGAAAAACCCTGAGGAATATCTAACCGAAATTTTCAGGGTATTACAACCGGAAGGTACATTTATTCTGGCTTTTATTCCGAAGGAAGTAATGGAAAAAATTCCTTTTTCAAAATACGGATTCGAACTTTACGATACAGAAAAAGCAAAATCATTACTTGAAGCTACCGGATTCCGAATTGAAACTATCGTGTCTGAACAAGAAGAAGTCCTGAGCAATACCGGAGAAGTAAAAATCCGCACCTTTACGATTATCAAAGCGCTGAAACCTTAACCTTTCAAAACTCCCACAATGGCAAGATGTCTTCTTTTCTTAATTTGCTTGCTTGGGCTCCAAAAAAGCCTTGCACAAGGATATACCAGAAAAGATTCGCTACGTGGTGGCTTTTCTTTTGAAAGAACCTGTTATGATGTACAGCGCTATGACCTGAACATTACCATAAATCCGGAAGAAAAATCAATCAAGGGATACAATGACATTACTTTTAAAACTTTAAAAAGTACACAAAAAATCCAGGTCGATTTGTTCGAAAACATGAAAGTCGACAGTATTCTTTTTCAAGGCAAACCACTGGAATATAAAAGAG
>NZ_JAECZA010000171.1:0-1028 GCF_016056275.1 Dendronalium phyllosphericum CENA369 | reverse complement strand
TTGACGCTGTTTTTATTGCCTTCCCAAAACCTTTGACTGTTGACAGAACCGACAAAACCATACGTTTTTACTATTCAGGCAATCCTTTAATTGCAAAATATGCGCCTTGGGATGGTGGCTTTGTATTCAAAACCGATAGTCAGGGTAAACCTTGGATTGGCGTTGCCGTACAAGGAACAGGAGCTAGTTTATGGTATCCTGTAAAAGATTCCCAAAGCGATGAACCAGATTTTGGCGCTACAATAAAAGTTGCTGTTCCGGATGGACTGATGAATGTTTCCAATGGCAGGTTCAAAGGAAGCGAAAATCTGAAAAACGGATACACCCGTTGGGATTGGGAAGTAAAAAGTCCAATTAACAATTATGACATTACGGTCAATATTGCCAATTATGTCCATATCCATGACACTCATAACGGACTCGATCTCGATTATTATGTCCTTCCTGAAAACGAAGAAAAAGCAAAAACACATTTTGAAGAAGTAAAACCGATGCTGGATTGTTTCGAATCTAAATTTGGCAAGTATCCATTTGCAGAAGACGGCTATAAATTAGTTGAAACTTATTATTTAGGTATGGAGCATCAAAGCGCTGTTGCTTATGGAAATAAATACCGAAAAGGTTATATGGGAACTGATATTTCCGGTACCGGTATAGGCATGCTTTTCGACTATATTACCATACATGAAAGCGGCCATGAATGGTTTGGAAACAGCATAACTTCTAAAGATATTGCAGACATGTGGATCCACGAAGGATTTACAACCTATTCAGAAACCGTCTTTATAGAATGTCTTTATGGCTATGAAAAGGCTATGGAATATATAAACGGGCAAAAAAATCGTGTTTCCAACAGAAGTGCAATTATTGGCAATTATGGTGTCGGTCATAAAGGTTCTAACGATATGTATTATAAAGGAGCTTTGCTTCTAAATACACTTCGCCATATTGTTAATGATGATAAAAAATGGTGGAAAATGCTTCTTACCTATTCCGAAACCTACCGTCATAAGATTATCGATACCGAA
>NZ_JAECZA010000170.1 GCF_016056275.1 Dendronalium phyllosphericum CENA369 | reverse complement strand
CTTTCAAGTTGGTCATTTGACCTATCTACCCAGTTATAATTTCCTGTTGCCTTTCGGCGTGGCAGCATTCGCTTCTTGTGGCATCTTACACCCACTGGGGGATTAAAGCGGGATTACTCCCATCTCTACTTTTGACATCGACCTAGTTCAAAAGACCCCATTGGGGTTCCTACGTATCACACGCGAAAGATACAACTAGCTTGGGTTCCCTCTATACACCGGGGGTTTCTGGTGTCCCTGATTCTGAGGATTGGGCAGAATCACTTTATCCCTTTTACCGTCTCAGCCGTTTTCGGTAATTCCTCTTCACGATGCCTCTGCAAGGATTCACATCTGTTAACCCTGTCTAGTTTTACCCTAGCACTTCACCTAACTATGCGCCTTGCTGATGTCGCGCATTTTACCCTCTAGCTATGAGACATTACAGTTACCCGTAATGCCCCTTTGGGCGGGTACTGGCATTGACACTCGCCAGGAGTATTTCTGAGATACTCACTCTCGTCGTGCAACCGATAGTCGCACCCATCCCCGTGAGGGGTAGTAAAAGGAAAACATTTAAAAAATGCTTTTTTTCCATTCCGCAATGATCGTTTCCATCCCCGTGAGGGGTAGTAAAAGGAAAACGACTGGAAATGTGGACAAACGCTAGTACCTATAGGATTTACGTTTCCATCCCCGTGAGGGGTAGTAAAAGGAAAACCCTACCCTTTTGGAAGCTTTACCTAGAGAGGGTTAAAGATACCCAAATCTGAGGGGGGTCTATTTTACCTGTCAATAAGTTGTAATTATTGACAAAAACTATTAATTTCATCGTCTGAAACTATTACCTAGCAAGCTATCTGAGGGGGTCAACGACAGAATCACGGTTTCAGCGATCGCCTGACCCCCTCAGTTAACATAACTTAACAGGAAAAATCTTTATTTAATTATCAAGGTTCGTATTTTAGTAATCTTTGCAAACGGTATCATTATTAACCACGATTGTCAATCTGAGCGCGTTGTAAACTTCCGGAAAAGTCAACATAAACACTCTTCCATTCTGTGAAAACATCTAAAGCTGTGGTTCCAGCTTCGCGGTGTCCGTTACCCGTTTGTTTGACACCCCCAAAGGGCAAGTGTACCTCAGCACCAATAGTCGGGCCGTTAATATAGGTGATGCCTGCTTCAATATCACGCATGGCGGTAAAAGCTCGGTTGATATCGCGGGTATAAACTGAGGAAGAAAGACCATACTTACTATCGTTGAGAATGGCGATCGCTTCCTCGAATGAGTTAACCTCAATTAATGCTACTACTGGCCCAAATATCTCTTCACGGGCGACGCGCATATCGGGAGTGACACCATCTAAAATGGTTGGCTGAAAGAAGTAACCTTGTTTGAGGGAACCAACACTTGCAATTTCCCCACCAATTAACACCTTTGCTCCTTCCTCACGGGCAATATCCATATATTGGCTTACCCGTTGGATTTGTCTTTCATTGATTATCGGGCCGATATCCGTATCGGAATCATTGCCAGCACCCAAGCGTAACTTAGTAGTACGCTCGTGGAGCATGGCAGTAAACTTTTCTTTGATGTCACGATGTAAAATTAAGCGACTGGTAGCCGTACACCGCTGACCAGCAGTACCAAACGCTCCCCAAACTGCACCATCTAGTGCTAGTTCCAAGTCGGCATCTTCCATCACCACTTGGGCATTTTTGCCGCCCATTTCCAGACAGACACGCTTGTGAGTGCGTCCGCAAGTCTCACCAACAAAAGCACCTGTTTGGGAAGAACCAGTAAAAGACACTAAATCAACATCGGGATGCTCAACTAAAGCTTTTCCAACCTCTTCACCTACGCCATGCACCAAGTTAATTACTCCTGATGGTAAACCTGCGGCGGCAAAAATTTCAATCAATTTAGTGGCACAGGCTGGAGTATCTTCCGCTGGTTTGAGAATTACTGTATTTCCACATACCAAAGCTGGCATAGCTTTCCAGCAAGGAATTGCCACAGGAAAATTCCAAGGTGTAATTAAAGCACAAACTCCTATAGGCATCCGTACCGTCATGGCAAACTTATTGGGCATTTCCGAAGGCGTAGTTTGCCCGAATAGTCGCCGTCCTTCACCAGCACTGTAAAAAGCACAGTCAATGCCTTCTTGTACATCTCCCCTTGCTTCCGTCAGGGGTTTACCCATTTCCCGACTGATTAACTGAGCAAGTTCTTCTTTATGCTGGAGTAATAGTTCTCCGACGCGAAAAACGTACTCTGCCCTAGCTGGAGCAGGAACTTTGCGCCAACTGTGGTAAGCTTTTCGGGCTGCGGCTACTACTTTATCTACATCATCAGCTTGGGAACGGGGGAAGGTAGCAACGACTTCATCGACTAAAGCGGGGTTGCGGCTTTCTAAAATGTTTCCTGCTGCGGCACTCAACCATTGACCATCAATATAATTGCGACAAGTTAGCATTGTCATAACCAAATTCCAATTCCTTAAAGGATAAGTACAGAACTACTGCTACCCTACAAGGCAACATTACTAACTGGGTATTAAGTAGACCGTACACTGCCCTGGTGGAGTGCATTGTAGCTTAATCTAAATGAGAACTGCCACAAGTTAGGGAGACGCGGGGATGCTCTCCCTAACTTGTGGCAGTTCTCATTTAGAT
>NZ_JAECZA010000017.1 GCF_016056275.1 Dendronalium phyllosphericum CENA369 | reverse complement strand
AGATGAGGGGGATGAGGGGGATGAGGGAGTAGTGTAGTTCAATTACTTGAAAAGTGTTGTAACTGCAAATTACGAATTACGAATTAGCATGAGTTGTGTTTAACCGCAGTCGTCGTAACTTAGCTCTTTGGTTTACCCTTTCGATGGGGGGCATTCTCGTTCTGTTTGCTGGAGTCATTTATCATCTTGAGGTAAAAGACAAACTTCAAGCATTAGATCGACTACTTTATAAAAGAGCAGAGCTAATGGCAGCTAGTTTGCAGTACCGACTTTATCAAGGACAAAAACAAGTCGATCTCAGCAATATACCGCTATTGGGTAGTGGTTCTCACCCCGCTGATATTGAACTAGTTTATGTTCGCTGGTATGACCCGAATGGCAAACTTAAACGTTTTTTTGGTACTCCACCTCCAGAGCGGTTAAAAACGACACCTGGGTTTTCCACTATTAAATCTGTTGACGAATTAACAAATAAAGCGTTTTGGCTTCGTCAAGTCACGCTACCTGTTGAAGGTGGAAATTCGGTCATTGGCTACCTTCAAGTTGCTATCCCGCTGGCGGAGACTCAAAACGAACTCAGAGAATTTCAGTTAATGTTGACCCTAGCTGTGCCTGTAGCGCTAGGATTAATTGGACTTACAGGTTGGGTACTCGGTGGTATAGCTATGCAGCCCGTTAAGGAAGCCTATAACCAGCTGCAACGCTTTACTTCAGATGCTTCTCATGAATTGCGATCGCCTCTTTCTGCGATTTTAACCAATGCCCAAGTCGGGCTACTGATGGCAACAGACCGTCCTCAACTTCATCCCACATTAGAAAACATTATTGATAGCACCAAGTCGATGAGTACTTTGGTGAATAACCTACTGCTATTGGCTCGCCATCAGGGAAAATTAACTTCAGAATCTCTCAAAAAAGTAAATCTTAATAATTTGCTGGAGGATTTAGCCCTTCACTATACTACTGTTGCTGCAAAAGCATCGATTGAGTTGATCGGCCATTTCCCAAAAGAACCCTTTAATTTATGGGCTGACCCCGATTTACTGCGGCAAGCTGTGGAAAACTTGCTGGATAACGCTTGCAAATATACTCCATCTGGTGGAACTGTCTGGTTACGCTTAGAGTCTCACCCAGATCGGGCAGTAATTCAGGTCATCGATACAGGAATTGGAATTCCAGAAGCAGATTTACCTTACATTTTCGATCGCTTTTACCGAGTTGACACAGAACGAGCTAGAGAAAGCGGTGGATTTGGATTGGGATTGGCGATCGTTCAACAAATTGTCCAGGCTCACGGCGGTCAAATTCAAGTAACGAGCAATGAGGGTAAAGGCTCGACGTTCCAGATAAAATTACCGCCGCTCGACAATAATTTTTCGCCTCAAAGAGTCTCTAAAAGAGTAACGATATGAAGGTAATCTGCTGTTGCCAGAAATTGAGCTTAAAGAGGTTTTAAGCGATCGCATCACAATACTTAAATCCAAAGTCAAAACAGCCACAGCCAGACTGGCAGAGTTAGCAACAACACCATAGCCCCTAATGCCAAGGCTGTAACTGTCAGGTCGCGATCTAAATTAAAAGTTTCGGCAATTACCAGTGTGGCAAATGCTGGCGGCATTGCCATTTGTAATACAATCACTTGTGCGGGAACGCCAATTACACCAAAAAGTGGTAAGGTAATGCCGATAACTAAGGGAACTACCAGCATTTTAATTGCTAAACTCATTGCCGCTTGAGGTAGCTTGTACCAAGAATTGAGCCGCGAGAGTCGCATACCAATTAACACCAAAGATAAAGCAACGACACACCAAGCAAATTTCTCTAGACAAAATTCCACTATATTTGGGATGTTTGCCTGTCGCAGTAGCAAGCCCAAACCAAAACTCCACAAGGCAGGATTAATAATGATTGCCTTAGTAATTTGCCAATAATTCCTGACACCACCACCAAAATGAGATGCCAGCACTACACCCAATCCATAAGATCCGAATAGCGAACCGAGTAAATCGTAGAATAAAGCCCAGGCAAAGTATTCTTTTCCTACCATTGCTAGGATGATGGGAAAGCCCAGATAACCCGTGTTACCCACCATAGCCGCCAAAATTAAACTACCTTGGGTTGAGTCTTGAGGAATGGTGTTGGTGAAATAAGCTTGCCCTTTGATTCCTAGCCAAGCTAAAAATGCTCCTAAGAAAATAGCTAAGTAAGCGATCGCAGGTGCAATCCAAATCTGCCCCGATAAATCAGCTTCTCGTAAAAAAGCTACTATACTTATAGGTACTCCCACAGAGAAAAGCCACTGAGCTAAACGGGTGGGAACAGTGGTAGGTAATTTACGTCCCAAAAGAAATCCTAATAAGACTAATCCCACCAGCTTGACGTATAGTTCTAAGAGATTTGTCAAGATTGCGCCTAAAAATACAGATGTAGAATGTTACCCAACATGTTAGTTTTTCTCAAGTTTACAATCTCTAATTAATGTTGAACAAAATCAGGAGTTGACCTTTGAATAGAGCTAGCTTTTCTGGACAACCACAAAATTTATCGGGCGAACCTGGTGACGATATTCCAGTGGCTGTACGCGATACTCCTGATGTAGCACCCAAGATCCGCTTACAACTTCCAATTTTGCTATTGGGAGGAGCAGCAGGCTTTGTTCTACTAGCTATAATTAGTGGCTTTTTGTTTTTCGTCACTGCACCAGAAAAAACTACCAATACCCAGTTTTCAGCAAATAATTCTGCTCCTGCACCTATAACCAAAGACAATAATTCTAGCAATACTCAAGGTAGTAAAAGCGATACTGTATTAGGGCATTTGGCGTATCCAGAAGCACCTCAATCAGAATTAGTGCCAATTAGCGCCGATGGGCGAATTAGAATGCGAAAATCTGCTGCGGCTAAGTTTCGGGAAATGGCCCAAGCAGCGCGGAGTGCAGGTGTGATTTTAGCCCCAATTTCTGGCTTTCGCTCGGTGAAAGAGCAAGAACAGCTGTTTTTTAGTGTTGGCGCTCAACGCAATCAAACTCCAGCGCAAAGAGCCGCTCTCAGCGCTCCTCCCGGTCATAGCGAACATCACACAGGTTACGCTATGGATGTTGGGGATGGGTCAGTACCAGCAACTAATCTTCAAGCCAACTTTGACAATACCAAAGCTTATAAGTGGCTACAAGCAAATGCAGCCCGTTTTGGATTTGAAATGTCATTTCCGAAAAATAACGTTCAAGGTGTCAGTTATGAGCCTTGGCACTGGCGTTATGTAGGCGATCGCGATAGCCTAGAAATGTTTTATAAAGCTAGAAATTTAAAGCCTATCCCGACACCCTAATCGAGGCATAGCTAAGAATATTTACAATCCGTATTTAATAACTAAATTTCATCTCATCACCAATTTCACCAAGCGATCGCTCCCATCGTAAAATTCTTAATAACCATTAGTTACATAATTTACTCTCAAGTCAGCGAAAAAGGAGTGCGTCATCGATGGTGAAAGGGAGGTTAGAAGCATTCAGTGATGGGGTGCTGGCCATAATTATTACCATCATGGTGCTTGAACTCAAAGTGCCACATGGAGCTAATTGGGCTGCCCTGCGCCCTTTGATTTCAGTATTTTTTAGCTATGTGTTGAGTTTTACTTTTATCGGTCTTTACTGGAATAATCACCATCATTTGCTACAGGCAGTCCGCCACGTTAATGGTCGCATTCTTTGGGCTAATATGCATCTGCTATTTTGGTTGTCGCTAATCCCATTTGTTACAGGCTGGATGGGCGAGAACCACTTTGCTGCCTTGCCAGTTGCACTTTATGGTACGGTATTGTTATTCGCTGCGTTTGCTTACTTTATCCTGACCCGTACTCTGATTTCTCACCACGGGAAAGATTCTGCTATAGCGATCGCACTTGGTAAAGACTTCAAAGGAAAAGTATCAGTAGTGTTGTATGCGATCGCAATTCCACTTGCATTTGTCAACTCGTGGTTTGCTTGTGCGTTATATGTTTTAATTGCGATCGTCTGGCTCATCCCCGATCGCCGCATTGAAAAAACTCTGACTCAGTGAAATCTGGGGCTTAATCGTTCGGCGTTTGACCTCAGCGCTGTCAAAGGGTAGCAAAGAGTTTCGTAATTAACACCTAATGTGAATTAAAAACGCCTCTAGTCCCATAAGGGTTTCAAGACTTGTTAAAAATCTTGGTTGAGGTGCAGATAATTGTAAGGGCGGACGGCTGTTCGCCCCTACTCGCATACTTTATTTACCTGAAAAATTCTGTAGGAATTATTAATTACGAATTATAGCCGTCGCCAGTAGTGTTAGGACATCAACAGACGATTAAACCTAGACACAAAAAGACTTTTCACCCAGTCACCAGTCCCCAGTCCCCAGCTATAAGTGTTATGTTCCAAATTCCTAATAATCTAATCTAGAAATAAACTAGTATAATATTTGCACTACATAGAATAAAACTATGACTATAGCAAGCAACAACCACTAGTAAAATGAAAGCAGATTGTCTAAAATAAATTTAAAAAGTAACTACCTATAATAGGTGTAATATATACAATCTGTAGTTACCAAAGGTTAAGATATCACCATAATTTGAGATATAAAGTAGATATGCAAGCAGAATATCGGCAGCGTCGCCAGCAGTTAATGGCAAAAATTGGTAATGGCACAGCAATTTTTCGCAGTGCGCCAATGGCAGTGATGCACAACGATGTCGAATACGCTTATCGCCAAGACAGTGATTTTTTCTATCTGACTGGCTTTAATGAATCGGAAGCAGTGGCGGTGTTAGTGCCACATCATGCAGAACATCAGTTTGTGCTGTTTGTCCAACCGAAAGATCGAGAAAAGGAAGTTTGGACTGGTTATCGCTGTGGCGTAGATGTAGCCAAAGAAATTTATGGTGCAGATGAAGCTTACACCATTGGCGAACTGGATGAAAAGTTGCCGCAATATTTAGAAAAAGCCGATCGCATTTACTATCACTTAGGACGCGATCGCAATTTTAACGACCAAATTTTAGGGCATTACCAAAGTTTATTAAGAACTTATCCCAAACGCGGCACAGGGCCAATTGCCATTGAAGATACCGGGCCAATTCTCGGTAGCATGAGACTAATCAAAAGTGAAGCTGAGTTAGAGTTGATGCGTCAAGCTGCGGCGATCGCCACTGAAGCACACAACCACGCTATAGAATTTACTAAACCCGGACGTTATGAATATGAAATCCAAGCGGAGATAGAACACATCTTTCGCCTACGGGGTGGAATGGGGCCAGCTTATCCTTCAATTGTGGCTTCCGGTGTCAATGCCTGCGTACTTCACTATATAGAGAATGTGCGGCAGATGCAGGATGGGGAGTTGCTGTTAATTGATGCTGGTTGTGCTTATGGTTATTACAACTCCGATATTACCCGAACATTTCCGGTAGGCGGTAAGTTTACACCCGAACAAAAGATATTGTACGAGATTGTTTTATCAGCGCAAAAACAAGCGATCGCTCAAGTAAAACCAGGCAATACCTTCAAATCAGTTCATGATACCGCAGTCCGCGTCCTCACCGAAGGCTTAGTTGAACTTGGCATCCTCAAAGGTGAAATTGATAAGTTAATTGAAGAAGAAAAATACAAACCATATTACATGCACCGCACCAGTCATTGGTTAGGCTTGGATGTTCATGATGTAGGTGTTTACCAACATGGTGAGGATAAACCGCAGATTTTACAACCCGGTCAAATTCTCACAGTGGAACCAGGACTTTATATTGTCCCAGATACGAAACTGGCAGAAGACCAGCCAGAAACCGATCCGCGCTGGGTTGGTATTGGGATTCGTATTGAAGATGATGTCTTAGTTACATCTAATGGACATGAAGTGTTAACTAGTAGCGTTCCCAAAGAAGTAGATAAATTAGAAAGATGAAAAAACGGGGATGGTGCGTACTATCCCCAAGCTAAGTTAAAGAATTCTTGCTTGTTGAAATATTTGTTGAGGTGTAATTTGTAGCCCTTCAAATAAAGGATCTTCTAAACTATCAGTGCTGCGCTTGGTTTGAGGAAGAGTATCTGGATAAAAAATAGTAACAGTTTTTGCTCTAGTATCAATAACCCAAACTCTTTGAACATCAGCTTTGAGATAATCAGTTGCTTTTTCTGTCATTTCTCCAAAAGTTTGACCAGGAGAGATAATTTCTATGACTAATTCGGGTGCAACTGGACAAGCCTCATCTTGCAACCAATCAGCAGAAAGACGGCTATAAGAAACATATGTCAAATCTGCTACAGGAACCCAGTCTTGTTGATTTCGTGTTAGCTTAATTGCCGATTCAATTACAACCCGCTCTTTTCCTTGTGCCCATACAGACAATAGTAGAAATAACGCACCTGTTATAGAACTATGAAAAAATTTTGGTGACATTTCATCGTTTTTGAATTTAGGAACTGCTTCTTTGTCAATTAGTTCATAGATGATATCTCCTTCGGGAAGTGCGAGGAATTCTTCGAGGGTGAATTGGGTTTTGAGTTTTATCATGGTTGGTTCTAGAGTTAAGGATAACTCTATTTTAAATTTTTAATAATTACGTCGATCTCGGCAATCTCCCTTAGTTCTATTCAGCTTGGTATTAAAGTCGTGCTGAGAGTTACCCAACAATCACTTATCAAAGCTTTTTGCATCTCTATTTCATCGTTAAAAGTCTGGTGCAGCATCCGCCCTTCATAGACCAGCTTTATTTCTTTTTGCTCGAACGCCCAAGGAGAGAGAATTACTGTGTGATGATACTCTTTGTCTTCTATCAACGTTAGCTTTAATGTAGTTGTGCCATTAGTAACTGGCACTTGATTAATATATTGTTCGCCAGTTTGTCCTGTACATAAAATTATCGAAAGGGCATCCCATGTTGCTACTAAACGCTTGTTGCGTTCAATCACCTTTGGTATTGCATAAGGTGCGTAGTATTTATCTTTTTGAAGAATGTCAATAATTTGCTTTTGAAAAGCATACTCTATTTTTAAATAATTCTGGACAATTTGAGCAGATTTAGCTGAGTTTTGCCAGCTTGTGAATCTTTCATACAATCCTGTCCCGTGGAGTGAAACAAGTAATGTTACATATCTACCCCAAGGAAATGCTTGCTGTTTAGCACCCGACCAAATATCTATATGTACTTCGATTGGAAGTTCTGTGAATTTATAAGGGTAGCCAGTTTCTGGGTTCAGTGTAGGTTTTTGTTCCCATTGCAGCCAACCAATATCGTGCTGTTCTGCGGCCAGACAAACTTCTTCTTTGGGGACAAATTCACCAAATTGTTCGTTTCCCCACGCTCTTGCTAATTGCCCCGAAAGCCATGCATGATGTGGTTGAGTGATGCAAATCAGTCCAGATTTGGATAAGCGATGTAGCATGAGTTGAAAATTCAATCTATTCCTTGCTTTTCAACTTACAGTTCGTTTGCTATTACCTAAAGGTTAAATTCTTTAGGTAGAGACGAACATACTAACACTATCCTTCTAGACAATTGTGAAAGCAACCTTAATTTCACAAATATCAAACCTGTTGCCAACTGCTTGGGCTTGCAGTTGGCTCTAATATTAAAAGTTTTTGCTCTCCAAAATCTAAACACACACTCGCAGAAAACTAGGCAGATATTTCCAAAAGGCTAATTTTTGGTACTAATGAATCAGCTTGAACAGATAGCATACTTTGCTCTGGAAAGGCTGTCCAATTTTGGTTAGATAAAGGTTCAGAGGCAACAATAACTCGGCTGGGATGAGTTACATCATCGCAATACCAATAAAGAGTAGGTGCTTGTGTACCATAGGCATAGCGAACTGCTGCAACTGATTGACCATCGCTGACAATTATATTAGTACTAAAACTGGTGTCGTATTTTTGAGCCAAGTCAGTCAATTTGTCGAGGGCGATCGCCAGGGCTGACGACAGAGTGCGATCGCCACAAGACTGCCAAATTTCTACTAATAAAGCGAAAATGTGTTCGGAGTCTGTCAGACCTTTAATTAAACGATATGTAGAATCACCAAGGCGATCGCGTATCGGTCTATAAAGTGTTTGTTGAAAGTTTGATATTTCGCCATTATGGACAAACAACAGCTTTCCATTACGAAATGGTTGACAGTTACTGATGTCAAGCGGTTCACCTGTTCCAGCTAGTCGGACATAACCTACACTACAGGCAGATTGTACGTATTGGCTCAAGTCTTTCAGATTCGGATCGTTCCACAGTGGAATCGTATTGCGATAAATAAATGGTTTACCCGCTTCATCATACCAACCTACACCAACCCCGTCTCCACATACGAATCCTGATTTTAATTCCAAAGGATTATAACTTTGATTGTAAAGAGAGTGTTCTTGTTTATATAACAACTCATCTAAGCGAATATTGTCACCAAAATAGCCAATTAATCTACACATACAAAACTGAGGTAATACAAGAGTAATAAAATTTGGTTGCTAGTTACTTCAATACCATTTGAAAATGTATATTTTTGTAAAGCATTATGAATATAATAACAATATTTGGGCATTTTGGCTCTGCTTAAACCGTGACTAAAGTCATATATAAAATTGTGACTTTAGTCTGATTGATTTGATAAAATGACTCTAAAAGTGACTAAATAAGCTAAAAGCTATTACTACTAAATTTGGGATTTTAGTAGTAATTTAGAGACTATTTATAAAGTAAATTTTAAGTAGGGTATGTTATGGCTTTAGCCTAACGCACCGCCATCTAAATGGTGCGTTAGGCGCTTTTTAAGTATTTTTCATGAAAAATCATGTTGAAATCTGCGCCTAACACACCCTACAAGAATTTTATTTTTACTTTATTAGGACTTACGCAAGAACTCTCTGAAACTCTTATAACTTCGTGCCCTTTGCGCTCTTTGCGGTTCGTTTTTTCATAATTTTGCGTAAGTCCTGTTTATTAATAACCTCTTAGGAACTTAGAAAAAGTTATCAAAGATGAAACATTGACATTAGCAAAAATTAATATTCCTGTTTTGGTTGTCTATGGTGATTCAGATATAGCTACTAAACCTATTGCAAGCGATCGCATGGTAGCAGAATTACCTCAGCCTCAAAAAGTTACTATCAAACAAGGTAGACACATGGCGCTGATGGAACAAAATCGTCAGTTTGCCAAAGCTGTTAGCGCCTTTTGCAATGGTTGTTCCTAAACGATCGCTTATATAGCAGAATTCAGGAGTCAGAAGTCAGAAGTCAGAATTAAAACAGGCTTGATACCTGGATTTGAGACTTATATTGTTTACTTCATTAACTTGAAATCTGCTGTAAGACTATAAAAATTCTACTTAATTGCTGAAAAAATCAGTACATTTATACTTTCTTTTTTGTTCTTTATTTTCTGCTTACGCCAGTAACATCAGAAATTAAAGCGGATTGCTATAGAGAAATTTAATTTTTTTAAAGTTTTTTGGATTAGTGTAAAGCTAAATTTGAAATTTTAGGTAAGTGAATTAAAAATTTAATTTTATAACTCTTTAGATAGATAAATTTTATCCCAAGAGGTCGAGGATAATTAGCTTTTAATATGTACCAATAATAGTGGGAGATGTGTCTAGCAATAATTTTTTATCAAGATATGAAAGACCAAGTACAACAACTGGAATATGTCGATCCTAGCTCCTTAGACGACACGACAATAATTAAAATTTCTGAGCCAGGACAAGTGTCTAGATTATCAAGTAATAATAATTTTACTAATCAGATATCAAAAGTCAGCCAAAAAGTTTCTGATTTTTGGGAACGATTACCGGGAAATATAGTTAATTTTTATCATGAGTACAAGTTTCTGATTATTAGCTTTACTTTACTTGTTGTAGTAGTAAATGCCCTCAAAATCTTACTAGCCGTTACAGGTGCTATTAATAGTATTCCATTAGCTTCTACGATTTTTGAGTTAATTGGATTGAGTTATGTAATCTGGATAATTTTTCGCTATTTCCTGAAATCTAACACTCAGCAAGAAGTAGTGAATGAAATTGACTCACTTAAAAGTCAAATTCCAGAGGAAGACGCGGAGAAAGGGAGACGCGGGGATGAAATTTGAATGATTATTAGCTTACTACCCTGATGCGAAGCCGCTAGCCTGTGTCAACGCTCTGCGTATTCTAAGCACTCATCTGAATCGAGAGGATAACTGGAGAGCTTCGTTACAAAAGTAAGCGCTTCTGGTATGTCAATGCCTTGATTCAGGCGATCGCACATCTTAGCGCTTTGTTATCTAATAGAATTTAGGAATCAGAAGCTAAAATTCAGTTGAGTATTATGTGGAACTGGCAAATAAATGGGTTTTATATCTCCATCAAATCTCAATACACTGAGATTTGAGATCGAACTAATTTCAGTATAAAACAGTACTGTCAGTTTTTATGTTTGAACAACAACCTGAAAAATTACAGCTTCATATTAAACAGTTAGCTACCGAAGCTTTACAAACAGCAGAACCATCAGCTTGGTTTGAAGTTTTATACGCCGAAGCTCAAGGCGACGCAACACAAGTTCCTTGGGCAAAGTTGGCTCCTCACCCTTATCTACAAGACTGGTTAACTAATCATCAACCATTCGCTTCTAGACAAAAGGCGCTGATAATCGGTTGCGGTTTGGGAGATGACGCAGAAGCTTTAGCAAAACTGGGATTTGAGGTAACTGCTTTTGATATCTCTCCTACAGCTATTGCATGGTGTCAGCAACGATTTCCCAATTCGACTGTCAACTATCTAGTTGCAGATTTGTTCGCCCTACCAGAAAAATGGCATCTTGCTTTTGACTTTGTATTTGAATGTCGTAATATTCAAGCTTTGCCTTTGAATGTGCGTTTTTCAGTTATCTCCTCAGTTACCTCCCTTGTGGCTCTCGGTGGGACACTTTTAGTGATTACTCGCGTTCGGGACACAGAAGCTGAACCGAATGGCCCTCCTTGGCCATTATCAGACTTGGAACTTCAGCAGTTTGAAAGTTTGGGATTACAGCAAGTAGAAAAACTCGTGTTTTTAGAGTCTGAGCAAGTTGAGGTTAAACAAGTGCGGATTGAATATCAAAGGCATAATTCTATCTAGGCGATCGCTAGTTTTAATAATGTAAAAAATAATTGAGACCACAAAGGTTAAAAAATAATTAATTTTGGCTAATTTTTTGGAAAGATAGAGCAAATAACCACGCATTAATCAGCTTTTGAGAGCTGAGAGCCTTTATATTAAGTGAGTTAGAAACTGCGAATATTTGGGAAACATACTGTAAATGAATCAGTTTGTTTGTCAAAAAGGTTACTAAAAATGACTACAGCAATCGAGCCACTGAGCAAAATCCTGGGTTATCGAATTAGCGAGCGATTGTATACAGGCTCTAGAACCCTAGTTTATCGCGCAATCCGCGAGGTGGATCGACTGCCAGTGGTCATCAAGATACTCAAACAGGAGTATCCTACATTCAATGAATTACTTCAATTCCGCAATCAGTACACCATTGCCAAAAATCTTGACCTAGCTGGTATTGTTCGTCTTTACAGTTTGGAACCTTATCACAACAGCTATGCACTGGTGATGGAGGACTTTGGTGGTATCTCTTTACGAGAATGGATACACAAACAAGCCAACAGCAACTGCGATCGCCTGAAAGGGTTTTTGGAAATTGCGATCGCCCTAGCCGCAATTCTTGACCAACTCTACCGCCTGCGAATTATCCACAAAGACATCAAGCCTGCCAACATTTTAATTAACCCAGATACCCAGCAGGTGAAGTTGATTGATTTCAGCCTTGCTTCCCTACTGGCTAGAGAAACCCAGGAAATTTATAATCCTAATGTTTTGGAAGGCACTCTCGCTTATGTGTCGCCAGAACAAACCGGACGGATGAACCGAGCAATTGATTACCGCAGTGATTTCTACTCATTAGGCGTAACTTTTTTTGAACTACTCACCGGACAATTGCCTTTCCAATCTAACGATCCGATGGAAGTAGTTCACTGTCATATCGCCAAACAACCTCCTAGCGTTGACAGCTTAAATCCTGATATTCCCCCGGTGCTGTCTCATATCATTAGCAAACTGATGGCGAAAAACGCTGAAGACCGCTATCAGAGCGCCTTGGGGTTGAAATACGATTTAGAGATATGTCTGAACCAACTGCAAGCAACTGGGCAGATCGATACGTTTAAGATTGGACAACGAGATGTGTGCGATCGCTTCAGTATCTCAGAAAAGCTCTACGGTCGTTATAACGAAGTTGCAAGTTTGCTAGCGGCTTTTGAGCGAGTTTCTCAAGCACGTAGCGAACTCATGCTAGTGACAGGTTTCTCTGGTATCGGCAAAACTGCTGTAGTCAACGAAGTTCACAAACCGATTGTGCGACAACGAGGTTACTTTATTAAAGGTAAATTTGACCAGTTTGGGCGCAACATTCCCCTGTCTGCATTTTTACAAGCATTTCGTGAGTTGATTGGGCAACTGCTCAGTGAAAATGATACCCGATTAGAACAATGGAAGCAGAACATTCTCTCGGCTTTGGGAGAAAATGCTCAAGTTATTACTGAAGTTATCCCAGAACTGGAATGCATAATTGGTAAGCAACCTGCTGTCCCCGAACTCTCTGGGAGCGCTGCTCAAAACCGCTTTAACATCTTATTTAAAAAATTTATCCAGGTATTTACTATCAAAGATCGTCCTCTGACGATCTTTATCGATGACTTGCAGTGGGCAGATTCTGCTTCTCTCAAGTTTATGCAACTGTTAATGAGCGAAATAGATAGCCGATATCTTCTGCTAATTGGGGCTTACCGGGATAATGAAGTCTCTGCAACCCATCCACTGATGCTGACGCTTCAAGAAATTGAGAAGTCACAGGCTACAGTCAATACAATTACTCTTGCTCCTTTAGATCGGCCGTCGGTGAATCAATTGATTGCTGATACATTCAGTTGTTCGCTAGAGTTAGCTTTGCCATTGACAGAGTTGATATTTAGCAAAACTCAAGGAAATCCGTTCTTCACAACTCAGTTTCTCAAAGTACTACACGAAGATCGGCTGATTGCATTCAATTTTCATGGCGGTTACTGGGAGTGTGACATTGCACAGGTAAGATCGCTTGCTCTGACTGATGATGTAGTAGACTTCATGGCAGTTCAACTCCAGAAGTTACCCCAAACCACTCAAAAAGTATTGCAGTTAGCGGCTTGCATTGGTAACTCTTTTGACTTGGAAACACTAGCAATCGTCTCCGAACAATCCCCAACCCAAACCGCTAAAGAGCTGTGGAAAGCTCTCAAAGACAGGTTGATTGTACCGCAAAATGATGTTTATAAGTTTTTTCAACAAGAAATATTATTGAGCGATCGCGAGTCATTGCTAAACGCTCAAGCAGGAAAAATTACCACCAACTATAAATTTTTACATGACCGAGTACAGCAAGCGGCTTATTCATTGATTCCTCAAGACCAGAAGCAAGCCACTCACCTCAAAATTGGGCGACGGTTGTTAGAAAATACATCAGCAGCGAACCAGCACGAGAAAATTTTTAATCTTCTGAATCATCTCAATCTGGGTGTGGAACTGATTACTAATCCTAGCGAACGAGAGCAACTAGCGAATCTCAATTTGATAGCTGGTCGTCAGGCAAAGTCTGCAACGGCATACGAAGCGGCGCTGAGATATTTGTATACAGGCATAATGTTTCTCGAAGCAAATAGCTGGCAGACTCAGTACGAGCTAACGCTGAATTTGTATTTAGCAACGGCAGAAGCAGAATACTTGAATACAAACTATCTACAAGCAGAGCAGCATATAGAGACGCTTCTAGAAAATGTCAAAGAGACATTACAAAAAGCCAGTGTTTACGAAATCAAAATTCAATCTTTAATTTCTCAGTCTCAGATGCAGTCAGCGCTAGATGTAGCGTTAGAAATTTTGCAGATGTTAGGTGTCAGTTTAGAGCAAGAGGCGATCGCTACCTTAGAGATTGAAGCATTAATTGACCTGCCAGAAATGACCGACCCGGATAAACTAGCAGCACAGCGAATTTTGATGACCGTTGGCCCTGCGGTTTACCTTGCTCATCCCCAAATGTATCCATCAATTGTCTTTACAATGGTCAGTCTGTGCATTAGATATGGCAATTCTAGCCTTGCCGCTTATGCCTATGTCATCTATGGATTGTTACTCTGTGGTGGGGGGGATATTGAGTCTGGCTATAAGTTTGGTCAGATAGCGATCGATCTGTTAGAGCGTTTTGATAGCAGGAAGCTGAAATCTAAAGTTTACATGATGTTTAATGGCAACATTCGCTACTGGAAAGAACACTTACAAATCTGCTTGGAACCTTTGCAGGAAGGATTTCATGTTGGATTGGAAACTGGAGATTTAGAATTTGCTTGCTACAACGCTACAACATATTGCGATTTTTGTTTTCATACTGAGCTAGAGTTAGAAGTCGTGCTTGACAAGCAAGCTCAGTATCTTGAAGTTATTCAAAATTTAAAACAAGAGTATCAGCAAATTTATAGCAAAGTCAGCAGACAATTTTTATTGAATTTAAGTGGTCGTGCAATTGATAAGTTGCGTTTGGTTGGTGAGAGTTGCAATGAAACAGAAATGTTGCCAATCTGGACTCAAAATAATCTTGGTTTCATCGTATTTCTTGTATATTTATACAAACTGATTCTTGCCTATTTGTTTGCAGATTATGGTGATGCGGTGGAAAATCTGCGACTAGCAAAACCATATCAAAACTTTGCTATGTCCACAATTCATATCGTAAATTATAACCTGTATTCGTCTCTAGCGCTGTTGGCGCATTACCCAGAGGTATCAGCCAGCGAGCAGCAGCAATATCTGCAACAGGTGGATGAAAACCAAGCACTGATGCAGGAATGGGCAATTCATGCACCCATGAACTATCAACATATGTGGTGTTTGGTCGAAGCGGAAAGAAACCGGGTGCTGGGTAACAAAGCTAATGCCATCGAAATGTATGACCAAGCTATAAAGAATGCCAAACAGCAAGGCTACATCCAGCAAGAAGCGATCGCTAACGAACTCGCCGCTAAATTTTATCTTCACTGGGGCAAACAGCACATCGCGCAAAATTACATGATTGAGGCTTATTACTGCTATACCCGTTGGGGAGCTAAAGCCAAAGTTGCCGATTTAGAAACTCGCTATCCCCAACTTTTAGCTCCTATCCTCGAACAAGAGTCTTTTGCTTTTTCTACTAACGAAACAATCGTTGTATCTAATCGGATCAGTTCTCATAATTCTTCTTCAGGTAATAGCAATGCCTCTGTTGCTTTAGATTTAGGCGTGATTCTCAAAGCTTCTCAAACCCTGTCTAGGGAAATTGAATTAGAAAAACTCGTCTCTAGCTTATTGCACGTCGCTCTCGAAAATGCTGGAGCTGATAAGAGTGTGTTGCTGCTGTCTGAAAACGGCCGTTTGCTAGTGCAAGCGATCGCCAATATAGATAATTCTGCAACGCTACTCCACCCACAACCAATGGAAGAAAGCTTAGAAGTACCCTTGAGCTTAATCAACACGGTGAAACGTAGTTTGCAACCATTGGTGATTTTGGATGCAACGGTACATCCGAGATTTGCCAATGATTCATACATTCAGCAGCACCAGCCCAGAAGTATTTTGTGTAGCCCAATTTTGCATCAAGGCAAGTTGCTGGGTATTTTGTATCTAGAAAACAATCGCTCTATTGGCGCGTTCACTGACAATCGCGTTGATATCCTTAATCTTCTCTGTACTCAGGCAGCTATTTCTTTGGAAAATGCCCGTCTGTATCAAAAATCACTACAGTATAGTCAACAATTAGAGCGATCGCTGCAAGAAGTACAGCAAATACAGTTACAGTTAGTGCAGAGTGAAAAAATGTCAGCCTTGGGAAATCTAGTGGCTGGCGTTGCTCATGAAATCAACAATCCCGTTGGCTTCATTTCTGGTAATATCGAACCAGCTAAAGATTATGTGCAAGATTTGTTAGGGTTAATTAATCTTTACCAAGAAAAGTTTCCCGATCCTGGTTCAGAAATCGCAGATGAAATTGAGGCGATCGACCTAGAGTACGTGCGCGAAGATTTACCCCAGTTACTCGACTCGATGAATCTGGGCGCTAATCGCATTCGGAGTATCAGCAATAGTTTGCGAACCTTTTCCAGAACCGATAAAGATTACAAAGCACCCTTCAACCTTCACGATGGCATTGACAGCACAATTTTAATTCTGAGACATCGTTTAAAAGCCAACGAATTCCGTCCAGCAATTGAAGTGATTAAGAATTATGGTGTACTACCCTTAGTAGAATGCTTTGCCGGACAACTCAACCAAGTATTTATGAACTTGTTAGCAAATGCCATTGATGCTCTAGAAGAATCTAATCTAGGGAAGAGTATGGCAGCGATCGCCACCAAACCCAATTGCATTACAATCAAAACCCATGTAGCCCAATCAAGTCAGCACGTTGTGATTCGGATTGCAGATAACGGAGTCGGAATGTCCCAGGAAGTGAAGCAGAAAGTATTTGACCATTTGTTCACCACTAAAGCTGTCGGCAAAGGAACCGGATTAGGATTAGCGATCGCACATCAAATTGTAGTGGAAGCTCATGGAGGCACAATTGAAGTAGATGCCATTGAGCAAGAGAAGACGGAGTTTATAGTCACGCTGCCAATCGAGGCGTAATACCAAGTTCGCTTAATTATTTATATAGCTGGGGACTGGAGACTGGTGACTGGGTGAAAAGTCTTTTTGTGTCTAGGTTTGATCGTCTGTTGATGTCCTAACACTACTGGCGACCGCTATAATTCAAAATTCTCCGCATTTGGGAGGGGTTAAAGCAGAATTCCATAATATGAGCGTTTGATAACCCAATCCCCAATCCCCAATCCCTTTTACTCTTCATAAATTACATTGCCTGTAGTACCTGCCGAATAGTGTCTGATGGCACATCATCTGTAATTTGGACTACACCAATCTGTGTTGGCAAAATAAACCTAACTTTACCCGCTTTGACTTTCTTATCTAATTGCAATGCTGCAATAATTCCTTCAATATCTATCCCTTCTGGTAACTTAGTGGGTAAACCCGCTTTTTGAATTAAAGCGTTTTGACGTTCTGCATCTTCCTGTTGCCAAAGTCCCAAGTCCACAGCAATTTGTCCTGCTGCTACCATGCCAATAGCAACAGCTTCACCATGATTCACTAAACGATAACCCGTCAAGCTTTCTACTGCATGACCGATGGTATGACCATAATTCAGAATTGCCCGCAATCCAGCTTCTTTTTCATCTTTGCTCACAACATCGGCTTTGGCTTGACAAGAGCGCGTTAAAATAGCGCTGATGAGTTCGGGCTTGATGTAACGCAGTTGATTGAGATTTTTACTAGCTTCCATTTGGGAAAATAACTCAGCATCCCAAATCACGCCATATTTGATTACTTCTGCCATTCCCGCCCGAAACTCTCGCATCGGGAGGGTTTTTAACACTTCTGGGTCAATCAACACTCCTCGCGGCTGATGGAATGCCCCAATCAAGTTTTTGCCATGAGGATGATTCACACCAGTTTTGCCACCAATTGACGAATCTACCATTGCCAAAAGAGTGGTGGGTACTTGCACTACATTAATACCTCTGAGCCAAGTCGCCGCTGCAAAACCCGTCATATCACCTATCACACCTCCCCCCAAAGCCGCCATTGTGGAGGAACGTTCTAGACGGTTTTCTAAAGCAATATCGTAGAGTTTTTGGATAGAGTTGAGGTTTTTGTAGCGTTCGCCTGCTGGCAGAGAACAGCTACCTACTTCAAATCCCGCAGATTTCAGCGATGCGATCGCTTTTTCTCCATAATGCTTAAAAATCGTCGGATTAGAAACAACTAAAACCTTCTTGCCTAACTTCAATTCGGTCATATATTGACCCAGTTGTTCTAAACTCGCAGGTGCGATCGCAATTTCATAAGATTGCTGCGGTAAATTAACATTAATTATAGAAGTCATTACCCAACCCCAAACGCAAGCTTGTGGGCTGTATTCTACCGCAATCTGAGGAGTGGGGAGTAGAAAGTAAAAGGGACTGCCAAATAAATGCAGGGGAAAAGGTTAAAGGTTAAAGGGAAAAGCTCAGAATAGGTCGCCCACCATTCTACTCGCTTTTTACCTTCCCCCAAGCAAAGTCTTACCACCGATTTTTTTAATAGACTTCTTGCAGAAGTCGGGAAAAGGGGGAAAGGTTTGTTATTTTCCCTTTCCCCTTTAACATGAGACCCTTTTCCCACAAGAGTGCAAAAAGAACTTTTGCAAGAGGTCTAATAACTCCCAGCCCAAGTTATCCACTTATGGGATATGCCTATATGCAACATTCCCCCAGTCATCTCTTGTTCGGTGATGACTGCTTCTGTGAAATCTGCACCGCTGAATTCTGCTTCACTGATATTGCTACCAATCAAATTTGCCTTTCTGAGATTGGCTTTTCTCAAATCTGCCCCACTCATTTCTGCCTCGCTAAGGTTTGCACCTGCTAGGTTTGCCAGACCTAAATTGGCACTCCGCAAATCTGCACGACTTAAGTTAGTTGCTTCCAGATTGACTCTAATTAAGTCTGCACCAATCAAGTTCACTTCACTCAAGTTGGCATTGTTTAGGTTAGCTCCACTCAAGTCGGCATCAGTCAAATTTGCCCTACTGAGATTACATCCACTCAAGTTTGCTTGACTGAGATTAGCTCCACTTAAGTCTGCTTCAGTGAAATTTGCACCTTTTAAGTCTGCATCATAAAGATTTACCTGATGCAAATTAGCTCCATCAAACTTCCGTTCTCCTGCTGCATATAAATTGAGAAGCTTGTTAGCATCCATAATTATCACCTCATAATATCTATTGGTAAGTAAGTTTAGTTATGAGTTAACACTGCTCAAACCACACCAAAGATAAAAAGACGATTTTGGGAGTTGCCAGCAACCAGAGCTTTAGAGAAACTAGTAATTTTATTGTGCTATATTTTTGGGATTTTGGAACATTTACTTCATGAAAATCAAAACTATTTTTCTACTGAGTTTTCTGCTTTTAAATTGATAATTTACTTAAGTACTAGTCAATAATCAGCATTTTTATTGTGTTTGAGTCATAACTAATGTAGTTAAATTGTTCATATTGCTATTTACTAGACCTTCGACAGTAGAAAGAAACTCATGCTCTAAATAAGGTTTCGTTAAATAAGCCTGTACGCCTAATTCTTGAGCAAGTTGGCGATGTTTATCAGCGCTACGAGACGTAAGAATAATTACAGGTATTTTAATGAAATCTGGGTTTTGACGGAGATTGCTTAATAACTCAAAACCATTCATTCGTGGCATCTCTAAATCGGAAATCACAATCTGTATTTCAGGATGCTGTTGCAACTGCTCTAGAGCTTCGATTCCATTTTGTGCTTGTATTACTTGATAGCCTGCCTTTTGTAATGTGAGACAAAGAGTTTGTCGAAGACTAATTGCATCATCGACTATCAAAACTACTTTTGGTGTTTTCTTATTTGGTTCTAGAGGCGTAATTGGTTGTTGTTCTATAGTATCTATAGAAGCAGAGGCAGTAAGTAACGGGATTGATGGAGCGGGATATCCTGATATTTGCAAAGAATTTTTACTAGCAGAATAAGCTGGTGGTAATTTTGCAATATCAAGAGTCGTTTGCATTTCGTTAGATTCTAGTAATAGAGCACCATCAATTACTAAAATGAGATTACCATTGGCTAAACTACTACAACCATAAATATATTTTGGCGGAGCGATCGCATTTCCTAAAGGTCTAATTACTAGTTCTTGTTCGCCAATGATTTGGTCGATTTCTAAACCAAAAATTTCTTGATTTCGCCGCAGCAAAAGCACGGGGTTTTTCATAATTTCTGTGCCACTATTAGTAGGCGCACTGGGTAAACTGGCACTGTTGAAAAACGAACCGCGATAAGACATCAATTCTGAAAGGTTATGGAGACTAACTATAGTTTCATCTTGCTCTGTGTTCCAATGTAATACTTTTTTTCCTTGATACTCCTTAATTTGCTGAGTTGAGGGAATCAATATTTTTGCGATACTATCCAAAAGTAAGGCATAAACAACACCTCTCGATTGGACTAACATTAATTTATCTGTAGTCATAGAAAAAGGTATTTTAAGTATAAAAGTTGTTCCCTGTTTAGGTAAGAATTGTACTGAAACTGAACCGTTAAGTGCCTGTATTTGCGAACGGACAATATCTAATCCTATACCGCGTCCAGAAATTTCACTTACTTTCTCAACGGTGGTAAATCCTGGCGAAAACATTAAATCTAATAATTCTGATTCAGTCAAATTAGCAGCATAGTTTTTAGCTTTTTCTTCAGTTTTTATGTGATAAAGCTCAATAGCTTTTTTCCGAAGATTGTCTAAATTTAACCCTTGTCCATCATCTCGAACCTCGATAATAGTTTGGCTTCCTTGATGATAAGCACAGATTTCGATGGAACCTTGTTCTGGTTTGCCATTTTCTCGGCGAATTTGTGGAGATTCAATACCATGGTCAAAAGCGTTCCGTACTAGGTGTAATAATGGTTCGTAAAGCTTTTCAGCAATGGCTTTATCTACTAGTACTCTTGTGCCAGTGAGTCTCAATTTTACTAGTTTGTTATATGCATTCCCCAACTTTTCGATCGTTTGGGGAAAACGATTAAGAATGTTTCCTAATGGTAACATTCGCGCTTCTACTAAATTATCGATGATACTAAAAGCTAGATTCTGTTTTTTTTCACTTATTTGAATAGCTTGTTTGAGGAGTAAATCAAGGGACTCTGTAGTTTCTTGTAGTTGTAGTGTTTCTTCTATAGTTTCGTTCAACGTCAAATTAAATTCTGTATATACATCCATTTCTAGAGCGTCAAAGTTCACACTAGCAAAATTTTGTGTGTATTGTGATGTGAAGTTTTGTTTCTGTAATGGTAGATCGCGTAATTGATTTAAAGTTTCTTGATGTCTGTTAAGTCGCTGTAATAATTGTTCGATAATTTCTTGGATTTGTTCGTCATGTAAACTCCGGCGTTTTTGCTGAATTAATAATTCTCCTGCTAAATAATTGATGCGTTGCAGACCCTCTGTATCCACACGTACAAATGAACTTTGGCGAAATTTTTTTGTTTTATCAGACTGGGATTTATCTTCTATTTTTTTGTGAGCTTTGATATTTAAAGTAGGAATATTTGTAATTTGATGTTCGTTAGCAGACCATGGATCGACTGATTGTAAATGATTATTAATTTGATTACTGTCTGTAGTTCCATCGGGTTCAACTTCATTATTAGTATTTGTATCAACTTTTCCTCCCCATATTGTCTCTATAAGACTATCAGCTGGATCGGATATTTTTTTCAGGAATAACAACCTTTGTAATTTAGGGTTGTCGAGCCAATTTTTTTCTTTAGCTGTTACAGGAGGGTATTTTTTATATTCTTTTGCTAGCTGGCTGATTTTGTTTTGCAGTTTTTGGATCGAGATCGAAGTATTATCATTTTTATATGCAGAATACTGAAATTTAGCAACAGCAAGTAAAATAATTAAAATGACTCCGTGACGATAAAGACAAAGATTGTAACTATCTGCTTCGTCTCGCACAAAATTAAGAAACTTACCTAACCAATTTTCTAAATAAATAAATTGATTTTCTTCCTCGTTATTTGAAATCAGCAGAGTCAATACAAGTTCTGACTCTGGTATTTCCATTTCATGGTTAAACCAACCTAAAATATACTGAATTACTTTTAAATATAACTTGGCAGTTGTTGGTTTGATCCGTTCGTTTTTAGTATTGCCAGATGTAGTTAAAAATTGGTAAAATTCTTCACTAATACTTACAAATGCTGGGGCTGGGGTAGTAGATAAATCAGATTGTGATTCTACAGATGCCGCTAATGCGAATTTTTGTAAAGCTAGAGAAGGCGTTCCACCAGAAATGCGATCGCCTGCTAGAATCTCTTTTTGTGCTTGCTGCAAATTGGCAAGAGCAACTTCTGCAATTTGGCATACCTGGGTAGGATTTGCTTGCAGTGCTGCTATAATTGTTTTGGCAATTTCTCCAAATCCAGGTAAGTTTAAAGATTCTGCAAGTCCCAGAAACACTTCAGCTTGCGAAACTAGCAAATTTACAAAACTATGATTGTCTGGAGGGTTTTTAATAGCTTCTCTAAGACTTTCAATGCGTTGCTGTACCCCGACTTCAAATATTGATTGAACAATATCAAATCCTAATTCTTGAGAAGTAGGGATATGAGTATCAGCACCAAAATCATCGCCAAGTTTTATTTGTAATTGAGCAAAAACTGAAGTAGATCGTTGAATAATTTCCTCATCATCTACACTACTTCCTGTTAGCTCTTTTGTTAATGCTAAGTGCAAACATTCGTAAGCTTGGAGTAAGAGAGTTTGTAATTCGGCATCAATTAGCAAATCTGGGTTATACAGAGCTTTAAATACATCTTCTAGAGAATGAGCGATCGTCTTAATTAGTTCTAGCCCAACGGTAGCAGCTCCACCTTTAATTGTATGAGTTGCCCGCATCAGATTATGTATTTTTGCAATGCTATAATCTTCTGACAAGCTAAACAATTCTTGCTCGATAGTTTGTACTAACTCTGGTGCTTCTGCCAAAAAATAGCTATAACCTTGTTCGCGGATTTCTGAGTCTGTCATCATAAAAGTCGGAGAAATAATTTAATCATTAAAAAGTAAATATAAAAATTTTTGTTAAAACAGAATCCAGAAGTCAGGAGCCAGAATTTAGTATGATGTTTGTGCGACTTGCGAATGGATAAATGGGTTTAATACCCCACACAGTTGAAAATTTTATAGTTTATAATTTACGATCAATTCAGACCGACCATTTATTGATTCTGATTCCTGTATTCTGATTCAATGAATAATACTTTCTATCATTTTTCATCCCCTTGTTTGCTACTAACAATTCACAGTTAAGAGTTAGTTGTAAAGTTTTGAATCTGAGATTTTCAAGTATAAATTTTCAACTTCCAACAACTATTAACTCATAACTATTTTTCAGCTGACTTTAAACTTACTTGCCGTTGTTAATAAATCTTGTGCCATTCCCGATAAATCTTGGAAGACAGCAGCAATTTCTTGAGATTCAGCAAAGGTTTTATCAGCAATTTCTGCGACATCTTTCATTGATGTTGTTACCGTTACAGATTGCCCCATTTGTTTATGAGTGGCTGCGGTAATTTGTTGGATTAGCTGACTAATTTCGGCAGTTGCAGAAACGATCGCATTTAAGTTTTGGCGAGTTTCACTGACAAGATTTGTTCCTTCTACTACCTGCTGAATACCAGTTTCCATGGCTACAGCAACTTCTCCTGTTTCTGCTTGAATCTCTTGGACTAATTTTTCAATTTCGATAGTGGCTGCTGCTGACTGACGAGACAAAGAACGAACTTCATCGGCTACCACTGCAAAGCCTTTGCCATATTCACCTGCACGAGTAGCTTCAATCGCTGCATTCAAAGCCAGTACGTTTGTCTGTGTGGCGAAATTACTAATTAAGTTCACTACTTTGGAGATTTTTTGCGAAGACTCGCTGAGGCGTTTAATCTTTTTACTGGTTTGAGCAACGGTATCGCGGATCGCTTGGATGGCTTTGACGGTTAAATTCATGGCGGTATCGCCAGACTCTACAGTTTGATTGGCTTGTTGCACCGCTGCTTGTACCAACTCGGCGTTAGCTACCACAGCTTGAGTAGAGTCCACCATCTGTTGAATCTCGCCTAAAGCTTGAGCAATATCATCAGACTGTTGTTTTGCGAGATTGGTCAGTCCTGCTAGTGAAGTATTGCTATCGCCAGAGGTTTGAGCAACTTGTTGGGCTGCTGCTTGGACTTGAATGACAATTTGCCGCAGTGCTTGCAGGGTATTATTGTAAGCATCGGCAATTGTACCTAGTTCGTCTTCTGTAATTGGGGCGCGTACTGTTAAGTCGCCGTTCAGGGCTGGTCTGAGGGCTGTTAAGAGTTGAATAGATCGTTGTTGCAGTAGTTCTTTGTCTGCCTTTTCTCGTGCGGCTGCTTCTGCTAGTTTTGCTGATTGCGCCTGTAGTTGTTGCAGATATTCGGTCTGTTGTAATGCTAGTCCTAACTGGTCGCCAATGCGTGCTAACAAGCTGACTTGCGATTCTTCCCAATCGCGGGAACCAGAATTTTGATAAGCTGCCAGCAGACCCCACAATTGCTCGCCAAAGAATACAGGCACAATTACATAAGCTTTAACTTCAAACTGCTCTAACATATCAATGTGGCAAGGAAAATGTCCCACTTGATAGATGTCATTGACGACAAAGCTTTCACCTTTGGCATATCGACCTCCTTGAGTTTCTTGCAAGTGAGTATCTTCCCAAACGGTTTTGATATCAGAACCTACTAGTCTTACCCAGTTATGTCCCACTGACTCAGCGATAAATTCGCCACTCCAATTGGGGTGAAAGCGATAGATGGCGATGCGATCGCATCTTAGTAATTGCCGTACTTCTTGAGTGGTTGTTTTGAAGATTTCTTCTACATCTAAAGATTGCCGAATGCGATTAACTATCTTGGTAACAGCTTTTTCTTGTTCGGCTAACTGCGCTAGTTGTTTGGATTTCACCCGCACTTGTTCGAGATATTCTGCTTGTGAGATCGCTATACCAAATTGCAAGCTAATTTGTGTCAAAAAGTTGACTTCCCAAGGTTGCCAATCACGAGAGCCGGAGTTTTGATAAGCTGCCAATAAGCCCCACAATTGGTCGCCAGAAAATACAGGTACAATCACATAGGCTTTAGCTTCTAACTGCTCTAACATCTCCACGTGGCAGGGAGAATGACCTACTTTATAAATGCTATTAGCTACAAAGCTTTCATTTTTGCTATATCGACCTCCTTGATTTTCTTGCAAGTGGCTATCTGCCAAGATAGTTTTAATATCAGGCCCTACAAGTTTTATCCAACCATTACTCACTGACTCAGCGACAAATTCACCACTCCAATCGGGGTTGAAGCGAAAGACACCGACGCGATCGCATTTTAGTAATTGCCTGACTTCTTGAGTGGTTGTTTTGAAAACGCTGTCTATATCTAATGATTGGCGGATGCGGTTAACTATTTTTGTTAAAGCTTTTTCTTGTTCGACTATTTGAGTTAATTGCTCGGATTTTGTATTTACTTTTTCGATATATTCCGCTTGGGAAATAGCCACACCAAATTGCAAGCCAATCTGAGTTAAAAAGGCTTCTTCCCAAGGTTGCCAATCACGAGGCCCGGAATTTTGATAAGCTGCCAGCAAGCCCCATAATTTTTGTCCAGAAAATATCGGTGCAATCATATATGCCATCATTTGATATTGCTCTAAAATATCAACGTGGCATTGAGAATGACCTGCTTGATAAATGTCATTAACTACAAAACTTTCACCCTTGGCATAACGTCCTCCTTGGGTATCTTGCAGGTGCGTATCTTCCCAGACCATATAAAAGTCAGGGCCGACCATTTTTATCCAATTATTACCAACAGACTCAGCGACAAACTCGCCACTCCAATCTGGTTTAAAACGATAAACACCAACGCGATCGCATTTTAGTAATTGCCTGACTTCTTGAGTGGTTGTCTGAAATAATTTATCGACATTTGATACCCGCAAAATCTTATCAACGACTTTAGCTACTGATTTTCTTGCTAATAACCGCTGATGCAATTCGTTTTGAAATTCAAAGTTTTGTAATCTATAAACTAGTTCTGTTGTAACTTGAGATAAAAGAGTAATTTCTGCTTCTTGCCACTGCCGTGCTGAAGTACAGCTGTTTACTGCTAGTAAACCCCAAATTTTACCTTCTACGACAATCGGTAAACTCAAACTAGCTTTGACCTGAAATTTCTCTAGCAGTTGTTTTTGATGGGGGGTAAGTTGTATCTGATTGATATCGTTAACAACTACAGGTTCTAAATAATCTTGATTGGTATATAAGCCAAAAAGAATTCCCGGAATATTTTCACCTTGCGTAGGTGTCCAACCTAGGGTTCTAGACTCTGCTAAAACGATACCAGATTCCAGCGAATTAAATTGATAAATTAAAGCGCGATCGCTAACGATTTTTTCCCTAATTTTGGCAACAGTAACTTTCAGTAGCGTCTCTATGTCTGAAGGTTGACGCATTTGATTTAAAATCTCTTGCAATTGCTGCCGCCAAATTTTAAATTCCTGAGATACTAAATTAATGCTAGTATCCTGATTTTCTAAAGATTTTACTTCCGAAAGTAGATGCTCGTTTTCCTGACTGTTATGATAGGCGATCGTCATTTTCAAAAACCTCAAGCTGTGTTATTATCAAAGTAATTATTTGCTACTTATAAGCTAGATATCATAGGAAAATTTTGACTTATCGTGTTGTGATATCTGGCAAATGTATAATCTCGATACATTAAAAAATTTCCGATGAATTATGAATAGCCCACATAGGAGATTGGATAATTTCTACTGCATCCAAATTAAACATCATATCATTAGTATTGTTAATAAAGTATCCTCGTAAAAAAGGTATCATTTTAGAGTAAAATAAATCAGCAGATGGAGATGTCATTTGACTAACATCAAGCCATTCAATATCCATTGATTGCCGCACTAACAGACCCAGAAATTTCCCTTCTATCTCTAAAACAATAGCCATCATTTTTGAGAGAAAATTTCCTCCTTGCGAAAGTGATGGATAACCTAACATTTCTTCTAAATCAACTAACCAAAGCATCTCGCCACGCCAGTTATATATACCCAAAACACAACTAGGTACTTGAGGTACAGCACATATTTCTGCTAATGATATTTGCACAACTTCTGCTACGTGCTGCAATGAAATTACTGCTGTATCTGTTATTCCTAAATTAAAACTTAAAAATTTCTGCTTTTCCAAAGTTATTTGTCCTTTTACAATCACTCGTGTTATGTATTTTCATTTACTTAATTGCTTTAAAATTAATATGAGTTCTTCTTGATTAATCGGCTTAGAAAGATAACCTTCTGCACCCAACATATTGCCCCAAATTTTATCTACATCGCTATTCTTTGTCGAGCAAAAAACTACAGGTATCTTGCTAGTATGGGGATTATTTTTTAGCTCTCTACAAATTTCAAATCCGCTTTTTCCTGGCAAAATAACGTCGAGAAATATTAAATCTGGCTTGGTTTTATCTATTTTGACCTCAGCCTCTTCACTACTTGTAGCACTCATCACAGAATAACCTGCTTGTTGCAAGTAACGGCTGAGGATTTCCATATCAGTCAAACCATCTTCAACAACTAAAACAGTATTCATAGTAACTACCTATCAAATTCTCCTAAAGATAAAAAGCAAAACTCCAACGTGTATCAAAATTAGATAAATACAAGTTTTTGTTGTTATCCAATTTTGATCCATCGTTTTTATATATGACTCAGAAAAAACACGCAATCTTTACATTTTGTCTTAAAAAAACCAACCCTAATTTATTAAAAACAAATCATCACTGATTGATGAATAATCCCGCACAACACAAACAACTATGCAATTAGAGCCTGAAGTAAAACTATGTTTTAAACTTTCTTATCTATTGCTACTTAAATTTTTGATTTCAGATATTTCATCTAAAACCTCAAGTCTGAGATTATTTTTCTGTTACCGACAAACTTCTAAAGAAGATTGAGGTTTGCTTTTAACTTGAGTAGGAACCTGTGTAGGTAAATACTTACGTACTACACTCATTACTTTATCCGCTGCTACAGGTTTAGTGATAAAATCTGTAGAACCCACTACCTTAGCACGGACTCTATCTAAAAGACCGTCGTTACCTGTTAAGATGATCACGGGTGTGTTGGCAAAAGCAGAAATTCGTCGCAACTGAGTGCAGATTTCGTAACCACTGGCGACTGGCATGATTAAATCTAAGAAAATTAAATCTGGCTTATCTTGAATGATGGTTGGTAGGGCTTGTACGGCATCTTGAATCTTGATAAACCTTAGTCCATTTGAGGTGACAATTTCCTCTAGTATTTTACAGACTTGAGCGCTATCATCTACACAAGCTACTAGTGGAGCAGTCGATTTTTTTGCTTGTGTAGAGATATTGTTTTTTACATTCGTAACTGACAAAGGCAAATCAGGCACTTCCACTAGTTCAATAATGCCTTTGAGAATACAAGGAAGTAAGGAACGGCTGAGAGGCAAAACACTCTGCTTCATTTTTGCAGCCAAATCTCGCAGTGTATATTTGCCGTTAATCAAAGTTACAAAGTTTTTGTAAACAGATGGACTTACCAACTGCTGGAGTTGTTCTGGTTTCCGTAAGACTGGTGCTAAGTCAGGAGCAAAATTTGCCAAGCCAGCTTCTGACCAAGTATTCCACGAGTCTTGCATATGCTTCATAGACACATCTGCACTTGTGAAGCTCATTGGTGTTTCTAAGATAACTTCTTGATTGCGATCGCAACTAGCAGCTACAAAATTTGTTTGTTGAGCTAAGTCAAACAAAAGCTCTGCGATCGTGCTTTCTACAATAGCATTAATTTTTTCTCTTTGAATTTTTTGTTTTTTATACAAAATTTCCCAAAGCCGATAATCCCAGTAACTAATTGATATGTCTTGCTGGCGTAACTGCATTTTATCCACATCAATTTGGGGGCAATATTGAGCCATATAACGCCGCCAACGTCTGAAAGGATGAGTTCCCCCACTTGCCCAAACAATTCGTCCCAGACGATAGTAAAAAGTCCATTGTTTTCCCTTTGAACTTTTAATATTTAATTGACCGTTATATTGCAATTGAGTACAGGTTTTAAATTCATTAAGTATATTATTTGATACCATCAGTTCCGGGTGGGTCATACTTTGTTCCCTGAATTAAGAAGTAAGTCAGCCCTTTCAAAACCCACACTAGCTATATAGTCATTTGCAAGCATCCCAACGTTCGCAAATCTAATTGGGAAGCTAATTATAATAGCAGCCCGTTTATTTTATATGTGTGAGCATATAGCTTTCTTAAGCCAACTTTGAGAAACTCAACAGCAGTGAGGAGATATTAAAAATATTACTAGTAGAGGAGCCATTTCATACAGAATTTACTCTCAAACTACTCTACTCACTAATTTTTTATTTCTCAAATAAGATTGCTATACTTCAATATTAAAACGCATTCATTACTATCATATTATTAAGCAAACTTATACTAATTTATAACCGTGGAATTCCTGATTTTTGTTTAAAATAACAATGTGTTAGATAAATTTTAAATTATCTTATTTGATTTTTTATAATGTAAATATATATGAAAAAGTTATTTTTCTTCATATTTTCTAGATTATCAGCTTGAAAAAGCGAAATATCTTATTTTGACTAATAATATTTATAGTTCATCATCTATGATATGGAATTGCTGAACGCCATCATCTGAATTGCGTTGAATTAGCGAACAGATAACAGTCGGTTTTTAGAAAATTTTAGTATAGCCGTAGTCATACCCGTTAGGACAATTGCGATTGCTCAAAGCCTTACAGCAACTTACTTTTGTCCAGACGCGTAGACGCTCGTAAGAGGGTGAGAGAGTCGCAATCTTGGCGGTGAGGCAGTCCGGTCTTGGGGTCTCCCCAAGTAGAGGAACTGCCGTTAGCGCAGCGTTAGCGAGTCTTCTCCCAAGGGGAGAAGGAGCGTCACTCTCGAATCCGGAGGGCTTCTCGTAAGAGTATAATCACGTCTCTACTTTGCTATAAATCAAATGGACAAACAGCAAAAGCCTACATTACTAATGAACTTTCAATTTAATCTTGGAACACCATGATATTACCAGAATAGCAAGCTACCCAAACTTCCCTAGTTTCTGGATCGTAAGTAATCCCAATTGGATTGGCATCAACATTAACTTTTTGGATTACTTTCATGTCACTGGTACGAACTTTACTTACTGTGTTGTCGCCGTAGTTAACAACGTAAAGCTGTTGACCGTTATCTGATAAAACCATGCTACGCGGAGCGTTGCCTGTGGAGACTTTATTAATTAATTTACCACTTGGCAAACTAATCTTGGCAATTTTTCCTTCACCATTTAATGAAGCGTAGAGATAATTACCAGCGGGATCTATGTTTAAATGACGTGGCGAACTACCAATATTTTTGAGCCATCGAACTGAAAAATTTCTGAGATTTATTTCCGCGATTTCATAAGAACCCATTACAGCAACATAGGCTTTTTCGGAAGCAGCATTTACGACAATTCCCCTGGGATATGGCCCTAATTTAATCCGTTTAATTTCTTGATTATTTTTAGTATCTACAACACTCAAGTCCCAGGAACACCAATTACTAACTAGTACAAAACGTTCATCTGCTGAAGTTGCAACAAATTTTGGTACAGATCCAACTTGAATGACATCATCAATATCTAGAGTTTCAGTATTAATTCGATACAAAAAACTTCTGTCAGTCTTTTGATCTGGACTGCATTTATCGCTACCAGGTCTATTAAAGCCAGGGCCATACATATTGTAGTTAGAAACCCAAGCATACTTACCATTATGGGAAAAACTGGCTTCGACAGGTGCGCCTTTGTAATTACCTTTGAAGTTTGAATAACCATATTGGGATAAATTTACTTCATCAGGAATGACTTTGACTAACTCATAATTTCGGTTGTATACAGTTATCGTATGGTTATACATCATGTTTTGGGCAAAGAATAAACCATTACCCGAATACACTACTGATTTAGGCGAAATCTTGCCAGAAATAGTTTTTGTGAGCTTCATCTGGCTTTGAGGACTGGGAAAAATTTTCTGGATATCGTCTTTTTTGTCCTGGTTTTCTGATGGTTTAGAGATTTCAGCAACTACAGGATGGGAAGGAGTAGTTTGAGAAATTGAAGATATCAGTATTTCTGGACTAGATTCTAATGCTGATAGTGTTTTGGGGCCAGCAATACCATCAACAACTAACTTATTAGCTTTTTGAAATCTGATGACAGCCGCTTCTGTTGCAGCATCAAAATATCCTGTGATGGGTTCCTTAAAATATCCTGCTGTATGCAGTTTTTGTTGAAGAGACATGACTTGAGAATTGTTGATACCCCTTCGCATAAGTGGAGGAGAGACAGCTAATTTTGGTTGCTCATCAGTAACTGAAGAAGACGGGGTAGTGTCTTGGGAGAATGAGGGTATAGGTGTTCTCGAATCAGATTCCAGCACTGATAAAGTTTGAGAACCAACGATTCCATCAGCGATTAGCCCATTGGCTTTTTGAAATTTAATCACAGCTGCTTCCGTTACAGGGCCAAAATATCCTGTGACAGATTCTTTGAAGTATCCAGCTGCTTGTAGCTTTTGCTGGAGGGCTATTACTTGCGAACTTTTGTTGCCCTTTTTTAGAGCAAGAGCTGGGTTAGACCAACTAAAAGAACCCAAACCAACTGCAAAAGAGGCCAAAAGCATCAACGCTCCACTACGCTCCTTTGCCGACTCTAGTTCTTGGAAAAATAAACCATAATCAGCAATAGTTTGTAGTTCTGAATTAGCAGTAGCCTCATAAGTTTCGGCTAAATGAAGGTAGGCAAGTGTATCCATAGTCAGGGAATAGCCAAAGCGAGAATGAGTAAAAAATATTACTTAGTTTTACATAATTATACTTGGAAATTTGTAGATATTAAATGAGTATGAAAGTTTTTCTACATCTGTTTATCAAACCATTTAGTCGGATATGACTCACAAATTACATCTGGTAGCAAAAAATGAGGAATAATAATCGGTGGGCTTTTGGCCCACCTTACAGAAAGCAAAAATTTGCTTTAGCGAACTATTAGTCCCCATGTCTGCTATTTCAACTCGTCTCGGTCTACATCATCTTGGTTGGAGGAGTGGGTGATGTTCCTTTGGGATCTGATGGAGCCAAAGCTGTAGGCCATAGCTATTTTCACTATGTCAAAATATGCAGGATGATTGTCTTTGTTGACGATCGCTAAAGATATCGACCCTGCCACTAAGATGATTAAAATTGGCGACAGTGTTTCTTGGTTGAAGCCGTTGCTGTTTTTGTTTGGCATGATGTGATTTCCTATTGTGGAACCTCTGGCTAAGGTATTGAACTTTGCTATGAACCTAGAATAAAAACCTTGCTGGCGATCGTTGGTGGGTGAGAAATTAACCCCAAGACTCTAGAATCATGGCGATCGCAAACATACAGAACAAAGAGACTGCAATTCTCACAAACCATATCAACACAGTTGCAGATAGCAGTACTTGGATTATTGAAGTAGCCTGGAAAACATGAAACACAATCAAAGCGATCGCAAAACCCAGCAGAGTTAACAGAAAATACTTGAGTCCTCTTCCAGTCAAAACTAAAAGTAGATTTCGATTGTTTTTCATAGATTTTGTCCTTTTGGGCGAAGAGAGTGGTGAGTCAGAAGTAGAGAGTAAAGAACGGGGATTTTTATCCTGCTTGTTGTTCATAGAATTTCCTCCAGTAAAAATACGCCTAACTAAAAAGCCGGTCGTGTTGAATCACACTACCGGCTTGTAAACTTCTCATTTATCAAAAGCCAAATGTTTTTGAAGGTACAGCTATTTAGTTTTATATATCGCCCTACTTAGCTGCTAGTCTTCTGGTCTTACGATCCTGAAACTAGCTGTAAGGCAAGTAAATTAGGTCTTGTTGCGGGTTTGCCTCCACACTATCCACGTTTCCAAAATTTGGTCGTATATTTTTTGGATCTCTTCTACTTCCTGTTGACTCAAACGATAACGGTGACTAATATGACTGCTCAGTTCCACTAGAGTTTCGTATTTACTCTGTTTACTACGGGTAATAAACTCACCATGTTGAGTTCCTGATAAAGTCTCAATCAACAAAAAGCTCATGTGAGAAAAAACTGGAGGCAACTCAATAGTGTCAAACTGCTTTGGCACAAGTTTCAGCCTCTGTTTGTCTTGTAGTTTGACTATAGGTGAGTCACCTAGGGGCCGATCTTCTATCTTTAACAGCATTTTGATAGTATTTGAACCCCCAATAAATTCCGGCAATCGTGAGGAGCTGGTCATATTAGTTACTCCGTGAGGTTGTCGAGCTTTAAACTTATCTGTCTTCTCACATACATCTATATACGTATAAGATAACCACATTTGAATAAATTTGGCAAGTAAGTTTTATCTGAAAATAGAGATATGATGTAAACTTTTCTATCTTCTATCTCAAATTTAACTCACATATATATAAAAAGCTATAATAAAAGTGAGTTTTTATACAAAAACCTTTTGTTTAAACAATTTAGCAATCAAGAGTAAAAATTATAGTCTGGCTAATAGTGACTGAAATAATTGTGTAGTTATTATGAAATATGGATAAATGGAGATAAATACCCTTTTCCATATTAGTCAGCCATGCTATAAAAAATTATCTCACATACTGATAACTGAATAATATATTGTGTGGAGCTTAGATGAAATGAAGCACGTAGCCGACATGCCTCAGCTTCCTGAAGATTTCATCACAGAAGTCGCAACCAAACATGGTGTTACTCAAACAGAGTTAGATGCCTTACTTTTGGCGTTAAATGATTCTTCTGGTATTGAAATCGCTAATAGGTTAAAGATTTCTCAACCAGCGGTGAGAAAACGACTAGGAGAAAGTTATCGCAAATTAGGTATAGAGGGTAGCGGCAACAAAAAACTGAATAACCTGAAGCAAAAGCTATTTACTCAGTATCAAGCCAGTGATGAGAATAGCACTGCACTGCGTCAAGACTGGGGTGAAGCAGTTGATGTAGAAGGTTTCCGGGGTCGAAAAGAGCAAATTGGGGAATTAGAGCAATGGATGATGAAAAATAGTCCCAATCACTGTAGATTAGTAGCAGTCTTGGGTATGGGCGGAATTGGCAAGACAGCGATCGCAGCCAAAGTTGCCAAAAAAGTAGAGCCAAATTTTGATTATCTAATTTGGCGATCGCTTCGTAACAATCCACCATTAGGAGATATTCTCACACAACTATTACGATTTTTACCCCATGATGCGGAAGCATATTCAACAGATAGCGATAGCGATAACAATAAAATACTTCGATTGATTGACGCTTTAAGAAAAAACCGTTGCTTAGTAATTTTAGATAATGTAGAATCAATACTTCGTACCGGCGAATGGGCGGGTGAATATTTACCTGACTACGAAGATTACGGCTACTTGTTTAAAAAAGTTGCAGAAGCCGCTCACAACAGTTGTTTATTTTTGACTAGTCGAGAAAAACCTAAAGAAGTAGCTGCACTGGAAGGAAAAAAATTACCAGTCAAGGTATTGCAGTTATCGAGTTTGGATTTAGCAGAAGCTAGGGATATTTTGTCTGATAAAGGATTTTCTTGTAGTGACGAACAGTTGCAGGAATTAGTAGAAAGATACTCTGGTAATCCCTTAGCTTTAAAGATAGTTGCTACCACAATCTATGATTTGTTTAGCAACGATATTGGAGAATTTCTATCCCAAATTCAGGAATCGACTGCTGTTTATGGAGATATTCGCACTCTTTTAGACCAGCAATTTAATCGCTTGTCTCAGTTAGAAAAACAAGTGATATACTTGTTAGCAATTAGACGCGAATATGTTTCACTAACAGAAATCAAAGAGGATTTACTGACAACAGAAACCACAATCAAAATTTTAGAAGCTGTAGAGTCACTGTTGCGGCGATCGCTGATTGAAAAAGAAGAAAATGCCAGTAGGTTTGGGCTGCAATCTGTAGTTATGGAGTATGTGAATGAACAATTAACCGAACAAGCAGTTCAGGAAATAATTCAAAAAAAAAACTGGGAATTTATCAATACTTACCCTTTAATGAAGGCGCGATCGCTTGATTACATCAGGCATACACAAGAAAGGCTAATTCTAGAACCAGTCAAACAAAAACTACTCAATGTTTTTGGTACAGAAACAGAACTTGAATCTTATCTCCGGCGCATATTAGATAATTTACAACAGGAGCCTCTACCAAAAAAAGGTTATGCTGCTGGTAACTTGGTCAATCTACTGCGCCAACTTCAGATAAATAAATTTCCAGATGATTCTCACATAGATTTGAGCGGACGCGATTTTTCCGGTCTAACTATTTGGCAAGCTTATCTGAAAGATGTCAAGTTACAGGATACTAGCTTCGCCAATACTGACGTAACTGGTTCTGTATTCGCTGAAACTATGTCTAGTATTGTCTCAGTGAGATTTAGTCCTGATGGCAAATACTTTGCTACAGGTTTAATAAATGGGGAAATTCGCCTATGGCAAACTTCCGATAATAAACAACTTTGCACATATAAAGGTCATACTGCCTGGGTTTGGGCTTTCGCTTTCAGCCCAGACAGTAAATACTTAGCTAGTGGTAGTGCAGACTACAAAGTTAAACTTTGGAATGTCGAGACAGGCGAGTGTCTGCAAACATTTAAAGGACATACCAATAAAGTTTACTCGGTAGCTTTTAGTCCAGATGGTCGTCTTTTGGCCAGCGCTGGTGAAGACCAAACAATTAAACTTTGGGATATTGCCACAGGTATTTGCCAGAAAACACTCATCGGTCATCATGGCTGGGTTTGGTCAGTTACCTTCAATCCAATACTTACAGATAATGCGCCCTGGTTATTGGCAAGTGGCAGCGCCGACAACAACATTAAACTGTGGGATATTTCCGAAGGAAAATGTCTCAAAACTCTTGAAGGTCATAGCCGCGATGTTCGTTCAGTGGCTTTTAGTCCAGATGGCAAAACACTAGCTAGTAGCAGCAGAGATAAAACTGTCAGACTATGGGATGTGACTACAGGTAAATCCAAACAGATTTTTGAGGGACATAGCAAACAAGTTTATTCTGTACGTTTTAGTCCAGATGGACAAACCTTTGCAAGTTGCGGCGAGGACAGAACAATCAAACTATGGCACATCCACAGTAGTCAATGTTTAAAAACTTTAGAGGGACATCAAAGCCAAGTGTGGGCGATCGCATTTAGCCCAGACGGACGCACGCTAATTAGTTGCAGTGACGATCAAACAGCCAGGCTGTGGGATGTAGCCAAAGGCAATTGTCTCAATATATTGCGAGGTTACACTCGTGATGTCTATTCTGTGGCATTTAGTCCCAATAGCCAAATGCTTGCTAGCGGTCGTGATGACTACACAATTGCGTTATGGAACTTACAAACAGCAGAATGCCACTCTCTAAGAGAACATCAAGGACGTATTCGTTCTGTAGTCTTTCATCCAAATAAGCAAATACTTGCTAGTGGCAGTGCTGACAATACCATCAAACTTTGGGACATTCAAGACATTCATCATCGCAAATGCATCCAAACCCTTAGAGGACACAATAATTGGGTGTGGACAGTGGCCTTTAGTCCCGATGGCGAAACCCTTGTCAGCAGTAGCGAAGATCGAACTATTCGCATATGGGACATCTCCACAGGTGAATGTATTCAGAAATTTAAAGGACATAGCCATTGGGTGTGGACAGTTGCTTTTAGTCCTGATGGTCGCCACCTCGCAAGTGGTGGTGCTGACAGTCTAATTAAACTTTGGGATATTTCCACTGGAGAATGTATTCAAACCTTGACAGACCATCAAGACATGATTTGGTCAGTAGCATTCAATCCTGATGGAAAAATTTTGGCAAGTGCTAGCGAAGATAAAACTGTTAAGTTATGGAATCTCGATGCGGGTGAATGCTATCAAACCTTGACAGGACATACTCAACAAGTCTACTCAGTAGCATTTAGTCCTGATGGGCAAACTTTAGCTAGTGGTAGTGCTGATACTACCGTTAAACTATGGCAAGTCAGCACAGGTAAAAGTTTAGACACCCTCAAACGAGGACACACAGCCGCAATTCGTTCTGTTGCTTTTAGTCCTAATGGGAAGTTGCTAGCTAGTGGTAGCGAAGATGAAAAAGTTCAATTGTGGGATGTCCAGACCTGTAGGCGAGTGCGATCGCTTTTAAGCGATCGTTTGTACGAACGCATGGAAATTACTGGCATTACTGGTGTGACAGACGCTGAAAAAGCCTCTTTAAAAATGTTGGGTGCTGTTGAAGAAATGCCATCTGTTTAAACAACTAGAACTGATGGTATTTGCAAATTAATTGTAGGATGGATTGGATTAAAAAAGCACCTCAAAGTAAGTGGGTTTTTAAAAGCACATTCAAAACAAAAATATCACTCTTTTATCATCCTTCAGGAATATGCATTTTAGCTGTTTTAATCCAAAAATAGCTGAAAACTCTGATTTGACCTGAATAAATAATTACTCACGTTCAGAGTAATTTATCTAATAGTAAATGAAACACATATTCTAACATATAGGTGTCTCATTTATATAAAAACTAAATCAAGGTAGGTATATATATAGTGTCATTATCTTGTCTAACTGATAAAGACAGTCGCCTCAATCTTAACTCAGTAAAAATTGTCCTAATCGGTGAAATCCTCAAACATAGAAGCTTTAATGGTGCTAATAAAGCTTTACCCGTTCTCGCTTCTAGTTTATTCAATGCTGGATTTAGTCAAGTAATACAGCTAGATTTAGAACGTCCCGACCTGACTATTGAAAATGTGTTGTTTGAAGTTAGAAATGCCGATTTAGTAATTTTTGCTGGTTGTATGACTCCTCAATGGCCAGAAATTGACGAACATAGCAAAAAAATATTTGATGAGCTAGAAAAACTAGGAAGAAAAAATGTACCGATTTTGGTTGGTGGATATGCTACCAAAAGCGTTGAAGATATTGCCAGAATCACTCCTTGGGTAACAGCATTTTGTGATGGCGAAGGCGAAGAATCAATAGTAGAAATTGCTTATGCAGTTGCCAAAGGTAGTTTTTATCAACAAATGCAATACTTGCCAGGATTGTGTTTCGTTAATCAAGATGGCAAATTCTGCCGTGTCACCCCAGAGAATAGTAAAAAAAGCATTTTTCATCGTTCTATTGCTCCGAGAGTTAATAATTTTGATGAAATTGACCAGAATTTTGGTCTGATTCATGTGCCACAAGTACATGACATGGATATCTTTAAATCTGCTGATAGCAGACAATTAAAAACAGCGCAATTATTTACTCAAAGAGGATGTCCTTGGAAATGCGGTTTTTGTAACAAAAGCAGTGAAAGTAGTCACGTAGTTCGGTTAAGTGAAGAATCTTTTCGCAGACAATTAAGACAACTCAAGCAGTGTGGTTATGAAGCAGTTTATTTAGATGTGGATACTTTTACAGTTCATGAAAAAGTAGCAAGACAGGAAGCAAAAATCCTCCAAGAAGAAGGATTCATTTGGGGTTCCAATACTAGAATTGATAAAATTGATTACGAACAAATGTGCTACCTAGTGGAGCATAACTGTGTTTATATGTTTTTTGGAGTAGAACATACTTTACCAGAAGTTGCACTAGCAAATCATAAATTTAATGGCTCTGTCCTAAGCCAAATTAAGCAAGCATTTGATTATCCCGCAAAAGTAAAGCAAGTTTTTATAGACATGAATAGAGCTGGATTACCTAGCAGTTATTTTGTTATTTTAGGACTAACAAAGGCAAAATTTAATGAAAGTAAAACCGCAATTATCAGCTACGAGCCGACAACTTTTGAAGACGACATTAATGTTATTCGCTTTGGATTGGAAGAGTGCAACCCAGATTTTCTGAATTTCAATATTTTGAGATTTATGCCTGGTAGTATGGCAGCTGATATACCTGCTCATCCTAGCTATTCCTGCGTGCGTCCTTCAGGAGAACAGCCAATAACTGCCGGATATTTCTTACCACGAGTTGCCAAGCATTATGGCTATCCCATGTCCTCAGTTCATGGAGTCTACCGATTATGTGAGTCAGTAGGCAGATATCAACCCATAACAGTTGCCATGCATCCCCAACGGGTTTACGATACCATTCGCTGTGCTATGGAATTAATTAACGCCAAGATTGATGCGGGAGGCAAAGCAACCAAGTTGTTTATGGACAGGGATTTACTAGCTTTAGGTCTAGTTAATAGAGATGAGAAGGGAAAATACGCGATCGCTCCTTTAGAAGATTTTGCCAATATTTAGGAGTCAAAAGCGTAACGTCCCTTACTGATTAATATTTTTAATTGTAAGTTCCCCGAATTACGAATTACGCATGATTGTTTTCACACGGTCTGCTAGCCTAATTGCCAAAGCGACAATAGTCAGTGTGGGATTAGCATAGCCTCCTGTAGGAAAAACAGAGCTACTGGCGACGAACAGATTAGAAACGCCGTGGACTTGGCAATTTCGATCTACAACACCCTGCTTGGGATCGTCATGCATACGCGTCGTTCCCATGTGATGATGCGTACCGGGATGAATTAATTTTGGTAGATTGCCATCTCGTTCGACTTGTAATTGACCTATACCAGCACGAGCGATTTCTGCTTGGAGAAAATCTTGTGTGCGCTTAATGTTGTGGATATCAATATCGTTCCAACGCCAGTGTAACTTCACTTGCTGACGACCGAGGCGATCGCGATCGGCAATCAAAGTTACTCGGTTGTCTGGGTCAGGTACTTGTTCGGTTTGATGAAGAACTTCAAATTCCGCAAATCGATTTTCATGACCTCGAATATACGACCAACCACCCCAAGCCAAACTAGGAATAAAAGGTTGCTGTTTGGTAACTGCGCCATAAGCAGCAGGCAAAATATAGTCAAGACCAATAATTACATTTGCTAAGTGTTTGAAAACATCTTTACGTGCTTCTGTATTATGCTTCATCGAAAGCAATGTTTTCAGTGAATTAATAGCTTGTAATTGATATGTTTTTGGTATGGGAAATAGCAATGTACTATTATTTAGTATTTGTTCGCGGCGCATGAGTTCTTCGTTGAGAGTTAGCTTGCCCATTACTGGCACGTTATTTACTCGCCGCAGATCGTATAAAGCTGTACGTTTGAAAAGTTCTGAATTAGTAGGAATCAATCTACCACAGCTAACTAGAGGATGATCCATAAAGAATCTACCTACTAAATCGTTTTGATTGCCTAAACCAAATGTCTGCACTTTATTGGATAGCAATAGTAAACGTGCAGTTTCAATGCCACCAGCAGCTAAAATCACAATCTTGGCACATACCCAAAATTTGTTACCTGACAAACAACCTACTCGCAAGCGGGTTACAGTTTTGGCTGTTTCATCTGTTTCTATCTCAATTAAGTTAGCGTTGAGATAAGTAGTAATATTACTAGCTTGATTGATTTGTTCGCGGTACTCATGGGTGAAGACAGCACGCGGGCCAAACTGAAACATGCTGGTAGTTACATTACTAGCCAAAGGTAACTGCGGAGTTTCAGCATCTTCCCAAGCTTCAGCGTCATAAGCAAAAGCTCCTAATTTACAAATTGCTTGGGCGCGATCGTAGAATGGATCGATGTGAGATTTATCGAAAGGCCAGCCACTATATGGTAGCCAATCTCGTTTCTCAAAATCTATCTTGTCCAATGGTACATACCTAACACCAATTTGATTGTCACCCAATCGAATTTTCCAGGCATTTGCTGTACCACCAAACTGAAAACGACGTTGTTCGTCTAGTGTGCCGAAAAGATTTCCTACGCTTTCACCTTGAGTAAGTGACTGAGTATCTTTGTCAAAATCCAGTCCACCACTTTCTAAAAGACAAACTCGAAAATCTGCAAAAGCTAATTCTTTTGCCAAAGTAATGCCTGCTGGCCCAGCACCGACGATACAAACTTCAGTTTCAATAGTTTCATCAGCAGGTAGTGTACGTGCGTCGATTAACATTAATTCCCTATAACAATTCTAAATTATTTGTGAAAAAGGATATTTGGTAAATTATCCTTGTTTCCTTGTTTCAATAAAAATGAATATGACACAACTAAAATAGAATTGCCATATATAAATCATGTTTTTCAGCATGATTCAGTAGAGTATTTAAATAGACAAAATATGGAGTTATGCACTTTACCTGTAAATAGTTATTTATGTAACAAAATTCTCCTACTATTCTCATTAAGAAATATAGCTAGCAAGACTTTAAGGTATATCAAAGATAAATTACTTTAGTATAAAAATCTTAAATACTGCTTGTCCAAGTTCGCGTTAATTTAAGTAAATCAACCTTACAGATATAGATATTCATAGATTTTTTACATGTCAGATATTTTAATTTATAGCTTCTTCATAAAATCGCTAAAAAATTATCGTTAAATAATTTACGTAGAAAAATAAGTTTTTTCTACTCACGTGCATCCTCCTGAACCCAAATACTCAAACCCAAATAAAACATTTAACAGCAATTCTATTTAGGTTACTAACAAAAGCTACCTAATAGAGCTTTTGTCTCTGCAATTTTGCATATTCTACTTAGGAATGCTGTAGCAATTTATGTTGACTCTAATCTTCTACATTCATACAAGCAAACTCCTGATATGACCGTAATTAATGCTCTTGCCAATCAATATTATCTCTACATCAGACGAGGACAAAAACCAGTTCCTTGGGATATATACGCTCCTAATCCACCAATTAACTTTGGCTTAACTACTTATTTTGGTAAAGTCTTCCAAGCTATAGAGAAAAGTTTTCAACTTAGCGGTTTAGTATTTTACGTCACTTGGGATGAAATTGATGAACTTCCATCATACGGGCAAAATGTTGTTGTTTTCGTACTAGGAGATGAGTGGTATCGCATACCAAAGTATGCTCACAAGGTAAAAGCTGTATTTAAATGTATAGGTACACGCCCAATCCTTGGATGTAATCCCCTCGTTAAGCCTTCTCTTTTAAACTTGCTAACACTAATTCAATTCCTCAGAATCTTAGTTGTTTGCCTACCTGGGTTTATGAATTATCAGTGGCACAAGTTTAAAAACTTGCTGTTGGGTAAAGGGGAAATAACTCCTATCTATGACATTCCTTTAGGGTATAACAACTCAAAGGATATGCTAATTAAGGATATTGAAGAGCGCCTTTATGATGCTTATTTCTCTGGCAGTATAGTACATGTAGCGTATCCTTTGTGGTCTTTGAAGTACTGGTTAGGAACTCCAAAAACTTTGGCTCGCAAACTCATGTTATCAAGTGCCAATAAGTTTAAGAAAAAAAATCCAGATTTGAAAGTTGAATTAGCAATCACTGGTGGTTTTCGCAATAGAACTATTGAAGATGAGCGTAGCTATTGCGAAATAATGATGGATACGAAAATATGTCTAGTTCCTAGAGGTACATCTTTTGAAACAACTCGTTTGTTTGAGGCAATGAAATATGGTTGTATTGTGGTGACAGAAGCTTTGCCTTCACGATGGTATTTAGATGGAGCGCCTGTGATTCAAATAAAGGATTGGCAGGATTTGGAAGGGATATTAGGACAACTGTTGAAAGATAAGCAACTTATGGAAGAGTTGCACGAAGCATCATTAAACTGGTGGAATAATCAATGTTCAGAAGCCATTGTTGGAGAGTACATTGTTGAAAAACTTTACGCAAATATCCCATTTTGGCGCAAACACATAGCAGGTGTGTCTATGTCCTTGACTCCACCCTAATGGAGATGGGGGAGAAATTGTTATAAGTCTTTCTCCCTATCTTCCTATTTTCTCTAACCCTCGACCTCAAGTTGACGTTATTTGTGCATCTTGAGGTTTTTCTGTTGTATTAGTAATCTTTCCTTGGATTGCTAAAACCGAGCAATGTGCGTGATGCAGCACGTAATTGCTTATACTACCTAAGATTAACTCGCTGACTCCAGCAAGACCACGACGACCAACAACAATTAAGTCAGCCGGCCAACTACTAGCTACTTCACAAATTATTCTACCTGCATCACCCATATTTTGGGTAAAACCAGTTTTGACACCCGCATTAATTGCTGTATCAGTGAGCGATCGCAGCCAATCTAGTCTCTCTTTCTTTATTGCTTCCCACTCTTTGGTATGATTATCCAGAGGATATGTTTGTAAAGTTGGATACATTGCATCTGGCTGGGTAAAAACAGGGCTAAGATAGGCATCTTCCAAAGGCGAGAGAACGTGCAGCAACATGACTTCAGCATTTATTCCTTTGGCCAATGACACGCCTTGTTCAAAAACATGTTGACCCGTTTGGGTTCTGTCTACTGCAACCAAAATTTTGTGAAACATAGTGAAAAGTCCTTTTATTTTAAATTCTTGAATCCTCGCTTTAGCAGAATAGGGAGTGGGGAGTAGTGTAAAACGAAATTGTGGTATTATCCTAACTTCTAATATTAATTTTACTAGATGGTGCTTAAATTGATGGTAAGAATTCAGCACCCAGGAGTCAGAAGTCATAATTTAAAGGTATCTAGTAGAATAGTAGATTGGTTCATCAAATATTTCTTCTCATTCTTTAACCCCTCTGGCTCCTGGATTCTGACTCCTAAATTCTTACAATTAATGTTATGCGAAGCGACAACAATATTTGATTTGGATTTTATATAAAGTAAAACGAGCGAAATAAAAAAATGTGACTACACAAAAAGTATTATTAATTATTATTGCAATTAACAAGATGTTGCGATCGAGAATCACAAGTTCCTCAAAATTACCTTTTAATGTAAATATAGAGATACTGCCTATAGCTATCAGTTGAAAAATGGATGAGTAGCAAAATTGGGATACTCCCTTAACCGAAAAGTATTTGGATTAACTTTACTCTTATCCGAGGGAGGTTCTAAATTATGACTACTAGATTTCGCAACCGCACTGAAGCAGGTCAGATGTTAGCAAAACGCCTTATAGCCTATGCTAACCGTGAAGATGTATTGGTATTAGGTTTGCCCCGTGGTGGTGTACCAGTAGCATTTGAAGTCGCAAAAGCACTAAATGCACCACTAGACATATGTTTGGTAAGAAAACTTGGTGTCCCTAGTCACCAAGAATTGGCGATGGGTGCGATCGCCTCTGGGGGCGTTCGGGTGTTAAATTACGAAGTTGTTAATTGGTTGGGCATCTCCAATCATACGATTGACGAAGTAGCTGCTCAAGAATTGCGGGAATTACAGCGTCGCGATCGCGTCTATCGCGGCGAGAAACCCCAACCAAAAGTTAAAAATCGCACCGTTATTTTAGTAGATGACGGCATTGCTACGAGTTCAACTATGCGTGCTGCCATTGCCGTACTACGGGCACAGCAAGCCCAGCGAATTGTTGTTGCAGTTCCAGTCGCACCGCCTGCAACTTGCGAACAGTTAGGTAGTGAAGTAAACGAAGTAATTTGTTTGATAACACCAGAGCCATTGTATGCGATCGGTCTTTGGTATGAAGAGTTTTCGCAAACCAGCGACGAAGAAGTACGCGATCTATTGGCAAGGGGTCAGCTGTTATCAATTACCAATGACCATTGACGAACCTTGGTAGAGTAAAAATATCAGAAAAATATGAAGTCGTCAGACTTTCACGGCAAAACATGGGCAGTATTTGGGAAATCGATTTTTACTCTCGTCCAATTTTGGACGAAAATCAAAAAAAAGTTTGGGAAGTCTTAATTTGCGAAAGTCCCTCAAATGTTGAGACAAAAACAGATTCTTTGTTTCGTTATGCTCAATATTGTTCTAGTACAGAGGTAAATTCGGGTTGGTTGCGGACAGCATTGCAGGAAGCGATCGCCAAAGCCGGAGAAGCACCGATCAAAATCCGCTTTTTCCGTCGCCAAATGAATAACATGATTACTAAAGCCTGCCAAGATGTGGGTATTCCTGCCCAGCCTAGTCGCCGCACCTTGTTCCTCAATCAATGGCTAAAACAGCGGATGGAAGAGGTCTATCCTCAAGAACCTGGATATCAAGGAGGTACTAATCCCTCGGTGCGCATAGAAAGACCCTTACCACAGCGTTTACCAGATGCTTTGGAAGGAAAACAGTGGGTGTTTGTGACTTTGCAAGCTGCGGATTTTGCAGAAATGACAGAGTGGGAAATAGGCTTTGGCGAGGCATTTCCCCTAGAGTTGGCACAATTATCTCCCGAAACCCGCATTCCTGGGGTTTTGATTTTCTCTCCTAGGGCATTACCCATAGCGGGTTGGATGTCTGGTTTGGAATTAGCTTTTTTAAAGTTTGACACTACCCAAGGAGAGAGATTAATTTTAGAAACCGGTGCTACTGAAAGTTGGATTTTAGCCAATATCAAAAATCCTCAAACTTTAGTAGAAGCCAAAGGTTTTGAAGAAACTAAACAAAAAGCCAACGGAGTGCATTTTATTGGCGTGCAATCCGATCCTCAAGCCGAAGCTTTTGCTGGGTTTTGGCTGCTGCAAGAGGTGAATCTGGCGTAAGGTGTATACACGAAAGGGTTGGGGGAGTTGGGGGAGATGAGGAGGATGAGGGAGACAAGGGAGAATAACTTGCGACTTGCGACTTGCGACTTCTGCTAAACCACTGCCGCTATTTTGTTGAGTGGTTTCCCTTACACCCCTTTATTGCTTCACTACACCCTACCCCCTACACCCTACACCCTGTTGCTGACCAATTACTGAGACAGATATGATACATAATTAATCATTTTGGGATAATTCTCTGCGTCCATGACATGCAGATAGACACCGATGATTTGGGATAATTATCTGCGTCCATCTGCTTTAAAAAAGGCAACTGCCGATATATGTGGATAGACACCAATGATTTGGGATAATTATCTGCGTTTAGCCGCAGTTCAAAATCCAAAATCTACAATTTATCAAGGGTCATGGGTGCTGAAAATTTGTCACAAGATACACTAGCAGAACAGCTACTGGAACTAGCCATAAAATCGGGAGCGCAAGCAGCTGAAGTGTATCAGTCGCGATCGCTTTCTCGTCCCGTGTTTTTTGAGGCTAACCGACTCAAGCAGATAGAAACCAGCCAATCTGAAGGCACAGCACTGCGGCTGTGGCGAAATGGTCGTCCAGGACTGACAGTCGCTTATGGTGATGTCCCAGCACAAGCGATGGTGGAACGCGCTCTGGCTTTGAGTCACCTCAATCAACCCGAATCTGTAGAATTGGGCAGTAACTCTGGGCTAGTTTATCCAGATGTGGGGAAAGCTGTCCCCATAGAAGTATTAGTAGACTGGGGCAAAGAAGCGATCGCGCTGATCCGCGAAGTTTATCCAGATGTGCTTTGCAGTAGCGACTGGGAATGTGATGTGGAAACTACTAGACTTGTCAACAGTCACGGTTTAGATTGTTACTACACTGACACTACCCTCAGCTGCTATATCTCAGCCGAATGGATACGAGGCGATGATTTTTTAAGTGTTTCTGATGGCCAAACCCAGCGAGACTTTCTCCAACCTGAGAAATTAGCTCATCAAATTTTACAAAGGTTAGTCTGGGCTAACGAAAATGTCTCACCGCCTAGCGGTCGCGTTCCAGTGTTATTTACTTCTAAAGCAGCTGATATGCTTTGGGGTACTGCACAAGCAGCTTTAAATGGCAAGCGCATCCTAGAAGCAGCTTCCCCTTGGGCAGAACGCTTGGGTAAACCAGTCATAGCACCCAGTCTCACCCTCTACCAAGACCCCCAAGCCGGGCCTTACAGTTGCCCTTTTGATGATGAGGGTAATCCTACTACTTCTTTAGTCTTTATTCAAAACGGGATTTTACAGCATTTTTATAGCGATCGCACCACTGGACGACAGCTGGGTATCGGTACTACAGGAAATGGTTTTCGCTCCAGCTTAGGCAGCTATCCCACCCCTGGTTTATTTAATTTCCTCATCGAGCCTGGTTCTGCATCGCTTTCAGACTTAATTCAAATGATAGATGATGGCTTAATTGTCGATCAAATGTTGGGCAATGGCAGCGGTATCTCTGGCGATTTTTCCATCAATATTGATTTGGGTTATCGCGTGCAAAACGGACAGGTAATTGGGCGTGTCAAGGATACGATGGTTGCAGGTAATGTCTACACAGCTCTCAAACAGTTAGTAAAATTAGGTAGTGATGCTGATTGGAACGGTTCTTGTTACACTCCATCTTTGATAGTAGAAGGACTATCCACCACAGGCAGAAATAACTAAAAATTAATAAAGGTGATTTTTATGTTATTCCTCCCTTGCCAATGTGAGGGAAGGGAGGAGAGATTCGTGGAACTCTTAAGAAATAAGGCAGGAGGCAGGAGGCAGAAGGCAGAAGGCAGGAGGCAGAAGGCAGAAGGAAATAGGATTTGACTTGTTTGTTTCACCCTTCCTATAGGTGCGCCTTCGTTGGAGACTCACGTTTCTTAAAATTAAATGACAACTGTATAAATAGATAAATAGAAAATAAATATTTGCTGACTGACTCACTCAATTAAGTTTTTAATTTTTAATTTTTAATTTTTAATTTTTATGTCGCTTCCTGTTCTTACTGTGCGCTTTCGCAGCTGGTTGCAGCCTAGAAGAGGTTTAGCGATCGCCGAGGCTTCTATTATTGGTCTAGTGGCTGCTTTATCTGCGGTATTTCTCAAAGTAGGTTCGGGATGGCTGGGGACATGGCGAGTCCATGCTTCTCACGTTTTACCTGCATGGTTTGCCTTACCATTAGTTGGTTTAGTCTTTGGATTTTTGGCTGGTGCTTTAGTACAAAGGTTAGCACCAGAGGCATCAGGTAGCGGTATTCCTCAAGTTAAAGCTACTCTTGGCAATGTTTCAACTGCCTTATCCTGGCGGGTGGCAATTGTCAAGCTCTTTAGTGCCATCATCGTCTTAGGTTCGGGGATAACTCTGGGAAGGCAAGGCCCGACTGTGCAAGTAGGAGCAGGTTTAGCAGCAGGTATGAGTCGTTGGGTTCCCACCTCTCCAGATCATCGGCGACAGATGATTGCTGCTGGTGCGGGTGCAGGTTTAGCCGCTGCTTTCAATGCGCCGCTTGCTGGTGTGATATTTATTGTCGAAGAGTTACTCCAAGATTTATCTGGACTTACCCTAGGGACAGCGATCATCGCTTCGTTCATTGGTGGGGTAGTATCTCGGTTGTTAGGTGGGCGTAGTCTGGAACTCAACCTGCAATTGCTCAACTACTCCAACAAGTTCTCTCTCCCAGAACTTCCCTTCTTCTTACTATTGGGCATCTTGGCAGGATTACTGGGTGCATTATTTAATTATGGCATAGTTTTTAGTATAAAATTTTACAAAAAACTTCATATTAGTTTGCCGTTCAGAGTAGCTTTAGCAGGACTTATTTCTGGGATTGTCGTGGCAATACTCCCAGAGTATTTTCGTGATAACACTGGTTTGCGAGAGTATATGATTACTGGTGACACGAATGCATCCTTGGCGGCGATCGTGTTTGTGGCTCAGTTTATCCTCACACTCATAGCATTTGGTTCCGGCGCGCCTGGAGGTTTATTTGCTCCCAGTCTCATTTTAGGTTCTTGTTTGGGACACTTTATTGGTGTATGTGAGGCTCAATTTTTGGGAGTGGGTTCTTTTACTACCTATGCTTTAGCGGGAATGGGGGGATTTTTTAGTGCCGTTTCCAAAGTGCCAATTACAGCAATTGTCATTGTGTTTGAAATGACTACAGATTTTAATTTGGTACTGCCTTTAATGATTGTGTCTGTAGTAGCGTATCTTGTTGCTGATAAAGTCATGCCAGGATCGCTTTATGACAAGTTATTGCAGCTAAACGGCATTACGATCGCCAAAGCAGCTTCTAGCGATGGCATACTGAAAAATCTCACTGCTAAAGATGTCATGCAGCAACAGGTGGAAACTCTGGATGCAGAGATGACTTTAGATGAAGCAAGACAAGCCTTTTCTCGTTCTCATCATCGCGGTTTTCCAGTAGTAAAAGATAGCAAGCTGGTAGGTATTGTCACGCAAACAGATTTGACAAAGATACACAATCGCAACCTCCCAAACGATACTCCTTTGAGGGAAATCATGGTTCCCACCCCGATAACAGTAACACCCATACACAATCTGAGTAATGTACTGTATTTGCTTGACCGCTATCAAATTAGTCGCTTGCCAGTAGTGCAAGGGCGGAAACTAATTGGCATCATCACCCGTGCAGATATCATTCGAGTAGAAGCAGAACATCTCAATTGTGAAGATGCTACCCCAAAACTGCAAGCAGAACCTTCTTATGTAGTTTACCAAACGCGATCGCCCAGCATTGGTAGAGGTAGATTATTAGTACCAGTAGCTAATCCAGAAACAGCAGCTGTTCTTTTGCAAATGGCAGCAGCTATTGCGCGCGATCGCCACTATGAAATAGAGTGCGTGCAAGTGATGTTAGTATCGCGTCACACTTCCCCCACCGAAACACAGGTAAGAACTGCAAAAAGTCGCCGTTTACTACGACAGGCAGAAGTTCTAGCGAAAAAGTGGCACATTCCTCTACATACACAGATTCGAGTTGCCCACGATGCCGCCCAAGCAATATTAGAGACAATCAACGAGCAACACATCGATTTAATTTTGATGGGTTGGAAAGGTAGCACTTCCACTCCTGGGCGGATTTTTGGCAACGTCGTAGATACAATAATTCGCCAAGCTACCTGCGATGTTGTATTGGTGAAGTTGGGAAAAATAGGACACAGGTATGCGGGGACACGGGGACACGGGGAATCTTGGATAGATTCTCCGCGTCTCCCACTCTCCGCGTCACCGCGTCCTTTGCCCTCATCCCCCCTCACTCCCCAGTTCAACCGTTGGCTAATCCCGATGGCTGGCGGCCCCAATGCCAGGGTGGCAATTAAGTTATTACCTGCTTTAGTGACATTGGGCAACGAACCACAAATTCGCTTGACACAGGTATTTAAACCATCTGAAATCAAGCCAGACATGACAGTTTTAGAACAAGCCATCCGCCAGCTAATGCGTCGCCGCAAGTTGTCTAATACTGTAATTGCTGCCCCAGTGCAGGCTAATTCTGTTGCCGAAGGTGTGATTAACTTAGTGAAAACCGAAGGATACGATGTTGTCGTTTTAGGAGCTTCTCGTGAAGGATTATTGCAACAAGCAATTCAAGGTAATATTCCCGAAGCGATCGCTTCTGGTGTAGAAAGTACAGTGATATTAGTCAGAGGTGCGATTAATAATTAGCAAGCAAGACTGAGAGCTAATTTGTCAACTAGAGTAAAGATTGGTTATATAGCAATACAGTTCAGTTAAGCCCCAAATCCTCATGTAGAGACGCGATTCATCGCGTCTGAAAGACCAATTTTCTACGCCAATAACCTTTAACTAAACCGTATTGGGTTCTATAGCGTTTGCTAGTCTAGTGAGGTTAAGTTTGTTGAAAAAATGCTTACTTAAGCGTTCTAGGAGCGGGGCCGCGAGTCACATCTAGTCCTGAAACCCGTGGAAGGGTAATTGTTTTGCCAGTTTGTGCCGCTTGGTAAATCAATGCTATCAGTTTTTGGTCTTGCAAACCTTCTTCGCCTGGTGTATGGGGTTGTTTGTTACCAATCACACAATCCGCCATATGATCGATTTCTAAAGCGAACTGGTTTTTTTCACTCAGCCGCACTTCGCTGATGTTCTCTGCCATGCTGTTAGTTGGTGATTTCCGCGAAATCATCATTCGCAAACCGTTGTAAGAGAATGCCGGATCGAGTTGTCCCCAGGCATCAGAACCAAAGACACGAAATCGTCGTGCTTCGTGAAAGCCGTAGCTAGTAGAGCAAATCGCTAGCACTCCACTAGGAAACCGCATCTGAAAGGTAACACTTTCTTCTACCTCTTTAAAACGCGGATCGCCGGGAGTGCTGAAGGTTTGAGCGCTAATTTCAATCGGTTCCTCTCCCGTCAAATAGCGAGTTGCATTTAGGCAATAAATTCCTACATCTGGTAAAGAGCCACCTCCAGCTAGAGCGCGTTTCAACCGCCATTGATTTAAGTCACCGCCCTGGTTTTGTCCGTTGTCTGCCTGAATCAGCTTTACAGTTCCTAATTCTTTGCTGCGGATCGTCTGAATCATCGCCCGATGGTGCGGCTCATACTGACAGCGATAAGCAATCATCAGCTTGCGATTAGCTTGTTTGCACGCATCGATCATCTGTTGAGCATCTTCTACTGTGGTTGCCATTGGCTTCTCACACAAAATATGCTTACCTGCTTTGGCTCCACGCACCGTATATTCTCGATGCATACTGTTAGGCAGTACAATATAAATTACATCAACATCAGGATTGTTGCGAAGATTGTCATAATTCTGATAGTTATAAACGTTCTGCGGTTTAATCCCATACTGTTGAGCAACTTGATTGGCTTTGGCAGCATCGCCACTAACTAATGCAGTCGGCTTTGCTAGTTTGCACTCTGCAAACGCAGGCATGATTTCTTCCAATGCCAATCTTCCTAGTCCCACGATCGCAAACCCCAAACGTTGCTCCGGTGGCAATGCAGTCGGGGGGCCGCCCGTATCCACTTCAGTTTGTGCTGAAATAGGCGCAAACTTAACTTGAGGCGGCAGAGTTCCTCCATGTGGAGTAGCTTGCTGCGTTGGCTGCTGGGCAGCAACCTGTTCGCCCATACTACCAATTGTGGCAGCTGAAATGGCTCCTAATCCAGCAGTGGTTAGAATCTGACGACGAGAAAATTTTCCTTTAAACAATTCAGACATTATGCTTCCTTAACGGGCGAGTTTTGGACTTACATCATTTCACAAAATTTCCGCAAAAAAATTAGATTTTAAATTAAGAAATGAGCTTTTTCTTTACTGAAAAAGCTGCTCTCTTATACCTAGCCTTTGCGCTTTGGTGTCATCTTTTCTTAATGACATTCTTCTATAATTCGAGTCTTTTGCTGTTTTGCAGCCCCGGTTGTAAACTGCTTGTAATCACTAGCAATCCAAATTCTTAGCTTTTAAACCTCAGCTTCATACCTATATTTTTAGATTTTTAAGTATAGCTAGAATAGTAAAAAAAATATGATTGGGAAATACCTGCCTTCAGACTGAAGTTCTCTTTCATACAAAATATAGTTCGTTATAACCCAAGAAGGTTACTAAAAAGGAAGTGATTTGTATTGAAGTTACCGCTCTTTCATTCCACGTACAAAACATTTGAGGAGGATTACAAAGACAGGTTTGGATTTGAACGCCATCATTTTTACAGACTAATCGAAGCTTTGGCTGTATTTGATAACCCGATCGAAACGCGTCCCAGTGGGACATAAAATCAAATAGAATCGGATGATAAGCAAATGTGTCCTAATGGGACACAAACGCAAATTGAATTGGCCAATGAGCAAATGTGTCACAATCGATCGCATATTCTGTCTACGAGTGAGCGCCAAGTCTGAGCGATCGCGAAGTTAGAACCATAGCACAAATCTGGTAGCAGGCTGTAAAGCAGGCAGGCGATCGCATCAGTAGGCTATGGGTCAAAGAAAATCTAGAAGAAGCTGCTCGTACTATGTTGAAACATCTAGGGGAATCTATATTGAGCCAATTGCCTAAGAATCGCCATTCAGAATAAACCCTGTTTCTTCGAGCAGCTGTAGTAGTTTTACATGAGGAAATTTTGTGTTCTTTTTATTATTCCACATATCAACAAAGAAGTTTTGCATCAGTGCAATAATACTGCGGTATTTGACAATACTAGCAACATAGAAATTATCTAACTCCATGATTCCATCAGCGTATAACTGCTCGATATTGTCAAGTAATACAGACCCTAATTCATAGGGTTTTAAGCCTTCTTTTATGTCATATTTTTCCATTATCCTGCGTTTATCGTTCTCAGAACATGAATCATACGATGAGCGGATAAGATGACCAAGATTTCGTAAGACTTCTCCATAATCGTAAAATTGATTCTCTTTAAAAAAAGACTCTTCATCGTTGGTTAACGCAAAACTCTTGTCAAGCACCAAACCAAAATCAGTCAAATATGTCCGCTTGCCGTCTGTGAGGATATTGTAAAAATGTGTGTCAAAGTGAATAATTCCCTTCGTTCTCAAAAAGGTAATCGTTTTGTGTAATTCATCCAGGGATTTCTGAAGTTTGTTTGGGTTTTCTTGCAACCATGTTGCTAAAACATGGGGTATGTACTCTAAGAACAGAATCAATTCGTAGTTGGCGTTGGCTCTATCTAATACATAATTACCAATACTTGCATTATTACCCCAATACTCCACAAAGCTCTTGTAATTTTCCATATCGACATCTCCACGCTGCCCAAAGAACGGAATGATTCGATAATGGTACATTAGAGGAAATGAGGCGATCGCTCCTTCTAATACCCAGTTAGTGGTCTTGATATGTGTCAGAAGTTCGCGGAAGACACCTAAACCAATAGAACCTACACCGTAATTAAAGTAAGTTGGTAAGTTATACAGATTTTTGGTAGAAAATAGGTTTTCATATTCGATGTTGGTAATTGGAATACGTTTGACAAAGACTTTAGATTGTCCAAGAACAATAGTGTAATTTCGCCCCGAATTTAAACTTGATATACCAGACTCACTATCGTCAAACAAAGAACGCAATTGTGTATTATCCAACCCAGCAAGTTGTGAACTAAGTTGAAAGTACTTCTCGATTCTAAACTCTAGATCGTTCCTAAGCATTTTTTCGTTTAGGTAGAACATGAAAAAATAATATGATTGCAAATATTTTAACTTTTTAAACACTAGAATATTTTGTAACACTGCTTACCCGGAAGCGGTTATAAGTGTGGCAGATTAAACTATGTGTTTTCTCGAATAGACAGTAGCAGAAATTGAACTAAAATGTGCTGAAGAATTGGTTAACATTCAAGTTCAACTAGCACGATAGAAATTAAAGTTTGATAATATTTGGTTTGATGATAGTTAATGCAGAGATATGAAACAGCAATCTAGTGCTTGGTCAGAGCGATTATTAGATATATCAAAGTTGTTGTCCGAATCCATCTAAAATTTTATTTAAAGACTATTGCCCTCACCTGCATGAATACTCAAACACGCTCTAATTCTCCAGATATTTACTCGATTTTGAGCCAGACTCAACGCTTGCGAGTTAGCGATGGAGAAAGTAAACTCGTTTTAGATGGTTGCACCCATACTTCAAAATTGCTCGTACTTATTTGGTCGCAGTTAGGAGATTTTGATAATTTAGAATACGCTTGGTGGCTAAGGAAAGAAAAAGAAGAAATCGAAGCCAGAAGAATCACAATTCGCGCTATTGGAATTGGAAATCGCAATTCTGGAATCAAATTTTGTGAATATACAGGATTTCCTCAAGAATGGTTATTTGTGGATGCCAACGCTGAAATTCACAATCTTTTAGGACTTTATCGTGGTTTATCTCTACAATTACCCTTACTATCAACCTCACAAACAGCTTGGCTGAATTTAATACTCATGTGTGCTGGTATTGGTAGTCCCGGAACTCTCAAGGAAGTTTTTCGGGGTTATAAAGGTGATAAAAAAGCCCCGCAGTTAATTGCAGATGAGGAAATTGTCAGGAATACACCTTTACCACCAATAAAAGGTTCGTTTTTCAAAGCTGCTGGAGGTAAAGGCTTTCAACGTCCTTTTGAATTAGCAACTCTACGCCTGCGAAACATGACGGAAGTTTTGAGCAACAGGAATACTTATGTACCAGATTCATCTTATTTAACCCAACGGGGAGGAACTTTTCTATTTGATTCTCAAGGTAAATTAATTTACGAACATCGCGATCGCGGTATTCTTGGTTTTGCCGAAAATATGAGCAATCCCTTATCTTTTTTGGATAAATAATTTTATTATCGTGGCGACACTGTTGGTGATGCAGATGGCGCTTCTACTGGAATTGCTCGCTGCTGTTGGTAAAAGGCAACAACTTTCTGGACGTAAGCAGCAGTGAAGCCGCGATCGCAACCGATATAGTTGCCAGTCATCCACCAGCAAGCTACACCATAAACAGCTTTAGTTTCATTATTGCTAGTAGCGCGAAATTGGTTATTCAACTCCCGACGCGTAATACAAGATACTACCGAGCGGGCTGTCACAGGACTATTCTCAAACTGTATCGGTGTTAGTTCTCGTTTGAGGCAATATTTTGACCAAGCTTTGAGGGTTTCTGGTTTGACTTGCCATTGGCTGTAAAGTCCATCATCTGAAGTGCCTGTTTGCGGTGCAGCCTGTCGCAGTGCCTCTACCATAGCTGCTACTTGAGCATTAGAAACTACCTGTTGTGCTTGAGCTAATAATGACGGTAGCCCGAAATTGGCAACCATTGTACACAGCAGTAATAGTATGGGGTTTTTCCTCATAATTATGAACTCTGGGGTCTCTTTGGCATAGTAGCAGTTATACACCCTGATTTTTCCTAAACAAATATGCAATTTCTATCAAGTTTAGGGCAGATATCGATTCATCTTTAGCCAATCTTGAGTTGAGCCAAAGTTGGGATTTTCAGTTGGATCGTTTGTCCCATATATTTGTCCTTGACGATTTATCCAGTAGTAATTGTAGTTTGTTGGTAACTCGACCATTGGATAACCGTAAGGGTTTGTCCAAGTTGTGACATTGCCCAGATTTTCACGAAATTGGAAGTTTTGACGGTCTATAGATTCATTTCGTTGGCGGTTGACTTCGTTCCAGGTATTCTGCGACCATTCGCGGTATTCTCTATGCCTTTGCCCTTCGGTAAGCGAAATATTGATGTTTTGCGCCATAATTCCTTGAATTCCGAAGGCCGCTCCATTGGTTGCTGAAACCTCAGATGCTATTTGTGGCAACCATGAAACATAATTAGCCCACTGCGAGCGATCGGATGCTGCACAAGTCATGACCATTGTACACAAGTTGTAGCTATATGCGATACTGCACTTAGCTATTCCTTGATAGGCGATACCATTGTACATATAGTTGTAGTCCCACTCATAAGCAACTGTGCATCCAGCAATCGGTTGCACTTGACGAGGCTGACCCATTTGTAGTTGATATGGTTGCATTGCCAATAGCTTTTCGTAGACGAACTGCCAGGGATTGTAGTTTACAGGCAGACCAGAATTCCCCACCATTATCGTTAAAGCAGTATTGTCTGGGGAAAATAAAACAACAGCAAATTGTCCATCCTCAACCACTCGCCAACCGCTTGGCACTACATAGTTAAAGTAATGTCCGTGCCGGATCTCCAGCGAAGGAGGGGTTGAAGCCTGAGAAGAAAAAGAAGACTGATTATAATTGTACATTTGACTTAGCGACACAGATGAGAACTTATGCTGAATACATCTTGAGTTTGGGGTTTTACGTAGTGGTTCACAACTTTTCTTCCAACAATTTTGCACCAAGCCCCGTTGGGGCGGGGTGTGGGGTGTAGGGGAAGAG
>NZ_JAECZA010000169.1 GCF_016056275.1 Dendronalium phyllosphericum CENA369 | reverse complement strand
TGCTCCCCCTGCTCCCCCTGCCCCTCCGCCTTTACTCCTGGGCAATTTCCCGATATGCTTGCTGACACTGTTCATAATTTTCTGAGAAAATCTCAGTGTTGCCAAAACATAATTGCTCGTGAGTGGTAATCAAAGTTTCATAGGGCTGTATCGGGGTTACGGTTGAACGGAGCAATTGCAGATATTCGCCATCTGTGCGACTGGGTTTGTGAAGGACAATACCAGTATCATGCAAGCGCTGTAATATTGCCATGTAAAGACAACGGCAAGCTTCGCGGTAGTTACCTTGACGATACAATTGTTGCGATCGCTCTAACCAAATACCTACCGAGAAATCATTAGAATAGACTTTTGCCCCAGAATTAGAGGCATTCTTACCGCCAGTCAGCCAAGAATATATGTAGTGACCAAATTCTCGCCACAAGCGCCAACCCGCCCAAGCCAAAACTAAAGCCAATATCAGCCAAAACAAAAATTTCAGCAAATTAACTAGCCAAGGACTAATTGAAATAGGTGCGAATTCTGGCAAATTTTGTTGAAAGCGATAAAACTGGTATTCTAACCATTCTCCTACTTGTTGTTGTAACTGAGAAAGCTGCCAACCCAAGCTGGTTTTTTCAAAAGTATCTGTAGACATAGAGGGGAGATGAGGGGCAAGGAGAGCTGGGGAGGTAATCAGAGTAACAATTAATTGTTGTACAGACTCGATAAATCGCGTCTTTTATTGTACAGGCGCGATTCATCGCGTCTCTACTCCTGATTTCTAACTTTCGTTTGTAGCATTAACCAACCCAATACAACAAGTAGCGCACCTAATATCAAAAATCCTACATCCCAAGCTAACTGATTTGGGCCTGGTTTCACATGATGAATACCCAAAATTTGATGGTCAATCGTTCCTTCAACCAAGTTGAATAATCCTGCACCAATGAGCAAAGAGCCAACAAAGGTTTTTGATGACCAAGGAACATCATCACGACCGCCTGCCCGCCACAGCAATACTATTCCTACTACAGTTAATATCCAATCGAAGGCATGAAACAAGCCATCCCATACCATGTTCAAATCTATGTTTGAGGTAGTAGTTAGAGGTCTAGTGCTGCTCAACATATGATGCCACTGCAAAATTTGATGCAGCAAGATGCCATCAAAAAACCCATTGAGACCCAAACCTAAGATAATCCCAGCAGCAATCAACGGCATCCGCCGATGCACGTAGCCACTTTTTGCCTCCATTGTCAACCTCGTAGACAGATTTTTCTCACACAATAGAATTTTTTTCCAGCAATATCTTCTCTCTTGAGATAAGTTCTAGCTTTTAAGCAGGAGGTAGGAGGCAGAAGGCAGAAGGCAGGAGGGAAAAGTCAGTTTATGACAAGGTTTCATAAGTTGGCATTTTACATTTAATTATGTCCATCTACTTAATAAGTGGAGATTTTTCATAAAAATAAATCAAATATAGCAGTTTGCAATTGAGTGTAATAAATCACGAAGCTCGAATTGCTTTAGCGATGATTACGAATTTGTATTTCAGCCAAATTTAACCGCTATATTTGGTCTTTAGCTCGGCACAGAATTGATTATTTACCAGAGCAGTAGCTATTAATTTCCTGCACTATTGCACTTTCTTGACTAGTAGTCTTTTTCAGGGATGCTAAGAAGTTATTTGCGGCTGGGAAATTCTTTTTATCTAAAGCACTGGCTGCATCACGCAATCCTTTGCTGGTGTCTTGATAAAGTGTTAGAAAGCGTCCCTGATAACCTTGTAGTTTTTCATCTTTAACTTCTACTGCTTTCATTTCGTTGGCAACTCCGTCTATCTTACCAGCGACTTCTGTTAATGATTTAGAACCTTGTTGAGGCTTGGGATTTTTACCAAATTCCTGGCCGATGGTTGCTGCTTTATTTGCAACCTTTACTATTTTGTTACATTGAGAAACTTTACTTTCTCCACAACCCGTAACTAGTAATGCGATCGCAGCAGTTGTGGAAAGCATCATAGTTGGTTGAAATACGCGTTGCATTTGTTTTATTTTCTCCTACTATCTTCTCAGAAAATGGACACAAGAAATAGATAATTAGCAAAAAGACCTTTTGAAGTCAGCAACAGGGTGTAGGGGGCAGGGGGTAGGGTGTAGTGAAGACGGCACTATCTGGGGGCTTGTAACCCCCACCAATGCCATCGTCTTAAAAAGACGGGGCTTGTATCAATACGGTTGTTGGGGCTATCTCTTTCCCCACACCCCACACCCCACACCCTACACCCCACACCCACTC
>NZ_JAECZA010000168.1:1343-2289 GCF_016056275.1 Dendronalium phyllosphericum CENA369 | reverse complement strand
CAATTGACCGTTTCTGCATCCGATTTGGAAACCACAATGTCTGCTACTTTAGAAATTGATTCTACAAGTACCGGAAGCGTTGCTGTTCCTGCAAAATTGCTTTTGGAAATATTAAAGACTTTCCCGGAGCAACCACTTACTTTTACTGTAGAGGAAAACAGTACTATTGAAATCAGTTCTAATTCTGGTAAATATGCATTGGCATACGCACCGGGTGAAGAATTTCCGAAATCTGTAAATCTTGATGATCCGTCTTCAACGATAGTTCCTGCCGGAGTTTTGGCTACTGCTGTAAGCAAAACTATTTTTGCTGCCGGTAATGATGATTTACGACCGGTAATGTCTGGAGTATTTTTCCAATTCTCACCAGAAGGACTTACGTTTGTAGCTACTGATGCTCATAAATTGGTAAAATATGCTAGAACTGATGTAAAAGCATCGCAAGTAGCTGATTTTATCATGCCAAAGAAACCTTTGACTATTTTAAAGAATATTCTAGGTACTTCTGAAGCTGAAGTTAAGATTGAATATAACGATTCGAATGCTACGTTTTCTTTTGATAACTACGTTTTGACATGCCGATTGATTGACGGAAAATATCCGAATTATGAAGCTGTAATTCCAAAAGAAAATCCAAATAAGCTAATGATTGACCGTTCACAATTCCAAAGTTCGGTTCGTCGTGTTGCTATTTTCTCAAATAAGACAACTCACCAGATCCGTTTAAAAATAGCCGGAGCTGAATTGAATATTTCTGCTGAAGATATTGATTACTCAAATAAGGCAGAAGAACGTTTGACGTGCGACTATCAAGGAGATGATATGCAGATTGGATTCAATTCTCGTTTCTTAACTGAAATGTTGACCAATCTTCAATCAGACGAAATCATGCTGGAAATGTCACTGCCAAACAGAGCAGGTATCCTAACTCCTGTTGATGGTCTTG
>NZ_JAECZA010000168.1:0-1333 GCF_016056275.1 Dendronalium phyllosphericum CENA369 | reverse complement strand
AGACAGTGTTATGCCTGTAATGCTTAATAATTAAAACTTTTTCCATGAGTCGCTCTATCATCAAAATATTTCCTTTCCTGGCTGTATTTCTATTCCTGTCTTGTTCTGATGACGATGGCAGAAAATTGGGCGAAAATGGTTTTACTTTTAATGGCGGATTTCACGTATTGAATAATTCTTTTGTTACGGATGAGAATATCGTAGATGAAACTCCAAGTCCGATTTCAGTTGTGCTTTCCAATGTAAATCTAAACGATTCTACTGCAGTGTCTAACATCAGTAAGATTTATTTTGATTTTAATGGTGTAAAACTTGAAGCCGGAACAATAACCGATATTCCTAATTATTCTATACAGACTGGCGGTGCCTATGTACAGAATGCAGATGATGAGAATTATACCTATGTTGATGGTACTTTCTTGCTAAAAAGTTCAGAGGCAGGACTTACTGCTACTGAAAAAACCGTTACGATTAATTCTGTAACGGAAAATAAAGTTGATTTAACTTTCCAATTTACCCGAGCTGACGGCCAAATTTTCAGCGGAAAGTATAACGGATTATTTACTGACCTAAGCAGTACCGAATAAGCTATAACCAACCCTTTATACCAAGCGCCGTAGTCTCTCTGAGCTACGGCATTTTTTTATAGTGAATAGAGGTTAATGGATAGTTGATAGTGGTTAGTTGATAGTGGTTAATGGATAGTGGATAGTGGTAAGTGATTAATGTGAAATTTTGCATCAAATAAATTCGCTTCAATAACTTAATCTTTTACATTCAAAAGGCATAAACTTAGCACCTCTATAATGGATAGTTGATAATGGTTAGTCGATAGTGGTAAGTGACTATTTCAATAACTTACTCTTTTATATATGAAAGGACATAAACTTAGCGCCTCAGAACCTTAGCAACTTAGTACCTCTTTTTAGTACCTCTTTGAATAAACTTAGCACCTCAGAACCTTAGCATCTTAGTGCCTCAGAACCTCAGCACCTCCCTTAAACACAAAACCGCTTCTTCCAATTCTTTTTCATTCATAGAAGCAAACCCAAAACGAAAGGCGTTTTCCTGTTCGTGGATTCGTTTGATATGCAGTTGAGGTACTGATTTTAATTTGATTACAGAAAACATAGGATTTATTTTAATCCAGATTGCCATTCCGCCATCCGGTACTGCATACGTAATATCGTTGCCCAGATGTTTTTTTAGCAAGGCATCGAGATAGTCTCTGCGTTGATGGTAGCTTTTTTTTGTTTTCTTGAGATAGCGGCTTAAATCTCCATTTTTAATGATTTCGGCAAGTGCATTTTGCATATATCCGTCACCTCCATAG
>NZ_JAECZA010000167.1:2417-3051 GCF_016056275.1 Dendronalium phyllosphericum CENA369 | reverse complement strand
TATAGGGAGTTCAAAATCTAAATATTCCATAGGACTTGTGCATTTTTTGTTTAGTTCGAACTGCAAAGATAGGATTTTCATTTAAGAACAAAAGCTAATTTTTGAAAAGATTTAGCGGCTTCTTGTCTTAAACATTCCAATCAAAAACACTCGTGAATTGCTTTATTTATCAGCCAAAAGAGATTTTTTGGACTTATAATTCTTTAAAATTCCGTTTAAAATTACTGTTGCCAGAATAATGACTGCTCCCACATAAAAAGCAGGGCTCATCTTTTCTTTATCACCTAAAATAATATAAGCCAGCATGATACCATAAACAGGTTCCATATTTGTTGTGAGCATTACGGTATATGGTGTGAGCTTTTTCATAACGTTAACTGATGCGGTAAAAGCATAGGCTGTACAGACAGAAGAAAGTACTAACAGCAAAATCCAATCGTTTTGGGACACTGTAAAGAACTCCGCAGTAAATTTGCCTCCATATAACAGATAGAGAGATACAAAAAATACTCCTGCAAAAAACTCATATAGTGTGATTACAGACGGATCGTACTTCTGTATCAGCTTACCGTTGAAAAGCGTAAAAGTAACTCCTAAAAAAACCGAAATCAGCGAATAAACCATTCCCAATACA
>NZ_JAECZA010000167.1:1120-2337 GCF_016056275.1 Dendronalium phyllosphericum CENA369 | reverse complement strand
TGATGGAAGCAAAAAAGGCTCCTGTCGAAAAAACAGCCAAGGTTATTGAGACATTGGACACATTAATCGCTTTGAAGAAAAATATCCAATGCAGGGCAATAATCAGACCTACACCAATGAGATGGAAAAACGATTTTCGGGGAATGCGCCATGGCTTTTTGGTAATCAATACATAGATAAGCATGAAAATTCCAGCCATAAGCATCCTGTACCAAACAACATTCTCCTCTTTTATTGTGATGAGTTCACCAAGTATTGCCGTAAATCCCCATATAAAAACAATCAGATGGAGGTTAAGATAGCTTTTCAGGTTATTACTTTTTTGCATTTCGAAGCAGGTAGATTGCTAAAATTCCAAAAACAAAATTAGGAAGCCAAACAGCCACGAATGGCGGTATACTTGATTTTTCGGCCAATGTTCCGAAGATTTTATCAAAAAAGATAAAGGCAAGAAAAAACTTAACGCCTACGATATTAATGCCAAGCCACTTTTTGATGTGGTAGATATCATGAAAATTTTGCCCCACAGGCAACCATTTTTATTTGTGGACAAAGTACTAGAGCTTACCAAAACACACGTAGTGGGGCTAAAAAATGTGTCCATGAACGAGGAGTTTTTTAAAGGACATTTCCCGGGAGCTCCCGTTTTTCCAGGTGTGATACAGATTGAAGCAATGGCCCAAACTGGCGGAATTTTAGTGCTTAGCACCGTTCCTGATCCTGAAAATTACCTTACTTACTTTTTGAAAATCGACAATGTACGTTTTAGATCTCAGGTAATGCCTGGTGATACTATTGTGTTTAGGTGCGATTTGATGGAGCCAATTAGAAGAGGTATTGCGCAAATGAAAGGTGTAGGAATGGTTGGTGAAAAGGTTGTTGTAGAGGCTGAAATGATGGCGCAAATTGTAAAAGTTAAAGATAACGAAACCACCACTATTAAATGATACAACCATTAGCATATATACATCCGCAAGCAAAAATTGCCGATAACGTAGTAGTTGAACCTTTTGCAGTAATACACAAAGATGTAGAAATTGGCGAAGGCACATGGATTGGATCTAACGTGGTAATCATGGATGGCGCCCGCATTGGTAAAAATTGTAGGATTTTTCCAGGTTCGGTAATCTCAGGGGTGCCGCAGGATTTAAAGTTTGCCGGAGAAATCACCACCGCTGAAATTGGTGATAACACTACAATCCGAGAGTGTGTAACCG
>NZ_JAECZA010000167.1:0-1110 GCF_016056275.1 Dendronalium phyllosphericum CENA369 | reverse complement strand
CGCGGCACAAAGGATAAGTGGAAAACGGTAATTGGAAGCAATTGCTTAATCCAGGCTTATTCACACATCGCACATGATTGCCAGGTGGGCAACAACTGCATCTTTTCAAACAGTACCACTTTGGCAGGTCATATTACCATTGGTGATTATGTGGTTTTAGCGGGTTTGGTAGCGATTCACCAATTTGTAAAAGTAGGTTCGCATGCGTTCGTTACAGGCGGTTCATTAGTGCGTAAAGATGTTCCTCCTTACGTGAAAGCGGCTCGTGAACCACTTTCTTATGTCGGGATCAATTCCGTAGGCCTACGTCGTAGAGGATTTTCTTCTAATCAAATCAACGAGATACAGGAAATTTACCGTGTACTTTTTGTGAAGAACAACAATGTAACCAAGGCACTGGATATGATTGAAGCCGAATTCCAACCAACAGAAATCAGAGATGAAATCGTTGACTTTATACGCAACTCTAATAGGGGCGTAATGAGAGGTTTTGGCACAGGCGGCTAATTCAACATGCAAATAACGCTAGAGAATTTAGGTAGGCGATTCAATAGGGAGTGGATCTTTAAAGGGATCGACTATACTTTTTCTTCAGAAAATAAATATGCTATTTTAGGGCCAAATGGTTCGGGAAAGTCTACTTTGCTAAGTGTATTGTTGGGCAGCTTGACACCCTCGGAAGGAAAAATTAGCTATGCACACGACAAAGCGCTAACAGCAGAACAGATATTTAACCACGTAAGCTTAGCAGCGCCATACTTGGATTTGGTGGAAGAATTTACCTTACAGGAAACCATCGACTTCCATTTTCAATTTAAAAAATACCAGATGGGGCTTAATGCTTCTAGCGTACTTGATTTATTGGCATTAAACAAGGCAGAGGACAAGCCGCTGAAGTATTTCTCTTCCGGAATGAAGCAGCGCACCAAGCTGGTGTTGGCATTTTGTTCCGATACGCCAATTTTGGTTTTAGACGAACCCACTTCTAATTTAGATGCTCAAGGTAATCAATGGTATTTGGAATTAGTGGAGAAATTTGCCAAAAATAGATTAGTTTTGGTGGGATCTAATCAGCCTTATGAGTATGAGTTTTGTGAACACAGGCTGAAT
>NZ_JAECZA010000166.1 GCF_016056275.1 Dendronalium phyllosphericum CENA369 | reverse complement strand
GGAGGGGCAGAGGGGCAGAGGGGTGGAGGAGCGGAGGGGCAAAGAGGCGAGTTTTCATTCGTTATTGTTATGTGTAGTTTATGATGGCTGCTAAGAATAAAATCAACAGTGTTTCATTCCCTACACCAGTATTTCTTAAGAGATTAGAAAGTTCAATTTAACTTTTGTAATAATTAGGGAAACAACCCTTAATTGCTTTTAACTTATGACACCAGATGAGATTGAAGCAGTATTGGAAGTAGCTTTTAATAGTTGTGATGCAGCCAGCTGTCCTCTCACTGATACGCAGAAACAGATATTACTGCAAGTAGTTGAGCAAATTCAAGGAAACTCTAAATCTGGGTTGGCAGATGTTAATAATCCCTTAGATGAGCTGTCTCCTGAAGAGTTGGAAGTCTTTTTACAGTTCGTTAGGACAGAGGAACAACAAAACCGGACATGGAAAGTACAGTTACTTAACGACTGGTTGCATAACAAAGACTCTGGAGAAGTACAATTTATTCGCCAACGCTACGGTTTGCAATGGTTAAATCGTGTAGAATCATATCATTTTAATAAGTATTCCTACTTTGAGGATGCATTGAAACTGAGAGTAGGCGATCGCATTGAAGTATCTAACGCACTGTGGGAATGGGTACAAGAAGATGGCCCCTGTGCGCGAGAATGGTTTGGCTGCATCGTCCTCAAAGTTGATGAAATTAATGATGGCTATGACTCTTCAACTAATTGCCTTGTCCGCTTCTACAATGGTGGTGAGTATGAAATTCAAGGCATCTACGAATGGAATCGCTACAATTGGCGCTGGCCTCAGTAATTCGTAATTCGTAATTCGTAATTGATACTATTGGTCGAAGAGTGCCCAAGCTAAGAATCTTTCGGTATGATACAGCGCTAATTGGTTGCTGACACCACTGAAAACGGCATCAAAAGCGTGTTCTGCCCAAGGAATTGTTAGAAAAACCGCTGTGTTCCCAGATTGAAGTAAAGCTTTGTACATTTGTCTGCCAAATCGGGCTTCTACTAAATGGTCGCGGCTACCGTACACTAATAAAGTTGGGGGTACAGGATGCGTTAGGTAATTGATTGGTGAAGCAATTTGATACTGATTGGGTAATTCTTCAAGAGAACCACCAATAAATGCTTTTAAAACAGCGCGGACGTTTATCGGATCGGGACTTGGTGGTGTTTTGTATCCTTCGGGTAAGTTAACAGGGCCGTAATAGCTAACCACAGCACGGATGGGCAGTGCATCCGGTTGATAAGCTGCTAGCATTGCTAAGTGTGCGCCAGCAGAACGTCCTAAAAGTACCATACGTTCTGGGTCGGCTTCATACTCTGCCGCGTGTTGGCGAATAAAATCAAGGGCTGTACGCACATCATCTAACTGGGCTGGAAACCGATATTGCGGCGCGTGTCGATAGTCAATGGCAAAGACTGTATATCCTTGATTGGCTATGTATTGATTAAACTCAGGATCGGCGCTAGGATTGCCTCTTTGCCAAGCTCCACCGTAGATTACTACTACTGCTGGATATTTTCCCACCTCTGGAGGTTGATAAACTTCCATTGTTAAAGACACTCCCGCGGGAGTGGCAAAAAGAATATTTGTTTGATGACGAATTTTACCTAATGGAATACCTCGAAAAGCATGAACTAAGCTAAAGGCATGGGTTTGCATCTTAGCGCTGACTTTAACTGGAATTCGCTTGAGATAGTCTGTTCCCAATCCTTGTGTCATCGCTTTTGCCATCTGCGCTTGAGTTGGTGCGATATTCACCAACACCCATCCACAAGTTAGCAATCCTATCAAACTGACAATGCAGGCTAGGCGCTGTAGTTGAGGGTGATGGATGCAGATAAAAGAAAGCAATAAAGAGAACAAATTTAATAAGAATAATCCAGGACTAATTTCTGGCGCTGCTACTCCTAGCCTGAGTAAAAACATATTAGGAGCAGGAAGAATAATCCAAGAACTGAGAAATAAACTCGCAAAACTCAGTAATAATGCTAGCGATGATAAAAATATTGTGGGTTTGAGGAACATAGAGCAAACAGGGGAGATGCGGGGACGCGGAGAAGGGGAGACGCGGAGAAAGGGAGAAGGGGAGACGCGGAGAAAGGGAGACGCGATGAAAAAGTTGGAGTCTTGGACGGGGCACTTCCTCTACTTGGGGAGCCACCCCTGTGGGCGGGTCTCCCGGAGGGGAGTGGCGTGAGACCCCAAGACCGGAGTGCCTCCGTTTTCCGTCGAGTCCAAACTTCCTTTCCCGTTGGGGGATGCAATTTGAATGATTATTAGCTTAACTAAGGTGTACGCGCAAGTCGAAAAAACCTTGTCCACAACAAATTTGATGTTTGGTAGGCTGCGCGATCGCGCAAAGTATAGCACCGTCAATGATGTTCTGTGCGTTAGGACTTTAGACCATATCTGAATTACGAATTACGAATTACGAATTAGTATTATAGCGATCGCGCTTCTGCCCCTTTACAATAGACCTCTTGCAAAAGTCCTAGATGCGTGAGACAAGTAGGATAGAGTTGGGTAGCATCTATGACCTACGAACAGGTAAAGAGTCTGAAATCAGAAGACTTTAAACGCTTGTGTGGTGTACGTCCAGATACTTTTAACGAGATGTTAGAGGTAGTGCGATCGCTTCATCGAACAAAACAGAAAACAGGGCGACCGGGTAAATTAAGCTTAGAAGACCAATTGTTGATGACATTAGAATATTGGAGAGAATACCGAACATACTTCCATATAGGTCAATCTTGGGGAGTAAATGAGTCTACGGCATAC
>NZ_JAECZA010000165.1 GCF_016056275.1 Dendronalium phyllosphericum CENA369 | reverse complement strand
GTTTTAAAGTTAACATCCTGAATATCACTTCTACTGGAGTTGATTTTCTTCCGGTCTTGCTGGAGAGTGGATAACGTTTTGACAAGTCTGCTTCCATTAACTCAAGCAGGTTGTCATCACAGAGCAGATGGTCAATTTGAGTCATTTGCTCATCCATTTCACCAAAAAGGAGCAAGATAATCTTGAACTCTCTGTCAATGTGATATTTTTTCTGTAACACCTATTGTCTGCCTTCCGATTGAGTACATTTTTCTCTATCTCAATCACTGTAAGGCTTTTGGGTTTCGCACCGCGAACTAGTCTAAACTCCAGTTGAAAGGCTTACTGGTAAAGAGTTTAAAAAACAGCACAGCATATAAGCTAAAGTAATTACAATCGGGTCTAAAGGTAACAAGCAATGCTGTATTGGTGCGAGAAAAATTTTGCAACCTTAGAACCAGGCGATCGCCTATTGAATGAGCGTGCAATGTCGATCTGACTTTTCACGGGAAGTCCTAAAACCTCCGTCAAGACAGGGGGTAGGGGATAGGCTGAGGGGTGTAGGGAAAAGATATTGCCTTACTACACCCACTCAGCCCACACCTCACACCCTCGCTTATGCGTCCACATAACGTGAAAAGTCAGATCGCTATTTTCCAAAATCGAGCAGTGCTTAATTTATTTTCTAGCAAGTAGTCTCTCTACTGTCTAGGTCGAACGAAAGCTGGCCATCCACGTCATCCCTTATGGCTAAGTAGTAGTACTCAACCAACAGGGAGATGTTACGCTTGAGAGGAGCGATCGCGGCGATGATTTTTATGCTCTTTGAATATCCCTGTTTTGTCACTCTCGGAAAACAATAATCGAACCTAAATTCTGAGACTCAGAATGAATCAAGCTTTGAGGCTTTATTTTCTAACAGTAACTAAAATTTCTAGTTAAAAAGCGGAAATTCAAGCGCCAAAAGGGTTTCACCAATTGGGTTTACCCACTCTGACAAAAGAGGGATATACGCCTCTACCTTTTTGCGGTATTGGTAGGGGCTGAAACCAGTTTGTTTTGTAGGTACGTCAATCTCGACAATCTCCCCTAGCTCATCCTCAAAATTGGTATAAACAATCTGCTGTTCTTCTTAATCGACAAATTTCACTAAATCCCGCAGTTGACGTCGCATTTGTTCAATTCAATCTACCGTCAGAGAAAAATTTAGCTAGTTAAGGTAATTTAAGTAGCAAAGTGAATAAAGGCTGCGCGAAACGCAATCAACCATACTGCAAGCGTAGCAAATAGGTAGAGGTAGAACCGGAGCATAATCAGATTGAATGTGCAATGAACAGCACTATGCAAGACGCGAAATCCAACAAACACCCACGCAGCATTCACATACACTGTATCCACCTGTTTCGTAACGAACAGATACAGTACAAGTACATAAAATAGTACCGGAATCTCGAACAGGTTCTTCAGGTTATCAGATGGATTGGATACGCTTGGAGGTGAAATTTGTGCCAACGTATCAGGTACAGCTAGGTCTTGTGGTTTGAGCTTTCTACTTGTAATGAAATGGATACGACGGATGTACATGTACACCCAAACCAGGAATGTCAAAAACACTGATGCAAAAAAGGGACTGAAGATTGCGTCTTGTCTCATTGGTTCCTCCGAAATTTTTTTATTCTGCTGACGGGTGAATAATAGGCTGCACTAAATAAGGGGTGTATAATTTCCTTGATTGATTGCGATCTCAAAGTGTAATTGAGATTAAAGTTAATATAGGCTCAGTAGTGCAATGTTTCTAGACCTCGAAAGAGTACACTTGAGTCAATCTCAAACGAGAAACGAGAGTAGCATTGAAACTAAAGCCAGCGCTGCCGTTAAACTTAATCGCAGTTTTATTACTCAAGTAGGCGCAGAACCACCAGACTTACTCCTGTAAGCATCAGCAGCTTCCATATCAAAACCCTAAAAAGCAGTTGTAGTACCTGCAATGTAAAATGCTAATCTTAATCCTCAAAAAACCTCAGTTTAATTCTTCAAGTAGAAGCGCAAAAACAATTAATAATGCATATACTGCAATTACAAGCAATGAATTTAAAGGCTTCTAGTTTTAGACCTACTAGGAGCTTTTTCTTAATTTATTATCCATTCAATTGAGAGGTATATCACAAGAAGTAATAGCATTCATCCTCAAGGCTATTAATAATCTATTCTCTTGGTAGATTGAATGTCAATGTTGTGATTGCTATTGTGTATTTGTCAGTCAAAAACGTTTATCAAATTAAAACAATGAATATTCTTGCTTGGATTGTTTTAGGTCTAATTGCTGGTGCGATCGCCAAGGCTATCTACCCCGGTCATCAAGGCGGCGGAATCTTAGGAACAATCTTATTAGGAATTATTGGTGCTTTCGTTGGTGGAAGTTTGGGTGTGTTTTTCAATACAGGAACCTTGACTCTAACAGCTTCAACTCTTAGCATTCCCGGTATTTTGGTAGCAGTTCTGGGTGCAATTGTTGCTATTTTCTTGTGGAACTTGCTAAATCGCCGCAGTACAATCTAAAAAATTAAATATTAGTAAATTAGTCAATTAATAGTAAACATCTCTTAATTCATTTAACCATCTTTTCTCCCTGAATTTCAATAAAACAGTAGCGCTTGCCTGGATTTAGGCGGGCGCTAATATTATTTTGATAAATTGATTTTGTTGGAATGTGGTCTGACCAGATGCTCTTTACGCAGTTGAAAATAGTCTAAAGCTTTTGACATTTCATCAAACCTCGTTTATGTCATAGTCCATAGTATCAATACTCCGGACAATTTTTAGTTGAGGGAATAGACAAGAAAGCTATCGAGCCATTAAGGTGCTGATTAGAAAAAACTTGCACCGACTCGATAGCCATATGGAAATTGTACAAAGCTTACTGAGCAAAATGGGGATTTTTCATAAACCACAGATAAAAGCCTTGACAACCCTGTTTGCCACGATTCTAATTGCCTGTGGCAAGGTAAACTTTACCAACTTGAGTCGTTACAGCCAACGAACAGAGAGAAGTTATCGCCGACAGTTTAAAAAACAGTTTGATTTCGCTCAGTTCAACGCAGAAGTAATCAAAGCAGCAACGTCTCTTCATCACTCAATGATTGCGGTGATGGACTGTTCATTCATTGCTAAAAGCGGGAAAAAGACCTTTGGACTAGACCAATTTTATAATGGCAGTCACAATCGAGTTGAGAGAGGATTAGAGGTATCCTTGGTGGCGGTAGTAGATGTAGAAACGGAAGTGGCCTATAGTCTGCTTGCTGAACAAACATTTGACCAAGGCGAATGTCCAGAACTGACGCGGATGGACTACTATCTCCACCACCTGGAAATTGCTCAACCTCAATTACCTCCCCAAGTTCGCTACCTTGCTGTGGATGGAGCATATGCTAAAGAGGCATTTGTCAAGGGAGTCAAAGCACTGAATCTGGATGTGATTAGTAAACTGCGCCGAGACGCGAATCTACGATATGTGTTTGAGGG
>NZ_JAECZA010000164.1 GCF_016056275.1 Dendronalium phyllosphericum CENA369 | reverse complement strand
GGAGCAGGGGAGCAGGGGGACAAGGGGATAAGGGAGACAAGGAAGAAATAATAGCTACTCCTAACAACTGACAACTGACAACTGACAACTGACAACTGACAACTGACAACTGACAACTGACTCTTGGAAAGACTTGGATTAATCGCGTCTCTACGACACTCTAAGGATTAACGTTAATCCGTCCGCGACAGATTAATTGACCGGGGATCGCTCTGAGTTCTTCAATATCCACATCCGAGCCAAGATCGAAACTGTAATTGCCATCGCCCTTTAAGAGCGGTACTTCGTTTCGCTCGATCTGAATATGCGATAGTTGTAACTCTTGAGGGCTGAGTAATTCTAAGTCTAAATAAATATCCAGATGCGTAGCTTCACTTGGGGATGTTACCATGGCACGCAACATTACTCGATCTTTATCAAGGGTAATTTTTTGCCAAGAAATAGGCTTGGATTTTAGGCTATATTCTGGTAAAAGTTTAACCAGCACATCATTTAAAGCAGTCGATAATAGTTCAGATGAGAGGGAATCGTTAAGATCCTTGTCTTCTACGGCGAGCTCGCCGAAAACTGCCACTGTTTCTAACAGTCGTAGTGGTTGACCTTTCAATACTGAACCTATATTGATTTGAATATTTTCCGCTACCAATTGAATTCGTGTAAGATGGAGGCCTTGATAGACAGCATGACTGGCGAAAATAGATACCCAAGGAATGCAACCAGAGAGAATTTGGCGATCGCTGGCTCGAATTTCTACTTCCAGCTGAGATACCTGACTGACTTGCGCTCTCAACCATAGTTTGAGCGCTTTTGTAAGTAAATTGGTAATTAGCCTTATCTTCTTGGAACTTTTTTGCAAATTGTCTTCTGGCATTCGATCGCTCTTGTGATGGGTATGTACTCAGCAAGTGACTGAACTTAAGTAAGCTCTAAATGTAACATTTATGGCTACTTAACACAAAATGCAAATATCATAAGTATTAGCTAAAGTTCAAATAATTATCAGTAATTTCCCTATGGAGGCTAGGTTACAAAAAATTCTTGCTAGTTTGGGTATTGCCTCCCGCCGTGAAGCTGAAGAAATGATTCGGCGATCGCGCGTGCGGATCAATGGAGTGTTGGCACATTTAGGTCAAAAAATTGACCCTGAAAGAGATACGATTACAGTTGATGGGCAGTTAGTATCAGCTCAACAACGTCCGGCTTTAATATATCTGTTGCTGCACAAGCCGGCTGGAGTGGTTTCCACTTGCTATGACCCTCAAGGAAGAAAAACTGTTTTAGATTTGCTTCCCAAAGAATTACGTGAGGGCACAGGCATTCACCCTGTTGGTCGTCTAGATGCAGAGTCTACAGGAGCATTAATCTTGACTAACGACGGGGATTTGACATTTGGGCTTACTCATCCTCGCCACAGCATCCCTAAGACTTATTTTATTTTGGTAAAAGGACATCCTTCTGAGGCATCACTAGAAATGTGGCGTAAGGGTATTGTTTTAGATGGGAGAAAAACCCGTCCAGCTAGGGTGCGGTTAATAGAAAATCTTGCTGAAAACAGCCGTTTAGAAATTGTATTGCAGGAGGGAAGAAATCGCCAGATTCGCCGTGTAGCCCAACAATTAGGATATCCAGTCATCAAGCTACATCGAACTGCCATAGGCTCAATTAAATTACAAATGCCAAAAGCGGGCTTTCTAAATGAAGGTAATTATCGTTCATTAAAAGAAGATGAAATTCGCTTTTTGCAAAAGCAAATAAAACAAACACCTATTAAAGATTCAGCTGAGGTAAGGAGAGTAGAAAAAGCATGAAATGGCTAAAGAAAAAGAATAATCAGCAGCCAGCAATTTCATTAGAACAACAACAAAGGGAAAAGTTGGCAGAAATGGGGGGTCAACTTTGGGCTGCACGCCAAGAAAAGAGTTTATCTTTAGAGGAAATGGTAGTCTTAACCAAGATTCCCCGCCGGTTGTTGGCAGCGATCGAAGAAGGTAATTTAAACGATCTGCCAGAACCAGTTTATATTCAAGGTTTGATTAGACAATTCGCTGACGCGCTAGGTTTTAACGGAGTAGAATTTGCTAGTCATTTTCCTGTCGCTTCTTTGCCAGCGATCCCCAAAGCTGCTGGGAAAATCAGGTTCATTGGTCAATTACGTCCTCTCCATCTGTACTTACTTTATATATTTGTAATCGTATGTTCTGTTAGTAGCCTGTCTCAATTTTTGAACAATGCATCTTTAAGAGCAAGCAATAGCCAAAGCAATCCCCAGCAAGAGACATATTTAAAAACAGACCCAACTCACACTAAACCATCAACAAAAGTCCAAGCTGTTAGCGACACACTTAGTAATTCCAAAGACAATCAGTCAGTACAGATTGGTGTGACCTTGAAATCCTCATCTTGGATTCGCGTAGTAGCCGATGGCAAAACCGAGTTTGAGGGTGTTCTGCCAGAGGGAACTCACCGTGTTTGGAAAGCCCAAGAACAGTTGACAGTAAAAACTGATAATGCTGGTGGCGTGTTGATGAGTGTTAATCAGCAAGAAGCCAAGCAAATGGGAGAACCTGGGAAAGTAGAAGAGGTGAATATTGCTGCTAGACCTGAGTCTTGAGGGGATGAGGGGGATGAGGGGGATGAGGG
>NZ_JAECZA010000163.1 GCF_016056275.1 Dendronalium phyllosphericum CENA369 | reverse complement strand
CGTATTTTGAATTGGGGACTGGGGATTGGGAAATTAGGAAGTGGGTTGGTTCCTATTGGTCGTCCATTTGCGAACACGCAAGTTTATATTTTAGATCGATATCTGCAATTAGTTCCCATTGGGGTTGCGGGTGAATTATATATTGGTGGTGCTGGTTTGGCTCAAGGTTATTTAAATCGTCCTGATTTAACCAAAGAAAAATTTATCCCTAATCCCTTCTACCCCCACACCCCTACACCCCCACACCCTTACACCCCTATCTTCTACAAAACAGGAGATTTAGCGCGTTATCTTCCTGACGGTAATATTGAACTACTCGGTCGAATTGACGATCAAGTGAAGATTCGGGGTTTCCGAATTGAACTAGGGGAAATTGAAGCTGTTTTGAGTAGTCATCCCCAAGTTCAAGCAGCAGTGGTGATGGTTCGAGAACTACAAACTGACAATAAATCTATAGTTGCATATATTGTTTCTGGACAACAATCATTAACAACTAGTGAATTGCGTAACTTTCTCAAACAGAAGTTACCTGATTATATGATTCCCAGTGCGATCGCCATTCTGGAAACTTTACCTTTAACCCCCAACGGTAAAGTAGATCGGCGTGCTTTACCAATTCCAGATATGGAACAGAATCGACAAGTAAACTTTGTTCCACCGCGCACCGCAACCGAAGAAGCGATCGCTAATATTATCGCTGCTGTTTTGGGACTCACACAAGTAGGCATTCACGATAACTTTTTTGAATTGGGGGGACATTCCCTACTGGCGACTCAAGTTATTGCTCGATTACAACAAACCTTCAATATTGAGTTACCGCTACGCTCTTTGTTAACATCTCCCACGGTGGCTGGATTGAGTGAAGCACTGACATCTTTCACACAGACAGAATCTTCAGTTGATTTACCAATAATTGTCCCAAATCCACAACAGCTATATCAACCTTTTCCCCTCACCGATATTCAACAAGCTTATTGGTTAGGACGCAATGAAGCTTTTGAATTGGGGAATATTGCTGCTCATGGTTATTTAGAATTAGATTGCGATCGCCTAGATTTAACAAGATTAAATCAAGCTTGGCAAAAACTCATCCTACGTCACGATATGCTCCGCGCTGTTATCTTACCAGATGGTCAACAGCAAATTCTCCCAACAGTACCGGCTTATGAAATCGAAGTTTTGGATTTGCAAGATTTAGAGGTGATGCGCGAGCAGATGTCCCATGAAGTCTTACCTGCGGATCAATGGCCTTTATTTAGAATTCGAGCTACACCCATAGATGAACAGCGTACCAGACTCCACCTGAGTTTTGATGCTTTGATTGCTGATGCTTGGAGTGTGTTTATGCTGATGCGGGAGTGGTTAGATTTATATAATAATTCTGAGTTTGTATTACCACCCTTAGAACTTTCCTTCCGCGATTATGTGCTTGGGGAATCAACTTTAAAAAATACACCCCAATATCAACGTTCTCAAGAATATTGGTTTAACCGACTAGATACCTTACCACCAGCACCAGAATTACCCCTAGCGAAAAATCCTAATTCCATTACCAATCCTCGGTTTCAACGTCGCAGTTCTCAACTGTCTCCAGAACAATGGCGCAAATTACAAAATCGCGCTCAACAATTTAACTTAACTCCTTCTGGAGTTTTACTGGCTGCTTTTGCAGAAATCCTCAGTCAATGGAGCAAAAATCCTAAGTTTACGATTAATCTCACACTGTTTAAGCGTTTACCTTTACATCCCCAAGTCAATGAGATTGTCGGAGACTTTACATCTTTGACACTTTTGGAAGTCGATCGCTCAGTTCCTCAAAGCTTTAGCAACCACGCTCAACAATTACAGCAACAACTGTGGCAAGATTTAGATAACGGTTATGTTAGTGGTTTGCAGGTACAACGAGAACTTAGCCGTCAACGCCAAAGTTACCAATTTATGCCAGTGGTATTTACTAGTACACTGGGTTTAGAATCACTTGGTCAGGATACATCAATATTAAGTCAGTTAGGCGAACTCGTTTACAGTATCAGTCAAACCCCGCAAGTTTGGTTAGATAATCAACTGAGAGAGCAAAATGGGACTTTAATATTTAACTGGGATGCGGTGGAAGAACTTTTCCCCCCAGGTTTGCTGGATGAGATGTTTGCTGCTTACTGCGATTTGCTCCAACGACTAATTACCTCAGATGCTATTTGGAGCGAAAGTCAGGGAGAATTACAACAACCTACACTTGCAAATTATCCCACCGCACCCATTTCTGAGGAAACTTTGCACAGTTTGTTTATTAAGCAAGTGCAAATCCAAGCTGATTCTCCAGCAGTCATCACCCCAGAGCGTACCCTAACTTATCAGGAATTATACCAACACGCTCTGCAATTGGCATCTCAACTGCGAAAAATGGGAGCAACCAGCAACAATGCAATCGCCATTGTCATGAAAAAAGGTTGGGAGCAAATTGTTGCTGTACTAGGAATTTTAATCGCTGGTGCGGCTTATCTCCCCATCGATCCCGAATTACCACCAGAACGACAAACATACTTACTCGAACAAAGCCAAGCAAAAATCGTTCTGACTCAATCTTGGTTAGATAATTCTTTAGAACGCTCAGAAAATCTGACTCGTATTTACATTGATTCTCTCACACCCCTACACCCCTACACCCCTACACCTG
>NZ_JAECZA010000162.1 GCF_016056275.1 Dendronalium phyllosphericum CENA369 | reverse complement strand
CTGCTGTGACTAATGCGGCTAATCTTGCCTTCTTCATGGTTAATTTATCCCATCATCTTTTGGCTGATTTCCGTAAACATAATCCTGATTCTGGCATTATTGACCTGAAAGCTTACTACCGTGGTTTTCGATATGTCCGTGAAATGTTAAAAATACTTCCTCAAAAGCCTGAGCCTATTTTATTAGCCCAAATTTTTGCCAAGCTCACTTCTTTGGGACGTATTCATCCCCTTTCCACAGGCGTTGAAGCCTCGTAAATTGGCTAAGGTATTGTTAACGATAGTAAGTATTTTATTATACCAACAAGGCAGATGATAATAGTTATTTTTTAAACTTTACCGTTAAAATGTTTTATACAAAATACTTTAGGAAAGCATTAAGTAAAAGATAAAACGCCTTTTCTAATTTGGTTAATTTTATTATAAAAAGTAGAAACGAATGCCTTCAGCTTATACTTTACTCCGAATTAGCCCAATATTTTTAAATATACTATTAATTATTTGGACTATTATTGCTGATATAATTTTAGATGGAAAATATAGTTCTTGATATTTCCTCCCTCAAATAAATTTTTTAATAGTAGTTATTTGGCATATAAGACTTTTCCAGATTGAAATTAGAAAATTATTGTTTTTAATTTATGGATTATTAAATATGATAATATCGCTTATTATTTGTAGAATAAGTATATTTATAATTTGTTTGCGTGCTAGTTTTTAACAGCGATCGCTGCCAATGTGTGAAAATTTCTTGGATTGTTACATTAATCATAGATCAAGCAAAAATTACAGGACAAGCAACTGTTGTTTATAACAGTTAATGGAATAAATTTCGTAAGATGCAAACTTTGTGACTAGTACTGAAACAGTATTATATGCCCATTATGAAGATTGGCCCTATTTTAGTTTTCAGTTTACGCCGTCCTCACTACTCTATTCTAAGAATGAGTGACAATGGCTTCTAGCGATCGCACTGTGTCATCGCTCTACCTCTTTAAAAGTATTACTTTTTTTACTTAGAATTACTTATTTTATTTAGATAAACATATTTTTTACTAAAACTAATAGCTAAGATTTTAATTTCATGAAGCTCTAGCTAAAATACTGAAATTATAACTTCAGAAAAATTACGCTGTTTGTTTTTATGTAATTAAACTAAAAACGTATTATGTCAAACAATCTCAATACTTAACTCGTTCATCAATGAAATATAAGAAAGTCTTTAATTGCCTCAAAGTTGCTGTTACTACTGTTGGCATTCTTTCTGTAGCTCAAGGAGCCTATGCAGCTAACTTAACTGGAACAGCATTTAGCATCTCTTTAGAATGTTTGAACGACACTACAGGCCTCATCGCTGGGAAAAATCCTACTGATGCAAACGGTTGGCAGTATGCGTTTGATTCCAGCAAAGATGGCATGAATGGCAACTACTGGGTTGGTGCAGCCCCAGGGAAAGAAAACCCTTACGATATCCGAGGTATGGCTTTCAAAGAAACCTCTGACAGCGTGATTATCGCCATCAATGGCAACATGAAGTTAACGGGAGAAAGCGAAGCCGGGGCTGCTGGCGGGCAGATTGGATTTGGCGACTTGTTCTTCAACATGTCGGGTAAGACCTTTACCGATGCCATGAACAGTGGAGATTTGTTCGGTATTCGCTTTGCTGAAGCGAACGCTTCTGGTGTACAAAAGCTTGGTGTTTATAGTGGGGTTCAGGCAAAAACAGTTACCAACATCAAAGAAGGATACACAGTCCAAACCTATGGAGGCTTAACAGGTGGTAACAATTCCTATGAAAGTCAAGTCAAACAAGGTGGTGGTACTATAGGCTACGGTGATTTGACTAGTGCTTACTTTACTAATAACGGTAAAGATAAAACTTTCAATTTGAACGAAATCGCTTCAGGACAATATCTCACTGGTATTTCTTTCTTGACACAAGGAGCTATCAATAAACAACTACTAAACACTGGCTATGATGTAAATAAATTCACAGGTTCTCAAACTATTGCCTTTAAATTTAGTAAATCTACAATCGTTAAAGATGTTCCTGAATCTTCTACCCTAGCTGGTTTAACCATTGTTGGTTTAGCTATGGCTGGTAGCCAGATTCGTAAGAAATATCAACACAATTCAAAGCAAGAGTTAGCATAACTCAATTCTCTAAGCAGTTGGATGATATCTCTTAAGCCATCTACCTCCTGAAGCCCGATTTTGTGTTGGCACACAAAATCGGGCTGATTTTGTTTATTTTTAAAGTGATGAAGTTGCTATTGATGATATGCTGATTCGCAATAGATACCCAAGATTTGTACCAAAGTGTCAAAATTAATAGCGTAAATTCCGCAAAGACAGCCGCGATCGCTAGTAACTAAAAATCCTTAAACACTAGATATTTCAATGGTTACAGCAATTATGCGCCCTTGATGCTAAATATTCAATAACTATTTGAAGCGGCAATTTATATAAGTACCAAAATCTTTGAAAGCTAGAATTAGCAAGGCTTTTCAGCTTATATTTCCGAATTTGCGCTTATCTCGGCTCCATGCCTGTAATGCCTTCAATCACCCCAACAGTCAAAACTCCTGCTCCTAAAACAGACACCAGAAACAAAGGCAATAGTGAATGGATGGTTTCAGAACTAATATCTGTTAGTAGACTTACCAAACCTAATATCCAAACATTACGTGGAATTTTCGAGAAATCTGGAGCAGTCCTAGTTTTCATGAGTTTTCTTATTTAAAAATACTCATAATTATTGTTTCGAGGCTTTAAAAAGTACATCAGATATTCTAGCTGAAATTTGACTTGTCCTATTAAAGTCCCTGGTCAGAGAGCAGTACTAATGTGTTAAAAATTACAGATAATTTATTAGACCTCTTGCAAAAGTCGCTTAAGCAAATTCGGTTTGGGGAAGACGAAGCTCGTAATTGTAGAGAGCAGCAATCAGATTAAACCTCAAACTAAATCTTTTTCGACGATTTCTATAAGTGAAGGACAAAATTTTAAATACCTTCAGCTTCCGATTTACATGCTCACCTAAAACTCTGATTTTAGCTAATTCTTGATTGCTCTTTTTATCCTCACAAGTTAACTTACCTCCTCTAGGTTTTTTCTTAGGAATCTGACTATTGC
>NZ_JAECZA010000161.1 GCF_016056275.1 Dendronalium phyllosphericum CENA369 | reverse complement strand
GGCAGAGGGGCGGAGGGGCGGAGGGAGTAAATTCTTCTCTCCCTTGTCTCCCCATCGGGTGACGCTTGCAAGCTCGCTAACGCTGCGCTAACGCAGCCGCCTGTGGAAGGAAACCCTACCAAGAGCGCTGTCTCACCTTGTCTCCCTTATTCATCGCGTCCTTGTACTTTCATCTCCCTGGCAAATTTCAGTTAGATTATGATAAAGACTTGATAAAGGAGTCAGATGCTTGCGTATATATTGTTCCCTTTGATTCCCTCATCCTAACTCTCTAATTTTCTCTTTTAAAAAGGTAGTCTAAACCAACGAATCATTGCATTGTACAGGCGATCGCTCAAGGAAGGAGCAGGCCAATTTTTTCCTTGGTATTGTTCCACCACCCGATGGCCTAGAGGAGTGAGGCGAAAACTATCTGTAATTCCCTGGCCATCGACTTCTCGGCGCAGAACTCCTACTTGGATTAGCCAGTCTAAAGTGTTATAAGATGCCAATTCTGACAAAGGACGTTTGGTGTAGCCATGCTGAACACCATTTTCACCCGCGATCGCATTCAATGACACGCTTTCATGTCGCATCGCTGCAAACAACCCCAGATTGAACGGCGAACAAACTAGCGATCGTTTAGCCCTTTCTACTGTGCTAGAAGGATAAGAAAAAGTTGGCGGGTTTTGGGAATCAACACTAGACATTTTGGATTTTGAGCAATTTTTTGAATAATGATTAATTTCAAAATAGCTATGTTTCAGTACCAGATACCTTATTTAAGCAGAATTTTTTAGATATACGTATTTGTGCTGTTTCTTTGGTAAGTCATTTAAATATTGTGAATTATTGTAAAATTTCAAAGGCATCAACAATCTGAAACAGGAAAGGTTCATTATGCCTCTAACAGTTGGTACGGATGCACCTGCATTTACCGTCAAAGATACTAATGGCAACACCGTCTCGTTATCTGATTTTGCTGGGAAGACAGTTGTTTTGTATTTTTATCCCAAAGATGACACTCCAGGTTGCACCAAACAAGCTTGTAGCTTCCGGGATGCCCAACCTGAATATCAAGGTAAAGATATTGTAGTGCTGGGAGTCAGTGCAGATGATGAAGCTTCCCATCAAGCATTCACTCAAAAATACAATTTAAATTTTCCCCTGTTGGCTGACAAAGACAAAAGCCTGATCGGTGCTTACGATGTTGATGGCGGTGGTTATGCCAAGCGTGTCACTTATGTAATTGACCCCAATGGCAAAATTATTCATGTTGACTCTAGCGTGAACACAGCCACCCATGCCAGTGATGTTTTAACTCAACTGGGCTTGTAGTCTTAGTTATTATTGAGAGTTGCGGCTAGCCTGCACAAATGCCTAAGACGAACCACACCACCATTGTGACTTGTGGCGATCGCACTAAATTCTGAGTCAGAAAATAACTCATAACTGGGCGATCGCGTTTCTGGCTCCTCAACACTATTTTGGTGAGGAGCTAGTTTTTCATTCAGTTTTGTTGTGAAGGGAGGGTAAACACTGGAGATGTCGCACTTCCAGGTGTACTAGGTGTAATTGTTGACGAGCTTGGCGTTACTGGCCTTTGTTGTTGACCTTGAAGCAGTTTTTGTTGCCTTGCTTTAAAGGCTGCTGCTGCTGAGTCTAGTTGTTGATTTTGTTCGTCATTATTCCAGTTCAGAGTTCCAAAATTTGCCCGATGAATCAGGTCAAACATGTCGAAATTACCTGAGTTATTACGGGCGAATGGATCGGTATTTTGGTCTGTTGTACTAGTACTAGGAAAAGCATCGCTTGGGCTGCTAATTTGAGCCAAGCTAGGTTGAGCCAAGAGGCAGGAACTAAAGCCTATTCCGGCTACAGTCGCCACAAATAATTTAACCGCTGGTAAAAAGTATTTTTTCATGAGTTTTGAACCTGAAATTTATCTAACTTATCTTAAGCAAGAGTCCGCCGTAGTTGGGGTTGAATGCTTAATAAAGCTAAAACAGCAAAGCCAAACAACACCAGCAACGCTCCACCAAATGTAACATCACCCCAAGGAGCCTGCATCACTACACTATCCAGTCCCCAATTGCTGTGGAGATAGAGATAACGAATCGGCTCAATGGCGTAGCTGAGAGGATTTAGGGTAGCCACAACCTGTAACCATTTGGGCATGAAAGATAAAGGTGCTAAAGCGGTGCTAGCAAATAACAGCGGTAAATTAGTCACAAAAATTACCGCAATCAATTCAATATGTCCGGGTAAGGCAAAAGCTAAACCGAGAGAGATCGCAGTCACACCCAAAGCTAGGAGGAAGACAATCAAAGCGATCGCACCTAAGCCTGCGGCATCAGGTAATCCAGCGCCCAGAAACGCTGCTGCTCCAACGATTGCGGCTGCTTGTAGTAAACTTTGGCTAATAATAAAGATTGCCGAAGCAAAGACAATCGAAAACCGTGACGCTAGAGGTGCTACTAATAACCGATTTAAAAAGCCGAACTCTCGGTCAAACATTACTGGTAAACCAGCATTTAACGCTCCGGCAAAAGCTGTAAATACAATTACACCCGCAGCCAAAAACTGACCGTAATTTGTCGTACTACCAAATAAGCCTTTGGGAGCATTTTGAAACAAAGCGCCAAACAACACCAACCACATTACTGGTTGAATGATTCCAGCAACTAAAGTTGAGGGACGGCGTTGCAACTGAATAAACAAGCGACGAGTTAAAGCCAGCGTCTCTTGTACCAATTCACCAAAAAAATTAGGAGCAGTATCAGCATTCGCTTGGGGCGATGCTATTTGCTGCCAATTCATCTCAGATTTAGGAGTAACACTCATAGCAATTAGGGATTAGGAATTGGGGATTGGGGATTGGGGATTGGGGATTAGGG
>NZ_JAECZA010000160.1:2356-3680 GCF_016056275.1 Dendronalium phyllosphericum CENA369 | reverse complement strand
CAATTTGGAAAGTTCTCAAGCTAATCCTGATAGACTTGTACGAATAATATTTTTAATTGCTTTAGCTATGACCAGTGCTTGGTTACATGGACAAAGGACTAAATTTCAAAAACTTGATTCCTATATTTGTCGTAGTCAAGAAAAAAATAGAAATGAGAAACGTCATAGTAATTTCTGGATAGGTTTATATGGTCAAAATTGGATAGTCGCTTGGCATGAGTGTCAAGCATGGGTCGAGGAACTGGTCGGTTTCAGTCGCAATAAGCAAGCATATTATCAGCGAGGTTTAAGGGCTATGAAGCTTATACAGCAAGCTCTTTAACTCGCTTGTCGCCCCTTGAAGGCAAAGTCAGGCATTCACCGTAAATATCCCTGAGATCCGTTGCTCTGGTAGAATACAACATGGAAATCGGGAGAGTGTAAATCAAATGGCAATCTAAGGCTTGGAGTTGTTCGCTGCGGTCTAAAAAGACTTCTTCGTAATTGGTGCGATCGCCGTCTTTGACTAACACCATCCGGTCTAAATTATCGACAATTACCGCCAGTTGAGTGTAGCCTTTAGGTAAATTTTGTTTGGCATCGTTTAAAAACTCATTCAAAACCTGAATTAAAGTGACGGTGTGAGGATTGATTTTTTGGCGAATCTTCTGGCGCAATTCGGGAACAGCCCTTAAATTTGCTGTTAATTTGGCAAACTGACTCAGTTGGGCTTCTACTCCCAGACTTTCAAATTCTATGGGAGTCTGCGCCAAATCTTTCAAATCTTCCCAACGGCTTTTTAACCAGTCGAGTATAGGACGAGGACTGGCAATTTCTTTTAAATCTTTGAGTAAACGGCGGGTACAGGCGAGGAGAATATCTGTATACTGGGCATCTTCTGAGTCGATATCTTCTTCATCAGCCTCAAAATATACGACATAAAACTGGCGATTTTCTAAAAAGCTTTTTAATCGGCGTAGTTCTGTAGATTTTCCCCCACCTCGATGACCGGAATACAGTTGGTAAGTGTTATTATTTGCCAGTAGCATCCGATTTCCCAACTCTTGGAGAATATTCGTATCTCCCCGCACATCCTGACAGTCTACATATTTTGGATCGCCTGCTGGTAATGGTTCAAAGGGGTTAAAAGCGTTGTAGAGCTTACTAAGTAAGTCAGAACTATAAACCATAGGTAAAAAATATTGCAATGTTGCTCATAATACCGAAGATTATAGAGAATGGCGGTGCTTGGCAAAAGAAGAAGATAACATCGTTTGATGAATAACTTGCTACAGCTAAATGGGTAGGCTCATTAACGGAGTTCAAAGACTCATTAACGGAGTTC
>NZ_JAECZA010000160.1:0-2256 GCF_016056275.1 Dendronalium phyllosphericum CENA369 | reverse complement strand
AAAGACTCTTTAATGGAGTTCAGAGACTCATTAAAGGAGTTCAAAGACTCATTAAAGGAGTTCAAATACTCGCCAACGAGTATTAAATAACTCATTAATGAAGCTCAAAGACTCATTAATGAGGTTCAAAGACTCTTTAATGGAGTTCAGAGACTCATTAAAGGAGTTCAAAGACTCATTAATGGAGTTCAGACACTCATTTAATGAAGCTCAGAGACTCATTAATGGAGTTCAAACACTCATTAATCAGTATTTAAAGTAAACGAACAAGAGGACTAGAAGCTAAAGTTAATAAATTAACGTGAGTTCGATGAACTTCTCCCTCCCAACCTCCCTCTCCCACAGGGAAAGGGAGGGGTAACGAGAAATTAGGGTTTTGGCTCCCCTCTCCGACACGGAGAGGGGTTGGGGGAGAGGTCAAAAAAGGGCTTGTAAGCTAATAATCATTCAAATTGCATCCCCCGAAGTTTGCTCAACGGGGGAACCCCCGCACGCAACTTCTCTCCGCGTCTCCCCTTCTCCGCGTCCCCGCGTCTTTCTAAGGCAAAGGATTGTGCAACTTAAAGGCAGATTAGCTTAGAACTCACGTTAAATTAATTTGTCCGACTACTTATCTTTCGCCACTGTCTTACTGCTTTTTGCAATTCCCCCGACAACCAGCCATCAAACTGAGGATACACTGGTAAACGCGGTATCAGTTGCCAGCCAACAGGCTGTAAAATTTCTCTCAAAGCCTGCTCTTGTATATGTGGATAATCGGGATTCACTTCATCTTTTGGCCCAATTCCGCCTAAATCTCTTGCACCAGCTTTAATACAAGCGAGTAACCATCGGTCATCTTTGACTAAATTCGGCGGAATTTGAATTGTGATATCTGGCGGTAAAATTTTACGTGCTTTGGCAATGACTTCTGGTAACTGATGGGGGTCAAAAGCTGGTGCATCAAAGCTTTGCTGATTTCCAGGACTATGAGGTTGCAAAATAACTTCTTGAATGTGGCGATAATTCTGATGAAGTCGAGATATTGCTTCTAATGTTTCCCAGCAATCATCAGGCGTTTCCCCAATTCCTAGAAGTAAACCTGTTGTAAAGGGAATTTGTAACTCTCCCGCCCATTGTAATTGTTGCAGCCTGACTTCTGGTAATTTACTCGGCGCGTGTCGATGTACAGTATGTAACAATGCTGGCGTTAACTGCTCCAGCATCAAACCCATCGAAACGTTTACATTCTTCAGCTTTCGCATCTCGTCAAAACTCAACGGCCCCGCATTCGTGTGCGGTAAAAACCCCATCGCTAATGCTAGTTCGCATAAATCATAAATTTGCTGAAACCACGCCTGACGCTTTGATGAATGAGGATGCACTTCACCACTGAGTATTAGAATTTCACAGATATTTTCACCTTGAAGTCGTTGCAAAACCCTTTCTGCTGCTGATAGCGTCATCCAGGGACTTTGACCCGGTTCGGTGCGAAAGTTGCAATAAGTACAGCGATTAAAGCACTCATAAGTAGGAACGATTGTATAAGCAGGGCTGTAAGTAACTGTACAAGAATTCTTAATTTGCATAAGACAAGATAATGTAACGCACCTAGCTAGCAAGAGTCTCTACTTAAGTATGGATATTGCTGTGGGGAGCGATCGCAGTAGTACTTCATATTGTTATCTTTTCTGAGTTCCACTGCGTTAAACATCTTCTAACCCTTGAAGCATCAGAGTTTCAGAGCTTTTCACTAGATTGCTAAAATTTTTTTCTCAAAGTACTTTACAAAACTCAACATATTTCGTAACATAATTTTACAGGCGAAAACAAACACGCCTAATACATAAACAGCAAATCGCAATCATAAAACCATGACAGCAACCTTACAACAGCGCCAAAGCGCCAACATTTGGGAGCAGTTCTGCAACTGGATCACCAGCACCAACAACAGACTATACATCGGCTGGTTCGGCGTACTGATGATCCCCACCCTGCTAGCAGCAACCACCTGCTTCATCATCGCCTTCATCGCCGCACCTCCGGTTGACATCGACGGCATCCGCGAACCAGTAGCAGGTTCCTTACTTTACGGAAACAACATCATCTCCGGTGCAGTAGTACCTTCCTCCAACGCCATCGGTTTACACTTCTACCCAATTTGGGAAGCAGCATCCTTAGATGAATGGCTGTACAACGGCGGCCCTTACCAACTGGTAATCTTCCACTTCCTCATCGGCGTATTCTGCTACTTAGGACGTGAGTGGGAACTCAGCT
>NZ_JAECZA010000016.1:76679-90517 GCF_016056275.1 Dendronalium phyllosphericum CENA369 | reverse complement strand
AGATGGGGGAGCAGGGGAGGTAGGGGGAGATGAGGGAGACAAAGGAGACATAATGATTACTCCTGCCTTCTGCCTTCTGCCTTCTGCCTTCTGACTAATGACCACTGACAACTGACTCTTGTACAGACAAGGGTTAATCGCGTCTACTACAACTGACAACTGTCTCTACGATAGTTGACAACTGAAAAATAACTTAACAAAGGCTCTAGCTGCGACCTTCAAGTAGTAGAGTGAAATCAATTAGCCCTATATATTGGCGATTGATAATTAAAAGGGAAGAAACTCATGGTTCAACGTGGTTCTAAAGTACGTATTCTCCGCCCCGAATCCTACTGGTTTCAGGATGTAGGAACCGTAGCTTCTGTGGATCAGAGCGGCATCAAATACCCAGTAATTGTCCGGTTTGAGAAGGTAAATTATGCTGGTATTAATACCAATAACTTTGCCGAGGACGAATTATTCGAGGTGGAAGCACCAAAGGCCAAGGCAAAAAAATAATCAGCAAAGGCACAAGGTGATTATTTGATGAGATGATGAAGGGAAGCTTTAAGTATGAAAATATGAAGTATGAAACTTTCAGTTCTTTCATGCTTCACCCTAGCCTACTCTACTTATAAAAACCTTACCTGCGGGTATTTACGGTTTATTGTAAGTAGAAAAGTATGCTATCGGAAGGTATGTACATACTTTCCCATCTCGTCTGTCTCGATCCCCAAGAACATCAAAATTGCTCGCCTAATCAGCTTAAATGCCTGAACTGCCTGAAGTTGAAACAGTCCGACAGGGTCTAAACCAATTGACCCTCAACCAAGAAATTACGGGTGGAGATGTGTTGCTAAATCGTACCATCGCCTACCCGTTTTCTATTGGTGAGTTTATTGGCAAGATTGAAGGGTATGCGATCGCTACTTGGCATCGTCGCGGTAAGTATCTTTTAGCTGAACTCTCGAAATCTCCTCCTGCCTCTTTTACCAGCTGGCTAGGAGTCCATCTGCGAATGACAGGTCAGCTATTGTGGGTGCATCGAGATGAACCATTACATAAACACACGCGGGTAAGATTATTTTTTGGGGATCGGCAAGAATTGCGCTTTGTCGATCAACGCACCTTTGGACAAATGTGGTGGGTTTCTCCAGGTGTACCAGTAGAAAGTATTATTACTGGTTTAGCAAAACTTGCAATAGACCCATTCTCACCAGAATTCACTGTTGAATATCTGGCTGCGAAGTTGCAAAATCGCCGCCGTCCGATTAAGACTGCCCTACTAGATCAATCTGTAGTAGCGGGATTAGGTAACATCTATGCTGATGAAGCTTTATTTAAAAGTGGAGTTTTGCCAGAAACTTTATGTACAGATTTGCAGCTAAAGCAAATTGAACGTTTGCGAACAGCCATCATTCAAGTATTACAAGCCAGTATTGCAGCTGGAGGCACAACTTTTAGCAATTTCCTTAATGTTAACGGGATCAACGGTAACTATGGCGGTGTTGCTTGGGTTTACAACCGCGCTGGAGAACCTTGTCGAGTTTGCAGTAATTTGATACAGCGGACTAGATTAGCTGGGCGATCTAGTCACTTTTGTCCCCAGTGTCAAAGGCTTGGGGGAGTAGTGAGTTAGAAGTTTTACTTAGAACTCCTCTAAAATGCAGATAAAATAATCTATAAACTTGAGAGGGGAATTCATGGCATTCAAAAAAGGAGATACGGTTCGCGCTGTCCGCGAAAAGCTAGAAAAAAGTGTAGAAGCACAAGCAAGCGATCCCCGCTTTCCTTCTTACTTATTTGACAGTAAGGGCGAAATTGTCGATATAAAAGGTGATTACGCTTTTGTAAAGTTTGGAAAAGTGCCAACACCAAACGTATGGTTACGTTTGGAGCAACTCGAACAATTCAAATAACAGACATTATTTAGGGAACTCCAAGAAATTATCGCGCTTGAAGCAGATAGTCCAAGCGATTAGAAATCGCAGCTATATAAACGAAGTCCCTTCGGGTTCGGGAGTGACGCTCGAAGACTCGCTAACGCTGCGCTAACGCAATCGACGGGAACCGCCAAGACTGCGACTCCCTTACCGCCTGCGCGGACTAAAAGAAAATCAAGGTTTTTAACCCGCGTAGGCCAGTTTTGCGTGTGTTGCCGCGACTTCTAGACGCTTGGTGCAAGATATCAGCTCAACAGGAATCAGTGCTGGCAAAGAGAAGTACTGTGCGGGGGTTCCTTCCGTTGTACGCGGAACGCTTTCTTGCAGGCTAGTAACTAGCGTTCATCAGTTATCAATTACAATAAAGTTTTCAGACTAAAGAATGTTGTTGACGAATTTTTGAAAAGTGAAAATAGTAGGGTGACACTACTTACTTCTCCAGGGAAGTTTAATCTTCAACTAGTAGCCGCACCCCAATTATGTCTTCTTCTTTCAATTCCCCAACAGTATGTAGTTTACCTCGTGTCACTATCGTTGGTGCTGGTAGAGTCGGTAGCACTCTAGCCCAGCGTATTGCAGAGAAAAATTTGGCAGATGTAGTATTGCTAGATATTGTTGAGGGAATGCCCCAAGGTCTAGCACTGGATTTAACAGAAGCTAGGGGAATAGAACTACATAATCGCCAAATTATTGGCACAAACAATTATTTTGATACATCTGGTTCCCAAATTGTGGTGATTACCGCAGGGCTTCCTCGCAAACCAGGGATGAGTCGAGATGACTTGCTGAAAACCAATGCCAAGATTGTGGTGGAAGCAGCTAAGAATGCGATCGCCCATTCTCCCAATGCTATTTTTATTGTCGTCACCAATCCTTTAGATGTGATGACTTATCTAGCTTGGCAAGCCACAAATTTACCGCGCGAGCGGATTATGGGTATGGCTGGCGTGTTAGACTCAGCCCGCTTTGAAACCTTTATCGCTATGGAATTAGGAGTTTTACCTGCTGATGTCAAAGCGATGGTACTGGGTAGTCACGGAGATTTAATGGTTCCTTTGTCTCGTTATGCCACTGTCAATGGCATTCCCGTTACAGAATTGTTGGATGCTACTACAATTGAACGTTTAGTAGAAAGAACTCGTAACGGTGGTGCGGAAATTGTGGAATTGATGCAGACGGGTGGTGCTTTTTTTGCTCCTGCATCTGCTACAAGTGTGATGGTGGAATCGATTTTGTGGAATCAGTCGCGCTTGTTACCTGTAGCGACTTATCTCGAAGGTGAATACGGTTTAATAGATGTTGTAATTGGGGTTCCCTGCCGCTTGGGATGTGGTGGAATTGAGAGTGTATTAGAATTAAATCTCACAGATGAAGAAATAAAAGCTTTGCATTCTTCAGCTGAATCTGTGCATCAAAATATTCAGCGATCGCAGGAAATTTGAGCAGCAATATCTTAAGGATGAAATATAAAAACTTATTATGTCATCTTTAATGGTAGTAAAAATAATAGGCAGGAGATTGAAATCTTACTGCCTATTCTTAGCCCATCAAGATTAATTTGGCTTAGGAACGATATTCTTCGTCTGCGGGATCGCCGTAGGGATCTTCGCTGGCTGGTCTAACGTTACCGTAGTGCCCTTGCTGCTCTTGGTCTGCGGGGTCGCCATATGGATCTTGACTGGCTGGAATCGCGTTACCGTAGTAGTCAGCGGGGTCGCCGTATGGGTCTTGACTAGCTGGAATCGCGTTGCTGTACAAATCTTGCTCTGCGGGGTCGCCGTAGGGATCTTCGCTGGCTGGACGTACATCGCGATCGCGGTATTGGATATCTTGGTCAGCTTGATTGTCGTTCGACCCTGTGAAAAAGTCTTTCGCCTTTCGCAAAAAGTCATCTACCATGATTTATCTCCTAATTTGAGTTCGTGCGTTCCACTTGCGCGATCGGCGGTATTCTCCAGAAAGCCAGTTTGCATTGACACACACGCTTTACTGTTCTAGAGTGCTGGAGCTGAAGTTGGCGCTATACCGCTGAGGTCACGACCACTAGTACGCCCGTTATAGCCTTGGAATTCTCGGTATTTTTGGGCATCAGATTCTGGAACTTGGATGCCTTCTGGCGGTGGAGTTACCCAGTGAGCGCGATGTTCGGCATCGCGGTAGTACACACGTCCATTCTTAGAAAGGTAATATTTACCTTGCGCTCCTTCAGTTTGAGCGTTCTTGTGCTGGTTATACAAGTAGTAAAGTGCTGCTGCACCTGCCAAAATTGCCACTTTCTGCCCCGTACCTAATCCCTTCTTAGCTTGGGGTTGGTTGCCGGGGGCGCGATCGCTTACTGTTCTACCAGCAGTATCATCAACTGGTGGCGGCGCGGCAGTACGGGAACCTCCTCCGCAGCTAGTCAGCAATGGCACTGTGAGCAATGCTGAAAGCAGCACTGCCACTAAACGCGTAGCTATCTTATTCTTAAGGTATGATGTCATGTTCATTGTATTTCCTCATCACCCTGCGTTTGCTAAAGGCTGTGCTGCTGTAAAAGTATTAGTTTGCTGCTAGTTCTTTTGGAGTTAAAAACATTTACTGTTTGCTATCTACTTGTACAACAGCACGGGTACGGTTATTGATTAACTATGAAGCAATTAATTACATATTCCTTCCTGCCTTTGAGAGAGATTGCATTCATCCTAAGGAAATATATTATTAATCACTCGATTAAGCTCTCTTCACTAATTAGATTAAGTTGCGTGTATTAGCATGTTTTCTAGCTGTCACTACTATAGATGTAATGGAATTAAAAGTAAATTTTAGTTAACTTTATAGATAAAAATACATCCTTATGTATATGTGTGTAGAAATATTAAGCAAACGATTGGAAAAGCGATCGCTTTTATTTTCTATGCGATTTATCAATTAGCCCAACTTTTCCTCTTCTGCCAAAATAGCTTTTGCAAGTGGTGAAGTCCGTTCTGAAAAGATTCTCCCTCGACGCGCAGCTTATTTTGGCATTGATTGAGACATAGTATTTCTTTTAATTTATTCTGTTGCCTTAACTTCATTTTACGCTCTATGATTACAAATCTAAATGCATAATTTTAACTATTAAACTATCTCTTCTGTTTACTCAAGCTGCTTTATGAGTTTGTAGTTATTTAAACATAAGCTAAAGTGCGATCGCTTAATTATCGATGGTTCTGTAATTAACCAAGTTAATAAAATACGTTTGTTTTATTACTTTTATCTTCTCTGTAGCTATATACTTCGCTTCCCACTCAAGCAGTCTTAATCTATGCGTGAAGACTTACTCTGTATTATTTTAAGATAGGTAACGAAGTGCGGCAATGAGCGATCGCTATCCTCGATTATTCTCAGTATAATTAGTTTATTTGATATAAATCATACAAACTTTCTGTACTTAAACACCATGTATTTTAAATAGCGTAATTTTGGGTATAAAATACTGTCGAAGACTCTCTTTATGCTGACTACACTGATATTTATTAATAGTTATCTTCTACTAAATTGGAGGCTATAAGAGAGATTAATTATGTATTATCAGCTTTGGAATTTTTTCCTTAGAGAAGAACAATATCTTTTCTGGAAAGAAAAGATAAAAATTAACGAAAATTTTGGGAAGTTGACATGGCAAAAAATAGTCGATTTTTTGTCATTAATAGAGCAAAGTTTTCTATTAAAAAGTCAACTAAGCGAAACAGATAGTCTTGAGCGGTTTATAAAATTAGCGAGAGAAAATTGTTACAGTTTAACTGCTGAGGAACTTGCTTGGTTTGTAACTACAAGAAAACAAATTTGGGATCTTTTTGATTTGGCACAAAAAATGCCATCTCTCAAAGAACAATTGCTAACAGCTAAAAACCCGCAGGAGTTTATCAAAGTAGCTGCCAAAAACGGCTATTACTTTTCGGTAGAAGAATTAGCTTGGCTTTTAACTGAAATTAAGTCATCTCCTGAACTAGTATCGATTAACAACAGTGTTGGAGAGATTCTTACAGTCTCGAACTACGGCAGAATTGAAATAAGTTACTGGATTTGGCTGGCAGAAGACTGGGGAATTGTCGCCCCATTCTGTCATCGGCATCAGCCAAGTACTTTCTTAAGTCAATATATACCCAATCCGTTTTTACCCGATCGCTGTTTCTTACCCAAGAGTTACTTTAATCAACGCCTTCTAAGTCGGGTGTAATACTAATTCGTAATTAAGACACTCTTGCTGAAATAATATTACAAAGTAAAGCATCCTGAGAATTGAAGCTGAATGTTCAATCTAGGATGCTTCACAGTAAAAAATTGTTATAGGCAACAATAGTTCAGCAAATTGTAACGTGTTAGCTAGCAGAAACTTTCAAGCTGCTGGGTTGTCCGAGATTACCTTGTAAAACTATACCTCGCTGATTGGTATGTAAATGGCGTAGAATTTTGTAAATTGCCTCAACCTGGTCAGCAGCACCTGCTTTTTCTGCGATTTGTTCGACGGAAAGAGCAGTTGTCTCTTTTTGTAGCACTGCTAATACTCGTGATTGTAGGTCGAGAATAGCAGCAGCGGCTTTTTTACCAGCCTCTACTCCTGGTTGATGGTAAGCGTTGATATTGACCAAGATGCCATATAAACCAACAGCACGTTCATACAAAGCAATTAGCGCCCCTACAGTTCGGGCGTTAACTTGAGGAATAGTGACTGTAATTGAATCGCGCTGATTTTCATAAAGCGCTTGTCGAGTTCCTTGAAGAAAACCGGAAAGATAATCACCTGCTGTGACTCCAGGATCTATTTCTGGGGATGGCCCTTTACGATCTTCTAAAACTTCAATCAAGGTAGCAAAGAAATTCGGCACACCTTCACGCAACTGCTGAACGTAAGCGTGTTGATCTGTTGAGCCTTTATTGCCATAAACAGCAATACCTTGATGGACAATGTTGCCGTCTAAGTCTTTTTCCTTACCCAAAGATTCCATCACTAGCTGTTGTAGATAGCGGCTGAACAACAGCAAGCTGTCCTTGTATGGCAGGACAACCATATCTTTTTCACCCCGCCCATTACCAGAAAAATACCAAGATAAAGCCAACAAGGCGGCTGGATTATTTTTGACATCTGGGACGCGGGTAGCATCATCCATTTCTTTTGCACCGTCTAGCATGGCACGAATGTCAATGCCTTGCAAAGCTGCTGGTACTAAACCCACAGCAGACATTTCTGAGGTGCGTCCTCCTACCCAGTCATACATGGGGAACCTTGCCAACCAGCTTTCAGATTTGGCAACCTTATCTAAATTGCTATCCGGGCTAGTAATCGCTACAGCATATTGAGCAAAGTCCAAATTATGTCCAGCGTAGGCTTTTTTGACTTCAATCATGCCATTGCGGGGTTCTGGTGTGCCGCCAGATTTAGAGATGACTAAAACCAAAGTGCTAGCAAGGTTATTTCGCAGATGATTGAGAGTACGGTCAATACCTGCGGGATCGCTGTTGTCGATAAAGTGAATTTTTAGCGGCGGAAAATCGGGGGCGAGGGCTTCAGCGACAAATTCAGGGCCGAGGGCAGAACCACCAATACCAATGGAGATAACATCAGTAAAGCGGTTTGCTCTGGGAGGGTGAATCGCACCTGTTTGGACTTTTTCAGCAAAGGCTTCGATTTGTTCTAGGGTTTGGACAATTTCTTGTGTAAGTTCCGGAGTTGGTGCTAAATCGGGATTTCGCAGCCAATAATGTCCGACCATGCGGTTTTCGTCCGGATTAGCGATCGCACCCTTCTCCAATTGAGCCATATCCGCAAACGCTTTGTCAAACTTCGGCTGCAACGACTCCACGAAAGCGTCATCAAAACGCATTCGACTTACATCTAAGTAAAGTCCTAATCCCTCGTGGAAATATAACCAATTTTGGTATCGTTGCCAAAGTGCCTTTGCATCCATAAGGGAAATCTCAAGTAAAGTGTTTTTCCAAAACAAGTTTAATGTAAGGTTAGAGCCATCCCTGCCTAGCCTTATACAGTTTTAAGTGTTGGTCTAACTCTTCACTTTAAACATCTGGCATAGGGATGACCCGTAAAAATTTTACAATTTCACCCCTAATTTCTATACCAATTAAATAATTATCTATACTAAAACGATGAAAAATACCTTCATTGTCAAGCTGCCGCAGTTCTGGAAGACAATGCAGAGGCCCATTTTCCGTAAACTCCAAAAACACAAAATCATACACTCGCTGATAGGCAGCGGGTTCTAAACTCTTCAGGTCTACCAAAAAAGACCTAGCGTAGCGCATTTCCAGACTCACTATGCGTCACCTTTACTGGGGATTAGGGATTGGGGATCGGGGATTAGGGATTGGGGATTAGGGATCGGGGATTAGGGACTAGGGATTAGAAATTATAGAAATTCTTGTCCAGTACCCAGTCCCCAGTACCCAGTCCCGAATCCCCAGTACCCAGTCCCCAATCCCCAATTCAGACAAACATTAACATACGTGTTGCTTCTTCGTGGGTTAGGATGTCCCACGGTTGCTGCGATTGTTTGACTTGTTGTATCGCTTTTAACATGTAAAAGTCGCAATGCAAAGCCCGGAGAGCATTCCAACCGCTTTCGAGTTCTTCATCGGCTAACTGCTCGATTAAGTGATGGATTCTAATTCGTAGTAAATTCATATATCAATAAAATGTTACCCAAAACACAAAGGTATTGTTCCCAAAAATTTGTCATAGTTAACGGCATAATATTATCCTCAAGCTACACTACAGGGTGAGTAGAAGAGCACAGGGGCAGAGGCAAGGCTTCGCGGGAAAAGGAATTAAATAAAGTTCTCCCCCTTTCGTTTTAACCTTTACCCTTTACCCTTTTTCTCCTGACAATTGTAGAGACGCGATTAACCCTTGTCTCTACAACAACAGACGCGATTAATCGCGTCTCTACAACAACTGACAACTGACTAAAAAATGGTTGACTATCTGATTTTTTTGACGATTTCTACAGCAGTTTTAGCCCTATTCAGCTTGGGACTCAATTTACAGTGGGGCTTTACGGGATTAATTAACTTCGGTCATATCGCTTTTATGACCCTAGGTGCTTATACAACGGTATTGTTAAGTTTAAAGGGCGTTCCCCTGTTTGTGGCAGTAGCAATTGGGGCAATAGTAGCAGCCTTACTAGGTTTGATAATTGGTTTTGCAACTCTGCGCTTACGCGAAGATTATCTAGCAATTGTGACTATTGGTACAGGGGAAGTGATTCGTTTGGTTTTAAATAACGAGAATTTACCAGTGGGTGACACTTGGGTATCTGGTGCATTCGGCGTACAAACTTATCCAATACCGCTATCTACAGCGCCTAATTTGTTTTTCCAATTTTTGATGATTGGACTGCTAACGCTGCTGGCTGGTGTGACTTTGTTTTGGTTGTGGCGGTGGATTCGCTATGCCCAAAAATCCCAAGCTGTCGATTCATCTCAAAAAACAGTCACAGTCAGTAAGCAAGAATTAGCAACGCGTTTGGGCGTGGGAATTATACTTGCCCTGTTAACAACAGCGATTTATATTTCAGGAGTAATCAGCCTGTATAACTACAATCCCAAAACGGGTTTGATGCTGTTGACAGTTTTGATATTAGCATTTGTATTTTGGCGTTTAGAAGTTTTGGTGCGATCGCCTTGGGGTCGAGTCCTGAAAGCAATCCGCGAAGATGAAGAAGTCCCTAGGGCTATGGGAAAAAATGTCTTTTGGTATAAGGTGCAATCGCTCATCTTGGGAGGTGCGATTGCAGGTATCGCTGGTGCTTTCTATGCATGGCAACTCAGCGCTATTTATCCTGACAAAACTTTTGAGCCACAAGCGACTTTCGATGCTTGGATTATGGTAATTCTCGGTGGTTCTGGTAATAATATCGGCACAATCTTAGGTGCGGTGATTTTCGTTGCTTACGATGCCATCACTAGGGAAGTTTTACCTAGATTCGTTCCTTTAGATGAAGCGCGTTTAGGTGCATTTCGCATCATGGTCATTGGTTTAATTTTGATGGTGCTGATGATTTGGCGACCTCAAGGTATCTTAGGTAAAAAGGAGGAACTCACCCTTGGTAAATAACTCAGTTCCTTTATTGGTAGCTACGGGGCTTTGTAAAAGCTTTGGTGGGATCAAAGCAGTTTACGAGGCGAACATTGAAGTTAATAAAGGCAGCATTACTGGCTTGATTGGCCCTAATGGTGCTGGTAAAACCACTTTGTTTAATTTACTTTCAAACTTCATTCGTCCAGACAAAGGACGAGTAATTTTTGATGGCGAACCGATTCAGCATTTGCAATCATACCAAATCGCCCAGCAGGGACTAGTACGTACTTTTCAAGTTGCCCGGACTCTCTCGCGGTTGTCGGTGTTAGATAATATGCTACTGGCAGCCCAAAAACAAACGGGTGAAAATTTTTGGCAGGTGCAACTGCAACCGCACATTGTTGCTAAAGAAGAAAAGCAACTACAAGAGCGAGCGATGGTGCTCTTAGAATCGGTAGGATTAGCTAAAAAGGCATATGACTATGCTGGTAGTTTATCAGGCGGACAACGCAAGCTACTGGAAATGGGACGGGCGCTGATGACTAATCCCAAGTTAATTTTGTTGGATGAACCAGCAGCCGGGGTAAATCCGAGGCTGATTGATGATATATGCGATCGCATTGTCGCCTGGAACCGCCAGGAAGGCATGACATTTTTGATTATCGAACACAATATGGATGTGATTATGTCCTTGTGCGATCGCGTTTGGGTACTAGCAGAAGGGCAGAATTTAGCTGATGGCCCCCCAGCACAAATTCAAACCAATCAGAAAGTTCTCGAAGCTTATTTAGGAAAATAATCGCCAACCCCTACTCTGTCATCCGCCAATAAACTCCATTTTCTCGCTCCATTAGCTGATAGCCAATCAATTCTCGCCGCAAGGTAGCGCAGTCAGGATGGTAGCACTTGAGTATTTCATTCACGGTGCGTTCGGGGTATTGAACTCCTGTATCGAACTTGCTTGCCAACCACTTAAGAATTACTAGACGCTTTTTGCGGCTAGCGGGAATTTCTTTGAGGCGTTGGACTTTCTCTAAGCTGTTAATATCGCCTTCTAAATAGTTATTTAAGACTTTACTTTCCCAAGCTTCAGTATCTACATCTTCGATCAAAGATGCTATTTTCTCAGGTGTAAAAATTTCCTTGCTGATACTTTGTAAAGCTTCACTATCCAACTGATACAAACGGCTATTGCCTTCAGGGCGCATAGTCACTAAATTAAGCTCCTTAAGTTTTGCCAGATGGTGGGATACTGTCGGTTCCTTAAGTTGCATGAGTGCCGCCAATTCTTCGACGCTGCACTCCTGATTCGCCAGGATACCCACAATCTTCAATCGGCTTTCGTCAGCCAAAACTTTGAAAAATTGCAGCAGGGTCTGAAACTGTTCTCTTTTCATAATTGGTTATTATTTAATTCGACCTCGATCTAATTAGAAAGAAATCAAATTAGTCGCGCTGTTCTCATCCGATACAGCAAAAGCTCGCTCTCGGTTAATTGTGAATTAATGTTAATTTTGAGATTTGTTGTGTAGATTATTGAGATTTCTTAATTTGTTCTTTACATTTGCCTAGATTAAGACCTCTATCTATAAGTAATTTATTGATTCGGTATTAAAAATTCAAAATAGTCTTGCGTCTAAATATCAAGGTACTTCCAAATAAATATTCCATCGCTGTTAAAGCTGGGGAAGCAGGGGGAGAAGAATCAGATAATAATGTTACAGGCAAAAATTGGCTAGTTTATTTCTTGGAGTTCTTTAACTCTTGACTAAAATTAATACTGTTGATAGATGACAAATAAACGCCATTTTAAGCTCTAGTGTTAATTGATCAGAAATTACCTGTTGAGGATTAATAATCACCGGCTTTGAATAAAGTCTGTAGGGACAAAGTTAAAGCCAGCGCCTGCATTATTATCGGCTTAAGAATTACGAATTAGCTGCAAGCAACACTACGATCGCAGTATTGGATGAATGGCAATTAGATTATGCTACAGTACGATCCGCTAGACTGCTTACCCTCGGCGGAGGATTTGCCCGACTCAGACGATACCCCTGTAGATAATGAATTACAAGATTTGATTCTCGGTTTACTCAAAGCCATACTAGCTTTTGTCTGGGCAGACCGGATGGACTGGTTCTTTGGCGTTGATATGGGGATTTATTACGATCCCGATCGGGCTGCAATTGTACCAGATGGGTTTTTGAGTCTGGGAGTTGAACGGATTCTTGATGAGAATCTGCGTTTAAGTTATGTCCTTTGGGAAGAACAGCGCGTGCCAATTATGACATTAGAGGTGGTTTCTCATAAACGGCGCGGAGAGTATAGCACCAAGAAAGAATTTTATGCCCAGTTAGAAGTTTTATATTATGTCGTTTATAATCCCCAACGGCGGAGAAAACCAGTTTTAGAGGTGTATCGCTTGGTAAATGGCAAGTATCAATTGCAGCGAGGAAATCCCGTTTGGCTACCGGAAATTGGTTTAGGAATTGGTAGCGAACGGGGGACATATCTCGGCATTTCACGCGAGTGGCTTTATTGGTACAACGAGCAAGGTAAGCGTTTATTAGCACCAGAAGAACGGGTTCAACAAGCAGAACAACGCGCTCAAATGCTGGCAGAACGGCTAAAATCTCTTGGTGTAGATCCAGATTCTTTGGTTTAGAATGGGCTTCGGGGTGAATAATAGCGATCGCATCCCACCACAACCAAGCCACAAGTCTAAAAAACTGGCGAATGAGTATCAAAGACTCTTTAACGGAGTTCAAAGACTCATTAATGAGTATCAAACACCTCATTAAAGGAGTTCAGAGCCTCTTTAATGGAGTTCAAAGACTCATTAATGAGTATCAAGCACCTCATTAAAGGAGTTCAAAGCTTCATTAATGAGTATCAAAGACTCGTGAATGAGTATCAAACACCTCATTAATGGAGTTCAAAGACTCATTAATGAATATCAAAGGCTCATTAAAGGAGTTCAAAGACTCATTAATGAGTATCAAAGGCTCGTAAATGAGTCAGCTTAACCCAAAATAGACAGATTGCTTATGGCAATTCTTTAAAATAGGCGATCGCTGCCAACCTGCAAAGCCAAATTCAATTCCAACTTTCTTAATTACGAACTACGAATTACGAATTACGAATTAAATTTTGTACTCTCGCTACCATTTGCCTAACTTTCTCAGCGTCAGGAGATTGGATACGCTGCAATATCTCCAAGGCTGGCTGCAAATAATCTAGTGCTTGATTGTAATTGCCCTGTTGTTCTGCTATGTGTCCTAACCACCACAACGTCATTGCCTTGGTTTGGACATCGCCGATTTGTTCTGTGATAGCAAGGGATTTTTGATAAAAGGCGATCGCTTCTTCTATTTCTCCTCTATAAACTTTGATCTCTCCCAAGTTGTTCAACGTCCTTGCCTTGAGTTGGACATCACCAATTTGTTGACTCAGAGCAAGGGATTGTTCATAAAAGGCGATCGCTTGTTCTATTTTTCCGCTATTGGCTTTGAGGAATCCCAAGTTGTTCAACGTCGTCGCCTTAGTTTGAACATCACCGATTTTTTCAGTGATGGCAAGGGATTGTTGAAAAAGGGCGATCGCTTCTTCTATTTCTCCTCTATAAACTTTGATCTCTCCCAAGTTGTTCAACGTCCTTGCCTTGAGTTGGACATCACCAATTTGTTGACTCAGAGCAAGGGATTGTTCATAAAAGGCGATCGCTTGTTCTATTTTTCCGCTATTGGCTTTGAGGAATCCCAAGTTGTGCAACGTCTGCGCCTGAGCTTGGACATTACCGATTTGTTGACTCAGAGCAAGGGATTGTTCATATAGGGCGATCGCTTCTTCTATTTTTCCTC
>NZ_JAECZA010000016.1:0-76579 GCF_016056275.1 Dendronalium phyllosphericum CENA369 | reverse complement strand
TATTGGCTTTGACCAATCCCAAGTTGTTCAACGTCGTCGCCGTCATTTGGACATCGCCGATTTTTTTAGTGATGGCAAGGGATTGTTCATATAGGGCGATCGCTTCTTCTATTTTTCCTCTATTGGCTTTGACCAATCCCAAGTTGTTCAACGTCGTCGCCGTCATTTGGACATCACCGATTTGTTCACTGATGGCAAGGGATTGTTGAAAAAGGGCGATCGCTTCTTCTATTTCTCCCCTATTGACTTTGAGTCTCCCCAATTCGTGCAACGTCGTCGCCTTGGTTTTGACATCGTCAATTTGTTCACTGATGGCAAGGGATTGTTCATATAGGGCGATCGCTTCTTCTATTTCTCCTCTATTAGCTTTGATTAATCCCAAGTTGTTCAACGTCTGCGCCTGACCTTGGACATAACCGATTTGTTCAGTGATTGCAAGGGATTGTTGAAAAAGAGCGATCGCATCTTCTATTTTTCCTCTATGAGTTTTTAGCAGTCCTAAGTTGTTAATAATTGCTGCTTTTTCTTGTTCGTCTTCTGCTGGACAGCTATCTAGGGCTTTTTGATAATGCTCTTGAGCTTTACCGACTTCACCCAGTTGTTGTTCAGAGCAAGCTAACTCATGTAACACGAAGTAATTTTCAGCAAGTTCTAGAGTTGATTTGCACAGTTGAACAGCTTCCCGAAATCGGCTTTGATTTCTCCAAAACCTTGCCAACATTGCCAATTCTAAAGCAATCTTGTTTACCTTCCCTAGCAACGCTAGCCGATGAATTTCCAAGATTTGTGGCTCTGGGGTTTCGACCTCCTCCCACCACAGGCGATACAATACATCAGCCGCTTGCTTATACAAAACTTCCGCATCTTCCACTAACTGCACAGGCAAAATGCGCGGTACTCGTAAAGCCTCATCATGGCTCACTTCCAACAGTCCCAACGCAACTGCCCGACTAATATAATGTGACAAATTGGGGATAGTGTCACATACTGCGGCTAAAGCTTCCCTCGGTACTGGTAACTCAAACACCAAACCCCGTGACAACATCTCCCGCATAATTGTATCCATTTGTTCCAGCAGCGCTTCTGCCAAAACTTGCTCTCGCAACTCCACCGGATCTGCTGCTAACCGATTCAGAATTGCCGCTACATCAACTGTTGTATTTTGCAGAATCTTATCCAACCATTCCAGCAACCGAGGATTCCCATCCGCCAACTTCTGCGCTTGCGACTTTAACGCCTCATCCACCTGAGATTTGGCACTAAAGGCTGTGAGGCGATTAAACTTTTTTTGTAAATCTGCACCTTGCAGTGCATCTAACGGCTGCTTGTAGAAATACTGCAACTGGCTAAATTCAAAATCGTAACGGCAGGTAATAATGATGCGGTGGGAAGTAGAGACGTTACATGTAACGTCTCTACAAGCCCAAACTAAAGCTTTCAAGACCTCTGCTGCTTCTGATTGCAACACATAACCCTCATTGCGAGGTTCCAAATTCACTTCAAAGTCATCCAGCACCAACAAAAACGGTTTTGCACCCTCATGCAACTGCTGAAAAACTCGCCTCAGCCGAAATCTCAATTCTTCATCATAATTTTGTAAGCTTTTGCGTTGTTCGTTGTCATCCAACTTTTCTGTCAAACGACTCACTAAACTACCTTCATCGATTCTTCCCACCCAGACAACACGTTCAAAATTCGGCAGTCTGTCGCACAGCCTAGCTGCTAAACTACTTTTACCCAAACCACCCATCCCATGAATCAACACCCCAACTTCATCACTTGGTTGACTCAGTACCCTTAAACAACTTTGCAATTGACGGCGACGACCAACAAAACTTTCCCGCGTCGGGACTTTCACCTTACCCGCAGGATCTAAAAACTGAGTAGAAACAGAAGGCGATGGTGCTGGTTTCCGTCCGCGAGTCCGCAAAGGTGTGACTAATGAACTTGGTAAATCGCCAGCTGCATACAGCCGCAACAAATGCCAATCCCGCGCTTTGTTCTTAATTAATGCTTGGTAAGTACTAGCAACAGCCTCAGCGATCTGCTTTCCAGCAGACAATTCCTGATACAGTGCAGCAGCTGCGGCAGTTGCATCCGGATCTAAAACTTTTTGACCCCAACCCAAAACCGCTTTTGCACCCGATTCCAGCAATGCTTCCGCCATTGACGGCACAGAACCGGAATTGCCAGCTTGTCCAGTGCGACAACCAGAGAGGAAAATGAGTTTCGGCAGTCGAAATTGTAATTCTTGGGCGATATCAAAAGCACTGGCATAGTCAGCTTCACCTGTTGGCGTTTCTGTAATAAAGCAGGGTTGCCCATCTTGGAAAGTAGCATGACCCGTCAGGTGTAAAACATCAAAATAATTACTGTCGTAACTATCAACTAAATAACCCAACTCTGATAAACAGCCGCTTTCTTCCACTGTCAAAGCTAAAGGTTGCCGCTTCGTTGCTTCTAAAATCCGTGCTTCCTCTCCCTCAAAATCCAGCACAGGTTCAACATTCAGAGGCGAAGTCGCCATAAACAAAACTTGCAGCGCCCGGTTTTCAGGTTCCCCGTCAATAGTTAATTTTTTTACCGCGCTATCCGACACCCAGCGCACCGGGACAACAGCCGGGACTCGCTCAACCAAAAAGCTAACGCCATCGTGCAGCACTTCCCAAGGGAGATGGGCGAGTTTTTCTGTTGCTGCAATAGCCAAAACAATTCCCTCACGCCGATGCTTATCTAACAAGGATTGTAGAGTGCGATCGCTCCCATCCAACCAGTCATACAATCGCCGTCCAGTTACCGCGTAATCCTCTGGTAAATCTGTAACGTAATAATCTCGTTCCGCCAACTTAATCAAATCAGCGATTTCTCTTATAGGAAGCGATCGCCTTTCATACTGATTTGGATTATCAATAAAGTAACGTAGCTCTACGTAATCACCATTAACTATTTTGAGGTCGAGGTGGAGCGTCTGCACGTTCTGAATCCTGAGACTTCAGTATTTACCTCAAGTCTATCACCCGTGATTCCGAAAACAGGATTAGGAGACGCGATGAATCGCGTCTCTACTACGATTCTAAAATTTGGCGAATTTCTTCTAAGGTTGCATCCTTTAAAAGGAGTCGTCTGCCATTACGCCCAACAATCAACACCTTTTCAATTCTTTTACCAGACTGTTTAGCTTGATACTCTTGATACCACTTGCGGATTTGTTCGGCAATAGCGATCGCTCCTCCAACAATACCAATGATGGTAGCAACTGTGGCTGTTACTCCCTCTCTTTCGGCTGCATCCGAACTCTCTCTATAGTTACCCGATATCCCAGGAATTTCTAAAAGCGCCTCTGTTGCAGCAATTGCATCTTCACCCTCAATCGCCAGCTGAATTTCTGCCATAGTTTCCCTGCGAGTATATCTATAATAATTCACGTTTATTTTCCACAATACCCGACAGCGATCGCGTTTCTCAGCTATTAACGATTCACGATCAACACCTGTAAAATCCCATCTCCCCCATCTCCCTCATCTCCCTCATCTCCCCCATCTCTCATCATCTCCCCAACCCTCCTTGGCGTTCGCACTTAAAACCTACATTCTGCCAAGCTTGCATATTTACATCAGCAAGTCTTGTTACATGCGAACATTGTGGTTGAATAAATTGACTTAAACCAGCCCAAAACAAGCTGCGCGTTATATCCAGCCCAGTTTTCAGCCGAGATTCGCGATTGCCAGGAACGCCCCACTCCTCGACAATATCTACGTCTACCCAAATGCCATGAGCGCCCAAAAGAATCTGTCCCATCCATTTGGCTCGTGGCAAGTGAGTTTGTGAAGTAATTAACTTTACCTTATGTACTCCCCAACGCCGCAGGATTGGAATCCCGTAGTAAAAATTATCAAAGGTAGAATTAGCACAGTTTTCTAACCAAACATTTTCTATTTCTGCTGCTTCCCGCTGAAAAATTAGCCAGATACAAGGATCTTGAGAACCATGAGAAATTAAAATTGGTATTTTGGGATGTTGTTTTGCTTGTTGGGCAACGTAAACTTCTCGACTAATACTGCCACCAAGTACAAAAAAGGCATCTACTGGCTGGGAAAAAGCAAAAACTAGGGCTATAGTAGTGCAAATCAGCCAAATGCCTAAGATTGTGCATAAACCACAACCTACTTTTTGTAGCAATTGCCACTGTTTACGAAAGTTTCTACTGTTGGGAATTGATGAAGTTTTGGTAAATTTATGTCTCATGACATGGTAGGAAAGGCTTGCTGAAATTATGTCGAAAAGACCTGCTATTAAGTCAGTGAAATGCTATCTTATAAAAATAATATTGGGTGCAAAGAAGACACTGGCAAAAGTGTCACATTATCGTTACAGTAAGTTCATAGTGACATATTAGACTGCCAAAAACAGTCAGTTGCAGCAATAATTATTAATAAATTACTGCAAAATTTAAAAATAATTAAAAGGGGAAAAAATGAGGTAAATGTAGCTCAAATATAAGTATAAAAACTGAAAAATCTCTTAAAAGCCCGATCGCTTAAACTGTCAACAATACAAATTAACCCAGCTGATATACATGAACCAATCTGCGAAACGTTATTCGCCGCTCCAAATAGCCTTGATTGGTGGAGCGATCGCCACGACCGCCACCGTGTCTGTATTTGGTCCTGCTTGGACTCGCTGCGTTCGTGCCGCCCTACAAGATAGCCCGAAAGCCCTAGTTGACCAAGTCTGGCAAGTGGTAAATCGTGAATATGTTGACGGTAGTTTTAATCAACAAGATTGGCAAGCAACTCGGCGAAGCCTGTTAAATAAAAATTATTCTTCTAACGAAGAAGCTTATGTAGCTATTCGTGAAGCTTTACAAAAGTTGGGCGACCCTTACACTCGGTTCATGGACCCCAACCAATATCAAGCCCTGACTAGCCAAACATCTGGGGAAGTCTCCGGAATTGGCGTTCGCATGGAAGTCAACGAAAAAACTAAGCGTCTCACTGTTGTCGAAGCCATAGAAAACTCTCCAGCATTAAAAGCTGGTATCAAAGCAGGCGATGAAATTTTGGCAATTGATGGTAAATCCACTCTGGCAATGAAAGTGGATGATGCCTCCAAACTGATTCGCGGCAAAGCAGGTACTCCCATATCTTTGCAACTATCAAGGATGGGGCAAAATGCTTTTAATGTGAAACTTACACGGGCAACTATTGAAGTCCCAACAGTACGTTATACCCTCAGACAAGAAGGAAATCGGCGCGTCGGTTATATTCGCTTGCGCGAGTTTAGTGCCCATGCAGCTGACCAAATGCACCGAGCCATCCGCGATTTGAGCGTCAAAAAAGCCGATGCTTTTGTACTAGATTTGCGTGGGAATCCTGGCGGTTTGTTGCAGGCGAGTATTGAAATTGCCCGGATGTGGATGGATGATGGCGGAATTGTCCGTACTGTGAACCGTCAGGGAGACAGTGAAGAGACTAAAGCGAATCACACTGCTTTGACAAAACTGCCGTTAGCAATATTAGTGGATGGAAATTCAGCCAGTGCTAGCGAAATTCTCACAGGAGCCTTAAAGGATAATAAGCGGGCAGTAGTTATTGGCGGTCAAACATTTGGTAAAGCTCTAGTACAGTCAGTTCACGAACTGTCAGACGGATCGGGTTTAGCAGTCACCATTGCCCACTACTTCACCCCCGCCGGCACAGACATTAACCATAAGGGTATTACTCCAAATATCAAAATAGATTTGACAGATGCCCAAGAGCGGCAGTTGGCAAGCAACCCAAATCTAGTAGGAACTAAAAGCGATCCGCAGTATGCCCGTGCGATCGCAGCTCTATCGAGTAATAACTTTGCTCAGTATCCAGTAAATCAATCCAGCCAATCCATGAGCGTTCGCGCTAATGACTTGAAATATTAAATTGACGCTAATATCTGCCATTAATTTATTACCAGGTGTTCGTGTATCAGTGTTAAAAAGGATGAAGGCTAAAAGATGAAATTTTATACTTCATTATTTATACTTCATCCTTAACACTTCTATGAATTATCAGCCAGTTAATACAACCACCGCTACCAATTTCTTGCCAATGGTATCGGTGGTTGTTCCTATTTACAACGGTGAAACAGACTTAGCAGAATTAATTAGTTGTCTTTTGTCTCAAACTTATCCAAAAGACCGAGTAGAGTACTTGCTTGTAGATAATAACAGTAGCGATCGCACTCTCGCTCTTCTCAAAAAAACTGCCGAAAATTCCCCAATTACAATTCGTCCTTTGAGCGAAAATCAAATTCAAAGTTCCTACGCTGCTCGTAATACTGGTATTCGCGCTGCTGCTAGTGAAATTATCGCTTTTACCGATGCTGATTGCCGTCCGCAACCACAATGGCTAACTTCATTAATCCAGCCTTTTGTCCAGCCAGATGTGGTAATTGTCGCTGGTGAAATTATGGCACTACCGGGCAACAGTTTACTAGAACAATACGCAAATAGCCAAGAAACTCTATCGCAAAAGCATACTCTGGCCCATTCCTTTTGTGCCTACGGTCAAACTGCTAATTTAGCAATTCGTCGCATCGCCTTAGAAAAAGCAGGTTTATTTCGTCCTCATCTCACAACTGGCGGCGATGCAGACATTTGCTGGCGGATTCTGCGGCAAAGCATCGGGCGCTTGGAATTTGCCCCAGAAGCCATTGTCCAGCACCGCCACCGCACCACATTTAAAGAATTAGCAAGTCAATGGCGGCGTTATGGGCGCTCAAATCGCTATTTACATGAATTGCACAATATAGAATTGATGCGAGAAATTACCCTCGCTGAATGCGGCTATCGCTTAGGACGTTGGTTATTCAAAGAAGTCCCAAAAAATAGTTTAAAGGCGATCGCAGGTAAAGCCACCCTTGTAGATTTATTAAATACTCCCATTAGTTTGTTCGCTGCCAGAGCGCGTTACGCTGGGCAGCGCGACGCTAAATTGCCAGAAAAAGCTCAGATAATCGAGCGGCTGACTGCAACAGAGAACCACATCGACAAGTGAGATTTACTCAATAAACCATCATTGCATCTATAGGAATCCGAAAGGTTTAGAGCAACTGGGTTTTTACTCAGCACTTTGCCTCAAACAGGCTTGAGATAACACCATGAAAAAGCCCTTGAAGATAGGAAAATATTATTATCTTCCTAATTTTCAAGGGTAATAAAAACGGAATTTTTCAAGCACTAATTCCGCAATGTAGTCTCTGCTTTGCTGCTAAAAAGACATTAAGAAGCTAGTGCAACTTCTACCAATTGCTGCAATTCACCTTTTTGGTATAGTTCAATCAAGACATCCGAACCGCCAATAAATTCACCATCAATATACACTTGGGGAATTGTTGGCCAGTTGGAATATTCTTTAATGCCCTGACGAATTTCGGAGTCTGCAAGAACGTCATACGTCTCGAAGGGAACTCCCAAAGTGTTGAGAATCTGCACAACGTTATTGGAGAAACCACATTGAGGCATCAACTTGTTGCCCTTCATGAAAACAAAAATCTTGTTTTGTTGTACCAAGTTATCAATTTTTTCTTTGAGTTCTGGTGTCATAGTCTTTTTGGTTCCTATTCTGCATTTAAGATTGAGAAATGGAGGTGTAAAGTTAGTAGTTAAAAGTGAGGAATTATAACATTAAATCCCTAATTCCTAACTTTTACCTTTAGGAAGGAGTTGTTGCTTGCCATGCTTCGGGAGTATAGGTTTTTACAGCCAAGGCATGAATCGCTTCGGTTGACATAGCTTGCTGCAACGCACCATAAACTAACTGGTGTTGTTGCACCAGTCTTTTACCTGCAAACTGCGATGACACTACTGTCACCTGATAATGGTCACCGCCACCAGTCAAGTCCTGCACCTGAACTTGGGCATCTGGCAGTCCCGCTACGATCATTGCCTCAACCTGCTGCGGACTAATCATCGCAATTCCTGAAAAAACTTACCTTTCTATTATTAACAAATATAGAGCAGACAACTTTGTTTAAGGAATTGGAAGAATGTGGAAAAGCGGGATACAGGGACAGAAACAATGACAACTACTTATTTTTGCGATGACGAAGACGTACCACTTCCTTGTCTGGGATAGGGAGAATCAACAAAACCCAGCTCAAATAACTGTTGATAGGCTTTCTTGCCTAAATCTCGTGTCGGATTTTGACTTTTGATAATTTGAACTAACAACGGTACGGCTAACTCTGGCTGATTTTGTGCCCGATGCACCAGTGCTAGCTGATAAGTAGCTTCATCTCGCTTTTGAGCGGTTAATAAAGCTTTTTGACGCTGGGAATCAGACACTCTGTTGTCAATGCCCGAAAAGCTAGCGTTTAACTCTTGATAAAAATTAGATAGCTGATTATAGACTTGACGCGCTTCTTGAAGTTTCTTGGCAGCTAGGGCGTAGTCTTGAGCAGAAACGGCTCGATCTGCTTCTTTCATTAAGCGATCGCCCCCCGCAAGGCTCAAAATACTGTTATTTTGGGATGTAGGCTGGAGGTTATTCGGATTATTGGGGTCAATAGGTTGTGGTTGGTTAGTAGTACCTGGTAGCAATGGTACTTGAGCATTAACAGATGATAGCAGGCTAAGAACTGCTATGAGTGATAAGGAAGTGTAGCGAATTAAGGAACCGGCGGCAGCAAAGTTCATGGGGTAAATTAGTGCGACAAATATATAGAAAAGGCAAGGAAACTTCGGGTATCTTAACTCTGTTTTTGTCTTTAATAAAACAAAGCTACCTACTTAAGTTTCTGTGATTTAGACTGAAAATCGGTTGAATTGAGTTCCCCTTGCCCTGCATACTAACTAAATCGCCCCTATGAACGATCGCGTTAATTCCTCTGATTTTACAACCACAGGTGTACCAGCAAGCAGCTTGGGAGTAGTTTTACAACGCGGTGGTGAAGAATTGATTTTAGAAAAAGTTTTAGACCGTTTCACCATCCGCCCTACTACCGATTTTCCTCCGCAACAATTATCTCAGGTTACTTGGGGCATTTGGCAGCAGAGTATTCCTCAAGCCAAACTAGAACTCTTCACGGTTGCACCCAATCAGTTAGAGTCGGCGATGGCTAAAGCACGCGCTGACCGAAATGTTGCTTTTGCCAGTCACGTTTACGCAATCAAAGCTAATCCTGGGACTTTCGTTTACCTGAATGACCAAATTACGATTCAATTTGTCTCTGAGGTAGACACTGCTACGATTAATGCCATATCAGCTGCATTCAACTTAGTTCAAGAAAAACCCGTTCTTGGGATTCCTAATGCTTTTGTGTTCCTAGTTAGCAAACAAGCAACCGAAAATCCCATCAAAATTACTAACCAGTTACAAGGACTCAAAGAAGTATTAGCTGCCGAGCCGAATATCCTCATCCAAACTCAGTCACATTACAAACCCCGCGATCCTCTCTATCCCCAGCAATGGTATCTCAACCATAACGGCGGCAACCAATTAGTAGTAGGTTCCCATATCTCTGTGGAGAAAGCTTGGGATATTACTCGCGGTCTGCGTTCTGTGGTTGTAGCAGTGGTAGATGATTCCTTTGATTTGAACCATCCAGATTTTCAAGGGAGCGGCAAAGTTGTTGCTCCCAGAGACTTCAAACAAAAAGACTTCTTACCCTTACCTGATGACAACGAAACTAGTCACGGCACAGCTTGTGCGGGGCTAGCTGTGGCGGAAGAAAATGGTACGGGAATTGTCGGAGTTGCTCCTGGTTGTGCGTTGATGCCCATTCGCAGTACTGGGTTTTTGGATGATGAATCAATTGAGGAAATCTTCAACTGGGCTATAGAAAAGGGAGCGAGTGTGATTTCTTGTAGTTGGGGAGCTTCAGCTGTTTATTTCCCTTTATCTTTGCGGCAGAAAGCTGTTATTACCCGCGCCGCCACCAAAGGACGCAATGGGAAAGGGTGTGTAATTGTATTTGCGGCAGGTAATGCCAACCGTCCGGTTAACGGTACTATTAATGAGCAGAATTGGCCGGAAAACATCTTAAAAGGAAATGTCGATTGGTTAAGTGGTTTTTCGGTACATCCAGATGTAATGGCGATCGCAGCTTCTACTAGTTTGAATAAAAAAGCTGCTTACAGTAATTGGGGAACCAGTATTTCAGTTTGTGCCCCTAGTAACAATGCCCCACCAGGAATGTCATTTCAAGATAAAGGTTATATTTTTACACAACCTGCGATTGCTACTTCTCTAACCGGACTCGGAATGTTGACTACCGACCAATTGGGAAGTGCAGGCTACGACCCAGGTAACTTTACTGGCAACTTCGGCGGTACTTCCAGCGCCACACCTGTAGTTGCAGGCGTAGCAGCACTAGTTTTATCAGCAAATCCCGATTTAACAGCCCAACAAGTCAAACGTATTTTGCAAGAAACGGCTGATAAGATTGTGGATTCTGACCCCGACCCCCAACTGAGTTTGCGCGCAGGTACTTACGATGGTGACGGACATTCTCAGTGGTTTGGTTATGGCAAAGTCAATGCCGCAAGGGCAGTGCAAGCAGCACAGCAACAACGGGGAGTAACATCAACTGCCACCAAACAAGTAACAGGAAACAATAACAGCCAAGTAGCGATTCCAGATAACGATTTACAGGGGATAAAAAGTGCGATCGCCATTTCTGAATCTGGTGTAGTTAAAGATATTCAGATAACAGCAAATATCACTCACGATTATCTGGGCGATTTGGAAATTTATTTAATAGCCCCGACCAATCAACAGGTATTATTACAAAATCGTACTCTCGGTCGCGGTACTAAATTGCAAATGACTTACACAGTGCGATCGCACCCAATTCTCAAGCAGTTGTTATCAATCTCAGCTCAAGGGCGCTGGCAGTTGTGGATAATTGATTACGCCGTGCAAGATGTGGGGAGATTAAATAACTGGGAATTAACTTTGGGTATTTAGTGAGTGCTGAGTGCTGAGTGCTGAGTGCTGAGTTAGGAAACAGGTAATCATTTTGTTTATCTCCCTTGTCTCCTCTATCAACTGACAACTGACAACTGACAAAATTAGCTATTAGTAATTTCCGCAAATGCGTGAGTCCTAACTGCTGATTCTTGATTACTTAATTGTTTCAGCACCTTAGCTAAATCTTCTGTGAGGCGTTTGGCATTTTGTTTAACACTGCCATTTGTGTAATCTGCCACATTGATTGCATTTCCAATGTGAATATCAACGTCTGTGCCCCAGTTAGGATAAGGCTGGCTGTAATTGATGCCGATGGGCACTATTTTAACTCCCAATCCTGGTTGACTAAATTCAGCACTCAAAGACAGACGAGCAATTCCTGGCTTTAATGGGTGAACTTCGCCATCACGAAAGATATTACCTTCTGGAAAAATTACTAGAGTTTTTCCTTGTTGAAGTAATTTAACTCCATGCCGCAGGGTGGTAATTGACGGGTGTTTAGAATTTACAGGAAAACCTCCTAAACGGCGAACAAACCAGCCTTGCAGTCCTTGGCATTCATCAATAGTCACCATGAAACGCAAATCTTTACCGATCGCGCAAGTAGTAGCAGTATATGGTACTAGTAATGCATCCCAACGCGCTCTGTGAGTAGGAGCCAGAATTAGAGGGCCTGTAGAAGGGATATTTTTTTGTCCGGTAATTCTAATTTGTCCAAAGAAGAATGGTAAAAGGAGATGACGACCTAATAAATACGCCGGAGGGCTTAACCATGGAGAAACCCGCGATGTCGTATCAGCGACCTGATAATTTACTTGGGTAGGTGCTGGTGTTTCCTGGCAAGTATGGTCGGAAGAGTAAAATTGCATGATGATGGTAGCTGCTGGATGTCCGGAATAATAATAAAATGTTTATTAGTTACACCGTAGATTTTCTTTCATAAGTTGTGTCATAGGTATTGGACAGTTTCGCCTCTGTCTGTTACTTTTTCTGATGCCGCCGAGTAGCAAACCAAGTTTGCAACTGCTGACGACAGGCTGATTCTAAAATACCTCCAATAACACGCAGACGGTGATTAGAAGCAGCGCTATCAGGAATGTTGGTCACAGTACGAATCGCTCCAGTTTTTGTATCATCAGCTCCATATACCAGCATTCCTACACGGGACTGTACGATCGCACCCGCACACATCGGACAAGGTTCTAAAGTTACGTATAAGGTGCATTGATTCAGATGCCAATTGTGTAAAGTTTGAGCAGCTGACCTAATGGCAAGAATTTCCGCGTGTGCTGTGGGGTCTTTGTCGCGTTCTTTTCTGTTTTCACCTTCTGCAATCAAATTTCCACTTGCATCGATCATAACAGCACCTACGGGAACTTCACCTGCATCACCGGCAGCTTGTGCCAATTCCAGAGCGTGGCTCATCCATTGTTTATGTATAAGATATTCTGGATATTCTATTGACATATTTGATCGCTACTTATACTAATGTTAGATTTTATATTTGGGATTGAAAGTGTTTACTCTAAACTCATTCCAGGAATTTAAAATAATAATATCTTTTCAATTTTGTATTAGCAATTCTAAATTTAAGCTAGCCGTAAATTAACTTGGAATAAGCAATAGCCCACAGACTAAAAGTCTAGGGCTAAAAAATTTAATATTTGTTTTTAACTAATCCGATTTCACCCAATCGGTAGGGTTCTCACCAACACCACTACTAATTGGAATTCTAAGCAGTTACTTGCGATAACAGCGGATCGAGTTGAGCTTTTGTATCTAGTTGATAAAGGTCATCACAACCGCCAATGTGTTGATTATTGATAAAAATCTGCGGTACTGTACGGCGACCATTAGCGCGTTCTGCCATTTTCGCTCTGGCTGCTTCGTCACCATCGATTTTATACTCAGTGAAGTTTACACCTTTCCACCACAGTAACATCTTGGCACGGATGCAGAAAGGACAAGTTTGCCAAGTGTAGATTTCAACGTTGGCTTTGACGCGTTCTGGATGGCGACCGAGAAGAGGGTTAAGGAAGTCCAACATATTTTAATCTATGGATTTTTGTGAATTATCTCTAGCCTAGATCGTTTCTGGTATGAATTACCGCATTGGGGCTGGAACCCACTTCTGGAAACTTTCTAGATGATTCCAGTAAGCTAGATAACCAGTAAATGCCCAAATTAAGGCAGCAACTATCAACACGATTGCACCAATTAAACGCCAAGTACGGTTAGTTTTCCAATAAAGAGTTGGTGCGGCACAAATACCAGCCAATCCAGTGAGAATAAAGCCAATTCCTGACAGCAAAGGCTGTTGTGTCATATTCAGGTTAATAATGCGTATTCCCACCACAATCGCCACTAAACCCGCAAAGAAAGCATAAATTGCTACTGTCAACAGTTCCCAGCCTACAGCAAGCGCGATCGCCGCGGCGATAAACAGGATTCCGAATAAAACGGTTGTTTCACCAAAAGCGATGTTAAAGCTACCACGAATTGGCCAAGTGAAGATCGTATGCAAACCTGTTGTTAAGGCGATCGCCCCCGTAATTCCAAATCCCGGAATCCACTGTTTTTGATAAGGCTTATCTAAGCCCCGATATACATAATCAGCCAGTATAAATAACCCAGCTACCATATTAATCAACATTAATGTGATGTAGTCGATAAACATGATTTACCTCTTGTTGTTTCTGGGTTTATCTAAGGCGATCGCATTTTCTCTGTAAGTTTCTCAAAATGTATGAAAATTACAGTAATACAATAGTATTAGTAAAATCAGTCACAATCGCATTAATTTGTTAGCAGCAAAACTTAACACAGCAACCTCTAGAGACTATATTCCCACGGGTGTACGCCCTTCTGGTAGACTTAAAGACTGAAATAGCCAGATAAAACGACGCAAAGTCAAGCAGTTGAGAGGGCGACTCTGTGGAAAATACACTTGGGTTAGAGATTATTGAGGTAGTAGAGCAAGCCGCGATCGCATCCGCAAAGTGGATGGGTAAAGGCGAAAAAAACACCGCAGACCAAGTAGCAGTGGAAGCTATGCGGGAGCGGATGAATAAAATTTACATGCGCGGTCGCATTGTGATTGGCGAAGGCGAACGCGATGATGCCCCTATGCTGTACATCGGCGAAGAAGTCGGTATCTGTACCCAACCAGATGCCAAAGACTTCTGTAACCCTGATGAATTAATTGAAATTGACATTGCCGTTGACCCTTGCGAAGGTACAAACTTGGTTGCATACGGGCAACCTGGTTCTATGGCTGTTTTGGCAATTTCCGAAAAAGGTGGATTATTTGCTGCACCTGACTTCTACATGAAGAAGTTAGCAGCACCACCAGCAGCCAAGGGCAAGGTAGACATCAATAAATCAGCCACAGAAAACCTGAAGATTCTTGCTGAGGCTCTAGACCGTGGTATTGACGAACTTGTAGTAGTTGTCATGAAGCGCGATCGCCACAACGATTTAATCAAAGAAATCCGCCAAGCAGGGGCAAGAGTGCAACTGATTTCGGATGGTGATGTGGGTGCTGCTATATCCTGTGGTTTTGCTGGTACTAATATTCACGCGTTAATGGGTATTGGTGCAGCCCCAGAAGGTGTAATATCCGCAGCAGCGATGCGTGCTTTGGGTGGACACTTCCAAGGTCAATTGATCTACGATCCAGAAGTAGTGAAAACAGGTTTGATTGGTGAAAGTAAAGAAGCTAACCTCGAACGTCTGAAGTCGATGAACATCACCGACCCCGATAAGGTCTATGATGCTCATGAACTGGCATCTGGTAACACAGTTCTGTTTGCAGCTAGCGGTATTACCAGTGGTAATCTCATGCAAGGTGTACGCTTCTTCAACGGCGGCGCAAGAACTCAAAGCTTGGTTATTTCCAGCCAATCAAAAACTGCTCGTTTTGTGGATACCATTCATATGTTTGAGCAGCCCAAAATCGTGCAATTGCATTCGTAATTAGCGACTGGGGACTGGGGATAAATCAATTAAAAATTAAAAATTAAAAATTAAAAATTTTTAATTCTTTCTGCCCAATCTCCAATCCCCAGTACCCAATCCCCAGTACCCATTACCAATTACCGATAAGAAATGAATATTGCAGTGGTGGGGTTAAGCCATAAAACAGCCCCAGTTGAAATCCGGGAAAAGCTCAGTATTCCAGAACCACAGACTGAAAACGCGATCGCTCATCTGGGTAGCTATCCCCATATTGACGAAGTGGCAATAGTTAGCACCTGTAATCGCCTGGAAATTTACATCGTCACCAGCGAAACAGAATATGGTATCCGCGAAGTAACGCAGTTTCTTGCAGAATACAGTAAACTGCCCGTGCATTCTTTACGACAACACCTATTTATGTTGCTGCATGATGATGCCGTTATGCATATCATGCGCGTGGCTGCTGGCTTAGATAGTCTCGTATTGGGCGAAGGTCAAATTCTTGCTCAAGTAAAGACTACTCACAAACTAGGACAGCAATACAACGGTATAAAAACGATTTTGAATCGATTATTTAAACAAGCAATTACAGCTGGGAAGCGAGTTCGCACGGAAACCAGCATTGGTACGGGTGCTGTTTCTATTAGTTCGGCAGCTGTGGAGTTGGCGCAGATTAAAGTAGCCAATTTAGCTGCTTGCCGCGTATTGATTTTAGGTGCTGGCAAAATGTCGCGGTTGCTGGTACAACACTTAATTTCTAAAGGTGCTGCACAAATTAGTATTGTAAATCGCTCTCGCGATCGCGCTCAAGAACTAGCAAAACAATTTCCCGAACAGCCGATCCACATTCATCCACTTTCGGAAATGATGAGAGTAATTACCGAAAGCGATATAGTCTTTACCAGCACTTCTGCAACTGAGCCGATACTCGACCGCGCTAAGTTAGAAATAGCTTTAGAGCCGAATCGCCCTCTGATGTTATTTGATATTTCCGTGCCGCGTAACGTTCATGCAGACGTAAACGAACTAGCAAACGTGCAAGCGTTTAACGTAGATGATTTGAAGGCAGTAGTGGCGCAAAACTACGAAAGCCGCCGCAAGATGGCCCAAGAAGCTGAGAGACTTTTAGAAGAAGAAGTGGAAGCTTTTGATGTTTGGTGGCGCAGTCTAGAAACTGTCTCCACTATTAGCTGTTTGCGGAATAAAATCGAAAACATCCGCGAACAAGAATTAGAAAAAGCTTTGTCGCGCCTAGGTTCAGAATTTGGCGAAAAACATCAAGAAGTGATTGAAGCTTTAACAAGAGGAATAGTTAATAAAATTTTACACGACCCGATGGTGCAATTGCGATCGCAGCAGGATGTTGATGCTAGGCGGCGATGTATGCAAACCTTACAAATATTGTTTAACTTAGATGCAAGCGAGCAATATAGTTAAGGAACTTCTAAATAAAAAGCTTACTCTGTTAGTTGTCAACAACTAACAGAGTAAGTCAATAATTTAATGCAGATGCTGTTATGAGTGTGGCTAGCCGATTGAGCCGCCCTCTCAACAGCATAAATTTTATTTATGTATAGCTGGGGACTGGGGACTGGGGACTGGGTGAAAAGTCTTTTTGTGTCTAGGTTTGATCGTCTGTTGATGTCCTAACACTACTGGCGACGGCTATATATAAAATCCTTAATCAGACACTCTTATATCAAGTTCGGTTAATTAGTTATAATTCCCGAATCTATGCAGAAAGCCTGAAAACCCCTCCCCTCTGTACCTTTGCACGCCAGTTGCTTCAAGTCGGCAGAGCCGCCCAACGCACTGGCTCCCCTCTGCCCCCCTGCGGTCTTAATAATAAGTCTTTAACCGAACACGATATTACATCCCTACAACTGTATTTCTTGAGAGAAGAAGCGTCACCCACAGGATAATTCGCTGATAGAACTGTTTCTAGGGAAACAGTATCTTCTTCTCTAGGTTAGTTAGAATTGACTGACATCATTTAATTCTCTATACCTCAATCACATGATTCAATAAACTGTTTGAATGCTATATAGTTGAATGCTGGCAACAAATACAGTTTTTTAAATGTGTTCTATTAGACTGCGATTATCACTGAATTTTTAATTAACTATAGGTTATAAACTTGAGTAATTACGTTGGTATAGCTTACCGTAGGTATGCAAGATTGTGCCGCTGGAATGCAGATGGATTGGATTAGCTTACTCAAAGCTCAACAAGCTGACTTCCTTCAACGTGTAAAAAAACCTAAGACTTACGATCTCTCTTTGCTGGAAAGTCAAGTTAAAGGTTGTCACAGTGAAATTATGGGATTTTGGGGCGAGCCTTTGGCTAGAATTCTTGATTTTTCTCGCCAGCAAGCCGAAATACTCGCTAAAAATCCGCCGCCAATACCGCCTGAATATCCAGAACCTCCTGACTGGGTAATTCCCTTTCCCAAATATTTCCAGCAGCAAGCAGAAGATTATCTGTTGCGAGAACAAATTGTTGAACGAGTCATGGCTGAACGTCTCGGCAAGTTGGTGAGAAAGTTGCCACAAGACACGTTGCAAAATATTGTTTTAGATGACGAAGGCAATTTGCGAGGCGAAAGCAAATTTACTTATTTACTAGCAGATAATCCAAAAGTCAGTATTCAAGTTTATGTAGCAGATGGAGAAAGTTTTAACGGTATTAAAAAAGATAAAGTTAGATGGTCAATAGCTCAAGAAGATTTGAGAAATCATCAAGTATTAATTTTTCTCTGTTTGTTTTATCCATCTAATGGCAAGCTAGGATACGAAAAACATGCAGTAATTACAGGATTTCTCCCAACTAATCAAATTGAATCGAGCGAGGCAAAACTGTATGTCAACCCAAGTAACTTATTGTATGCAGGGGGATTGAGTTGGTATTTAGAATCATTTAGTACTAAAAAAATTGCTAAAAAAGATGTATTGCCATTAGTTGATGAGAAAATGATGGCAGAGACAATTCAAACTTTGCCACCAGAGCATCCCCGTAAAGAAATAATTGGTGATTGGGAATGCTGGCAAACTTTAAAAGGACACACTAAAGGAATTAATTGCCTTGCTTTTAGTTCCAGGTATCAGAATGGTAAAACCTCGCCCATATTGGCAAGTGGCAGTCGTGGAGAAACGAAGCTATGGGATTTAACCAAGGGTGAACTAATCGATACATTGTCGGAATATCCTTGGATAGTCTCTGGGCTAGTAGATGAAGTGAATTCTCTAGCTTTTAGTGCAGACGGACAGACTCTAGTAACTGTTGGCGCAGATTCAACAATTAAGATTTGGCACGTAGGCGCACTAGACTTGATAGATATCCTGCACAAGCATAACGGTATGGTGCGTTGCGTTGCTTTCACCCCAGATGGACGGACGATCGCAACTGGGGGAGATGATAGAAAAATTCTGTTCTGGGATTTAATGCGCCGTCAGGTAGCGATCGCTCTTTCCTTGGATGATACAGCTGCTCATTCCTTAGTTTTAAGTCGAAATGGTCAAACTTTGGTCACAGGTAGTTACCGCAAAATCAAAGTTTGGCATAATCCTCTTCAGACAAAGACTAAAAATTTAAAGGATGCTCAACCACTACACACCCTCATGGGTCATTCTCACATTGTTAGTTCTTTGGCGATGAGTGCAGATGGTCAACTGCTAGTTAGTGGTAGCTGGGATTGCACAATTAAAATTTGGTATTTGGAAACGGGAAGATTAATCCGCACTCTCAAAGGACATGCAGATCGAGTATATGCGATCGCCCTCAGTCCAGACGAGCAAGTTATCGCCAGTGCCAGCGGCGACCGAACTATTAAGCTATGGCATTTAGAGACAGGAGAACTGCTAGCCACTTTTACAGGTCATAGCAACATAGTCACAGCATTAGCTTTCACAGCTTCAGGCGAGATGTTGGTGAGCGGCAGTTTAGATAAAACGATTAAAATTTGGCAGAGGAGTTAAGATTTCCAGGCAGTCCAAGGAAAAAACCTTCATCGCCAATAGATACAGCGTTTTTCAGATGAACAGGGTGTAGGGGATAGGGTGTGGGGTGTAGGGAAATTAAGCCACCCACAAGGGGCGAGGCTTTAAACCTTACTTCGGGGCTAGTTCTTCCCCTACACCCAACACCCCACACCCTACACCCGCCCCGAAGGGGCTTGGAGTAAATGAAGTAGGGGCGAACAGCCGTTCGCCCTGACAATTATCTCCACAAAATAAATTGCTTTTTTGTAAGAGATTGATTGAGACAGATTAACAATTACAGCCCATTAATAGTAGTTGAGGGCTGAGATGGTTGAATATCAGGCTGAGGTGGAGGTGGAGGCTGAGGATTGAGAAATTGTTGCCAAGTCTTAATTTGCTCTCGTGCCGTACTGTAAACAGCACTAGCGCGGGGAATCAACCTTGCAGTCTCAATGGCTCTAGCAATATCAGATTCGCCTTGAGAGCGTGCGATGTCAAATAACTGCTGACTCCATTGGTCGATAGCCACATTCACATCTAAGCGCAAAACACTACTGTTTGATACCTTATCTGCAAGCCGTATCGCTTCTGCTAAAGCATCTGGCGTGCCGGCAACTGCTACTTCTCGTGCTTTCTTCCAGTTTTCTCTAGCCTGGATTTGCCCGTCCCAGTCATTTATTGCTGCTTGTGCTTCACTAGAAAGCGATCGCCCAGAAGATGCAATTGCTTGAGCTGTATTAATAGCAGCGGGTAAATCTCCACTTTGAGCTAGTTCTCTGGCTCGATCCAAATACGGTTGGTCTTGAATTCGCTCAACCTTAGCTGTCCAAAGGCGAATTCTTTTACGTGCTTCTGGATACAACGCCCGACCTCGACGGATTTGACTAGCCTCAGCGATCGCAGCTTGTAAAGAGTTGATATCGTCTAGCAATGCAATTTGTTCGGCACGGTCTAAGTACGGTTGGTCTTCGATAGTTTGCACTTGGCCCAGCCAACGACCCGCCTCTTGCCTAGCTTCTGAGCCGCGAGGGTTATTCACGGGGACAAGCTGTGCTTCGGCGATCGCTGCTGTTAAATCGTTAATTGTCCCTTGACTAGCCAGCGTTCGCGCTTTGTCTAAACGCGCTACATCTTCAATTTCCAACTGCCAACGAGCAATTAACTGTTGTGCTTTGTCATAAACTGGTCTAGAGGGATCGATTTGTTGTGCTTGGGAGATTGCTGCTTGTAAACCATCAATACTACCCGTCCACGCACTCCTTTGAGCATCAGCTATCGCGATAAAGTCTTCAACTTCCCCTTGCAGGCGGGTATTATCTGGAATTTGCCTGGCAATATCTAAGGCTGTATCTGCATCCCGTTGGTCTAACTTTGCCTGTGCTAACTCCAGCATCTTGTGTCCAAACGCGGGGATTAGCTCTTGAGCTTTTTGATAAAGGTAACTGTCTTGCTCAATGCCCTCAGCTATTTTGATTGCTTCGAGTAAATTATCTACTACTTTACTGTCTGCTAAACCTTGAGCTTTTGCCAATTTTTCGCCATCTTCTTTAGCTGAGGCAATGATGCGATTTAACTGGTCGTATTTGGTACTTGCCCAGTATTTATTGTCTACGCGCAGCAATTTCGACGATAACATAAATGCTGATTGCGAGTTTCCTCGGGCCAATTCGTCTTCTGCCTTGCGGTAGATGTCATCTGCCTTAGACCAAATTGATTGCCACTGGGAAATTTGAGCGTCTACTAATTTATAAGCCGCGAGGTCTTCGGGTATCTTACGAGCAGTAGCGATCGCTTCATCTAAATTCCCTGCTTGGAAACTTCGATCGGCTAGCTGCAAGATATCCTTTGACCATTCTTCGATAAAACGATTGATTTCTCCCCGCAGTGGGTGATCTTGTGGCAGTTCTTTGACTAAGGCGATCGCTTGCAGTAAGTCATTCACATCCTGCTTGGAGGCTGCCAACTGAGCGCAATGCAACCGCACCGAAGCACTAGCCAAGGGCCAAAAAATTGATGGACAATTTGGCGCAGCTGGCAATTTCAGCAGCATTGCCATTGCCAAGAAACCTACACTGCCAGGAATTAAAGCTAATAATGCTGACCACAATACCCAACTTTTTGTCCAGCCTGGCAGTTTCCGAGAAATTTTGCTGGGTAAATTAGTGTCTGCGGAATTTTTCTTTTTTCGCTGCTTCACTGACTTAGAGGTAGAACCAGTAGCTGGGACACCAAATGCTTGAGGTTCCCCTAATTGGGGCGTTCGGGACGATCCTTCCATTTGATCTGGCTCTCCTGCTTTGGTTGGCGACCAACCGTCTGGAATATCCCGCTGTGTCATCTCTCACACCAAAATAATTGAATAGCGATCTGTTCTAGAATGATAATTCCGTTTTTGTTATAGTAACTTTCTCGTCATTAAAAAGCTACTTTTTACATTATCTTTCTCCCAAAATACCATTAATTACTTAAAAAAATAGTGTTGTTTTATACCTAATCGCTAATAGCAGCTTCTGTCTGCAAATCAACAATTAACTGAGCTAAGCGATCGCTACTTGCTTGATAAACTTTGCCACAAAAATCACAAGTTGCTTCAGCACCATCATCTTTAATAATCATGTCTTGCAGTTCGGCTTCTCCGAGGATCTTAAGCGCTCCCAAAACGCGATCGAAAGAGCAACCACAGTGAAAGCGGAGCATTTGGCTTTCTGGAAAAATTGTCAGCCCCATGTCTCCCAAGAGATCGTTGAAGATTTCCGTTAAAGTCTTGCCAGCTTGCAACAACGGTGTAAATCCTGATAAAGCAGCTACCCGCGATTCCAACTTTGCTACTAGGGCTTCATCTCTAGCAGCTTTAGGTAAAACTTGCACCAACAGACCTCCAGCCGCCGTTACACCATCTGCTCCCACAAACACCCCAAGAACTATTGCTGAAGGTGTTTGTTCGGAATTCACTAGGTAATGAGCTACGTCATCACCAATTTCGCCGGAAACGAGTTCTACAGTACTAGAGTAAGGGTAGCCGTAACCAATATCTCGTACTACATAAAGGTAGCCTTGACCTACTGCACCACCAACATCTAGCTTACCTTTGGCATTAGGAGGCAATTCTATAGCTGGGTTTCCTACATAGCCGCGTACTGTCCCATCTAAGCCTGCATCAACCAATATACCACCCAAGGGACCGTCACCCTTCACCCTGACGTTAACCCTAGAGCCAACTCGCTTCATACTAGAAGCCATCAACAAGCCTGCTGTCATCGTCCGACCCAGGGCTGCTGTTGCCACATAGGAAAGCTGATGGCGTTGCCGTGCCTCTTCTGTTAAACGTGTGGAGATTGCGCCTACTGCACGAATTCCACCTTCAGCTGCTGTGGCACGAATTAACTGATCTGCCATGAAAAACCTTACATTTCTTAACAAGTCCATTTGTTCTATTCTAGGTTCTCATCAGCTAGAAAAGTGATGCTGTCATCATCAGTACAAAAAAGTAGGGAGATTAGGGAAAGCTGAGAACTAAAGGGAAAAAGACTCTATTCCCTCATCTTCTTGTTTTCTCCTACTTTTGCCTCCCAACAACTAATTACTTTAACGAGTTAACTTTAATTTATGGCAACTTAACTTTATAAATAATCCTCAAAAAATGCTGGGTAATTTTCAACAAAGCCAACTGCGAATAGAGATTGAAGCATCACCCGATGCCATTCGTGACAGCCTGTTGCATCCGGAACAACTAAGAAAATGGCTCACATGGCAACGTTTTGCTCCAGGAATGCCAGAAGAATTGCATACAGGATTTCAATTTACAAGCTGGACTGGTCCAGTGCCAATTCATCATCAAGTTGAGGTGGTCAAACCTAACTGTCTGCGTTTGCTACTCAGTGGAGGTATTGATGGGTTTCACGAGTGGTATTGGGGAGAAGGTTGGGTGCAATCTCGCTTAGAAGGAGTTTCTGCTTTACCTTTGAATTTAGGTCAAACCCTAAGTTTGTTTAGCTTGCGTCAATTTTTAGCAACTCAAAGACGTTAGACTTCTTGCAGAAGCAGGGAAAAGGAATAAGAACAACCTTTTCCCTTTAAAAATGCACCCCTGACGCGCAAGAGTACAACATGCCAATCGGGCGATCGCAGTAGTTTAAAGTTTTTAAATTGGTATTACCCGCTCTAAGTTGGCTTAACCACTAACACCGAACAATTAGCTTCTTCCACAACTTGACTGCTAACAGAACCTTGAACAATTCGTTTCATACCAGTCAGCCCGCGACTGCCAATTACAATCAAGTCAGCTTTGTAGATATTAGCAAGGCGAATAATCTCGTCCGCTGCATCGCCTGTCACCAGTTCTAATTCACTTTCAACTGATAACTTCTCTTGATAAGATTGCAGCAATTTTTCAATTTGAAAAAAAGAAAGTGTTGGAGAATCTGGATGAGGGCGATCGGCAGGTAGTTCTAACTCTGACTCTGGTGTAGGAAAGACATGGCAAAGAATGAGTTTTGTTTCTGGTGAAAACACCAAATCCTCTATAGTCTGAATGACTCGTTCTGCAATTTCCGAACCGTCCAGAGCTACCAAAATATTTTTTAGCACTGCTCTCGCCTCCTAAAAGAGTAGACACCTGACATCAGTGCCTCAAGAGTTTATTGGCTACGACACCAAATAATTCTCCAGATCGACACTTAGTCTGTATTATCGAAGTTGCACCGTGCGGAATCTTGCCATTTTGCTTGATTTAGGTAAGCTCTATGCCACTTGCCTAAATTCAACTAACCCTATCCAACTTTGCTTACTAGGCAAATAGTTTCTTTGTTGTAGACGCTCAGAGGGCAGCTTTCCGCAGGGTAACAACTATCGTCCAAACTTTCAGTGTGATGCCACTGAGTAACTTTTGTCCCTAGTTTAGGAAAAAATTAAACATTGCAAATCACTCTTCTTGCTGAATTCGCCGTCGTACTGAATCGGTATGAGAAGGTAAGCCTTCAGCTGTTGCTAAGGCATCAATTGCACCAGCCACCTTTTGCAATGCAGTTTGTGAATACTGAATAATACTGGAATGTTTGAGGAACGTTTCCACCCCTAATGCCGAGGCATAGCGGGCTGCGCCAGAAGTTGGCAAAATATGGTTAGGCCCTGCTAAAAAATTTCCTACTGCTTGTGGTGTAGAGTAACCTAAAAATATTGCCCCAGCATGGCGAATGTGTGGCACAAGTGCCCAAGGATCTTTAATTTCTAACTCTAGGTGTTCGGGAGCAAATTCATTTGAGAGTTCTGCCGCTGCTTCTAGGGATTCTACAAGGACAATTAAACCGTAGTGAGCGATCGCTTTTTCCGTGTCTATTCGCCGTGGGTGATCTACTAACTGTCTTTCTACAGCTACTTGTACGTTTTTTGCCAAAGCAGTATCTGTTGTCAACAAAATTGCTGCTGCCATCGGATCGTGTTCGGCTTGTGCCAGCAAATCAGTTGCAACGTGAACGGGATTTGCATTTTCATCGGCAATAATTAATACTTCGCTCGGCCCGGCTAAAGAATCGATACCCACAGTCCCGTAGACCAGTTTTTTCGCTAAGGTGACATAAATGTTGCCCGGCCCGACGATCGCATCCACTTTGGGAATCGTTTCTGTACCGTAAGCTAAAGCTGCGATCGCTTGCGCTCCTCCAACGCGATAAATTTCTTGCACTCCAGCTTCTTGGGCAGCCACCAGAACTGCTGAGTTTATCGCTTTTCCTGCTCTTGGCGGTGTCACCATCACCACGCGAGGTACGCCAGCTATCTTGGCTGGAATTGCATTCATCAGTACCGTACTAGGATAGGCAGCACGACCGCCAGGTACGTATAACCCTGCTCGGTCTACAGGGGTGTAGCGTTTGCCCAGCACTACATCATCATCGCCAAAGTGTACCCAGCTTTTCGGGACTCGCTGACGGTGAAATGCTTCGATTTGACGGCAAGCTAGCTGAATTGCCTGGAGCAAATCCTTGGATACCTGTTGGTAGGCTGCATCTAGTTCTGAACCTGTAACACGCAGTTCTTCAGGTTTCAAGGTTTGATTGTCAAATTCAGCTGTATAATGCAACACAGCTTTGTCGCCTTGGCGCTTCACTGCTTGCAACACTTCCCGCACCGTAGCTTCTTTGTGAAGCACCTGTTCGTCATGGGTGCGATCGCAGATCCGTTGTAGTTCTGCTTTAACGTCTGCCTGCTGAGTAATGATTCGCAGCATGGAGTAAGGACAATGCCAAAGTTTAAAATATTCCCGCCTGAGAATTCAGTCTTGCTCTTGACCCACAAGGGGTGTCAAGCCAACCCTAATTCTCTTCTCTAGCTTAACCTGGATTTTTTTGATACTCCCAAGGCTGCCAGCATCTGGGTTGCTTGAGAAGGCTACTAAATTGCTCAGTCCGACTTGCCTGTGAGGGCTTGCGGCAGGGAGTGGGCGCGCCAATTCCCACCGTCCTTATGTCTCTATTCCTCACTCCCTGTGGGATATAAATGGCGTGCGATCGCATCCAAGTTTCCCCCGATCTTGGGTGAGAAATAGAATCTGAGTATAATTTTTACTGATTTTTCTACTTTAGTAGTTAATTTATGTACAGATACAATGATAACGTGTCTGTACACCTACAGTTATTGACTGCGATTTATTGCAGTCACACCGCTGGGTCAGGTAGTGAGTAATTAAAGTTGCGATTTATCGCAGCACCTCATTCTAACGCATTTCTTTGTTTGAGCAAACACTAAATCAAGGCTGGGCAAGATGGCAAAAGCTGAAAGCGCAAAGGAAAAAACTTTGTTTAACCTTACCCAAGAGCCTTGACTCGATATCAAATTTTTTGCACAAGTCTTAACATTAGCAATATGGGTGCTATATTAGTAAATCTAGTAGTGTGTGTACATCATTAATAGTCTTATTTGGAATTGACTGTGGCGAATACAAAGTCTGCTCTTAAGCGCGCCCAAACTGCAGAACGCAACCGACTGCGTAACAAAGCTTACAAATCAGCAGTCAAAACGCTGATGAAGAAATACCTGAATGCTGTAGAAACCTATACGGCTAATCCTACCTCAGAAGCCGAACAAGAAGTACAAGTGTGGCTGTCTGAGGCTTATAGCAAAATCGATAAAGCTGTAAAACGGGGTGTTCTTCATCCCAATAATGGGGCGAGGAAAAAGTCAAGATTGGCTAACAAACTTAAGCCAGTTACACAAACTGCTAAATAGTCAGTTGTTATTGGTGAGCCAATGTTTTCTTCAGGAGCCAGTCTGCTTCACCGCAGTGGCTCACTAAATAGAACCAGCGACCTGCGACGCAGGGGCATCACCTGAAGGGTCAGTTGTTTGTGCTTTTCCACTAACAACTGACCAATGACTGCTGACAACTGACCTTTAACAACAATGCAGCTGATTGACACCCACGTTCATATTAACTTTGACATTTTTCAACCGGATTTAGCCGGAGTGCGATCGCGATGGCAACAAGCAGGTGTAGTGCGTTTAGTACATTCCTGCGTCGAGCCAGCAGAATTTTCCAGCATTCAAGCCATCGCCCACCAATTTCCCGAACTGAGCTTTGCTGTTGGATTGCATCCTTTAGATGCCCAGAAATGGCAGAACGAAACAGCCGAAAACATCAAGTCATTGGCTAGTTTAGAATCGAAAGTTGTAGCAATTGGTGAAATGGGGTTGGATTATTACAAAGCCGATAACTACGAGCAACAGCAAATAGTATTTGAGGCACAATTAGCGATCGCTTCACAATTGAATTTACCAGTGATTATCCACTGTCGTGACGCGGCTAACCAAGTCAGGGAGATATTGCAAAAATGGCAGAATGTCAAAGGAGCAAACCTGCGGGGTGTCATGCATTGTTGGGGCGGAACGCCAGAAGAAACACAATGGTTCGTTGACTTAGGCTTTTATATTAGCTTTAGCGGGACTGTAACATTCAAAAACGCTAAAGACATTCAAGCCTCAGCAGCGATGGTGAGAAGCGATCGCTTACTGATTGAAACAGATTGTCCTTTTTTGGCTCCCGTGCCCAAACGCGGTCAAAAGCGTAACGAGCCTGCTTATGTCCGACATGTGGCGGAAAAAGTTGCTCAATTGCGAGGGGAAACAGTAGAAGCGATCGCCCATCAAACTACCCAAAATGCTTGCGAATTATTTGGTTTAGCTTTATAAAATTTTCCCGGTCGTGTCGTTGGCAATCGAAAAAATAAAACCTCAGGAGGACAAAATTATGTTAATATTATTCCCTCCAAAACATTTTGCTTGCGTCATAATAAAAAAGGAAGGATTCTGAGAACTCCTAAGCTTGATATTGTAATGTTATCAACTTGACCATTCTCCTAGTCTCTACATTAGGATACTCTCGATACCCAACCAACTCAAATAACCGAACGCGAGTTATACTTTGGCAAAAAGCTGCCTGCTGTGTATTTAACCTATAGAAAATTGTTAAAAGTAATTGTCTTGTGAGAACAATCCAGCAAAATAAAGCCATTCCACCTCAGAGCCGACAAAGTACGGCTCGTTCCCTTGGTCTTAAGATATCACCGTGAGTCTAGTGGTGAACTCAAGACCAATAGTCTAGAGCCGCGGCGGAGACTAATTCACGCGCTTTTGGGAGGGGAAGTGAGGAAAGCAAATCAAATTCAGGAATATCTCAATTATTTGCTAATAAGGAATCAACCTAATAACTGGATTGTAGCGATTATCCCTTCTCCTTTGGAGACGCTAAAGCTAACGGGGTTCGCCAGTCGTTCGGCAAAAAACACTGCTTCACCGCGTTGGCTCAGTTTATATCAAGGGCGATTACCCCCCTTGTCAAAATCGCTTTTTCCAGTTTAAATTGCTGCGTTTGCCTGCACCTGTAAACAGCAGGCGGCGTAAGGAGAATTTCCCTAATAGCTACGAACACTGGCTTGCGGTGGAAACCGTCTAAATTCAGTGTTCTCTAATAAGTTTAACCAGGTTGACTAAGGTAGAGGCATGATTAGCGAAAATTATATTGAACCCGCCTTTTTGTTGCCCGACTTGATTGAAATCCAGCGTTCAAGCTTTCGCTGGTTTTTAGAAGAAGGGCTGATAGAAGAACTAAACTCCTTTAGTCCGATTACAGACTATACGGGCAAACTAGAACTGCACTTTTTAGGTCAGAACTACAAACTCAAGGAGCCGAAATACAGCGTTGAAGAAGCCAAGCGTCGAGATAGTACCTATGCCGTACAGATGTACGTGCCTACACGTCTGCTGAATAAAGAAACAGGAGACATCAAAGAGCAAGAAGTATTCATTGGAGATTTGCCTTTGATGACCGATCGCGGCACGTTTATTATTAACGGAGCCGAGCGGGTAATTGTCAATCAAATCGTGCGATCGCCGGGAGTATATTACAAATCAGAAATCGACAAAAACGGGCGGCGTACTTATTCAGCTAGCTTAATTCCCAACCGGGGGGCATGGCTGAAATTTGAAACAGACCGTAACGATTTGGTGTGGGTACGCATCGACAAAACCCGCAAACTTTCAGCACAGGTACTACTCAAAGCTTTAGGTCTATCAGACAACGAAATCTTTGACGCTTTACGCCATCCAGAGTACTTTCAAAAAACCATTGAAAAAGAAGGGCAGTTTTCTGAAGAAGAAGCTCTGATGGAGTTATATCGCAAACTGCGTCCTGGCGAACCACCGACAGTCTTGGGCGGACAGCAACTTTTAGATTCGCGGTTTTTCGACCCCAAACGTTATGACTTAGGTCGCGTTGGACGGTACAAGCTCAACAAGAAATTGCGGCTGTCAGTTCCGGAAACTATGCGCGTTCTAACTCCTAGCGATATCTTAGCAGCAGTAGACTACCTGATCAACCTGGAATATGACATCGGTAATATCGATGACATTGACCACTTAGGCAACCGTCGGGTAAGAAGTGTTGGTGAATTACTGCAAAACCAAGTCAGGGTCGGACTCAACCGTTTAGAGAGAATTATTAGAGAACGGATGACCGTATCCGATGCGGAAGTGCTAACCCCCGCCTCCTTGGTGAACCCGAAACCATTGGTTGCCGCCATTAAAGAATTCTTTGGTTCCAGCCAATTAAGTCAGTTCATGGATCAAACCAATCCCCTAGCAGAACTGACCCATAAACGCCGTCTCAGTGCCCTAGGCCCTGGTGGTTTAACCCGCGAACGCGCTGGGTTTGCAGTGCGAGATATTCATCCAAGTCACTACGGACGAATTTGCCCGATTGAAACACCAGAAGGTCCCAATGCTGGTTTGATTGGCTCCTTAGCAACTCATGCAAGAGTCAACCAGTACGGCTTCTTAGAAACCCCATTCAGACCTGTAGAAAACGGACGGGTGCGATTTGACGTAACGCCCGTGTACATGACAGCCGACGAAGAAGATGACCTCCGGACTGCTACAGGAGACGTGCCATTAGATGAAAATGGCTACATCAAGGGGCCGCAAGTGCCAGTTCGTTATCGCCAAGATTGGGCTACCACAACCCCAGAACAAGTAGACTACGTAGCCGTATCCCCAGTACAAATAGTGTCTGTTGCTACAAGCATGATTCCCTTCTTGGAACATGACGATGCTAACCGAGCACTAATGGGGTCGAACATGCAACGGCAGGCAGTACCTTTACTCAAACCAGAGCGTCCTTTGGTAGGTACTGGTTTGGAAGCACAAGGAGCAAGAGACTCCGGGATGGTGATTGTATCCCGGACTGATGGTGATGTCACTTACGTGGATGCTACAGAAATTCGCGTCCGTCCCAAAGCCAATGCTTCAGAGATTAAGTACTACCTTTCCAAGTACCAACGTTCTAACCAAGATACCTGTCTCAATCAAAAACCCCTCGTCCGGATTGGCGAACGCGTTGTTGCTGGTCAAGTACTAGCTGACGGTTCTTCTACCGAAGGTGGAGAATTGGCTTTAGGGCAAAATATTGTCGTCGCTTATATGCCTTGGGAAGGCTATAACTACGAAGACGCAATTTTAATTTCCGAGCGACTCGTACAAGATGATATCTACACCTCAATTCACATCGAAAAATATGAAATTGAGGCTAGACAAACCAAACTGGGGCCAGAAGAAATTACCAGAGAAATTCCCAACGTCGGGGAAGATGCCTTGCGCCAGTTAGACGAACAAGGAATCATTCGCATCGGGGCTTGGGTAGAATCGGGAGATATCTTGGTAGGAAAAGTCACACCCAAAGGTGAATCTGACCAACCACCAGAAGAAAAATTGTTGCGTGCCATATTCGGGGAAAAAGCACGAGATGTCCGGGACAATTCCTTGAGAGTACCTAACGGTGAAAAAGGGCGCGTAGTTGACGTGCGCTTATTTACCCGCGAACAAGGTGATGAACTGCCACCAGGAGCCAACATGGTAGTTCGGGTATATGTAGCCCAGAAGCGCAAAATCCAAGTTGGCGACAAAATGGCAGGACGACATGGCAATAAGGGAATTATTTCGCGGATATTGCCAGCGGAAGATATGCCTTATTTGCCTGATGGTTCGCCAGTGGACATCGTACTCAACCCCTTGGGCGTACCCAGCCGGATGAACGTAGGACAAGTGTTTGAATGTCTATTGGGTTGGGCTGGTCAAACTTTAGGAGTGCGGTTTAAAATAGTCCCCTTCGACGAAATGTATGGGGAAGAGTCATCCCGCAGAATTGTCCACGGCAAATTGCAAGAAGCAAGGGACGAAACAGGCAAAAATTGGGTATATAACCCAGACGATCCCGGCAAAATCATGGTATTTGACGGTCGCACAGGCGAACCCTTTGACCGACCGGTTACCGTGGGTGTGGCTTACATGCTGAAGCTAGTGCATTTGGTGGATGACAAGATTCACGCTCGGTCTACAGGGCCGTACTCCTTAGTAACACAGCAACCCTTGGGTGGGAAAGCGCAACAAGGCGGTCAGCGATTTGGAGAAATGGAAGTGTGGGCATTGGAAGCCTTTGGTGCTGCTTACACCTTGCAAGAATTGCTGACAGTTAAATCTGACGATATGCAAGGACGAAATGAAGCATTAAATGCGATCGTTAAAGGCAAGGCAATTCCCCGACCCGGAACGCCAGAATCCTTTAAGGTGTTAATGCGAGAACTGCAATCTTTAGGTTTAGATATTGCCGTACACAAAGTAGAAACCCAGACAGACGGTAGTTCTTTGGACGTAGAAGTCGATTTGATGGCTGACCAAGCAGCACGTCGCACACCTCCTCGACCAACCTACGAATCTCTCTCCCGTGAATCTTTGGAAGAAGACGAGTAAGGAGTGCTGAGTTGTGAGTGAGAAGTTAAGAGTTATGAGTGAAGAATTCTTCACCCATAACTTACAACTCAACACTCATTACTCAACACTCATCACTCAACATTTACTACTCAGCACTCAGCACTCAGCACTTAAATATGAGACCAGCCCAAACTAATCAGTTTGACTACGTAAAAATCGGCTTGGCATCGCCAGAACGCATTCGGCAGTGGGGTGAGCGAACATTACCTAACGGTCAACTAGTAGGTGAAGTCACCAAGCCAGAGACAATTAATTACCGGACTCTCAAGCCGGAGATGGACGGCTTGTTTTGTGAGCGGATTTTTGGCCCTGCTAAAGACTGGGAATGTCACTGTGGTAAGTATAAAAGAGTCCGCCACAGAGGAATTGTCTGCGAGCGCTGTGGTGTAGAAGTCACCGAGTCACGCGTGCGCCGTCACCGGATGGGATATATAAAACTTGCGGCCCCAGTAGCGCATGTTTGGTATCTCAAAGGCATTCCCAGCTATATTTCCATCCTGCTAGATATGCCTTTGCGGGATGTAGAGCAAATAGTTTATTTCAACTCTTATGTTGTCCTTAGTCCAGGGAATGCCGAAACTTTAACCTACAAACAACTACTAAGTGAAGACCAGTGGTTGGAAATTGAAGACCAAATTTATAGCGAAGATTCTACTTTGCAAGGGGTAGAGGTAGGCATTGGTGCGGAAGCTTTGCTGCGCTTGCTTGCTGATATTAATTTAGAGCAAGAAGCTGAAACTCTGCGAGAAGAAATTGGCAATGCTAAAGGGCAAAAACGGGCAAAACTAATTAAGCGTCTGCGGGTAATTGACAACTTTATCGCCACTGGTTCTAAACCAGAGTGGATGGTCATGGCTGTAATTCCCGTGATTCCGCCGGACTTGCGCCCAATGGTGCAGTTGGATGGTGGACGGTTTGCCACTAGCGACTTGAATGATTTGTATCGGCGAGTCATTAACCGCAACAATCGTTTAGCACGCCTGCAAGAAATTTTAGCACCAGAGATTATCGTGCGGAACGAAAAGCGGATGCTGCAAGAAGCAGTGGATGCTTTGATTGATAACGGTCGTCGGGGACGCACGGTAGTAGGGGCAAATAACCGACCTCTGAAATCTTTGTCCGACATTATTGAGGGTAAGCAAGGACGTTTCCGGCAAAACTTGTTGGGTAAACGAGTTGACTACTCCGGGCGTTCCGTAATTGTAGTCGGGCCAAAGCTGAAAATTCACCAGTGCGGTTTGCCAAGAGAAATGGCAATTGAACTGTTTCAACCGTTTGTGATCAATCGTCTGATTCGCAGTGGGATGGTGAACAACATTAAAGCAGCGAAAAAGTTGATATCGCGCAACGACCCTAGTGTTTGGGATGTGCTGGAAGAAGTAATTGAAGGACATCCAGTTATGCTGAACCGTGCGCCGACGCTGCACCGTTTGGGTATTCAAGCTTTTGAACCGATTTTGGTGGAAGGTAGAGCAATTCAACTACATCCTTTGGTCTGTCCGGCGTTTAACGCGGACTTTGACGGCGACCAAATGGCGGTACACGTTCCTCTGTCATTGGAAAGTCAGGCTGAAGCACGATTGTTAATGTTGGCTTCCAACAATATTTTGTCTCCAGCTACAGGTAAACCGATTGTTACACCTAGCCAGGATATGGTGTTGGGAGCATATTACTTAACAGCAGAAAATCCCCAGGCTACAAGGGGGGCAGGCAAGTACTTTGCTTCCCTAGACGATGTAATTATGGCTTTCCAGCAAGAAGAAATTGACTTGCACGCCTACATCTACGTGCGATTTGACGGTGAAGTTGAATCTGACCAGCCAGATACAGAACCAATTGAGGTACATGAAAACGGCGATGGTAGCCGGACTTTGCTCTACAATTACCGCCGAGTTAGAGAAGACGCTCAAGGTAATTTAATTTCTCAGTATGTACGCACAACACCCGGTCGTGTTATTTACAATAAAGCGATTCAGGAAGCACTAGCAAGTTAGTTGTTCGTTGTCAGTTGTCAGTTGTTTCTTACCACTGACTACTGACCCCTTCGGGGTTCGCTAGTCGCTCATGGGGGAAACCCCCAAGACCGCGCTAGCTCACCACTGACCACTGACCAATAACTAATGACTAAGGACTAAGGACTAATGACTAACGAAAATACCGTTTTTCGCAATCGCGTAGTTAACAAAGGTCAACTGCAAAAATTAATATCTTGGGCGTTTACGCACTATGGGACAGCGCGTACCGCAGTAATGGCGGACAAGTTGAAAGATTTGGGATTTCGCTATGCTACTAAAGCAGGGGTTTCCATCAGTGTAGATGACTTGATGGTACCACCTAGCAAGCGATCGCTCCTAGATGCCGCCGAAGAGGAAATTCGCGCTACAGAAGCTCGTTACCAACGGGGAGAAATCACGGAAGTGGAACGCTTCCAAAAAGTAATTGACACGTGGAACGGTACTAGCGAAGCTCTCAAAGATGAAGTAGTCGTTCACTTCAAAAAAACCAATCCCCTGAACTCCGTATACATGATGGCGTTTTCGGGAGCGCGGGGTAATATCTCCCAAGTGCGGCAATTGGTGGGGATGCGAGGACTAATGGCAGATCCTCAAGGGGAAATTATCGGTCTGCCGATCAAAACCAACTTCCGCGAAGGACTCACCGTTACAGAATATATTATCTCGTCTTACGGGGCGAGAAAAGGATTGGTTGATACAGCTTTACGAACGGCTGACTCTGGTTATCTTACCCGCCGTTTGGTGGATGTATCCCAGGATGTGATTATTCGGGAATTCGACTGCGGTACTACCAGAGGCATTAACATCCGTCCAATGACAGAAGGTGCAAAAACCTTAATTCCTTTAGCAACACGCTTGATGGGACGCGTCATTGGAGAAGATGTAGTACATCCAACCACTAAAGAAGTAATTGCACCACGCAATACTCCGGTTTCCGATGACTTAGCTATGGCAATTCAAAAAGCTGGCGTGAAGGAAGTCGTCGTGCGGAGTCCCTTGACTTGTGAAGCAGCGCGTTCTGTTTGCCAACACTGCTACGGCTGGAGCTTAGCCCATGCCAAAATGGTAGACTTAGGCGAAGCTGTGGGAATTATTGCCGCCCAAAGTATCGGCGAACCCGGAACCCAGCTAACCATGCGGACATTCCACACAGGTGGTGTGTTTACTGGGGAAGTAGCGCAACAAGTACGTTCTAAAACAGATGGTACTATGCGTTTGCCGCGTAAATTACGCACCAGAGCCTATCGCACCCGCCACGGTGAAGATGCCTTGTATGTTGAAGCCAACGGGATCATGATTTTGGAACCGAAAAAAGAAGGTTCTGAAACTCCAGCTAACCAGGAGATTCATGTTACTCAAGGTTCCACACTTTATGTAGTTGACGGACAGCAGGTAAAACAAGGTCAGCTATTGGCAGAAGTTGCCCTTGGCGGACGTACAGCTCGTGCTAATACAGAAAAAGCGGTGAAAGATGTGGCCACCGACTTAGCAGGAGAAGTACAGTTTGCCGAGGTAGTTCCAGAACAAAAAACAGACCGTCAAGGTAACACCACGACTACAGCAGCACGCGGTGGTTTGATTTGGATTTTGTCTGGAGAAGTTTATAACTTACCGCCTGGTGCAGAGTTGGTAGTGAAAAATGGTGATGCCATTGTCTCAAATGGGGTTTTGGCAGAAACCAAATTAACGACTTTACACGGTGGTGTAGTCCGCTTGCCAGAAGCTACCCCTGGTAAGAGTACCAGAGAAATTGAGATTATCACTGCTTCTGTAGTCTTAGACCAAGCAACAGTCACAGTGCAAAGCGGTCAAGGACGCAATAGCTACTTAGTTTCCACTGGCAACAACCAAGTATTTAACCTTCGAGCTACTCCAGGCACAAAAGTGCAAAATGGTCAAGTAGTAGCTGAGTTAATCGATGACCACTATCGCACAACCACTGGTGGTTTCCTGAAATTTGCTGGTGTTGAAGTCCAGAAAAAAGGTAAAGCCAAACTCGGTTACGAAGTGGTGCAAGGTGGTACTCTGCTGTGGATTCCCGAAGAAACCCACGAAGTCAATAAAGATATTTCCTTACTGTTGGTGGAAGATGGACAGTTTGTTGAAGCTGGCACCGAGGTAGTTAAGGATATCTTCTGTCAAACCAGCGGTGTAGTAGAAGTCACCCAGAAAAACGACATCTTGCGGGAAGTGGTGATTAAGCCAGGAGAACTGCTAATGGTAGACGATCCAGAAGCAGTGATTGGGCGCGATAACACCTTTGTCCAACCAGGTGAAGAATTTCAAGGCACAGTTGCCACAGAATTGCGCTATATCCAGTATGTGGAGTCTCCAGAAGGACCAGCCTTGTTGAGTCGTCCAGTAGTGGAGTACGCTGTCCCCAATAATCCTGATGTACCATCAACTACATCTGTAAGCCAACAAACAGGACGTTCCATTGAATTGCGGGCAGTACAGCGCCTACCTTACAAAGATTCCGAACGCGTTAAGTCTGTTGAAGGTGTGGAACTGCTGCGAACTCAGTTGGTGTTAGAAATTGAGCAAGAAGGCGAACAAGACCATACCGCTTCTCCTTTGGCAGCAGATATTGAATTGGTACAAGATACCGAAGACCCAGACGTACAACGCTTGCAGTTAGTAATTTTGGAGTCCTTGGTCATTCGTCGGGATATTGCGGCTGATGCTACCCAAGGCAGCACTCAGACAAGTCTGGAAGTACAAGATGGCCAAACCATTGCCCCTGGTGCTGTAGTCGCGCGTACCCAAATTCTGTCTAAAGAAGGGGGTATTGTGCGAGGCATTCGCACTGGCACTGAAGCTGTGCGTCGTTGCTTGGTGTTACGCCAAACTGACACAATTACAACCCATACCAGTACCGAGCCGAAAGTGAAGGTGGGTAGTCTGCTGGTAGAAGGTGCAGAAATTGCTCCGGGAATCTTCGCTGAAGAATCCGGGCAAGTAGTAAACATCAAAAAAGCTGCTGCTCCCTCTGGTGCTAGCGATTCTGCTCTCAGTACTCAGAACTACTCTGTTAGTATCCGCGTCGGTCGTCCTTACCGAGTCAGTCCTGGTGCTGTGTTGCAAATAGAAGATGGCGATTTAGTGCAACGCGGTGACAACTTGGTGTTGTTGGTCTTTGAACGTTCCAAAACTGGGGATATCATTCAAGGTTTGCCTCGGATTGAAGAACTTCTAGAAGCTCGTAAACCTAAAGAAGCGTGTATTTTGGCACGTCGTGCGGGAGAGATGAAGGTTGTTTACGGTGATGGCGATGAAGCGATCGCCATTAAAGTCCTAGAATCTAATGGTGTTGTCACCGATTATCCTCTCGGTCCCGGACAAAACTTGATGGTTCCAGATGGGGCAACTGTCTCAGCAGGCGAACCGTTGAGCGATGGCCCGTCCAACCCCCACGAAATTTTGGAAATCTTCTTTAGCTTGGGTTCTGAAGATGGAGTCTATGCTTGTGCCAGCCATGCCTTGCAGAAAGTGCAGACCTTCTTGGTAAATGAAGTGCAATTGGTATATCAATCTCAAGGAATTGATATTGCCGATAAGCACATTGAAGTGATTGTGCGCCAAATGACCAACAAAGTCCGGATTGATGATGGTGGTGACACCACTATGCTTCCTGGCGAGTTGGTTGAATTACGCCAAGTCGAGCAGGTGAATGAAGCTATGGCGATTACTGGCGGTGCAAGGGCACAGTACACCCCAGTATTGTTGGGTATCACCAAAGCATCTTTGAACACCGACAGCTTCATTTCTGCGGCATCTTTCCAAGAAACAACACGGGTACTCACTGAAGCAGCTATCGAAGGTAAATCTGACTGGCTGCGGGGGTTAAAAGAAAACGTAATTATCGGGCGACTAATTCCGGCGGGTACTGGGTATAATACTTACGACGAACCTGGGGCGATCGATGAGTATGCTGCGCTTGAGAGTACCAGCGTCTTGGATGAAGTCGATGACCCAATGGATATGGTTTTGGATGACCGTACAGCTCGTACCTATAATTTAGATTCTCCTTCTCTTGGAGAAACTGGATTTGGTAGCCGACGTGTTGACAGGTCAATTTTAGATGACGATGAATTGATTGCCGATGAAGTTATTGACCTTGTAGAAGACGATGAAGAAGACGACTACGAGGAAGACGACGAAGACGATTTTGATGAAGAGTAAAAACTACAGTAGGATTGAGAAGTCAGAAGTCAAACTAACTTTATTTCTGTAACGCACTAAACTACAAGCTGCTGTAACAGCAACAAAGAGGTAAAAGAAATTTTCTTTTACCTTTTTCTTATGCGGGATTTTCAAAGTCTATTCGCCTTCACGATTCTTAATCTTTTAGCTTCATCCAATAGCTGACAGAAGTCACACAATCTCATAGGCTGATCTGATAGAGGAAGTAGGCTTTATGTGGGCCAAAGGTAAAGAGGCATAGGAATTAAACAAAGCTCTTGCCCTTTAACCTTTATCTTCTGCCTTTTGCTTCCTAACCACTTACCCTACATTACCTGCCAAAAAAATGCCTTTCAAAATTGTTCAAAACTTTGATAGCAGTTTTACTCTCGAACCAGAGTTACAAGAAAATCTATTCAAATTATTAACGAGCGAAGCTTTCATCAACCAAATTTGTCAACATTTACAATGGGAGAAAGTTGAGTTTACAGAACTACTTTTCCAACCAGTTCCTTACAGTTTAGCTACTCCCAAAGGAATGCCAGCAGAATTTGAAAAATATCACGAATCTGATGATTACACAATCGTTAATGTGCCGCCAAACTTTATGTTTAGTGCAAAAATTTTTAAACCCAGTCGCCTTTGTGCGATTTACAAGAAAATTGGGTAAGAGTTGATGGACAAGATTTTGTTAAGCTGTCGCGCATTTAATTTACACATCTTTTTGTGTTGACTGTTAACTATTAACCGTCAGCGGTCAACGAACTTCATGAGCGATCGCGTAATTTCAAAGCGTAATAGCTTACCCAGTTATTGATGAGCGATTACCAAAGCAAATAGCAAATTTTCAATTAATATATGGCTACTGAAACAAATATTTCTTCTCTAGCTTCCTTAGAATATACAGCTTATATTGATGATAGCGGTCAATTACCCGAACAATTTCAAGGAAAAATAGGCGTATATGCTATATTCGACCGCGATAAAATACTGCAATTTGTTGGATATTCTCGTGATGTTTATCTCAGCTTGAGGCAGCATTTAGTACGTCAACCACAAAAATGCTATTGGGTAAAAGTTCAAACAATTGAGCGTCCCAGCCGTACAGTTTTAGAAAATATTGAGAATGCTTGGATTGCCGAAAATGGTAGCGTTCCTTTAGGAAATGGGCAACATAAGCAAACATGGACGCAACCCATAGATGTTAAAACAGTAATGACTCCTGAAGAACAAGTAAATTATCAAAATCCAGCTAATGATGAATTGGCGCAAATGAAAATCATTAAGAATGTAGCACGACGAGTAGAAACAGAAATTTTAAAAGTGCTAGAAAATCGTGGTTTACAAATGCAAATTCGTTTTAATCCCAAATTAAAAGAAGAAGGATTACTGGATTTGAAGTGAATTATATTAGGCTAGTTATTCCAGATAATCTTCTATGACAATACAGCTGCTGAACGATCGCTATCAAGTTATCCGCACACTAGGTGCTGGTGGGTTTGGTGAAACCTTTCTAGCAGAAGATACCTATATGCCTTCAAAGCGCCGTTGCGTGGTGAAACTACTAAGACCAATTCAAAATAATCCCCAAATTTATCAATTGGTGCAAGAAAGGTTTCAACGGGAAGCAGCGATTCTAGAAGAACTTGGTGGCGCAACTGACCAAATTCCATCCTTGTATGCTTACTTTGAATCGGGTGGGCAATTTTATTTAGTTCAGGAGTGGGTTGAAGGCCATACCCTGACAGCGAAATTTCACCAGCAGGGATTATTTAGTGAAACCGCTGTCCGGGAATTATTGGTGAATTTGTTACCAGTTCTGGAATACGTTCACTCAAAACATATTATCCACCGCGATATCAAACCAGACAACATTATTGTGCGCGATCGCGATGGCAAATCAGTGTTAATTGATTTTGGCGCAGTACGGGAATCTATGGCAACAGTAGTCAATTCCCAAGGAAATCCTACCAGTTCGATTGTGATTGGTACGCCGGGGTATATGCCCAGCGAACAAGCAGCGGGAAGACCGGTTTATTCTAGCGATCTCTATAGTTTAGGTGTGACAGCGATTTATCTACTCACGGGAAAACAGCCACAAGAGTTAGATATAGATTCACAGACTGGTGAGATCGTGTGGCAGCAATATGCCAGTCATGTCAGCCCCATGATGGCAGAAATACTTGATAGAGCGATCGCCTACCATCCACGCGATCGCTATCTTACAGCTAGAGCAATGCTAGATGCTTTGCAGAGCGTAGCAAATCCAATTCCACCCACGCAACCACATATTAAGCAACCACCTGTGGTCTTTGCACCAGCAACCATTGCAATTAATTCTCAGCCTAGCGTTCAAAGTAATAGTAAAAATGGTCTAATCATTGGTGGTTTAATTGCTGGTGGGTTAATCGGTGGCGCTGTCATAATTAGTCAGTTTTTTACAAAAACACCTGTAGCAAGCGAAAACACAACACCTTCAATAACATTGCCAACTGATACACCTTCAATAGTTACGACCCCATTAGTTATCCCATCTTCAGCACCATCGCCAACTGTCCCATCTCAAGTGGTAGAAAGTCCCCAACAGACTACACAATCGACTGTACCCTCTCCACTTCCTGCTACTACATCAACGCAGTCAGATGATTATTTCTGGCTTTCCCAAAGACCTGTCACGGATGCTGATTTGGATGGTAAAGATGGTCAGACATTAGATATCATGCGAAATTGGATTTTCGCTAGGCACGGTCGGCGTTTTGATACAGCAGGCTTACAAGAGTATTTCGATAACCAACCTTGGTATAGTCCTCAATATTCGCCAAAAGAATTTCCTTCTAAGTTACTTTCAAAATTAGAGCAGCAAAATGTTGCTTATATTGCTAAATATCAAGATAGCAACAACTTGAGATATTTTAAAAAATAGATGCTGCACTTTGAAAATAGAGGTAAACTCAAACAAAAATAAAAAGATGATTACTATTTAGAACTTGCTGATTACGAGGAAAATGGGATTGCTAAGTAGAATTAAGATTGGCAGAACTACGAAGAAAGGAAATTGAAGCACACCTGTATCAGTGATAAGTAATAAAAATCTCAATTTATTATAAAACTGTACCACAGGCATCTAAATTAGAAGAATAACAGTTAGATTTGATATTTCCCGTCCCTAAAGTTGTTTAATTAGGTATCTGATGTACATTTGTAAAGGGTGAACGCTTCTAACTTTTCATGACAACGCTGCTGAACAATCGCTATCAAGTTATCCAAGTATTGGGCGCTGGGGGGTTTGGTGAAACCTTTCTGGCAGAAGATACGCACATGCCTTCTCGTCGTCGCTGTGTCATCAAGCAACTCAAACCGATCGCTAACGATCCACAAACTTACCAAATGATTCAACAACGGTTTGAGAGAGAAGCTGCAACGTTGGAGTATTTGGGCGAAAGTAGCGACCAGATTCCCAGACTCTATGCTTATTTTTCTGAGAATGGGCAGTTTTACTTAGTTCAAGAATGGATTTACGGTCAAACCCTAGCAAATATTGTCGAAACTCAAGGGTACAAGAGTGAAACTGTTGTCCGCGAAATTCTCTTGAGTCTACTTTCAGTCTTGGATTACGTTCACAGCAAGGGCATCATTCATCGAGATATCAAACCTGATAACATCATTCTCCGCTCTACCGATAACAAACCAGTTTTAATTGACTTCGGTGCAGTTAAGGAAACGATACGTTCGGTGGTGAGTGCGCCAATGCCGACGCGATCGCTTGTGATTGGTACGCCTGGTTATATGCCCGGCGAACAAGCGATCGGACGACCAGTTTATGCTACAGACATTTACAGTTTAGGTTTAACGGCAATATATCTGCTAACTGGCAAATACCCCCAGGAAATAGAAACTAACCAGCAAACAGGGGAAATTCTGTGGCAAAATTACGCCCCTAACGTTTCTCCCCAGCTAGCGATGGTAATCAATCAAGCGATTAAACCCCAAGCCAGCGATCGCTACAGTACTGCTAGTAAAATGCTACATGCTTTAAAATCTGCTACTGGTATTCCCGTACAGTCTTCTCCCACAGCTAATACAGTTAGCCTGCATTCCACCACTCGACAAACCCAGGCGTTATCTTCGCCGCAAACAATTCCATCAAACAATCGGCAAAAATCTGCTTGGATTGTCGCTAGTTTGGTGGTAGGTGGCTTAATCGGCGGTGTGGCGATCGCTAAAATTATCGGTCAGCAACAGTCTGAAGCACCAATTGCTACTGATTCCACCACTTCACCAGAATTAGCAACTACTAGTCCGCCTGTTACTTCTGAACCTTCACCAACCTCTGTTGTACCGACTTCACCGCCACAGCAGCAAGTAAATTCTGCACCCTTGCCTCGTAAACCAGACCCCACTTCAGAAGCCTCTACACCGTTAAACAACGAGCCTGTAACTTCAGATACTCCTGCACCTCAAGTTACAACAGTACCGCAACAGACACCTGTAGTTCCGATACCAGAGGCAAGTGCAACACCCCAAGAAAAGCCACAGCAACCAAAAAAAGGTAATGGCGAAAGCGTTCCCGCCTTTCCCACAGGCACGCAAAGAAGCAGCGTGGAAGCGGTACTTGGAAAACCAAATCAAGATTTAAGAGGCGCTTGGGGTAAAACTCGTGCTGTCACCTATAAATTAGTACCGAACCAAATCGACCTTGGCTACTTATTTGACCGGAATTCGGGAGTACTGCGCCAAACCGAGGTAGCTTTTGCTCAATCGGTAGATCCACAGGTGATGCAGTCTACCTTGAATGGCATGTTAGGCGGACAAGCTACTGAAAAAATTCAGCGAAAATTGCAACAGATACAACAACGTCAGTTAGACAATTTTAGTTTTTCCAAAGGCTCAGTGAAGGGTCAAATTGTGCGGCAAAATTGTGATTTTATTTACATTAGTATTTGGGATGCAGACTTTCATGATTTTGTAAGTCCATCGTCAGCTAAACAGTGCAGCTAAGAGAAAATAAAAGGGAGTAGGGAGTAGGGAGTAGGGATTGGGGAGTAGGGAAACTAAGCCGCCCCCTTCGGGGCGGGGTTTCAACCTATCTTGTGCAATACAAGGATTTTTCGCGCCACAAGGGGCGAGGCTTTAACCTTTTTTGGGGCTAATTTCTTCCCCTACTCCCTACTCCCTACTCCCCACTCCCGCCCCGAAGGGGAGGTAAAAAAGGAGCCTGACTTAGGCTCCTTGTGCAAAAATTAGTAATTGAAAACTTTAACTATTTCACAGTTACCTTACCGCCAGCTTCTTCAATCCGCTTCTTAGCATCTTCAGCAGCATCTTTGGCTATACCTTCCTTAACTGCTTTGGGTGCAGCTTCCACCAAGTCTTTAGCTTCTTTCAGACCCAGACCTGTTAATTCCCGTACAATCTTCAGCACGGCAATTTTCTTATCAGCAGGGACAGATTCCAGAACCACATCAAACTCAGTTTGCTCTTCTACTGGTTCAGCAACAGCACCGCCACCAGTGGGAGCAGCTACTGCTACGCCAACCGGTGCGGCAGCACTCACGCCGAAAGCTTCTTCAATTTGCTTAACTAATTCCGCAGCTTCCAGCAAAGTCAAGCCTTTCAATTGTTCCAAAATGTTGTCAGTTGTAGCAGACATTGATATAACTCCTGTAATGTTTGATTAGTTATTTGTCAGTTGTCAGTTGTCAGTTGTCAGTTGTCATTTGTCTTTTGTTTTATGAGCAATGACCCTTCGGGTGACGCTCGCAGGCTCGCTAACGCTGCGCTAACGCCAGTTGTTTATGGGGGAAACCCCCAAGACCACACTGGCTCACCAGTGACCATTAACTAATGACTATTCACCAGCACTTTCGGCACTACCGTCTTTCTCAGCCTCGGCCACGGCTTGCAAAGCACGAGCCAGCGAACCTGGAACTTCGTTGATACCCACAGCAATTTTGGTAGCTAAAGCATTGATAGCTCCAGCAATTTGACCCATGAGTTGTTCCTTAGATGGCAAGTCTCCTAAAGCTTTGACATCTGGCTCTTTCAGCAGGCGACCTTCCATCACACCACCGCGAAGTTCTGTCTTCTTGGTGACTTTCTGGAAGTCTTGGTAAGCCTTAATTGCAGATGAGAAATCTTCTTTGACCAACAAAAAGGCAGAAGAACCCTTCAGCAATTCTGACAGTGGTTGCCATTTTTCGTCGCCTTCAATAGCAATGCCCATTAAGGTATTTTTAGCCACCTTGCAGACAGTTCCACTGGGGCGCAAACGCCGCCGTAAATCAGTGATTTCAGCAACAGTTAGACCCTGGTAATTAATTACCAGTGCCAAACTTGACTCACTCAAAGTTTCTTTGAGGTCAGCTACTATCTCTTTTTTATCTTCTATCGTTCTACTCATACTTATTTCACCTCCAAGGGCAAAATTATCATCCCTACTTATGCCCTCTGTTCTAACCAACCAAAAACAACAAACCCCAGCTATGTTAGCCGGGGTTTAGCGATGCCTCTTCATGCGAAAATAATTACACCTTAACAGGTGGCATTCAAGCAATTAGAGTTTCAACCTAGGCAGGATATTAAGCTATTAGCACCTGCTGTCTCCGGCTTTAGTTATTCAGTTTGGTTGAGACGCGATTAACCTTTGTCTGTACAAGAGTCAGTTGTTTATTATTAACTACTGACTACTGACCATTGACTAATGACTAAAATTAGGCTGCTTCAGCCAGTTTTAAGTCCCGTAGGGCGCTGATATCAACTTTAATTGCTGGCCCCATTGTGGCAGATACGTATACTGTACGCCAATAACGACCTTTGGCTCCTGAAGGACGGTTACGGTCAATAGTTTCTTGTAACGCCTTCAAGTTTACCAACAAATCTTCGGGTGAGAAAGATACCTTACCAAACATAACATGGACTATGCCAGTGCGATCGGCCCGGAATTCTAATTTACCAGCTTTGAATTCTGCGATCGCACTTGCGATGTCAAAGGTCACAGTTCCACCCTTGGGTGATGGCATCAAACCACGAGGGCCTAGCAATTTACCCAGCTTTGCCACCTGTGGCATCACATCTGGTGTGGCAATTAGCTTGTCAAAGTCCATCATGCCTTTTTGAATTTGGTCAATCAGCTCTTCCGAACCAACTATATCCGCACCAGCATTGCTTGCTTCTGTTACCTTTTCACCTCTAGCAATTACTGCCACGCGCACAACCTGCCCTGTACCCTTGGGTAGTGCTACCGTTGTCCGTAACTGTTGGTCTGTATATTTGGGATCGATTCCCAGCCGGATATGTGCTTCTGCGGCTTCGGGGAATTTAGCTGTTGCCGTCTCTTTTAATAGGGACAATGCATCTAAGGGTGCATAGTCTCTATCTTCTACTTTTGCTTGCAGCTCCTGCAAACGACGCGATATTTTTTTTCCCATTTTTCTCTCCTGGGGTAATTCCGAAGCTTTGCCTCTCCCCCAATTTAATTTTGGATTTTGGATTTTGGATTTTGGATTGATTATGAATTTTGAGTGAAAAATTCATAACTTAAAACCCATGACTTTTTTAGTCTGTAACTGTTACGCCCATATTCCTAGCAGTACCTTCCACAATCTTCATTGCCGCTTCTATATCATTGGCATTGAGGTCGGGCATTTTAGTTTGGGCAATTTCTTGCAATTGCGCTCTGGTAATTTTCCCAACTTTCTTTTTGTTGGGTTCATTTGAGCCTCTTTCTATTTTCGCCGCTTTGCGAATCAATACTGATGCTGGTGGCGTTTTCAGTACAAATGTAAAACTCCGGTCTTCAAAAACCGAAATTTCTACAGGGATCACCATTCCAGCTTGGTCTGCTGTTTTGGCGTTGTACTCTTTGCAGAACATCATGATATTAACGCCGTGTTGACCCAACGCGGGGCCAACTGGCGGTGCTGGGTTGGCTTTCCCAGCGTTTAAGGCCAGTTTAATGACCGCTACTACTTTTTTTGCCATTTGTATTTAGCTCTGTTTCTCTACCTGATTAAATTCCAATTCTACAGGTGTATCTCGTCCAAAAATCGAAAGCAAGGCTTTGAGCTTACTCCGCTCTGGACTGACTTCAATCACCTCGCCTTCAAAGTCCTTAAATGGGCCAGAAAGCACGACTATCTTATCACCAGTCGCCATGTCAATTTTGACAATCGGCTCTTGTTCGGTGGTCTGTTTAAATATCCGTTCTACTTCTGAATGACTTAGAGGTACTGGTTTAACGTGACCGCGACCTTTGGCACTGCCACGTTTTTGCTCTGCTCCCACGAAGTTAATCACATGGGAGGTGTTTCGTACCACCTGCCAAGAATCATCATCCATCATCATCCGCACTAGCACATAGCCAGGAAAAACCTTTTCTTCTGTGTGCTGGCGACTGCCATCTTTGCGAATTTTTACTGCTGGCGTGTGTGGAATTTCCACCTGAACTATTTTGTCAGCAACATCAAATGTTTGAATGCGTTGCTCTAAATTTGTCTTGACACGCTTTTCACAACCTGAGGCTACTTGCACTGCATACCAGCGTGCTTCTTTGTGCGCTGTTTCTGCTGTTTCCTCTGGTTGCAATGCCGAGTTAAGTGGTTCGTCTGTTGCAGAAGTCATCAAAACACCTGTTTTGCTACCCACCCAAAAAATCCATCGACCAAATATATCAAAGAGGCGGAGAGTGTCACCATCAGCAACACAGCCGCTGATTCACTTACCAATTGCTTCCGACTGGGCCAAACCACTTTTTCAAGCTCTTCTCTAGTTCCCTGAAAGAAGTTAAGCAAGCTAGACCCATTTGTGGTTTCTGGCATTTCTGCTTCATTTTTTTTGGACACAGTCGTTTCTCTCCCCGTTTCTTATATAGCTATACCCTGCTAGTTTATGTCTAGGTTTACAGCTTTAAATTCCATCTTGACTGAAAAAAGTTTTAAGTGCTGAGTTCTGAATGCTGAGTAGAAAATACTAGTACCAGTCTGAGCGCCCTTTTTTCAGGTGTTGTTGCTATACGCAATTTGTGATGGCTACTTTAAATCTAGAAGCAAAAAAAAGCTGCATATATAAAACAACTATACCCGAAATCATTAGCACTAACCGCTATGCTAGCAGATGTGCTACTGTTCCGGGCTGTGTTTTTTGCTTCCGAGCGCGCCCTGGAGGACTTGAACCCCCGACATCAGGTTTTGGAGACCTGCGTTCTACCAACTGAACTAAGAGCGCACAAGCTGGCTTAGATTCTGTAATTACGCTTAATCTTTTAGGTTTAACGCAATCCGAACTCTATTGTATCTTAATTTTGTCAAGAAGACAAACTAGCGGCAAATGCCGCTTATTTAGTAGAGTCTCCCATACGCCAAACGGGGAATCACAAAGAACGGTCAAATCTTTGCTTGATTCGGGTAGCTTTACCTACGCGATCGCGCAAGTAATAGAGTTTAGCACGACGTACTTTCCCACGGCGCAAAACTTTGATGTTGTCAATGCGGGGAGAATGCAACAAAAACACTCGCTCAACGCCCACACCTTGAAATACGCGGCGGACTGTAATAGTTTCGTTGATGCCACCATTACGTTTAGCAATCACAACTCCTTCATAGGGTTGCACGCGGTATTTCTCACCTTCTTTAATTCTCACCCCAACTTTTACGGTGTCACCCACGTATATTAGGGGCAAATCTGATTTTAGTTGTTCCGCTTCGATTGAGCGGATGATCTCTTGAGCGCTCATAGCCTATCTGCTTTAAAAACTCACAATCACTAATGATAAATCGAGAATCCTGTTTCAGTCTACTGATTTAGATTCAGATATTGATAATTTTACTGATACAGGAGCTTCAGTATGGAAGTTATATTGCAATAGGCTATGCTGCAATGTGCTGTATTTATGAAATTTAGTGTCGTCATCACGACCTATAACCGCTTAAACTTGCTGCGCCGAGCGATTGACTCTGCTCTCAACCAGACAATTCCTTGTGAGGTAATTGTTGCTGATGATTGTTCATCTAAGGAGACTGAAATATATGTCAAAAGCTTAGGCGATCGCGTTGTTTATCATCGTAATCAAGTCAATAAAGGTCACGCAGCAACGGTAAATGCTGGAGTTCAAAAAGCAAGTGGCGATTGGATTAAGTTTTTAGATGATGACGATTATTTAGCTCCTAATTGTATAGAACAGATGACAAAGGCGATCGCACTTTGTCCCGATGCTGTGATGTGTTCCTGCATTGCTGCTCAGGTGGATGTTAACGAAGTTGAACTCAGTCGCACTCCTCAACTCGGCCCTGGTTTAGCTTTTTATATTCCCCAAGCAGACATTCACTATGGGATGCTCCTAGAAATTGTACCTTTTGGCACACCCGTACAAGTAGCTTGTCACCGTGAAGCTTTTTGGAAAACTGGCGGTTGGGATTCGCAACTTGATGCTAACTGTGATGACATTGATTCTTGGATTCGCATAGCTCAGTTTGGCCATGCCATTTTTATCAACCAGTGCCTCGCCTACCGTACTATTTGGCCGGGTGCTTATAATCACAAGTTTTCTCTGTCTCGGCGGCTAGATACAAACATTTTAATGAAAGAGAAAATCTACAATTTGATTGATGGGAAGCACCGCTCTCATATCCCTGCTCTTGAAGATATTAAAAATTACCTAAAACTGCATTGGACTTTAGTAGCACTCAAGCAAGGAAATCTCCCAAGCTTTATGAAAATGTTAGATAAATCATTCTTTTCACTTTTTGCTTGGTGGCTTTTGCTGACCGTAATCTGTTCGCGCCACTCACAAATTTCTAATCTTCATATTCAAAAATTTGTGTTGATTGAAACATGATTTTGAAGTGTCAGAGCAAAGCTTTAGTCAACTACTTATTTTTTTCCTTTTGCGTCTTTTGCTGTTGCCTGTCGCCTAAGCGTCTACGTAAAAATAATTTAGGAATTCTTAGATTAAAACGTGATTTGTAAAGCTTTTTATTCCATACACTTAACCTCGTTGAAATTGGTTTCGTCCAATTTCCGCCTAGTAAATCGTGCAGCAGAATATAAAAACAAGGGATGATAAACAGCGTCAACATAGTTGCGATCGCCATCCCAAAGAAAACTACAATTCCTAAAGGCTGCAAAAACTCTGAACCTTCGCCAATACCTAACGCTAAAGGAAACAAACCCAAAATAGTAGTGACTGTAGTCATTACAATTGGGCGTAAGCGTTGTGGAGCAGCTTTAACAATGGCAACTTGGCGAGTACAATCTTCTTGTTCCCGAATTTGGTTCGCTAGTTCCACCATCAGAATTCCCGCGTTGACCACAATTCCTACCAGTAGCACTACACCAACAATCACAGTTGCACCAATCGCCGTTTGAGTAATGTAAAGTCCAAAAAGCCCCCCAGCCAACGCTAGCGGCACTGTAAACATAATTACCAAGGGGTCAATCAGCGAATTGTATTGCACCGCCATCACAACGAAGATTAAGAATGTCGCTAACGCTCCCAAAGTTTTCAAAGCATTCTGAAGCTGCTGATTAGTTTCCTGAGCCGAACTAGGCACAATTGAAACGCCATCGGGTAAATCTACGCTTTTGAGTACCTCATTCACTTCTGCTATGGCTTCACTCAGGCTCACACCCTCATTCAAGTTGCCTGCAACTATAAAAGCTTGACGCTGATTAATCCGCTGCACTTCACCAGGAGCTTGACCTTCTTCGATGCTAGCAACATCAAAAAGGCGGACTAGCTGATTGTTTTCTGTAAATAGCGGTAATTGCTCTAGCTGCGAGGAACCCTGAATGGCTTCTTTATCGAGCTGCACTCGCACATCAACTAAACGGTTGCCGCGTTGAATTTGTGTAGGAACTGAACCTTCGATTGCTGTTTGAACGGTAGCACCAATTTCTTGAGCGCTCAGTCCTAAAGCTGCAACTCTTTCCCAGTCTGGGCGAATTTGGATTTCTGGTTGTCTGGCATCGGCATCTGGTCGGAATGTCGCTAATGTTGCTCTTTCTTGCAATGCTTGCAGTACTTGATTTCCCGCTTGCGTTAAATTTTGTTCGTTCTCACCTTGTAAAATCACGTCAACTTCTGAGCCTTGAACTGGGGAATTACTCAAGATTAAACCCCGCACTTGACCGGGATTGAGGCGTAGTAAAATTCCTGCTAAGTTGAGTTTGTTAAATTCTTGAGTTACTTTTTTAACGAACGCTTCGACATCTGTGCCTGGTTTGAGGTTGATAGTGCTACTGGCACGTAAAGGATTTTCTGTAGTATTGCTGCCAAATAAATTACCACCGACAGTTGTGAAAGTAGACTCGGTTTCTGGTTGTTTGAGCAAAATGTCATCGACAATTTGCATAACTTTTTCAGAAGTTGCTAAAGGTGTACCGGGAGGAAACTGCGCTCTTAAGTTGGCTTGACCAGTACTGATGCGGGGTAAAATTTCTTGGGGAATTTGACCAAACATAAAGAAGCTGCCGCCGCCCAGAATTAGCAAAGCAACTGTGACGACAACAAGCCGATAACGTAAAACTTTAGTTAAAAATCCAGCGTATCCCCGTGTAGCATCTTCAAAGCGGTGGTTAAATTGTCTGAGCAGCCAAAATTCACTAATGCGGCTAGACCAGCGAATTCCTAAAAGTCGAGAAGACAGCATCGGCACTATCGTGATTGCAACGACAAGGGAGGCTGCTACTGCAAAGCTAATTGTCAAAATCAGTTCATTAAATAGTAGTGCGATAAAGCCGCCAATTAAGAGGAATGGCACTACAGAAACTAAGTTGGCTCCTGTGGCAGCAACTAAAGCAGATTCTACTTCTTGAGAAGCATCGATCGCATTGTCAATAAAGAATTTGGAATTTCTCCCCTGCTCCCCTTCCTCTCTCTCTCTTTGATTGGGGGTCATACCTGCTTTTTCGGAGATATTCTCCAAAATCACAACCGATGTATCAATTGCTTGACCGACTCCTAATGTCAAACCTGCCAAACTAAACACATTCAAAGTCAAGCCAAAGATTTTCATCAAAGCGATCGCAGCCAGAGTACACAGCGGTATCGTTAAACTGATGATTAATGTTTGTCTGAACGAACCCAAAAATAGTAACACTGCTGCCGCTGCTAACAATGCCCCAGAAATCCCCGAAAAGATGACATCATTTAGAGAATTGCGGATAAAGATAGATTCATCTGTAGTAGGACTAAAAGTCATGTCGGCTGGAATTAAACCCGATTGCCGTAATTGTTCAATTCGCCGCTTCACAGCATCTACAACTGCGATCGTATTAGCTTCCGGCTGTTTTTGAATTGAAAATTTTACCGCAGGCTGACGGTTGAGGTAAACAAATACTCGCTGGTCTTCTGTATCGTCAATTACCTCGGCAAAGTCTCGCAAGTAGACGCGGCGGGGAGGGGATGAGGGGGATGAGGGAGATGAGGGAGAGGAAACTTCTAAGGAGAGGTTTTCAATTTCCTTGGCATCTCGGAAGCGTCCGACTGTACGAGTCAATGGTTCGGAATTTTGACCGAGAATCCGGCCGCCAGAAATATCTTGATTGCGAGCTGTGAGTTCATTTAATACATCATTTAATCCCACGCCCAATGCTTGCAATCGATTTAAGTCAACAAGTACTCTTACTTCTTCTTCAGCACCGCCAGCGACATCGACTGAAGCAACTCCTGGGACTACACTAAGTTCGCGCGTCAATTCTTCATCGGCAAATACGCGTAAATCTTTGCCTGAAAGTGAGGTAGATGTCAGTGCTATTTCGTAAACAGGTAACTGGGAAGGATCGACTTTAAATAAACGCGGTTCCTCTATCGTGTCGGGTAGCTGTCCTCGACCTCGGTTAAAAGCAGCAGTAGCATCGTTGAGGGCTTGGTCAATATCGCCCCCTGGCTGAAAGTATAAATCGAGGCTTACTTGTCCCTCACGAGTACGGGAGAAAACTTGCACTACATTCTCAGTTGCTGATAAAGCTTCTTCTAGGGGCCGAGTAATTTCATCTACCGCTACTTCTGGCGAAATACCGGGAGCTTCTAACCGAACGCCAATTCGTGGATAGGTAATTGAGGGCAGAAGATCCACTTGGATAGTTGTCAGGAAAAATATCCCGACAACAATTACCGCCACGGTAAGCATGAGTGTGCCAATGTGTTGACGGATGGCGATCGCACTAATACTAAATCCGCCATTATTTGCCTGCTGCATGAGTGTCGCTTGACTCCAACTAAAAATTAAAAATGTCAAAACCTAATTTTTAATTGTTCATTTTTAATTTTTGATTCTCCTGGGGGACTGACTCTGCTGTTTCTGACAAAATTGATAACTTGACAGCGTCACCCTCTTTTAAAGGCTTACCACTACGAGCTACATAACGCTCTCCCGATTGCAAGCCAGATAAAATTTCCACTTTGCCATCAACTGTTTTCCCTAGGGTAACAGCACGCGCCGCTACCTTAGTATTACCTTCTGCTTCAGTAACTACAAATAGCGTTCCATTACGCGGCTCTGATTCCTTGACTGCCGCAGATGAGGAAGATTGTTTAGTATTTGGTTCTTTTTGAATAGCTGTTTGCGACACTACTACTCGCTGTGGTGTCTGGTTTGCAAAAGTGACTCGCGCCAGCAGTCCGCTACCAATCTTACCGTTACTGTTAGGAATCACAACCTCCATAGGTATCAAGCGAGCTGTAGAATCGGCTGCTGGGGAAATGCGGGTAACTCTGCCAACTAATGTTTGATTGGCAAAGGCATCTAAGCGAACTTGTACGGATTGCCCAACTTGAATTTTTGCTAGTTCTAATTCGGAAACTTGAACGACAACTTTGATGCGGTTAAAGTCACCAATCTTCAAGACTTCGCCACCAGCTTGCAAAAGATTACCTGGTTCTGTCACCTTTTCGGTAACTACGCCGGCGATTGGAGATGTGAGCCGAGCATAGGATCTGCGCTCTTTGGTTTGAGCAACTAATGCCTGCTGGGCAACTACTCTACCTTGAGCGGCGGCGACAGCTTGCTCTTCTGTACGGACTTGTTCTTGAGCTGCCCGTAGTGCTTGAGCGGCTGTTTGCGCTTCAGTACGTGCTTGTTGAGCGGTTTGTTCGGCGATCGCTCCTGATTGAAATAGTTTCTGTTGCCGTTGTGAGTCTGCTTGAGCTTGGATGACTTCTAAGCGTCTTTGTTCTACTGCTGCACGGGCATTGCCTACTTGAGTTTTAGCCCTTGCTACTTCTGAATTGAGGGCTGCTAATTCTGCTTCTGCTTGCTTTAATTCTGTTAACAAAATGGCATCATCTAACTGCCCAATATTTTGTCCTCGCTGGACTCGATCGCCCACATCTAAATTCAAAGCTAATAATCTAGCTTCTACTTGCGATCGCAGCGACACAATCCGCAATGGTGCTGTAGTACCTGTATATTCCTGTTGTTTTTGTACTATACCTGTTCGGGCGATCGCTACATCCACAGGCGTTGCACCGCCCCCCCGCTCACCTTTCGGACTCTGAGATTGTGCGTCGGCTGAGTCTTTGGGCAGCGATCCACAACTTGCTGTAATCAATCCAAAACCCAAAAAACAAGCGATCGTTAAACTAGATCGCCATCCCCAGAGGCGGGACAACTTTTTTACATTCTCTGTGTCACCTGTATCATTTAACTGAGAATGCATTAGCTGCTCTATATCTGGTAAATTTTGCATTTTCACCAATTTGTGCGGCTTATTTCTGTCCAAAATCATTTTTTTGCTCCTAACAGGGCGCTTTTGGCTAAAACAGCCGTTTACTTCCAAGTGTTTTTATATAGATTTGAGCGATCGCAGGTAGAAGACAGCATCAGTCAGCTCTTGAAAGGGTTTATTAGTATAAAAAGTATTGTTTAACTAAATAAAAATCGTAAAAACTCCCTATACTTACTGCTTACGTAAACACAGAGAAGTTTATAGCACTCGTATCCCTTTTCAACTTAGTGTAGGTATTTTTAGTTTTTCTCGGCTCTACTGCAAGCAACATATAAACTGAAACTTGCGTAAAATCGACTTTTTTAGGAGAAATTTGCGATTTCCAAAAAGTAGCAAATCACAAGTTTAATTTTTACCGTTGTAGCCAAACTGGCAGTAATGATTTCACTTTCTAGTTTAGATTAAAAAAAGTAAATAAATTTACTATTTGAGACATAAATAATGTAATGAGTCTCAACGCCAACTACCAGACAGACATTGTGTGAGGAATGCAACCAGTGACATCACCGCTCAAATTTGCACAAACTACTGAAGAATCCCAGATTGCAGAATTTTTTCAGGAATCAGCAGGTAAGTGGCGATCGCAAAGGCGTTACTATACTTTGCCAGAAGGAGAAACTAAGGAACTAGTGACTATAGTCACGATTTGTTATTTAAAATCGGGATGCAATGAATTGCACAAGCTAGCTCAGATGCACGATTTAGCTCCTTCAGTGAGTCTAACCTGTGGTGCAAAAGTCACCTGGGAAAGCTCGGATATAGTCAAGGGAAGAAAAGAGTCGCAAGGTTCGACTTTATTTGGTGCATTGGGAAATACTTTGTATCGCGATCGCGGTTTTGCTACATCCAAACCAGTCACCGCCAACTATTATTTCCCCAACTCCCAAACTCTATGTTTGCGAACTGAGTACAACGGTTCAGTATTTGAGGAAGAGTTAAAGTTAGTTGGTCGCAAATACCGTACCAGACAAACTATCATCTCCCGTGCTGGCGAACAGTTGATGATTGGTCAGTATTTAGAACAGAGAATTGATTAGGACAGAACAAAAGCAAAAGAAAAATTCCGAAAACTGTAATTCGGAATTTTTCTTCAACTGAATTTTTGGTGGTAGAGTAAGTTTTAAAGTAACCCTCGCTCTACACCAGACTCAATTACTTTAAGCGCTAGTAGCATCAGATTGATTCAACAAAGAACGCGCATTTAGCGACAGCATTGTACGGGAAACGCCTGTAAACAGAACGCTAACACCTACAAGTGTGCCCAGAATCCAGGGTGCGTTAAAGGGCCATTGGAACCAAATCATTGCACCTAATATCAGAGTAATCACGCCATTACCCAACACCCAAGTCCAGTTTTGTTGCGGACGTAACCGGAAGGCCAGAATTAGCTCGAATGTACCTTCAGTTAGCAAAAAGCTACCTAATAAGAGAGTGAGGGTTAAGATACCAGTTCGGGGGTAAACAAACAGCATCGCACCCGTTGCAATGTATAGTGCGCTTAATAACAGCTGCCAAACGAAGCCTCCGCGATCGCGATTTTGAGTAGCGTAAACCAGCTTGGCAAATCCCGAAGAGATGAGAATTAAAGCAAACCAAGTTTCAGCGAAAATTGTGGAAACAGTAGGTAGTGCGATCGCTATAATTCCGAAAATAATCAGTAGAACGCCAATCACTAGCGATCCATTTATATTTTTACTAATGTCTTTAGATTCATTAGAAACGTTGCTTGTCATAGAAATTTTCCCTATGCTTAAGTGAACCTATGATTAGGCTAGGAAATTTTTGCCAAACAAGATACAACCTTAAGATATAGACCAGGTAATAAGTTCTACTCAGATTTGAGGAATTGCGAGTTATTGACCAGACATAGCGGCTACAAGAAATCATGTTATAGCTATTAAGGGCGATATACCTGCATTTGTGAGATACTAACTTCGCACTCAAGAATCATACCCTTGGCTTACGACAACATTTGCCGCTACTTGGCTCAAGCTTATCCTATACCTTTTGCTAGTTGGTTGCTGAATGCTGAAGTTATTGAGATTCAGCCTTTACCCACAGAACTAAGCCTTGAACCAATTCGTTCTGATGCTCTCTATTTATTACCCAACAGCGGTCAAATTCTCCATCTAGAGTTTCAAACTGTACCTACCTCTAGCCCACCCTTACCCTTACGAATGCTGGATTACTGGGTGAGACTGTACCGAAAATACGAGTGTCCAATTGAGCAAGTTGTGATTTTTCTGAAGGAGACAAAATCACCCATAGTTTACGTCGAGCGATTGGCTGTAGGCGGGACTATTCATCCCTATCGAGTAGTACGCTTGTGGGAGCAAGAACTTACTCCACTGCTAGAAAATCCAGCGTTGCTACCCCTAGCAGTACTAGCTAGAACAGATACACCTGAAGTTCTACTAAAGCAAGTAGCTGATAGGATTGGTAGGATTGAAGAGCCAGAGCAACAACAAAATATCTCTGCCTGTACTGAAATTTTAGCTAGGTTAAAGTTTGATAAAAATCTGATTCGGCAATTTTTACAGGAGGATCTGATGCGAGAATCGCCACTTTATCAAGAAATTCTGCAAGAAGGAGAGTTAAAACTAGTTCTGCGTCTACTCACTCGGAAGCTGGGAAATATAGAACCGAAGTTGCAGACGCAAATTCAGCAACTATCGAGCGAGCAATTAGAAGCACTAGGAGAGGCTTTGTTAGATTTTTCTGTGACACAAGATTTAGTCACTTGGTTAGAAAATTACCAATAATTTGAGGCTTATTTAAGTTGTCTATTTATGATATCTGGGAAAAAGAATTAACTTATCTCACCCTCTGGTTTAATTCATTTCTACTTGTAATTTTAACCCAGGTAAAACTTCTTCCCCAGAAAGTATAGTTGGCATTTTAACTACTTCTATCGGCTGTTCCGAACGATAAATTTCCACTTGTCCATCTTGAGGATTAATCAGCCAGCCCAAGCGCAAACCATTTTCTACATACTCCCGCATCTTAGATTGCAGAGTTTTAAGACTGTCAGTTTGCGAACGAAGTTCAATTATAAAGTCAGGCATTAATAGTGGAAATTTCTTACGTTCGTCTGGGGTGAGTGCTTCCCAACGCTCTAATTTTACCCAAGCAACATCGGGCGTAGACGCGAAGCGGCTTGTCGAAGACATCGCTTTGCTCCATTTGGTAGCCTAAATATAGTAGAGGAACTAAAAACTTTTCCCAATTTCGTTTGACGGTTCCAGATTTCTAAGTCAGTAATTAACTCCGCTTCCTGATTTCCGCTTTCTCCTCCCACGGGTGGCACAATAATGAGTTCTCCTTGAGCATTGAGTTCTAAACTTAAATCTTTATTCGCTATGCAGAGTTGATAAAACTGCTCGTCGGTAAGGCGAATAATTGACTCTAGATTTAGCACAACTGTATTCATTGCACTACTCTTTCCTTCCTCCTGACTTCTGCCCTCTGCCCTCTGCCTTCTGCCTTGTCCCAACCAAGATCGCCAAAAGTTGCCAAGAACCACATTATCCTTTAAGTGACAATTTTTGGTCAGGGTATGATTCACAATTTGGTCATCCAGGAGGTAAAAGCACAATTACTGCTAGTTTTACAAAAATTTACAACGTGTGCCATTTTGCTGTTATCTCGGCGGATACCCTAATACGAGTCGGCTTCATCTCTTAGAACGTTGGCATAATTCTAATCAGGACAAACAATCGTCCGGAAACCGATGTGATTAGTTGAAGTATCGATATCTTCTGGGTATCGGGCAGCAGGACGATAGCGGGCGCAGTAGTTAGGGGCACAGAGAAAAGACCCTCCTTTGAGGACTTTACGCGGTTTCTGCATTGAGGGTGGTATTTTGCGATCGTAGCTCTCTTCTTCGGTTCCGCCTCGCGGATTTCTAGGGGTACAACAGGCTTTTGTAGGATTTTCGGGATGTCGTTCCCGATACCAGTCGCTTGTCCACTCCCACACATTGCCAATCATGTCGTAGAGTCCATAGCCATTGGGGGGATAGTTGCCAATCGCTTCCGTCCCTGGCGAACGAGATTTCAGATTTTGCCAGGGAAACTGTCCTTGCCATGTATTCGCCATGAGTTTACCATCGGGTATAAATTCATCGCCCCAAGCAAATTCTGCCCCCTCTGAGCCGCCTCGCGCTGCAAATTCCCACTGTGCTTCGGTTGGTAGTTCTTTTCCCGCCCATTTTGCATAGGCAAGGGCATCTTTATAAACAATATGTACAACAGGATGGTTTTCTCGATTTTTGATTGAACTTCCTGGGCCTTCGGGGTGTCGCCAGTTCGCCCCAGGGATATAGTGCCACCAGCATAGAGTACGAGGATCGACAGGGCGATCGGGTTTCACGAATACGGCAGATCCAGGGACTAGCGTTTCGGGATCTGCATTGGGATAATCTTCTGCTTTTGGGGGTTTCTCAGCAAAGGTAATATATCCCGTTTCTTTGACGAATTTTCTAAATTGCTTGTTGGTGACTAAATATTGATCCATCCAGAAACCATTCACTGTTACGGTGTGGACGGGGCCTTCTTCGGGATATTTACGACTGTTTGATCCCATTTCAAATGTTCTCCCTGGAATCCATACCATATCCTTGTGGGGAGGTTTAAAGATACTGGGATCAGATGAGGGGTTTTGAGATACTTGTGAAGAGGCAGTCATCGTGAGTTATCAGTGAGAAAATCTCATTTTTTGGGTACAAAGTTAAAAAATTTTTCTGAAACTTACCTAGAGCAACTTTTTTAGCCGTTGTGTGGCGGTTGATAGCAGCTTCGCTACTTTCGCCCCAAGTAGTTCGACAAAAATATTTACAGTCATTGCGAGCGAAGCGAAGCAATCCCAACCCTTGCGATTGCTTCATTTCGCTTCGCTCCATTCGCAATGACGTTGTGTAATTAATTCTGTCAGACTACTTAGATTGTCAAGCAACACTCTAGAGATTAGTCGCGCATCAACATTCCTCTGAGTTCTTTTTCGTAATCGATCGCACCAGCATCATTCTTAATGGTGACGATCGCTTTTTTCAGCTTTGCGCCTTCAAACTCGTAAGGAATCTCGTGTTCGTAGTCTGTTGACACGGGTTGGCCTGGATCTCGACCAATATTGAAGCCTTCACCACATAGGGCAAACTTACCAGGTTGAGTCAGGAATGTATCAGGATATTCTGGGAAAGCTTCCTCAATAGTGGCACTTGTTTGCTCAATACCATTGATATAGAGTTTTACTTCTCCTATAGTGCTACCACCAAACTTGCTATCTGGTTGATCTGGCTTCTTCTCAAATGCAACTTTGAGTTTCTCTTCGTTGCCAGTAAGATTGGGGAGTGAACAAGTAATCTTCTGTTGCTGCTGTCCTAGCCAGTTATAGACATAACAGAGTTTCCTCCCCTCATGGATATAGTCATGGATATAGAAACTATGTCCACCAAAACGTCCTCCATGTGCGACCAGAACACCTTGTAAGTCTCCCTCAGCTTTGGAGAAATCAACGATCGCTTCGATCGCGTAAGAACGACCACGGATATTCGGAGCAACAGCTTCAGGAATTTCTGAGCCACCAGGATAGTAGATGTATCCAAATTCGCCCTGATTCCAAATGCCTTCTCCACTAAAATCAGGAGGATCAGCTAAATGAGGACGTTCTCCACCCAATATATCAGCCGCACAGCGATCGTCTAGGGGAGTACCATTGTATATACCTGCTTGCACGAACCACCGATTCTTCATCTGTTCGAGCTTGTCGGGGTAGTCTTTAGCTAAGTTGCGAGATTGAGTTGGATCGGCAGCTAATCCTAATTTCTCATCGCCATCCATACAGTACAATTCCCAGATATCCCGATCAAAATTGCTCCAATCAGAAGGTGCAGGAGCATGGACAGTACAAGCGTGCCAGCCTTTATACCAGACTCCCCGTGTGCCTAACATGGAGTAGAACTGAGTTTCTCGCACTTTTTTGGGTTTTCCATGTTTGTCTTTGGGTTTTTGCTCGTCAGACAGTTTATAGGCAAATTGATACTCAGGTTGAGCATATTTCGGATCGAAGGTATAGGCAAAGCTAATACCCTCAATGGGACTTTGGGTATAGCCTTTGACCACTTCTGGCGGTTCTATGCCACACATTTCGTAAAGGGTCGGCACTACGTCAACTGCGTGAATATACTGTTTGCGAATACCAGTATCTGCCACTCGTGACTCCTTAATACCAGGCCCACACATCATAAAGGGAGTAGCAGCACCACCTTCATAACCTGACCAACGTTTCCAGTATTTGAAAGGAGTATCAAATCCCCAAGCCCAACCGCTAGGATAGTGATTATAGGTCTTGAGTGTTCCTAAATCTTGGAGAAATGCAAAGTTTTTGTCAAAATTATCAGGAATGTCGTTAAAGAACAGGTTTTCATTAACTGAACCATTAGGACCCCCTTCCGCACTTGCACCATTATCTGCTACTGCAATAATGATAGTGTTATCCATTTGACCAGTTTCTTCAAGAAAGTCTAACAGACGACCGATTTGTTCGTCAGTGTAGGTGGAAAAAGCGGCATAAATCTCTGCCATACGCACAAATAAAGCTTTTTCTTGTTTCTCTAAGCTATCCCAAGGTCTTACCCAATCAGTTTGAGGCCACTTCTTATCTTTAGGAACTCCTTGGATCTTAGTGTGGTCAGGGTTGTCTTTTGCAAGTTCGCCCTCACCATGAGGATTAATCACTGAGGGTTCTGTCACTTCATCCCCAAAGATGCCTAATTCTTTCATTTTGGCAAGGACTTCTGTGCGATAAGCTTGATACCCATCTTTAAAGACGCTAGTTATCTCAAAGGAAACGTCCTTGGGATTATCGGAGTAATCCAATGTTGTGTTGTATTCGTAATCTAAAATCTTCTGAGGCCAGATTTGATGAGGCGCATGGTTTGCTCCTGGAGAGAAGTACATCATCCAAGATTTATTCGGAGCGATCGCTGTTGTATCTTGGATAAAGGAAATGGCCTTATCGATCAAGTCTTTGGAGAGGTGATAGCCGTTCTTTGTATCCTCCATATTGGGTTCATAGGGCGGTTCAAACAGATGGTTGTCATAGACAAGATCGGGATACCATTGATCCGTCTCTCCGCCTAAAAAGCCATAATAGCGTTCAAAACCACGACCAAGCGGCCAATGGCGCTTGCTAGATGCCATATTTGCCTCTTCTTCGGGGAGTAAGTGCCATTTGCCAAGGGCGAAGGTACTCCAGCCTCGCTCACTCAATACAGCAGGAATCATGGCATTTTCAAAGGGAATGCGACCATTATTACCGGGGAAACCCGTTGTCGCTTCTTCAATACAGGACATCCCGTTACTGGTGGCGTTGCGTCCGTTTAACAAGGATGAACGAGTGGGAGAACAGAGGGCGGTGGTGTGGAAGTTGGTATAAATTAAGCCTTTTTTGGCAATACGGTCTAAATTGGGCATTTTAATTTTGCCGCCAAACATCTCCCAAGCACCAAATCCCGTATCGTCAATTACGATGTAAAGAATGTTCGGCGAACCTGCGGGGGCTTTCGGTTCGGCGTAGGGTTCCCAGTCGGGTACGGAATCACGAATATCTAGGGCAATCGTACCGTTGAATTGTTTAGCCATTTGAACTTCCTTGAGTTGAGGTTTTTCCTAGGGCAAAGGCATCTAAATTCCGTAAACCTTGCCCATTAAGAGTTTTAGCCATTATTTATTAGTAAAACTAAATAATAGCTAAAACTCTTAATGGGCAAGCATTTTGAAAATAATAAGATGCGTTTTTCCTAGTTAATACTCTGAGCAACTTATGCAATTCATGGCATAATTTTTCTCTTTCAAAAAGGCATGATTTAATACGCTCTTAAAAAAAAGAGATATAACTTCTATAACGGTTCAGCTTTTTTGAACAAAATTGCGGTAAAAATCCTTATGAGTCATAACAATTTATAAGAAATTGAAGAAATTCAAATTCTTATAAATATACAGTTAATTTGCTCACTAAATCATCGTTGCATAAATTAGCAGAGTCACTTTTAGTTTTATCTCTGTATAGTTTTATCGCTGTATTTCATAAACCTGAAACTCTTCTTTCAAAAACTTATGATTTTCCTTTATATAAAAGAAAAAAAATGATTTAATGAGTCTTTAGTTAGATTATCTAGATACCTCTATTGATAGAGGAAATTAATCAAAATCTTGAAATTGCTCCCCCACTCCAGACGGCAGATCCATTAAAGCTACCACAGGATTTAATGACGATAAATCCTTTTTTAGAATCTCACTGAAGCCCCATTGGTTAAATCTAATTGTTCTTACTCGCCCAGGCACACAAGAGTTATAGTTAGGACTAGCCCTTTCAAGGTGGGTAAAAATTTTGGTCAATAAATTCCTCTTTAACCTCTAGTCTCTGTTTTCTCTGTGTATTTGTGGTTAAATAAATTACTTTTAAACCGCAGAGGCACAGAGAACGCCGAGAAAAAACAATCTTATTTTACTAGTCACCTTGAAAGGGCTAGTCCTAGGTTCTACACTGAGATCCATCTGTACTCAAGCAGGTATCTCAGAGAGGAGTTTTTGTCAGCTTATGATCAAAGCTGAAAGCTGGGATTGAATTTTTATACTAAATAACTTGAAATATACAGCTACAAATAGAGTCATGAATTAAGCGATCGCTTCTCTCCAAACAAGCTTACCAATAGGCGGTTCGTGAAAACAAGATGATACGCGATCGCTCTTTTAAGTTCAAGTTTTTAGCTTAGAACTCGAAACTTCAAGCTCTGAACTCGGCGCTTCAAGTTTAGAACTGCAAATGTTGAGTTCTAAACTCGGCGCTTCAAGCTTGGAACTCCAAACGTCGAGTTCTAAACTCGGAACTTCAAGCTTGGAACTCCAAACGTCGAGTTCTGAACTCGGAATTTCAAGCTTAGAACTCCAAACGTCGAGATGCCGAAGCTTCGCTTCTAGGAACTGGAGAAGAATTTGCTAATACCTAATCCCCAGTCCCCAGTCCCTAGTCCCCAGTTAATAATGAGTTCCCGACTTGCGGTGATGCACGGCTGTTACTCCACTATTATCTAGTAATTGACCATTGTCCACAGTTGCATAAACGAGCCAATGGTCGCCAGACTCCATGCGGTTTTGTACGGAACATTCGAGATAAGCTAAAGCATCTTTCAATATGGGAGAACCGTTTTCAGCTTCTTGAGTAGCAACATCACTAAATCGGTCTTGTCCGGGGCCAAAGGGTTTGAGGAAGTGCTTCATCAAGCCTAAGTGATTGCCTTCTTTGAGGATGTTGAGGACAAATTGATTTCCTGAGTGTGTCAAACTTTCAACAGCGCGGTCTTTGGCAACAGCAATGGTTAAACCAGGAGGACTAAAGCTAGCCTGAGATACCCAAGAGGCTAACATTGCACTGGATATATCATCTTGCTTGGCTGTGACAACACACAGCGAACCAACAATCCGACCGACTGCTTGTTCTACACTGGTAGCAGGAACACTTGGCGATCGCACTTTTTTACCTTTCTTCAGTGCTTGGGCAAAGTCAGTTCCAGCTTGTTCGCACAACTGCAAGGTGGCATCGTCGGGTTTGAATTTAACGCGAATGGTGTCAAAACCAAAACGATAGCCAGCATCTTTGAGTTTACTTTCGATTAAATCGACGGCTTCGCCACTCCAGCCAAAGGAACCAAAGACACCAGTCAGCTGATTATTAGTAGCGGTAGCTAGGACAATTCCTAAAGCTGTTTGTACGGGTGTGGGTGCGTGTCCGCCAAGGGTAGGGGAACCCATAACAAAGCCATCTGCTTTTTCCACCGCAGCGCGAATTTCCTCTGGGTCAGTAAACTCGCAGTTAATTGATTCTACAGCGACACCAGCTTTGGTGATGCCACGAGCGATCGCTTGGGCTAAGGTTGCAGTGTTCCCATACGCTGATGCATATATTAATGCCACTGTCAAGTCAGCAGATGTTTGTTGCCGACTCCATTGCCGATAAGCGCGTGTGAGTTCGATTAACCCATAACGCACCAAAGGCCCGTGTCCGGTAGCATACATTCGCACAGACAAATCGGCAAGTTTATCGAGCGCCGTTTCAACTTGACGGGCATGAGGAGCCATCAAGCAATCAAAATAATAGTGCCGATCTTCGTTATAGATTTCCCAACCTTCATCAAACACTTGATCTCCACAAACATGGGCTGCAAATAGCTTATCTGAATAGAGTATTTCCGTTTGCGGGTCGTAGGTGCAAAGGTGATCTGCATAACGGGGGTTGGGTGTGGGAATAAATTGCAGATAATGTCCCTTGCCTAAATCTAGGGTTTCTTCCCCGCGCATCACGATAATTGGTAAATCTGGGTTTTCTAACGCCCCTCGAAGATTTTTTGCCCCCGGATTAGAACAAATAAAAGTAATTTGCGGGGCAATTTCCAGTAATGCTTTTAAAGTGGCGGCGCGGTTGGGATTGATGTGTCCCAAAATTATATAATCCAGCTTTGTCACATCAATCCGCTGTTGCAGTGCTTCTAGATAAATTTGCGTAAACGTTTCCCCTGGAGGGTCGATGAGAGCAATTTTATCTGCTTCAATTAAATAGGAGTTGGCAGTTGTACCCTTAGCAAGAGCGTATTCAATTTCAAATCTGAGTCTTGTCCAAGTGCGCGATCGCAGTACTTTTGTATCTGTAGCAACAGGGAAAACTTGAACGTCACGTGGTTTAGTTTCTGGCATAATACCTTACTTTTGTTTGAAGTATTTTTTCATAAATTCGTCGCTGAATCCGAACCGTTGCAATAAGCTAGGTAAGTCCATCCTTCTGACATCCATTAAGGCTACTATTGCTTTAACTTGTTCTGATTTTAAAGGTTTGATTCGAGCTTCATCGATTTCTATTAAGCGGTCTTCTATCTGCTCCGGTGATAAAGATACGTCTCTTTTAAAATAGTTTTCTAAAAAATTCAAACCATCTGTAAAGTCTGTAATTCTTTTCAATAACTCTTGTTCTACATCAACCCAAAATCCTGCTGTCCGAGCAGTTTCTTGCGAAGCAATTAAATCATAGGCTAAACGCACAAGGCGAGTGTAAAAAGTTTTAATATCCACCGTAAAAAAGCCTGTTTCTGTTCTGGCATTCATAATTGCAATAAATCCCAATCCAAAACTTATTGCTCTACCAATCAGATTAAAATTTATTTCTGGTTGTAAGTAGAAAGAATCTGTCAGCCAAAAAAGCACGCAAGGAAAAGTCAATTGAGCAATTGCCCAAATCCAAACACCTGGAGTTTTTTCAGGGTCAAAAAAAGGTAGAAATTTGCAATCATCAGCTAATTGTTTAAAAGCTACTAGAAGGTTTAACAATCCTGGAATCAGCGCCACTAAAATCCAAGGTAGCCATTTGAACAATTCGCTCATTTTAATGAGTTATAGGGAAGTAGGGGGATGCAGATGATAATGACCCTTGGAAGTTAGTATAAAATAAGTCTGAGAATCAGAAAGTACTGTTTTTTGTTTTTTTTCTTGGCTTCCTGCTGGTACTATGCGATCGCCTACGGTGTTACCTAATACAGCACCAATTGCAGCACCAAATATACCCGCAGTCATCGCACCGAGTACACCACCAACGATTGTACCGCCAGTTATTGCACGAATTTTTGCCCCAGAACTAACGCTAGTGGTGGTATCAATGTAACCTTCATTCCACAGCCTCATTATGACTTCCCGCGTTTCTTCTAATGGCAAGCCTAAAGCATAAGCAAGGTTTTCAACTGTTAAGGGTCGTCGTTCCAAGGCAGTCAGTACCCGAATCTCATCCATAGCTGGCTACTTCCCTTCCCTGACCATTATTGTAAGCTTTCTCTGTGTCTTGGTACGCCAGTCGCCTTAAAGGAGGGAACCTCTGCACAGCGCTGGCTCTTCTTGGTGGTTAATTAAATTTATTTTTTAACCATAAAACCAAGACACTAAGAATGCTTTAATAATGGTTGCCAACTTTGCGATGGTGGACTGCTGTTAGGGCATCTGGATCGGAAACTCGTCCGGCGTAAACGGTGCTGTATACTGCCCAGTGGTCGCCGCAGTCCATGCGACTAACGACTTCGCACTCAACATATGCCAAAGCATCGGTCAGGATGGGCGCACCATTTTCGGCTGGCTGAGTTCTCACACCTTCAAAACGATCTGCACCAGGAGCAAATCGCTTCAAAAAGTGTTTCATCAGTTTTTGGTAATTACCTTCTTCTAAAACGTTGAGGACAAAGCGATCGCCTACTTGCATCAGCGATTCAATAGCCCGGTCTTTGGCTACCGCAATGGAAAATCCCAAGGGTTTAAAGCTTGCTTGAGCAACCCAAGAAGCTAACATCGCACTGGAGACATCGCTTTTTTTGGCAGTAATGATGTATAATCCGCCGCTGATTCTACCTAATGCTCTATCTAAGTCAGCACCCAAGGATTTCATGTTTTTGATGCTGCGATCGCGTGTCACCCATTGCCCTAAGTCTGTACCCGCTTCTTCACAGAGTTTGTAGATATTTTCTGTGGGTGTTTGTTTTATCCGAATTGCTGGGAAAACTGTTGCCAAACCCAAGTTGCGGAATTTACTCAACAACGGATCTATTGGTTCGTCATCTCCGCCGCCAGTTTCAAATATGCCTATACCTTGTTTTTCTTTGGCAGAACCTAAAATGGTGCTGAAGGCAGCTTGAGTATTTGCAGTACTAGAAGCTGGAGGCATCCCCACAACAAGTCCGGCACAACGCCCAACTAATTCACGCAACTCTTGTAAGTCTATTTCTGCTCCCAAGTCCACTATTTCCACACCAACATTAGTTTTGCTGATGCCGTTAGCAATCGCTTGGGCGAGGCGATCGCCATAGCCGTATTCAGAAACGTAAAATATCCCAATAGTTGTTTCTGGCTTGGCTTGTTTTTGACTCCAAGTTCGGTAACGCTTGGTTAATTCTTCCACATGATGGGATAATAGCGGCCCGTGACCAGTGGCGATCGTGTTAATTGTTGGCAGTTCATCCATACGCTTGAGGGCAGATAGCACTGAGCGCGCATTCGGCCCCATCAAGCATTCGTAGTAATATTGAAAATCTGCTTCCAGAGTTTTTAAGTCTTCGTCAAAGGTGCTATCAGAGCAATAGTGCATCCCGAAAGCATCGCAGGTGTAGAGAATTTGCGTTTTGTGGTCGAAACTAAAGATGGTATCCGGCCAGTGTAAATTTGGAGCAATCACAAATTCAAACTCGTGACTGTTGCCCAAATCTAAGCGATCGCCATTTTTCACAATCTGGCGTTTAAATGGCTGATGTACCAAATCCTCTAAAAACTGGATTGCCACTTTCGAGCCGACAACAGTGATTTCGGGAGCCATTTGCAATAAATCTTTGATTAAACCGCTATGGTCTGGCTCGGTATGGCTGACAATCAGATAATCAATATCAGATAAGTTAATTAGTCCGGTGAGCGTATCAAAATACAACTTGCGAAACTTTTCGTGGGAGGTATCTACCAAGGCAGTTTGCTCACCGCGAATCAGAAACGAGTTATAAGTAGTACCGTTTTGCAGACCAAACTCAATATCGAAGCGATCGCGATCCCAGTCCAGAGAGCGAATTGCCGTCGTCTCTTGAGCAATTTCCGCAGTCTGTATGGTGAGCCGTTTTTCAGTTTTTTCGGTGAGCGCTACCATAACTCCCCTCCTTGAAAAATTGAGTATTTATTCCTCTTGTCTTATTGTGCCACGTATTGAATGTTAATTTTTATTAAGATTTTTCTATTTTATTTAAAAAATATAGTGACACTGTAGAGGCAAAGGAATATGTGCAATATAAAAAAAATTTGGCTAGCTTTGGAGATTGGAAATTCTCAGCTGCATTGGGCGTTGTTTAACGGCGAAATTCTTGATTTTACTTGGGATACTGAGTATTTACCTGAGTCTGTCATATCTCAGCTAGCTCAATGTCAAACACTCAATAATTTATTACTAGCAATTTTTCCACTCCATCAAAGAACGGAGGTACAGAGGGAACAAAAGGAAATTCTCGCAGAAGCATTTTTCTCATCTCCTCCTCTGTTTTTAGCTTCCGTAGTTCCTAGCCAAACAACATTGTGGCAAACCTACCCTAATATTCGCGTTATTACCTTAGACCAAATACCGCTGCGAGGTGTGTATCCCACTCTAGGAATCGACCGGGCTTTAGCTTTGTGGGGTGCTGGGAAAACTTGGGGTTTTCCAATGCTAGTAATTGATGCTGGAACAGCGCTAACTTTTACAGGTGCAGATGATAATCAGTGTTTGGTAGGAGGCGCAATTTTACCAGGATTAGGGTTGCAAATTGCAACTCTCGGTCAAAAAACAGGGCAATTACCATTAGTAGAAACGCCAAATTCTGCCTCTTTACCCACACGCTTTGCACTCAATACACCAGAAGCAATTCAAAGTGGAATTATTTACACTTTAATCGCTGGAATCAAAGATTTTATTGAAGCGTGGTGGTGTTTATTTCCTGAAGGAAAGATTGCAATTAAAGGAGGCGATCGCACTTTACTATTCAATTATCTGCAAACTTTATATCCTGCGATCGCATCACATTTGATAGTAGAATTAAATTTAACCTTTTGGGGAATGAGAGAAATAGCTATGAGTTAACGTGATTTGAAGGCGATCGCAACTTGTAGAGGTATATCAAAGTAACGATAGGATATAATGTAGATACAACCTTGTTTCCAGTAATCATATGCCTGAAACATCACAGCTAGATGTGATTATGCAACAAATAGAAGTCCTATCTTTAGCGGAACTGCTAGCAGTGAGAGTGAGAGTTGATGCATTGATTGAGAATTACTCGTCACCATTTAAGAAAATTCAATCACCTTTAGTTAGTTTGCATAAGGACTGGCTCGCCCAAAAACTTCCATCTTTTGGAAGTTACAGTAGTTTTACAGTAATTTCCAGCGAAAATAGAGATGTTGATTTACTTACTATACGACCAAGCCCAAACAAAAGAAAAATTACAATATTTGATATTTTAGATAAGCTTAAGTTAGAAGAATTAGAACAAAATAAAATTGTCCAATTCCTTGAATCAGAAAAAAACCGAGCTAATTCTTTAGAAAAGGTTACAGAACTAATTGACGAATGGATGGCTGATGAATCAAATTATGATGACGAAACTTATCATCAAATTGAAGTATCTTTGAACAAAAATCAACCATCTTTATAAGTACTCAGATGGGTAGAGTTATATTGTTGGATACTCATCCATTGAGTCAAGTAACGCATCCTAAAGCAGAACCAAAAGTAAAACAGTGGTTACAATCTTTAGATAAATCTGAAACTAACATAGGCGTTCCAGAAATAGCTGATTATGAGTTGCGGCGTGAACTATTGAGACAAGGAAAGCAAAAAAGTATAGACCGACTCAACCAACTGAGCCAGATTTGTCTAATACCACTGACTCATGAAACAATGCAAAAAGCAGCCGAGTTATGGGCATGGGTACGAAACCAAGGAAAGCCCACAGCAACTGATGATAGCTTAGATGGTGATGTAATTCTTACTGCTCAAGCAATCCTTCAATTAAGAAGTTTTGATGAGGTCACAGTTGTGACAACCAACTTGAAACACATATCACGATTTGAAAGTGAGGGAATATTCGTAGTAGATTGGCAGCAAACTCTGAATAAATTAGTTTAATTGCTTAATAAAGTCCTTAATATCTCCAGCGACAATACTAGCGCAAGATTTTGGTAAATCGTTTCCTGCATGAGGAATCATTTTAAACTCAACTTTAGGAGTTAGTTGAGTATAAGTTTGACTTTTAACCACGGCATCAAGTAAATCTTGACCGCCTTGCAAAATTAAAACTGGCACTTCCATCAACTGCAATCGATTTTGCAGTAATTCTGCCTCAATTTCTGGCTGCTGTCGTTGAAATAGTAGCTGACAAGCTGTAGGGTATTGCAGCAGTTCTTGGCGCGTCTGCCAATCTTTTTCAATTTTTTCGCTAAAGCCCAAAACTTTGGTTAAAGGACGAAGCGATCGCAATAGTTTATAAAATAGTGACGAACGATTGATTAACTGGCGCATATTTTGCCAATACTTTTTCTGTCCTTCCACCTCTACACCTTCTGGCGCTAGCAGCACTAAACCGCGAACTTGCTCTGCATACTTTAAAGCATAACTAGCAGCAATCCAACCCCCTAGAGAATGTCCTACTAAATATACCTTTTCTAACTTCAAAGCTTGCACAAACTCAGCTATACACTCTACCTGCAAATCAATAGAGTAATGATTTTTCGGACCTTCTGACTCACCAAAACCTAATAAATCTGGTGCAAAGCAATGAAAATTCTCAGATAACGTCTCCATCACTGATAGCCATTGGCTGCTATCTTCCCAAGCACCATGTAAAAAAATTACAGCAATACCTTCACCAGCCTCGCGCCAGAATAATAGCCCTTGAGAGAGTTTCCTCCGGGAGTTACGAAATAGGGTATCCATCTTAATTGAAGAATTAACTTTTAGAATATTAGCTACTTGTCAATAGTCAATAGTACCCAACTACTGACAAATGACAAATGACTAGTAACAAAATATTATTATGCCAATGTGGTCAAGCCATTCAAGTAATCTTGTAATTGTCGAGAGTGGTCGTGAGACATTTTTCCTGGAGGTAGAGAATTGGGAGGGAAAGCTTGAATGTCCATTACTTCCAAAGTATCCTGAACTGCCATTATTCCCTGCACTTGGGCTTCAACCACAACACAAATTGAATGAATTCTGGGATCGCGATCTCGTGCAGAGTAAACTCCAACCAAACGCTTAATTTCTACCAACTCTAGTCCAGTTTCTTCCATTAACTCTCGGCGGACTGTGTTAGGAATATCCTCTCCCCAATCCACCATACCTCCAGGCAATGCCCAGCAACCGTCGTCGCGCCGCCGGATTAGCACAATTCGACCATCAGGTAATATCGGGATGATACTAGTACCAGGAATAGGATGACGGAAGATAATACCCAGTACCGTTTGTCCAACGCGCCATAAGCTACGTGTAGACTGGATAGCCGCTGCAAAAAAAGCAAGAACGTTCAATCTTAAAATGTCTGTGTTGTATTATCTAAGTGCCCTACCACCTAACATCGGCTTAACTACTTCAGAGTTAAGATTTGTATTTTACAAACATGTTCGTGGTTTGGGATTTTATTCTAAACGATTTTTGGAAAATATATCAATTTTAGGATTCTGTTAACAGAAAATTTTTGTTATTTTATATACATAAATTATTTTGAGACACTAAGAGTTTTCCAATTAAACATAGCATGAATTTGACCGATAGCAATAATTAATATTATTCAATAGCAGAGAATATAATATCTAAATATGTTTATTATCAGCTTAATAGCTTACAATACTATGATTATTAATGCCTATATACAGAAATTCTACGATAATAATTGGCTCTATTAAATGTTAGTTGATTGCCAAAATCCATTTCCATAAAACTTATAAATTTTATTCCGAGTTAATAGTACAAACCTTCAAGCCGAAAAATTAATTATTTCCTTCGATCGCAGATTTTTACAGTTAACTATATAAATTGCTTTATTAAGGATTGTCCTGTTTTCTACTCGCTACATTAGTATACAAACACCTTGGCATTCTAGAAATAATGCTGAATTGCTATTGACATATTCAAATTGAATGCGATAGGATTATAAGCTGTTCAAAGTATGTAGGCTGCTAAACTAGGCTAAAATTATATCAATAATATTGGTAGCTGATATTGCCTACTTGATGCCTAGTTACCATTTTTTGTTGTTTATTTAATGAGGTGAACATGGCCAAGCGCCGTAACCCGAAAAAAGAAAAGGCGCTACGGAACCAGGCATATGCCAGAAAGTTTCGTAAACGAACTACGACAGGAAGAATGCAGAGAAGATTCCAACAAAGACCGCCGAAGAATGAGGAAGATGAGGGCGCAGCAGCAGTTGATGCTGAATAAATTGCCTCCCGAAATTCTAATTCTTTGAGTTTATGAAATTTTAGGGTGTACAGTTAGCTGTACGCCCTTATTTATTAGTTGTTAGTTGTCGTAGAGACGCGATTAATCGCGTCTCTACAAGAGTCAGGAGGCAAAAGGTAGAAGTCGCAAGTCGCAAGTTGCAGGTTGCAAGTTATTCTCCCTCACTCCCTCATCTCCCTCACTCCCTCATCTCCCTAATCTCTGTGTTCCGCAATTTGAGTGCGGGCATGAAGGATTGCTTTGCTTACTTGAGCAAAGCCAGTACCACCATAACTGTTACGGGCAGCTACAACTTTACTAGGAGATATCGCTTCATAAATATCTGCGGCAAATGCTGGGTGTATTTGTTGCCACTCCTCCAATGTCAAATCTTTCAGGAGTTTACCTGCGGCAATACTGGTTTTTACTACTTTACCTACGAGATTGTAAGCCTCCCGGAAAGGCACACCCCGCGCAGCTAAATAATCTGCTACATCGGTGGCATTGGAAAAATCTTCTGTCACCGCTTGCGCCAAACGCTGGGTGCGAAATTCTAAACCTTCTCGCAGCAAAATTGTCATTGCTTCTAAACAAGCTTTAACTGTTTTGACGCTATCAAATAGACCTTCTTTATCTTCTTGCAGGTCTTTATTGTATGCCAGAGGTAGCCCCTTCATCATTACCAACATCGCCTGAAGATGACCGAAGACACGCCCTGTTTTCCCCCGGACTAATTCTGGCACGTCGGGGTTTTTCTTTTGGGGCATAATGCTGGAACCAGTAGCACAGCTATCTTTGAGGGTGACAAAGCGAAATTCTTCTGATGACCACAGAATGATTTCCTCGCTGAGGCGACTGAGGTGAACCATAATCAAGCTGGCAGCGCAGATAAATTCGATCGCAAAGTCGCGATCGCTGACTCCATCCAAGCTATTAGCATAAACGCTGTCAAAGTTCAATATTTGGGCTGTGTAATGGCGGTCGATGGGGAAAGTAGTTCCAGCCAAAGCCCCACACCCTAGTGGCGAGATATTCACTCGGCGATACACATCTCCCAGACGTTCCCAGTCGCGCTGTGCCATCTGAAAGTATGCCAGAAGGTGATGAGCTAAACTTAGAGGTTGGGCGCGTTGCAGGTGTGTATAACCAGGAATCAGAGTTTCAACGTGCTGTTCGGCTATATCTAATAAAACACCTTGAAATTCCCGCAATTGGCTTTTGATTTGTTGGATTTGGTCGCGGAGGTAGAGTCTGGTATCAGTGCCAACTTGGTCGTTACGCGATCGCGCCGTATGCAATTTTTTACCGACATTGCCAACAATTTCTGTCAACCGCCGTTCTACAGCAAAATGTACATCTTCAGCATCTATGCCAGGATTAAAATTACCCTGATGGTATTCTTGGCGAATTTGTTCTAAACCTGCAACTAGTTGCTCTCCCTCTTCTGGGGAAATGATACCAGTGTGAGCCAACATTTGGGCATGAGCTTGGGAACCAGTCAGGTCGTATTCGATTAATTCAATATCAAAACTTATACTGGCATTAAAACGAGCGATCGCAGGATGCAACGCTGATTCAAACCGCTGACTCCAAGTTTGTTCTTTGGTCATAATTTAGGTACTGGGTACTGGGGACTAGGGACTAGGGACTAAGGACTAGGAGGAATTTAGTTCGCCAAATTGCTTTTTCTTCTTAATAGTCAATACCCAATCCCCGATCCCTAATCCCTAATATCTAGCCCCGACATCAACCGTAGCTTGTTAGATTCCGAATGATATAACCAATGACCAAACCAATCAATAGCGCCCAGATTTGTCCTGTTTGTACAAAGTGACTCCAAGCTTTGGAGATTTGACCTATAAGGTCTGGATCGTGAATTTCTTGAGCTAGTAGCGTCACGTTAGCAGGCAAATGCCAAAATAACTGAGACATCAAAACATTGTAATAGTTCATACTTGATAATTAATGGTTAGCAGTGGATTGGGGACTGGGTATTAAATATTGGGGATTGAGAATTTAGGCTTGAGGATAGAAATAATTTATACCTATAATATTTTTCCCAGTATCCAGTACCTAGTCCCCAATCCCCAGTCACTAATCCCCAGCCTCTTGAATGTCTTAACTCAAGATGCAGATGATGCCAACCGCAATTTCTCGGCTGTTCGCAAAATTTGCCCCGCCAAAACTGCTGCACCAAAACCATTATCAATATTCACCACGCCTACACCAGCAGCACAAGAATTGAGCATTGTCAATAGTGGTGCTAAACCGCCAAAACTTGCACCATAACCGATGCTGGTAGGAACGGCAATCACTGGACAATCTGCCAAACCCGCAACAACACTGGGTAAAGCGCCTTCCATTCCTGCTACAACAATTAATACCGATGCCGATTCAATCACATGGCGATTATTTAGTAAACGGTGAATTCCAGCAACGCCGACATCCCAAAGTCGCTGTACGCGAAAACCAGAAAGTTCAGCTGTGACTGCTGCTTCTTCTGCAACCGCTAAATCAGCAGTACCAGCTGAAAGAATAGCGATTTCTCCCCTAAACTGTGGCTCAATGCTTGGAGGAGTAATAGCACAGATTCTCGCCAGTTCGTAGTAGTATAAACCTTTAACTTTTGATTGTAGGGCTGCATAAACTGCTGGTTCAATGCGCGTTGCCATTACTACTGGGTTGCGTTGGCGCATCACTTCCATAATTTGAGCAATCTGTTCGGGCGTTTTTCCCGGCCCCCAAATTACCTCTGGAAAACCAGTTCTTAGTTGGCGATGGTGGTCAATTTTGGCAAACTCACCTACAGATTCATAGGCTAAGTCTTTGAGTGAGTCTAACGCCACATCTGGAGTAACTTTACCATTGGCAACTCCTTCTAGAAGCGATCGCAAAGCTTTTTCATCGGTCATTTGTCATTTATCCTTTGTCAGTAGTCAGTAGTCAGTAGTTTTTTGCTAATGACTAATGACTATTGACTAATTCGTTATTTTAATTTCATGAATGTTCCAGAATGCGCCACCAATAGCAGAGTATTGAATGCCTTCAAAGCGATTGCGAACTGCTGACATTGATAACTGATTCACTAAATAAATAAATGGTAAATTTTCCTGGGTAATTCGCTGCGTTTCTCCATAAATTTCTTTAACTTTGGCTTCATTAAATTCCTGTGCGGCTTGAATGTAAAGCTTGCCGATTTCTGCTTCCCAAGGAGCGACTTCCCAACCCTCAATCGGTTTTTGTCCTGATTGTGGTTTCTGATTAAACATGTGTAATCCTCCTTCAGGGGCCCAGACATTAGCCCCATCGTTCGGTTCTAAACCACCAGTCAAACCTAACATAGAGGCTTCCCAGTCTAAGGTATTAGAAAGCTTATCTGTATAAGTATTCCATGCCAATGGTGTGAAATCGACTTGCATACCGATTTTACTCAAGTCTTGCTTAATCTGCGCTCCTATGGCCTCACGAATTTTGTTTCCAGAATTGGTAAGCAATGTGAAACGAACGCGATTTCCATCAGCATCTAATAATTGACCTTGTTGATTGTATTTAAATCCAGCTTTAGTTAATAGTTGTTTTGCCTTTTTTATATCGTAAGTATAGCTTTTTAAGCCTTCTTTTGGCGAAAGGTAATAAGGACTTTGTACTGTAATTGGTGAATTTTGTGGCTCACCTAATCCCCGGAAAGTATTATTAATCATCGTTTGGCGATCGATAGCATAAGCTACTGCTTGCCTAAATTCAACTGTATTAAACCAGCGTGATTTAATTGGATTGACTAATGGTTTTCCGTTTCTTTTCCCTTTATTTAAATTAAATAAAACGAATGTTGTACCAGTTCCAGGTTCATTACCGTAAATTTTATAGTTTCCTTGTTTTTCTTGCGTTTTTAGCAAGGAAAAGTATTCAGGTGATATTCCTACAGTATCTAATCCACCAGAGCGAAATTGCAGCAAAGAAGTATCTGTATTTTCAACGATTTGCCAAACTATGCGTTCAATATAAGGTTCTGCTTTACCTTGGTTATCTTTGCGCCAGTAGTAGGGATTGCGTCGAAATACTACGCGTTCGCTTGTGTCATAGCGCTCAAGTTTGTAAGGGCCGTTGACGATAATTTGTTCGGCAGGTGTATCTACACCCCACTTACTTAAAAATATCGGCTTTCCTTCTGTATCTTTCTTTTTTACAGATTCCCGTAGTGCATGTGCAGGTAAAATAGAAGTGCCTGTATTCAATAAGAAAGGTCTAAAGGGTTCTGGTAGAGCAAATTCTACCCGACGTTCGTCGATTTTTCGTACCGTAGGTAGTTTACGACTGACACCAATTCTGAAACCGTCTCTAGTATCTGTGGGAATCGCTTCATTGAAGTAAATCTCGTTGTAAGTAAATACAACATCATCAGCGGTGAGTGGCTGCCCATCAGACCATTTTAAGCCTTCACGTAAAGTAAAAATAAATCGTAATTTGTCCTCAGAAATTTGCCATGACTCGGCTAAATCTGGCTCAACTTTACCAGTAATTGGATTTTGGGTAACTAATCCTTCATAAGTCAAACTAAAAATATTAGGAGATTCTTGGCTGAGAGCAAGATTGAAAGTTTTGGGATCGCTGAGAATAGTAGTTACTAATTGCGGTAATTGAGCAGCAGAACTTTTCAGTTCTGATGGATTGCAAGCGGTAACTGTAATTGCTGTTGCAAAAGCCAAAATTATGAGTAACCAAAAACGCTTAATTCTGGTAATGATGCTACTGAAATTCATAGTTTTAATAAATGAATAGTCAATTTAATTCAATGAAATTAGTTAGCTGCCAATAGCAAGACAACAGCATAAGCACAGATGCCTTCTTCTCGTCCAACGGGGCCTAATTTTTCATTGGTAGTTGCTTTGATGCCAATTTGATTTGGTTGCAATTCTAAAACAGCCGCTAATTTGTCACGCATTTTCTCGATATGCGGTTTCAATTTTGGACGTTCAGCAACTACCACCGAGTCAATGTTACCTACTTGCCAACCTTGATTTTGAATTAACTGATTTACTTGAGTTAGTAGTACTAAACTATCAGCCCCTTGCCATTGGGGATCGCTGGGAGGGAAATAATGTCCTATATCCCCCAAAGATAACGCGCCCAGCATGGCATCCATAATGGCGTGTGTTAATACATCAGCGTCACTATGACCCAATAAACCCAGTTCGTGAGGAATTTGCACTCCTCCTAAAATTAAAGAGCGATCGCTCACCAGTCGGTGGATATCGTAGCCGTTACCAATACGAATGTTAGTCATTTGTCAGTTGTCAGTTGTCAGTTGTCAGTTGTCGTAGAGACGCGATTAATCGCGTCTGTACAAGAGTCATTTGTCAGTAGGTAGGAGTAGCTATTATCTCTTCCTTGTCTCCCTTGTCCCCTTGTCCCCCTGCTCCCTCATGCCCCTGCTCCC
>NZ_JAECZA010000159.1 GCF_016056275.1 Dendronalium phyllosphericum CENA369 | reverse complement strand
TTGAAGTCATACGGCGTACCGAGCAAGAATTTCAAGTTCTCCCCAAACGCTGGGTAGTAGAAAGAACATTTGGGTGGTTGAACCAGTACCATCGTCTTAGTAAAGATTATGAGCGTCTCCCAGAAATGAGCGAAGCAGCCATATATGCTGTTATGACTAGAATTATGCTACGTCGTCTTGTCGTCTAAAGATTTACTTTATAAATAATCTCTTAATACGCTACTAAAAAGTAAAAATTCAAAGCAAGATTATTTCTTTTGCTTTCTGGCTATTGATTTAAATCTCACTATAAGAGGTTGTTTGAAAAGTGGTTAGCTGTGATTTTAGACATTTATTGATTCCCCCTAGCCCCCTTAAAAAAGGGGGAATTAGAATCAAATGTCCCCCTTTTTAAGGGGAGCCACTGCGTTGCGGGGGTTCCCACGGCAGTCCGTTCAAGTCGGGAAACCCGCCCACACGGCTGCCTCCCCGTTGTAGCAAGTGTCATCGGCAATGCCCGACTTGTAGACGCTTCTGCGGCTTCCCGCAGGGTAGCATGTGGCGTGCATAATAGGGGAGCTAAAACTATTTGATGCATCATTAGAGACTTTTCAAACATCCTCTCAGAATTTAGATGTAGTTTATTTATCTAAAAATTGCTATGGCTAAATTTCTCTATGTCTTTGGACTTACGTATTTTAACTAATTCCAAAGTCCTGTTTATCGCGCAGAATATAGCAATGTAGATTTTTGTTGCAACTACCGGAGTGGGAAATATTTCAGTTATGAAAATTTCTAAAATGCTCCTGTCAATCAGGCGGGTTTAATTCTAAATAATTTAATATTATACCAATTTGAAAATTGATAGCGACAGATAGAAAGCTGAAAAGCCGATCTAGTAAATATTGCACAATCACGCCACTTGCTACCCTGCGAGTTCGCGTTAGCGTTTCCCCAGGAGAAGAGGGTTTCCGCAAGGGGTAACTCTTTGAAGTTCGCTTGGAGGAAAACCTTACCAAGAGTTCTGATTCACCGCACAGCGCTGGCTCGACAACCTCCGCAATGTAGTGGCTCCAAAATGATATTAGTTGTTAGGCTGAAGCTTCTGTGTGGACATAACAGGACATATATGCAATCTACTAAAACTCAGGCTGCTTTAAACGACATACAGGCTGAATTATTGGCAAATAAGCCTGTGTCGCAAGCACAATTAAACCATCAAGATTGGATTACTCGACTGGTTAATAGTCTCAGTATCAGTAAAAAGATTGCTTGGGGGTATGGGTTAGCTTTGGGTGTTGCGGTAGTAGGAACAGCAACTGGATTTGTGGTGGGAGATTACTACCAGCAACAAGCGTTTATACAAAAACAACAAGAATTAAAAAAAATTCAGCTAGTTAATACTCTAGAAACAACTTTACTCCAAGTACAAGCGCATCAACATAAGCTGATTTTATTAAGTGATAAAAAATTGTTACAGCAAGAGTATTTCCATCTACTGGAACATACCACTGAACTTAACCAAATATGGTCTGAAGTCAAGGCTTATACAAGTGGTAAAGATTACGATCGCAACAATCACACTAAAAACTTACCTCAGTTTATTAAAAGCTATCCAGGTGTACCAGAAGTATACACGCAGCAGATAACGGCATTACTAAAGCAAATTAACTTCTCTAATTTTCAACCAAAGACTATTTCCGCATTCCAAAAACAATTGTTAGATTTTACGAACAGTTCTACATATATTAGGTTGCATCAAGCTTCAGACGCTCTAGAAGAAGTAGTTAATTCTTCTTACAAAGATTTAGAAAAAGCAGAGACTGCTTTATTAAATGCAGAGAAATTGCGAGAAAGGATTATTCTGGGCAGTATGCTCTTGTCAGTAGCGATCGCTTGCTTGTTGGCAAGTTACACTAGTGTAGCGATCGCTCATCCACTACGAGTTTTAACTAATATTGCCCAAAAAGTCACCCAGGAATCTAACTTCGATTTGCAAGTACCTGTAACCACAACTGATGAAGTAGGTGTGCTTGCAACTTCTCTCAATCAACTGATTCAACGGGTAAATACCTTGCTAGCAGAGCAAAAAGCTGAAGCATCTCAGCAGTTGATTCAAAGTGAGAAAATGTCCAGCCTCGGACAGATGCTTGCAGGGGTAGCACATGAAATCAACAATCCAATCAATTTTATCTACGGCAATCTCCAACATACCAGCATTTATTTCCAGGATCTCTTAACCTTAATTGATGCTTACCAAGAAAAAGTTAAAGATGACGATCTTCTGGCTTTAGCTGAGGAAATCGACTTAGAATTTTTGCGAGAAGATTTACCCAAAGTATTACAATCTATTGAATTAGGGGCTACCCGCGCGAAAGACATTGTTTTGAGTTTGAAAAACTTTTCTCGTTTAGATGAAAGCGAAGTTCATCTAGTAGATATTCATGACTGTATTGATAGTACTTTGCTCATTCTTAATAACCGGATTAAAAAAGATATTAATATTGTTAAATACTATAATGAATTGCCGAATATAGAAGGTTATGCCGGTTCGCTTTATCAAGTATTCATGAATATTTTAAGCAATGCCATAGATGCTTTAGAAGAACAAGGCGAAACACCAGAAGCTAAAAAAATTATTATTACTACACAACGTTTAGCAGAAAATTGGGTAGAAATAAAAATTACCGATAACGGCTCTGGTATCTCTCCAGAATATCAGGCAAAAATATTTGAAACTTTCTTTACTACTAAACCTGTGGGTGTAGGCACTGGTTTAGGTTTATCGATTAGCTATCAAATTGTGGTAGAAAAACATCATGGTAAATTAACCTGCGAATCTGAGCTTGGTGAAGGTACTACATTTGCGATCGCTTTACCCATCGAATACTCTGTGAGTGACACATCCGCTCCATATCCTATACTAGCTTGTAGGATCTCTTGACCAAAATCTATATCAATCATGAGTTATGAGTCAAAAACTCTTGTACCATTGACTTTGGACTGTGTATCTCAATTCTCATGAACATTGCAATCATAGGTTGTGGCTACGTTGGTTATGCTGTTGCTCAATATTGGCAGCAAAAAATGACTTTTTTAGTTACTGCTACTACAACTACTCCTGAGCGTGTCCTTATGCTAGAAGCAGTAGCCCAAAAAGTTGTAGTAGTCCAAGGAAATGACCCAGAAAAACTTAAATCTGTATTGCAAAATAAAGACACTGTACTGTTGAGCGTTGCTCCTAAAGAACGCAAATTTTATCAAGAAACATATCTAGATACTGCTAAAAATGTAGTTAAAGTTTTACAGGATGTACCCAGTGTTAAACAAATAATATACACAGGTAGTTATTCAGTTTATGGCGACCAAGATGGTGCATGGGTAGATGAAACAATGCCAGTTGTACCTGGCTATGCTAATGGAGAAATTCTCAAAGCAACCGAGGAAGTTTTACTAACAGCATCTAGTAAAAATCTCCGCGTTTGTATTTTAAGATTGGGTGGAATTTACGGCCCGAATCGGGAATTAGTGAAAATATTTGGTGCAGCTCCTGGTACAACTCGTCCTGGTAATGGTGAAGATATCACGAATTGGATTCATTTAGATGATATTGTTGGGGCTATAGACTTTGTTCGGCAACACCACTTGCAAGGAATTTATAATTTAGTGGATGATGCCCATCTTTCCAATAAAGAATTACTTAACACGTTGTTTGAAAAACATAATTTACCTAAAGTTTCCTGGGATAGCTCTATTAAAAATCACCGTCCATATAATGCCAAAGTATCAAATCAAAAGATAAAAGATGCTGGCTACAAGTTAATTCATCCACAAATCCTTTTTTAGCAGTTATTGATAATTTGGAATATGCAAACATCTCATACAGCATCTCCTACTCAGTTTTACACTTGGCAGAATTACCGCTGTGCTTATGAAATATCCCAACCAAATAATTCCATATCTGAAGTTCCTTTACTTTTAATTCATCCAATTGGTGTGGGTTTATCGCGGCAATTTTGGCAGCGCTTTTGCGGGGAATGGCATACAAAAGGTTATCGCAATCCAATTTACAATCCGGATTTGCTGGGATGCGGTGAAAGCGATATGCCCCATGTAGCTTATAATCCCAAGGATTGGGCAAACCAGTTGCATTACTTTTTACAAACAGTAATAAAGAAACCTGCGATCGCAGTAGTACAAGGTGCTTTATTACCAGTTGCATTGGAGTTAGTCCAAAAAGAAGCGAATTTAATTACCGGATTAATACTAGCTGGGCCGCCAGCTTGGGCTGTAATTACTAAAAAAGCACCGAAATTGCAGCAAAAATTTCTTTGGAATCTTTTAGATTCGCCTTTTGGTAATGCTTTTTATCGCTATGCACGCACCCCCAATTTTTTGCGGTCTTTCTCAACTCGTCAACTCTTTGCCTCAGAAAATACTGTCGATGCAGAATGGTTAAATACTTTGGTAAAAGGTGCAGAAAATATCGCCAATCGCTATGCAGTGTTTTCTTTTTTATCTGGGTTTTGGCGACAGGATTATAGTAGTTTGATTGCCTCTATCAAACAGCCAACACTGGTAGTTGTAGGAGAAACAGCATCGAGTATCAGCCAAGAAGGCAAACAAGAAACACCCGATGAACGCTTGGCTGATTACCTTGCCTATTTGCCTCAAGGTCGTGGAATTAAATTACCAGGGCGAAATGTTTTACCCTACGAATCAACTACTGAATTTGTAACAGCGATCGCACCATTTATCAACGAGTTTTCGTAATTAGGAATCTGTTTCTAGTGGCGGCTGAAGTTCCAGTTTACTGAGAGATGAACGAGCGATCGCATTACTTTTAACTTTTGGAGTTTCTTAGCAGTAATTGACAACCACATGAGAATGGGTTTGGATTTTCTATCCGTTCGTCCACAAGCACCTCAATCGCCAGCTTACTGTTATAGATTAATTCGTCGTAATCCATCAATGCATTCCACTTAATCTTGCCGGTTGGGAAGCCTAATTCTATAGCGGCATCATATATTAACTCCTGCCACTTGTAAACCTCTGGGTTTCGTGATTTGCAGTAATCGAGAATGGCGATTAATGCACCAGGTTTAGTAACCCGTAAAATTTCCTCAAGGGCGCGGACTGGGTTGGCAACAACACAAAGGGTAAAGCCCGACACTGCTGCATCAAAGCTATTATCAGGAAAATCAAGGTTTTCCAGATCCGTCACTTTAAGAGTAATGTCTGCGGACACATGCTTTTTACGGGCTTCATCCAGCATTTTCTCTGAAAGATCGATACCTACAACATGGACTCCTTCAGGATAGGCTGGAAAATTAAGACCTGTTCCGGCAGCAGCATCCAGTACAATTTGTCCTGGCTGAAGCTGCAAGGAAGCAATCAGCGGTTTGCGATCGATATTCCAGTAACGCAGCATAATCGATTCATAATCCGCTGCTCCCCGATCGTAGGTCTCAATTATCTTAGCTAGTTGCATACACTTCCTAAACAATAGAATTACTTAGTTGTAATTATTTTTGCAAAAGTTGAGCTGGTTATAACTACTAAAGTGCAATCTGCGATCGCTTCCTCTAACGAAATTACTCCTTCCTCGACCAACATCATGGTGACTGTGGCAGCAAACATTTTACCAACAGACGCAATTACCTGTGCGTAAGTCCTGAATCTATTTCTAGCGGCGGTTGCAGTTCTAACACGCTTACAGATCAACAGAAATATCCAGCAATCTGTTTAGCGATCGCATCCGGTCGGGAAATTTTATCTAAATTGCAAAATAGAATTACAGTAATCTTGTCACGAAGAGGGTGTAGGGAATATTCCTTTTTCATGCATGGTGATGAAAATTTTTTCATCGGGACTGCCTTCTGCCTTCTGCCTTCTACTTACAAGGTAAATTCAGCTGCATTATCTTCATCGATGCCTGCATCTTTACCTGCTGTAGTAGGTTTAAATTTAGAGTCATGAATTAGTTCGCTAAATGCCAGCCCTGGATTTTGATAGAGAATATTCAGCACACTAATAAAATCGCGGACGATTTCTCCAGGTGTTAGCAACGCTTCAGCACCCAAACGATTCACAATTTCTTTGACAAAATCTTGTAACTCACGATTTGTCAAAATCTTTTCATAACCAAAATTCAGCCCATGAATCTCAGTTAAGCGTTGTAAAAGCGTCAAAATTTCTGCTTCACTCAACGGGTTAAGCCGAATTACTGGCCCCATATACTCTTGCACGCCAGCTTGGGTGACAAAACGGCTTTCTTTTGTACGTCTTCGCCAAGCTTGGTCTGCAAAAAGTCCTCGATTTGGGTCTTCTAAAAATTTAGTTGTACCGCCGATAAAAATGCCAAGATGCTCTGCTTTGCATTGCATCGTATCGTTAAACATTGCTAAAAGTCTGTGATAATTTTTCTCACGAGTGACTGTAGGAGTTATTTGGTACAAATTAATAGCTTCATCAACTAAAATTAATAGTCCCTTATAACCAATCTCAGCTACAAATTTAGCTATTAACTTGATGTAATCGTACCAACTATCATCATCAATAATGACACGCACTCCTAAAGCTGTTCTGGCTTCAGTTTTAGTAGCAAATTCACCCCGTAGCCAACGCATTGCCGCATTCTTTAATTCATCATCATCTAAACGATAACCGCGCCAATAAGCAATAATCACATTGCCAAAATCAAAACCATGAACTAAGTCTTCAATATATTGAACTACTTCTCTAATTTTTGCTTCAACTTGGTCATCAAAACCATCGTCATTCGGACGCAGGCTAGATTCTTTTACTACTTCTTGTTGGATTTTATTAATCCACCCCTCTAAAATTGAAACTAAAGCGCCACCATCAGGACGAGTTTTTGTAGCCAGATGGCTCATTAATTCTCGATAGGTTGCTAAACCTTCATGATTGCTTCCTGCAAGTCGGCGTTCGGAAGATAAATCAGCATCAGCTACTACAAAACCTTCCTCCATAGCGCGGTTGCGAATCATTTGTAGTATGAAGCTTTTACCCGAACCATAGTTACCAATTATAAACCGAAATGCGGCTACACCTTCTGCAATGTCATCAAGATTTTGTGATAGGCTTTTAAGTTCTTGTTCCCGACCAACTGCTATATGTTCTACTCCGACTCTGGGTACTACTCCTGCGCTTAGGGAATTGATTAAAGCAGTGGAAATTTTTTTCGAGATTTTGAGCTTTGCCATGTAATTCACTTAACCGAATTTTCAATGCAGAGGCAGACAACTAGTTAGTAATATGCCTAATTATTAATAATTTTACAATTTATCATCATAATTTAATTGGATGAGGCATATCTAGCCATTAAGTCTTCATACATATCAAGCATTTTTTTGACATTGATTATGTGCTCTTGATAAACTTTTGGAACTTCTACACTCGGCTCAATTATTAATTCACCAATAGTATCGCTGGCACATTCGTTGATTGAGTCAATTAATAGATTCGGCATTGTAATATGTGCCTCAGCAATTTGTTTAATGACTGCATTGGTATTATCTTGCGCGACTACTGCTTTTAATACCTGGATTTCATGTCCTGGTAGTTTTTCGAGAAAGTTAGCCCATTCTTCGGGTAAGTTTTCAGATTTATCGACTGTAGTATCTATTGAAGTTATGGGTTCAACTAATTCCGCAAAAGGAAACAACTCAACTTCATCTGCTAAAGTAGTTTCAAGTAAAGTTTCTTGATTGAGTATTTCTGTTTGTTGCAGTAAGTCCCAAACTTGATTTTGCAACAAGTCGCGTTCTTCTTGTAATAATGAGACTTCCCCTTGTAACTGCTGTAACTGAATTTTTTGTTCTCCTAGTTGGCTATTTAAAGAATTTAGACTAGCCGCTGTATTACTATTTTCAATTTTTGTAGCAGTGAGTAATTGATTTTGTTGATTAAGCTCAGTTTCCAAATTTTGAAGTGTCATTCGCAGTTCGTACAGTTTTTCTTCAAGTTGGGGTTTGAGTCTGCCTAATAAAGTTAAATTACTTTCTAGTTCTTGTTTTTCTTGCCGGAGTCCGCAAATTTGATTTTGTAACTGAGTAATTTCTGAACGGGAAGCATTATAATGCAATTCTAAGCGACGTTTTTCTACGTTTAAGTTAGAAAATGAGTTATTCAGTTCGGATTTTTGATTTTCTAGAGTACGTACTTCAGCTTTTAGGTTGATAGATTCAACTTCTAATTGCTTTTTCTGACTAGCAAAATTTCCTAACTCTCTATGAAGACTATCTCTTTGATTGCGGCATTCTAATATCTGATTTTGTAGTTGCTTGGACTCTGCGTACAATAAATTGCGCTGGTCTTCTATTTGGTTAATTTCTTTAACAATACGAGACTTTAACCCTTCCATTTCCTTAATTCGCTTGCGGAGCGAACTTAAAACTAGCATTTCATAATTTCTACGTCGTTTGTCTACAAAAAATGCTGCTGTATAGGTAGCAATTACAGTCACGACACCTGTGAGAAAGGAGCGATTAAAATCCCAGTTAGGAACGAGAGTAAGACCAAAACTCACACTAAAGGCAATTATGCCTAAGATAAATCGATTACTTACCATCACTGTTTGCATATTGCTTGTTTTTAGCGTAGTTAAGTTATCAGGATTGTTAGTTCTTAAGGTCATTACTCCTCACATTGTTGTTGCGATATCCCCGTTTGTAAATATTTGTCCATAATATTTTATGTAACTCATCAAAAAGTGCGATCGCCTGCTTACCAATCTAATTTGATAATTCAGCGTTAGATGTATTTTTATTTACCTTAGACAGTGCTAAATCTGCTTTTAAAAAATCAACAAACTGGCGTGCTGTACGTCCAGAACGACCGTTGTGGCGAGTTGCCCACTGTAAAGCTTGATATTCTAAATCTTCTTCACTAATATTAATTTTGGCTTGGGCAGCTAAATGCTTAACTATTTTTAAGTAAGTTTTTTGATCGGCCGCATCAAAAGTTAAAGTTAGACCAAAGCGATCGCTAAACGAAAGTTTCTCCTGCATCGTATCCCAAGCATGGACTTCTTCGTTATTTTTGGGAGTGGGTCTGTCTGCAAAAAACTCCCGAATCAAATGCCGACGATTGGAGGTAGCGTACACTACTACATTTTGTGGTCGTGCTGTTAAATTACCTTCTAAAACTACTTTTAGTGCTTTAAAAGCATCGTCATCTTCTTCAAAAGACAGGTCATCAACAAAGATAATAAATTTCTGTGGTATGCCCCGCAGCTGTTCTACGATTTTTGGTAAATCTTTTAAGTCAGATTTTGTCACTTCTAATAAACGGAGGTTATCGCCGACATCAGCATACTCGTTCAACAAAGCTTTTACCAAAGAAGATTTTCCCGATCCCCGACTACCGTAAAGTAATACGTGCAGTGCCGTCTCTCCTGATAATAAAAACTCTGTATTTTTTAACAAAGCATCTCGCTGAGACTCGTAACCCACAAGCGCGTTTAGCTTCACTGGGTCGGCATAGCGAATGCCAATAAACTCCCCAGCTTGCCAACGCAAAGCGCGATATTCTGCAAATAAACCCGTGCCAAATTGCTGATAGTAAGCTGCTAACTCTTCTACAGCATCAGCCCAATGTTCTAAATGTTGTAAAAACAGAGTTTTTTCTGTGCCTACTCCATTTTGTTCTTGATACCATACAACAGGTGAAACGGGCAAATGAGCTACATTTTGTACCCACTCGCTTAAACACGCGCTACTACATTCATAGACACTTTGCAACAGTTGTAAATCGTGCTGAACGGCTGCTATTAAAGCAGGCGGTAAATCCTGAAATTCTCTTTGTTGAGCAAGCCGACTAAAAGGATTCTCATTTTTAAGAATTTGAGTAATTAAATATTCCTCCCAATTTTGATTTCTAGCAGCCAAAGCGTGGAAGTAGTTGCCATAGGCTTGGAGGCAACCCCGTGCATCGGCATCAGCGTAACGTATAGCTTGCAACAAATCCAAAAATGCCACTCCTACTTCGCTGTGGAGGACAGATTGGTAAAGTAAAAGTGAAGCTGCTTGACGCTGGAGGAATTGAATTTGGGTATAGGATGAACTACTTGCTGCTGGCATTGCTTGATTATCCATCAATCAATTGGGTGATGTAGCTAAACAGCTATGGTAAATTGTCTGCCGACCCTGGCAGTAAAATCAAAATCTACATAGGTTTTAACAATGAATTTAAGTATAATCGCTGCCCTCAGCTACGGCATCTTAGCGATTGTTGGCGGCATCATTGGCTACATTCAAGCCAATAGTAAAGTTTCGCTCTTAAGTGGTAGTATTAGCGGTTTATTACTAATTATTGCGGCTTACTGTCAATTTCAAGGACAAGGTTGGGCTTTGATTTTAGCAGCTTTCATTACTGCTGTCTTAGTGGTGGTGTTTGCATTTAGATTAGCTAAAACCCGCAAGTTTATGCCTGCGGGGTTGATGACTATTTTGGGTATGCTGGCACTGGCAGTCATGGTAAATCAATTTGTCATGAAAAAGTGACAATTATCCTCCTTTGGTTTTGACACAATTATGGCTTTTATCACCCTAAATCATTATATATAGTACATGTATATTACCGTATTGATTTTATATATTGATAGGGAGTGCAAGGGCAGAGGAGCTGGGGAAGGTGGGAGAGCAAGCAAGGCTTGGCGGTCAAAGGGAAATGGGTAATGGGAAAAGGAATTAAGTAAGTCAGTGCAATAAAATAAAACTATGTGAAGAAAAGTAAATAAGGCTCAAACTCTTTCTCCCCCTGCTTTATCTCAACAATAATTATTTACGCCGACCTACTTAAATAAACTTCTCCCCCTTTCCTTTTAACCTTTACCCCTTATCCTTTTTCTCCTGACTACTGACAACTGACTCTTGGAAAGACAAGAGTTAATCGCGTCTCGACGACAACTGACAATTGACTCAGCACAACCAAGGCATAAATTATGCATATTTGAACAAAAAGAAATTAATTATTATTTGCTTAAAATATCCGGTTTTTTTCAATTTGTAATGATAAATAAAAATAATATTGCATTTTGTTTACACATACAGGACTCATATTTGATTTTTGAAATACACGTAGTAGCGTGACAATACTAAAATGTTGCAAAAAAAATTGTAGTAGCACGGCAAGCTTAAAATGTTAGGTTCAAAAAACCTAGAAAAATGAAAATCCAATCATGATGATTGCTCAAACCAATAAATTAAGCTGGCCGCGCTTGTAGGTTGGGTTGAGCAACGCGAAACCCAACCTACACTAATACACTATTTTAGCCTTGCCACACCACTATATATACTTAGATTTTTTCATAAATCAAATCGGATTTCTATAGCGCTCAACAGTCAACCTTGGTCAATGTGCAATTTCAAAGCGTAACAGCTTAGACTTGCTAGGTTCTGGCTACTGAGCTAATTATGTAAAATTTGTATCATAAGTTAATTTGCTAATGTTCTCTATTCTCTAAAAATCCGGATAGCTGACTCCAACAAAATATTGACTAAAAAGCTTTGAAACTATGCAAGTAAGTAACTAGATAATTTTAAAGATTTGATAGTGAGAACAATATAACTTAAAGCAAAAATAAAGCTTATATTGCCATTTTGGCAGGATTTTGTCTGCGAAATAAGATATTAATAAAGGTGAGCGATCGCTATTGTTATTTGCACAGTTCTTGCTGTCTACCGAAACTGCTAAAGCTAAATCAATCCAGATATTAGGTGATTTTCAAGAGCAATTTTAGGAAGTAGGACATAATACATGTTATTACCATTGTCTTCTCACAACGTTCTCCAGTATCTACAAGATGTAGGTCTGTGCAGTTCAGAAAATGGATCGTCAGATGCATCTGAGTTGCCAGAAAATAGCAATAAGAATTTAAATTTACTGGTGACGACAGGTAATAGCAAACTGCTGGTTAAACAAAAACGTAGTGTTGAACGTGATGGAATTCCTCATGAATTTTTTAATGAGTGGCTGTTTCAGCAATTGCTTCAGCAGTTTCCAGTTTTAGGTAACATTTCTGCGATCGCACCTTTAATAAAGCATTTTGACGAGGAAAATTCTATCCTTGTCCGCAATTACTTCAGCGAATATGTGGAATTAGGCAAATTCTATCGCCATCAAGATATTTTTCCGACAGAAATTGCCACTGCTATTGGCACTACATTAGCAGGACTACATCGTGCTACCTTCCAACGCCGAGAATATCGTGATTTTATGTCCGCCGCTCCCGAAGGACAGTTTAGGTATAATTTTTACAATCCCGCCCAAGGAGTAGAATCAATTAGCCCCGAAATTTTTGGTATAGTTCCTACGGAGGCGTTAAAATTCTACGTTCTTTATCAGCGTTATGAGAGTCTAGAATCAGCGATCGCAGATTTAGCTTATGAATGGCAACCTTGCTGCTTGACTCACAACGACTTAAAATTAAACAATATTTTAATTCATTCGCGTTGGCATCAATTAGATGATTGCTTGGTGCGATTGATTGATTGGGAAGCTTGTAGCTGGGGAGATCCAGCTTTTGATTTAGGGACTCTACTAGCAAGCTATTTAGAAATTTGGCTTAAGAGCCTTGTGGTAGACTCTTCTATTGAGTTAGAAGAATCTTTGCATTTAGCGATGACACCACTAGAAGTTATTCAACCTTCATTACTGGCTTTGATTAGAGCATATCTGAATGCTTTTCCGATGATTTTGGATTACCGTAGTGACTTTCTGGTACGAGTTATCCAGTTTGCGGGACTGACACTGATTCACCAAATTCAAGAAACGATTAAATGTCGCAAACACTTTGATAATGCTGACATTTATATGATTCAGGTTGCTAAAAATTTCCTCACTATACCTGAGCAATCGATAATGAATGTTTTCGGCATTTGTGAGTCAGAAATTGTGAGTCCTGTGGCTAAAAATCATCTACTTCTTCAGCCGCAAAAAGAGCAGCAGTTAGTTCGGCTTTATTACGAAAAAACTCGCCTGCGTGGTTGTTAACAAGAAATATCAAAATCCTATTTGAATTTTGATGTCATCTTAATTAATGCTTGGTTGCATATCTAAGTCATCGATATCCAGTTTTTAATTCTCAGTTTTGAGTTCTGAATTGAATAATGCTAGATTCTTCTACCAATACCCTGTTAAATTCCCTGTTCGATATTGCTAACAATATCCAGATTGAGCCAAATTTTTGTATTCACCATCCTAGTTATCAACCTTTTTCTCTGCCAACTAAGGTAGCTGAAAGATTTCAGCAAAATTCTACCGCCCTTCAACATAAATATTTGACTCTATTACTGCGAAATTTTCTGCATGGAATCTATTACAATGGTTCCCTGCAAAGCGTTTTAGCTGTTGAAAATGAGCCGAATAATATCTCAATCTGCCAAAATCTAGAAAACAATTCTATTTTGGAAATTGATTGGAAATTTTACGAGCAATTGCACGCCAGCAATCACGGTAAAGGTTATTTTGACCCTAGTTGGCAGGTGTTGCGCCAAGAACCTGATGGTAGTATGGCAGTAACTAAAGATGGTTTGACGTTATACATTGAGCCAGATTGCCATCTCAAATCGAGTACAAAATCGGCGAAAGCTGGTGAATCAGTGGCTATTTGGATGCCTAAAAACCGACTGCAAAATGGCTTTTATCTAGCATTGAGTAATATCGGACAGGAAAAGCAGAGTACCCCAGACACCGATCTAGGTACGGGAAGAATCTATTTTAATTTCACTGCATCTGGTGCGATCGCGCTGATGGATAGTTTGACGCAGCAACTAAATGCAGCTGCCATTCCTTTTACATTTCAAGTTCTTTACAATCCCTGTGCATACGGACGCTATGACTCAGGGTTACTCTATTTTGAACGTGATGACTATCCAGCTATCCATAAAATACTTCAGGCTGTGTATACAGAACATCAAGCTTATTTTCAAGCGGAAATTCCTTTGTTCACCAAGTTTTTAGCACCTGGGCTAGGTTTAGCGGAAGAACCAACCCAAAAATTTGCAGCAAGAGAAAGTTTTGGTATGAACCGCTGTCAAATTGTTGCTAATGCTTTGTTAGAAGCTTGGGAAAAAGGTAAGAATGCAATTGAAGAACGGATGAAAATAATCGATCGCCATTTTGCACGGCACTTAATTGATTTGCAGCGCCCTTACCTCAATCCCAGTTCTGAAGATATATATTACCCTTTGAAGTGAGAAATTTTGTTTTTACAGTAAAATTGATTCAGAGAGCAGGCTTTGGGCTTGCTCTTTTTACATTTTTAATTTTAAAAAATGTCTTTTACTTACAATCGCATCGTTCGGTTTCAAGATACCGATGCTGCTGGAGTAGTTTATTTTGCTAATGTTTTAGGGATTTGTCATGAAGCTTATGAAGAATCTCTGAGAGCATCAGGTATTAATCTCAAAGCTTTTTTTACTCATCCATCTGTAGGTTTTCCGATTATTCATGCTAATGTAGATTTTTTCCGCCCGATGTTTTGTGGGGATAATTTGGCAATTAGTTTGATTCCCCAAAAATTAGGTGTTGATAAGTTTGAATTAAGTTACGAGATTGCAGTTGCAGATGTGGTTGTTGCTAAGGCAATTACTAGACATGTTTGTATTGATGCGAGTAGTAGAAATAAGCAGGAATTGCCTGGGGAAATTATTCAATGGTTGGAAACGAACCGCAGAGACGCAGAGGGCGCAGAGAGAAGAAAGTCAAGAGAGATTTTGTAAGTTAACTTAAATTAAATACCATTTTTGTGGGGGAGCCACTGCGTTACGCGGGTGAAAAACTTTGTATTAAAGCAAGTAGGGGTGGGCTAAATGCCCACCCTATTTTTTATTGATTCAACAAATGAATGACTTGTTCAAGTCGCAACTTAGCTTTGTACAAGTTCATTAACTGTGATTGCTCGTAACGCTCTGGGTAGCTCATCATACGCCCTTCCATTGTGATACGAATTAAAGCTGATTGCTCGTCTGTAGGGATTCCTATTTCATCTAGTGCAGAAGCAAAGTATTGCAAGTTAGCAAAACTAGGTGGTTTTAAACCCCTGTGTTCCTGCATCTGTTGAAGTGCTAAGTATGGAAACGCCATCAAGGATGTGATGAATGAAGTTTTGTAACCTGGATTGCCAGTTGGCTTGATGCCATATCTACGGCATAAGTTGCGTAATTCCTGGATGGTTTTGATTTCAAGTTCAGAACGCGTAAACATAGAATAGAATTACCTCTTGATAAAAGTGGTATCGGTGGGTAACAAGTTTTCCAGGCTCTGATACCCACCGATTAAAATCTAATCATTCGTACACACTTGATTCAAGCTTAATTTATATTTCTCTACAATGCCTAATCCGAAAGGAACTCCTGAAAACTTAGAACCAATTAAATCTAATAGAGAAGAGCAATTAACAACGACCCTTAGTTTTCGTGTCACCGAAAAGATGAAGGAAGATGTGAAAGCACTAGACGACCCTCCGGAATTTTGCCGTCAAGCAATTCAGAAAGCATTGGATGAAAAGAAGGCAAAAGATAAGTAAGTTTTAAATATTAGTTTGATAATGCGATCGCCCGTACATTTGAGACTCATGAAAAGGGGCGATCGCTTTTATATTTTGATACCGTCTAAAATATACAATTAAGGCAGGTTTGAGCGTTTTAACGTAAATAAGCAAGCAAAATGGCGAAGTATGCATTGCTGATTGGGGTCAGTGAATATCAATCTTCAGAGATAAATCCGTTAGATGGTGTTGTTAAAGATATCGAAGCAATGCAGCGCGTTTTACAAAACTCAGAGATTGGCGGGTTTGATGAAGTCAAGTTTTTGCTGAATCCAGATTCCATCACCATGCAATCAGAAATCGAGCAGTTGTTCATGGAGAAATGTCAAAAAGATGACATAGTAATGCTCTATTTTTCTGGACATGGCTACAGACATGAAGATGGGAATCTATTTTTTATCACCCATAACACGCAAATCAACCCTCAAGGTTTACCGAGAATTGCAACAGCAGTAGATGCCAAGTTTATTCACGAACGTTACATGAGTCGCAGTAAATCCCAGCGACAGGTGCTAATTCTTGACTGCTGCTTTAGCGGAGCATTTGCTGAAAGCATGGGCGCAAAAAAACTTGTTGCTCTAAATATTAATGATGAAATTGCTCAACAATTAGGCGATGAAGGTAGAGCTGTGTTAACTTCCTCAACAGCCACACAGCAATCTTTTGAAGATTCAGGAGGTGGAGTTTACACCCGCTATTTGATTGAAGGTCTGGAAACGGGGGTCGCTGACACTGACAACGATGGTGTAATTACAGTAGATGAACTGCATAAATATGCCAAGCGCAAAGTGCAGGAAGCAAAACCAGCGATGAAGCCGGAAATCTTTGCAGTTAGGGAAGGTTACACAATTCGTATAGCGAAAGCACAAGTTGGCGATCCCCAGTTAGAGTATCGCAAGGAAGTAGAGGGATGTATCAGGAATGGTCGTGTCTCAGTTGTGGGACGTAGGGTTCTTAATCGTAGACAAAGGGAATTGGGATTACAGCCTGAAGTTGCGGTAGCGATAGAAGAGGAAGTTTTAAAACCATTTCGAGAGTTTGAGGAAAGCTTACGAGAATATGAACAAGCACTGGCTGAGGCTTCGGAAGAGGAGCCAATTCTCAGTGATGGAACCCGTGAAGATTTAAAACGATTCCAACAAATTCTTAAACTTCGAGATGAGGATATTGCACCCATACACCAACGCTTGATTTCTCCTCAACCTACCTCAACAACCGATACCATTCTTCAGAAACCAACATCGACACCCACACCTCGACAAACATCACCAGACGGAGATGACCTCAGTTCAGAAAAAGGTATAGACTACACCAAGTTGCGGGACTTACTGAAAGCAGGACAGTGGAAACAAGCAGATTATGAAACTTATCTGGTGATGCTTCAGGTTGTGGGGCGTGAGAAAGATGACTGGATTAGGGAGAAAGAACTATTAAACTTTCCTTGTACTGACCTCCGGACAATTGACCACTTATGGGTAAAATACAGCAATGGACGCTTTGGCTTCAGCGTTCAAAAAGAAATTTACTTGAGCGTTGGTGGCAAGCCAGATGGCAAGTATGATGAAGAAGCTTGGGAAAAGTTAGGCGATCGCGTCGGATGGAGGAATGGTATTACCTGGATTGACTATGATAAAGTCACTTTTGAGACGTCTGCACCTAGTGGGCACCTCCCTGCAAATGGTGGGGGTAGGGGAGTGGTGAGTAGGGTCTCTTCTCTCACATCGAGACTTGTAAAGTGTAACATTTAAGGCTTTTTGAAGTTTATAAATATTTATTACAGCCTTATTTTCAACGAAATAATCAACATTTCATAGATCCGATACCTAGCACTGAGGGCTGATAGAGTTCGCCTCAATAAATTTTTCTGCTATCTCATGCACTTTCGCACTTAAGGCGTAATAGAAACTTCTTGAGTCTTCGCTAACTCTTGACGCAGTGATTCTAAAAATAAAGCGTCGTTTGTAATATCTGAAGCTTCATCCTCATCCAAAACTTCCGTCTGAAGACGCTCTTGGTATGCTTTAACCCGATAGTCAAGAGCTTCGATGATAAATCTGATTGCTTTGGGTGATAAATTCACAACCTTACTCCTATGTTAACTTACTTTGTAACACAGTCCACCAATGAGACAAAGTGCAGCTTTATACTCTTCCATTCGCATTGTATAGCTCGGTTCCCATGACCAATGATTACCGTAATCATTAACTATCTTTAATGAACTAGGAATTTCAGTACCCTGCTCCAACTTCCACCAATTATTCCCTGTGTTGGCACAGAGTATCCTAGAAATAAAATCTCAATCAGCTTATATCATGACAACACACGATGAAACCATTGCCAAGATTCGCCTTCTTCCAGAATCTCTGGTTCAAGAGGTCAATGATTTCATAGACTTCCTTGTTTGGAAATCTAGCAGTAAAGATTCTTCATCATGGCTTCAGTTTAATGAATCTTTAGAACTGCTTGAGTCAGACTTTACTGACTATTTGTCTAACTTAGAAGATTATGAGAATCGCTTGGCTCGTGGGGAAATTCAGTGGTAGAAATTACACGAGGAGATGTAGTTCTGTGCGATCTAAATCCAGTGGTGGGTACAGAACAAGCAGGTATCAGACCTGTTGTCATTCTACAGATTGACCAAGCAAATGCCGTCAGCCCTCATACAATCATTGCACCGTTTACTTCTAAAATTCGACGCGCTCTTTTGCCATCTCATGTATTTGTACCTGCTGGAGTCGGCGGATTGACTCAAGATTCTGTAATACTTTGCGAACAAATTCGAGCCATTGATAAATCAAGAATTATCAGAGTTATTGGTCATCTAGATGATGATTATTTAGTGCAATTAGTATCCGCCTTGTGTACAATCCTTGGCTTGTAGTGGTCAAGCAATAGCCACGCCAGTAGTGTGCGTCCTGCATTGTGAATGCAGCGACTTGCATTGTAAATGCGGAAGCGGCCTTGTGAATGCATCGACTTGCATTGTAAATGCGGAAGCGGCCTTGTGAATGCATCGACTTGCATTGTGAATGCGGAGGCGGCCTTGCGAATGCAGCGATTTGCATTGTGAATGCATCGACTTGCATTGCATAAATTATCTAAAAATTCCTTCTTACTGTTAACCTATTTGTGACATTGGGTACATTAAATATATACTTTACTACGGTATAAGCTATGCCTACCCAAGATACAACACGCCGTTTGCGCCTTCAAACAATTAGTCAAGATGTTACTTCATTCCACGGTTTGCAAACCATTAGCACCTACGACACAACCCGTGCTGATGCCTCTGCTAAGAATTTACAGCAAGCTTATCAGGCTATGTTGGCGCAGCAACAAGCTGAAACCGAGAAACTAGCTTTATACCGTGCTGCCATTGATGCTGCGCGATTAGCAGAATGGGAATTTCACAATGCTGTATTAGCGATGAAAGAAGTAGTACGCGGACAATATGGATCGGATAGCGATCAAGCCCAAGCGATTGGACTGAAGAAAAAATCAAACCGCAAGCGTCCCAGTCGCAAAAAGTCAGTTGCCGTTGCAAGTTAATCTACTCAACTATTGAGTTTACGTAGAGCGATCGCATTTCCCTTACTTTCAATACAAATCTTGTCGCCTGGAAGAAAGATAAGCAAAATTCGTTTGCGTGCAAGATTAACCGCGACTTCTAGTCGTTAGTGCTAAATAAGAATTCCGTAGCTATTTGCTGTAGCTGCTGGCGGTTGATTTTACCTTGAGAGTTACGGGGTAAAGTTGGCAGAGGAATCCAGTGTTTAGGAATTTTGAATTTGCTGAGTTTGTCTTTGAGTACAGATTGAATTTCAAGTGTCGAAGTATTAGAGTTTTTCGGAACATAAAGGGCTGTTAACGCTTGTCCCCAATATTTATCTGATACGCCAATCACACAAATATCAGCAATCATTTGAGTTTCTCGGATTGCTGATTCAATTTCTGCTGGGTAGATGTTTTCCCCGCCTGTGATAATTTTTTCACTACTACGTCCAACTATGTTTAAGTAACCTTGTTCGTCGAAAAAGCCTAGATCGTCTACTTGAAAATAATTGCGATCGCTCCAAGTGTGAGGATAGTAGCCAAGAGCTAGAGATTTAGTTTCAATAGTAATATTGCCTGTTTGATTTGAATCCAAACCCTCGCCTTGCCGATCGCAAATTTTTATTTGGGCATGAGGAAGAATTTGACCGCTGTTAATTTTACCATTGAGAAAATCATCAGGTTTAAGGGTGGCAATTTGAGAAGCGGTTTCTGTCATGCCATAAGTTGGTGCTAGTCGAATGCTATGAAATCTGGCTTTTTCTAGCAGTTCAGACCAAGCCGGCGCACCTCCTAAAAGTACAGTTGCGAATTGAGTTAGCCACTCAGTTAATTGGGGATTTTGTAATAGTCGTTGTAATTGGGTTGGGACTAAAGATATAAAAAATTCTGAGGGATTAATATTGTATATTTGTCCAGATTCTACTGTTTTGAATGGCAAAATAGCTAGTTGACCACCAGTAGCAAATGAACGCATAAATTGCATTAAACCGCTAACGTGATACAGCGGCAACACGCAAAAAGAATTGACTTGCTTTATCTGAAAATATTCTGTAAATCCTCGTACAGATGCCATGAGAGTTTCCCAAGTGTGCATGGCAAACTTAATTTGCCCCGATGAACCACCAGTGGGAATCATTATGAGTGCTGAGTGCTGAGTTGAGTGCTGAGTGCTGAGTGCTGAGTGCTGAGTGCTGAGTTGAGTGCTGAGTGCTGAATGAGGATGAGGGGGATGAGGAGGATTAGGAAGATGAAAGTGTCCCCATTTCCTCGTGTCCCCATTTCCCCGTGTCCCCCTTCGGGTTCGGAAGTTTGGACTCGACGGAAACCGCCAAGACTCCAACTTCCTCACCGCGTCTTCTTCCCTCATTCCCCAAACTATGTCTGGTTGTACTAAATCAAACACTTGTTGCCATTCTTGTTTTCCCCAGTCGGGATTACAAAGAAAAACTGGACAATTAGCAGCACAAGCAGCGATGAAACCTGCTAAAAATCTCTCTGGTTCGCGTTCGGCTAAGATAATTTTTAGTGTTGATTTATATGTTAATAACTGCGTTAGTTCTAAATATAATTCTTGGGCTAGCTCTTTAAATTGACAGTTGTTGCAACCGATTAGCCGATCGTCTCGAACGCAATTATTGAGATAGTCTAAAGGTCTTTCCATAGACTTTGTAGCCAGATTTCTTCTTGTTCAAAAAAATGATTAATGCCGAAACCAATCGCCCTTTTGTGTTGGGATAATTCCGCTGCTAGTTGCAATGCGGCTTGTCTACCAATGGCGGTTTCAAACACGGATGAAAAGACAGCATCAATTTTGTGCTGTTGGCAAAACTTTCGCAGACGAGATGGCGAACCTAATATCCCAGGTTTGATCACGAAAATATCTCGCCAACCTTGTTGAAAGCAGTACTCTAGTTGTTTGAGTGTGGCGACAGACTCATCTAAAGCTATGGGAGTCGCATAACACATATTCAATTCCAACATTTCCTGCAATCGATCGACAGGTAGCGGTTGTTCGATAAATTCAATTTCTGGGGATGATTCTTGATTTGCCCTGAGATTGTCGCAAGTCCACAGCCATAAGTTAGCCTCTTCATAGCTGAGTCCGCCGTTTGCATCTAATCGCAGTTTGGCAGAAGTTGGTAAGGCGTGCGTCAGTAACTCAAAAATTTTCAGTTCGTGCGCGATCGCATTTACACCAATTTTCCATTTAAACGTGCGATATCCCTGCTGCCATAGCGTTTGCCATTGTTCTAACGCCGCCTCTCCAGCTGGCAATAAGCCGCTGTAAGTAGAGACGCGATTAATCGCGTCTGTACAAGAGTCCCTACTGCCCAATCCCTCTAACGCCGATTCAAAGCCAAATTGACAAGCGCTTAACTTATCTGGGATGGAGAAAATTGTTTCGACTGTGATTTCTTCGGGGAGTTGGCGACAAAAATCTAAGGCTTGTTCTAAAGTTTCGGAACCAAACCAACTAATCGGGGCAATTTCTCCCCAACCGCTACCTACTTCATCGCTAAGGCTAAGAATAATCCCTTCGCGGATATCCCAGATACCGTGGCTAGTAGCTAGCGATCGCACAAACCTCCGCCGATAAGGACGAAATTTAAATTTGTAAGTCACTCCGCGAAAATTATAGCTAACGTAGAGACGCGATTAATCGCGTCTGTACAAGAGTCTGTTGTTTGTATTTTCCTATTGACCACTGACCACTGACCACTGACTAAATCATGAATCCCAAGCCAAATAATAAGCAACTCCAAAAATGCACTTTGACGGCGATGAATTTACAATTACTGACTTTTTCTGGCTGGTGATGATTTTGTTGGACGTGGCGGCATAACTTGAAGGCATAAGGTAAACTTAGCCAACTTAGCAACGTCCACACTGGGAAAATTCCGCACAGTACAAACAGTAGAGTCAGGGGAAAAATACTGCCTGTAAACCAAGTCAGGAGTTGAGAACCTTTCGCTGTACCCAAACGGACGATAGGCGATCGCTTGCCTGCGGCTATGTCATCCTTGACTTGGTGAAAGTGCGAACAAAACAAAATTAAACTTGTGGGAATACCCACAATTACTGAGGCTGCTAAACTCGTCATTGACCAAGTTTGAGTTTGGCTGTAATATGCTGCCGTCACTACTAAAGGCCCAAAGGCAAAAAAGCAAAGAATTTCGCCTAAACCCTGGTATCCTAAACGAAAGGGAGGCCCTTGATAAATGTAACCTAAACCACAGGCCACTAAAACTATCCCGAACACGGTTGGATCTTGTTGCCAAATTGCGATCGCTAGTATTTCTGATAAACCTGCAATTAAACACAAATTTCCTAACCAAAATATTAATTGCTTATTGCCAGTCAAGTTCACCAGAGAATGATGTTTATTTTTATCAATTCCTGTTTCGGAATCAAAGACATCATTGCTAATATTTTCCCACGCTAGAATTAAAATTGCCCCTACTAAGAAAGTACAAAATACCGTTACATCAAAAACTTTTTTCTCTGCAAAAGCTAACGCTGTTCCTACCCAAACGGGCATAATCGCAACGCTATACATCGGCGGTTTAATTGCCGCCATCCATAGTTTAATTTTAGGTTGTGAAATTTGCGCTTGTGTCATCTGTCTTAATTATTTAAACTAACAGAACTATTACCCCAATTCCTTTTTGCTGAGTTAGGAGTAATATAACCCAGCTTTCGTCAGAGAATTTAGCAAGGCAAAAGTTTCATTTTTATTTATTAAACGAATAATTTGCTTACTTCATAGCTTGTGTGCTTATTGAAAGTACTTCTTACACATTCTCAGCTATGTTTTTGGCTAGTTGACCTCCTACTAGTAGCACTTACTCTCTGGCGGCAACCGAAAACCAAGTATGACTGGTTAGCGTTTGAGAACACCACAAATAAAGCAAACTATACTCTGGTGAAATGGTAACTGAATATGCTACCTGTAGAAATACGACCACGTTTAATTACACTTTAGGAAGATAACTTAAAAAAAGTTTACTATTGCTAGATCCATGACAGTTTCACCATGTCGCAGCAACTTCTTTGTCAAACACAAAGACTTATACCAATTTCTGTTATCCGTTCAGAAAAATTGCCTCAAAAATGATTGTAGGCAAATTGTAAGTATTTCCCTAAATATTGACTGGGTAGACCCTTTAGTTGTATTAGAGAAACTTACGCAAGCAAATGAAATAAATTTTTACTTTGAGAACAAAGAAAAAGGAGAAGCGATCGCGGCCATTGATGCTATAGCAAAATTACAAATTGATGGGCAAGAGCGTTTTACTCAAGCTGAGTATTTTATCAAATCTTGTCTAAAAAATATAATTAATTTTGGTAACGATAATCAACCTTTTGCTGGTTCTCACTTTTTTTGTTACTTTAGCTTTTTCGACCGAAATATCCAAACAAATTACCCATTTCCATCTGCCACCATTTTTCTCCCCCGTTGGCAAATAACTGTCAAAAACCAGCATTGTATATTAGTAAATAATATAATTATCAATGCGAGGGTAAATGTTCAAAAAATAGTCCAAAATTTGCAAAATAAACTCAAACTTATAGAGTCTTTAGAATATTATCCTGCAAAGTTTGATTTGGCAGCAAATTTTAGCAAAAAACCTGTCACTAGTTCTACACACTTTAAAAGTTCAGTTGTATCTGCCCTAGAAAAAATTGGGTCTAGTCATTTAAGTAAGATTGTGCTGGCAGATGCATTGGATGTCAGGTCAAGCAATCGTTTTAACTTATTTAAATCCTTAGATAATCTCCGGCAAATACATCCTAATTGTTATATTTTTTCTACAAGTAATGGTAAAGGACAAAGCTTCATCGGAGCTAGTCCAGAACGATTAATTAGTATTCACAGCCAACAGTTAATTACCGATGCGTTAGCTGGTTCTGCACCGCGAGGTAAAACGCCTGCGGAAGATGCGGCTAATGCTAATCGCTTGCTTGAAAGTGAAAAAGAAAGGCACGAACATTTGTTAGTGATTGATTTCATTACTCAACGTCTATCTCAGTTAGGCTTATTGCCCCAAGTATTAGCACCCCGTTTGAGACAATTATCAAATATCCAACATTTATGGACACCAATTAGCGCCATAGTTCCAGCTAACGTACACCCGTTAAAAATTGTCTCACAACTGCATCCTACACCGGCAGTTGCTGGCGCAGCTAGAGATATTGCCTGTGCAGAAATTCGTCGTTACGAAAGTTTTGAGAGGGGTTTATATGCTGCACCTCTTGGTTGGATAGATTCTCACGGTAACTGCGAGTTTATTGTTGGCATTCGTTCAGCATTGATAGATGGCGATCGCGCCAGATTGTATGCTGGTGCTGGTATCGTTGCTGGTTCCGATCCCGATCGAGAGTTTGCAGAAGTGCAACTTAAACTTCAAGCATTACTTAAAGCATTAGTATAAATTAAATTACTAATGTACTATGCCAGCTAAAGATATTTACCATAATGCTGTTAAAAACGCCCTCAAAAAAGAGAACTGGTACATTACCAATGACCCATTTATTTTAAAATGGGGTGCAAGAGATTTATATATCGATCTAGGTGCCCAAAAGCTGATAGCAGCAGAAAAAAGCGGTCAGAAAATAGCAGTAGAAGTTAAAAGCTTTATTGGCGCTTCTCCAGTAGCCGACTTAGAGAACGCTTTGGGACAATATATTTTATACTACGATATTCTTAGCCGCTTAGAACCAGACCGCCGCTTGTATCTTGCTATTCGTCAGGAAACTTACTCAGAATTATTCCAAGAACCAATTGGTAAAATATTGATAGAAAATCAACGTCTTTGTTTACTTGTTTTTGACTCAGAACGAGAGGTAATTAGAGAATGGATACCTTAGATCGTTACCGCCTAATTATCCAAAAAATATTAACAGAATACGCCCAACTTCCCTATGCTTACGGACAACTAGAAAGACAGCTAATTATTGACCAAAATGCAAACCATTACTTGCTACTTACACTAGGTTGGGAAAATAAACAACGGGTACATGGTTGCCTTGTCCACATTGATATTATCAATGATAAAATTTGGATTCAAAGAGACGGCACAGAAGACGGTATTGCTAACGAACTTGTCAGTGCTGGAATTCCCAAAAATCAAATTGTTTTAGCCTTCCAGCCAACAGATGTGAGAAAGTATACTGAATTTGCAATTGCTTAAATTATGCTATATTCCCTAAACTAAATCTTGATGTGTAAAAGACTTAGCATTAGCCCCAGTGTACGCCGCTACAATATGACCGTCACCTGTCATTTGATATTTATATGTCACCAATCCTTCTAAACCAACCGGGCCGCGGGGTGGCATTTGTTGAGTACTAATCCCGACTTCTGCACCAAAACCGTAGCGGAAACCATCAGCAAAGCGGGTAGAACAATTGTGGAATATATTAGCAGAATTAACAAGTCCAAAGAAAGTTTCCACAGCCGCAGAATCTTCAGAGATAATTGCATCGGTATGCCGAGAACCATATTCATTAATATGGGCGATCGCATCTTCTAGAGAATCCACAATTTTAATCGATAAAATAAAATCGCTGTATTCTGTTTGCCAATCTATTTCTGTTGCGGCTGCAATATCAGGCAAAATTGTTAAAGTACGTTCATCGCCTCTTAATTCTACATGACGTTCTGCTAAAGCCTCGGCTGCTTTTGGTAAAAATTCTGTCGCAATCGATTGGTGAACTAATAAAGTTTCAATAGCATTACAAACAGCAGGATATTGCGCTTTGGCATCAACTGTAATCGTAACTGCTTTAGCAATATCAGCTACTTTATCTATATAAAGGTGGCAAATGCCATCAGCATGACCTAATACCGGAATGCGGGTATTTTCCTGCACAAACCGCACAAAAGAATTAGAACCTCTAGGAATAATCAAATCTACATATTTATCTAACTTCAAAAGTTCTAAAGTTTCTTCTCTAGTTGTTAGCAACTGCACCGCATCAGGGTTAACAGCAGTTTGAGATAATCCTTGCTTAATTGCCTTGACTATCGCTTCACAAGAACGCACAGCTTCTTTGCCACCTTTGAGAATTACGCCATTGCCTGACTTGATAGCTAAAGAAACAATTTGAATTGCCGCTTCTGGACGTGCTTCAAAAATAATCCCCAAAACACCCAAAGGACAAGTAATCCGCTTCAAGATTAAGCCAGTATCGAGTTCGCGGTGAATCTGTACTTTCCCAACTTGATCGGCTAACTTGCCAACATCTCGTACCCCAGCGATCGCATCTCTTAATTTATGTTCGTCCAACTGCAAACGCTTATAAAGTGGTTTAGGAATTCCTTCCCCAGCAGCAGCTTCACAATCAGCAACATTTGCCTGCAAAATTTCATCTCTGGCCGATTCTAAAGCTTTGGCGATCGCTTCAATCGCGTGATTTTTCGCCTCAGTAGAAAGAATTGCCAGCTTACTTGCAGCTTGGCGAGTTTGTTGGGCGATCGCAGTTAGGGAAGAAACAACTTGGAAAGTAGTCATGTCACACAAAAACTTGAACTGGGGCAACAATCTTTAGCTTCTACTTATCCTATCAATCTTGGTCGGTCAGTTGTCGTAGACGCGATTAATCGCGTCTGTACAAAAGTCAGTTGTAATTTTTCTCCCTCATCTCCCTCATCCTCCTCATCCCCCTCATCCCGCCTTGCTGCTATCAGATGACTGTGTAAACTCAACTATCTCGACACCAAACACTTCAGCAAAACACTTGGCGACAACGGAACGTACTTCTTGGCAGGTGATACCTGGAATCCATTCGGCTAAACTGCCTACAGGTTTATCAGCAATGCCACAGGGGATAATAAACTCAAAGCCTGTCATATCGGGACATACATTTAAGGCAAAACCGTGCATGGTAATCCAACGGCTGACTTTAATCCCAATGGCAGCAACTTTACGCCCCTCCAACCAAACACCTGTCAAAGATGGAATGCGATCGCCTTGCAACCCATAAACTGCCAATACGCGAATTAATACTTCTTCGAGTTGACGCAAGTACCAATGCAAGTCTTTATGGTGACGTTGCAAATTTAAAATCGGATACCCTACCAGTTGTCCGGGACAATGGTAGGTGACTTCGCCACCACGCTCGATTTTATGTACCTCGAAGTTACTTTTGTCAACCTCAAATTTGAGAAATTCTGGATTGCTTCCTTGCCCCAAAGTATAGACAGGCGGATGTTCTAGCAAAATTAACACATCATCTAGACTGGGGTCATTAATGCGTTCGGTAAGAAGCGATCGCTGCCATTGATGAGCATCTAAATATGGCATTAATCCTGCGTTATATAACAAACAACGGTTATGGGATAGGCTACTACTACGGATCATGCCAAAAATCAACAGAGTTATTGACCAAATATATTTCAACTTCCAAGAATCGAATCAACAAATGTCAAGCTATGCAAAGGATTTTAAAGGAACGTCAAGGGAACCCATTTTATAAAATACAAAATGCTAGTTTATATATAACCTCAATAGGTGTTGGGAGGAATTCTCTACAATCACCATCAGACCACGACAAGAAGAACGAATGCACTGGCTGATGGTTCTAATATATTGTTTGCATCTCAAACAGGATATAACTTCTCAGAATACTTGTGTTATCTATTAACAGCAAACAAATCTCCAAAAATTAACAAGGAGTAACCACTAACAGTTTTGTAAATGTGGCTTAATGAAAAAAGCAGTCAAGGAAGCTATTGCTGAGACTGCCTCAGTTGAGAATTCTCTGTAGGTATCCTACTGATTTGCAACCATTAGGAAACCAGCGCAGAGATAACTGCAAAACGAACATGAATCAGCGCTATGTGTCGCACAACTTAGATACAACCAACTTAGCGAAAGCGCAGCAGTATATCAAAACAGTTCGCGATGTGTTTTGGCGGTAGTGATAGACCTTACCGCAACTTCTTTTCATACAAAACAAATTCACATCAAATATTGAACGGGAGAGTTTACATGAAGCTTGTCATCCACGGCAAAAATATAGAAATTACTGAAGCAATTCGGGATTACGTACATCAAAAGATTGAAAAAGCAGTTAGTCACTTTCAAAACATCACAAATGAAGTGGATGTGCATCTAAGCGTAGCCCGCAACCCCCGAATTAATCCCAAGCAGGCGGCTGAAGTAACTATTTATGCTAATGGTAGTGTCATCCGTGCCGAGGAAAGCAGCGAAAATTTATACGCCAGTATTGACTTAGTAGCAGATAAGATAGCCCGTCAACTGCGTAAATATAAAGAAAGACGGCAAGATCAGAAAACTCATGCCCAACCAACTAACGAAGTATTAGTTCCACAACCAGTAGCAGTAGATTTAATTGGCGATCGCACTCCCGAACTACCCAGCGAAGTCGTCCGCACTAAATATTTTTCCATGCCCCCAATGACTCTTGCAGAAGCTTTAGAACAACTGCAACTAGTAGGGCACGACTTTTATATGTTCCGCAATGCCGAAACTGGAGAGATTAACGTAATTTACGAACGCAACCACGGCGGTTATGGTGTCATTCAACCCCGTAATGGTAACGGTCATACCAACGGCAAGAATGGTAAATCAGCTCATACCAATGTTGCCCCAGAAAAGTTGCACTTGAATAAATAGTGACTGGGGACTGGTGATTGGTGACTAGGGACTGAGAAACAGATAAAAAAGTACTTTTCCCAATACCCAATCCCTAATCTCCAGTACCCAATCCCCAATCCCCTACTTAACTGCAAGCTGTCGCAAGGTTTTCAGTGCTTCTTCAACGTGACCTTTGAAATTAAACATTGAATCAAACACGTATTGCACAATTCCTTGTTGGTCGATGACGTATGTAACGCGACCGGGGAACAAACCAAAAGCTGCGGTTGCACCGTATAGCTTCCGCACTTGGTCGCCTTTGTCACTCAAGAGAGTAAAAGGTAGATTGTGCTTGGCAGCAAATTTTTGGTGCGATTCATTAGAGTCACCACTCACACCAATCACTTCAGCCCCAGCACTTTTAAAAACTTCATACTGGTCGCGGAAAGCGCAGGATTCTGCCGTACATCCAGGCGTGTCGTCCTTGGGATAAAAGTATAGGACAACAGCTTGTTTGCCTCGAAAATCTCTCAGATTTACTGTTGAACCGTTTTGAGCCGGTAAAGTGAAATCAGGAGCAGTATCTCCAACTTTAATTGACATAGCTACTAATAAATTCAAGATTTGATAGAAATTGAATTGGTCAACGCCAACACGTTGTTACAGAAATTTTTTTGTTACTTAATAAAATTTTACCTTGTATTGAGACTATATAAATTTTGCTTGATTACTTGCATCAAGCGGAGTAGCTTAGATACTCATCAAAGATAAAATTCCGCTTATGCGCCTAACTTCACTGGATGTATTCCGTGGCATTACCATCGCTGGGATGATTCTCGTCAACATGATGGGAGTCGTAGATGATGTATATCCACCCTTCGCCCATGCTGATTGGCATGGCTGCACGCCAACTGATTTAGTATTTCCCTTCTTTTTGTTCATTGTTGGTGTGGCAATGACTTTTTCGCTGTCAAAGTACACTGAAGCTAACAAACCTACTAAGGCTGTGTATTTGCGAATCTTGCGCCGCGCCGCCATTCTTTTTGCCATAGGTTTGCTGCTGAATGGCTTTTGGAATCAGGGTGTCTGGACTTTTGATTTAAATAGCATCCGAATTATGGGGGTGTTGCAGCGCATCAGCCTGACATATCTGCTGGCTTCCCTGGCAGTTCTGAATCTACCACGCAAAGGTCAATGGATACTAGCAGCAGTCTTACTTATTGGCTACTGGCTAGCGCTAATGTATATACCAGTTCCCGGTTATGGCGCGGGAGTTTTAACACGGGATGGCAACTTCGGCGCTTATGTCGATCGCCTGATTATACCAAAAGCCCATTTATACAAAGGCGATAGCTTCAACTTTATGGGAGATCCAGAGGGGATATTCAGCACTATCCCGGCGATTGTTACAGTCTTGGCTGGCTACTTCGCAGGGCAATGGATACGCAGCCAACCAGTCAAATCGCGCACGAGTATAGGGTTAGCATTATTTGGCATTGGTTGCATAATTATTGGTTGGGCGTGGGGATGGACATTCCCAATCAACAAAAAGCTGTGGACGAGTTCCTATGTTATTTTTACAGCAGGTTGGGCGTTACTATTGCTAGCGGCTTGTTACGAACTTATCGAAGTGCGGCTGATACGTCGCTGGAGTAAAGCTTTTGAAATTATGGGCTTAAATGCGATCGCCCTTTTCGTTGCATCCGTTTTGTTGATTAAAATCTTAGTTAAAACTACTATTGGCTCTGGTGAAAACGCTCCTACCACCTACAATTGGATTTACCAAAATGTCTTTGCATCTTGGGCAGGTGCGCTAAACGGTTCGCTATTATTTGCTATAGTCACCGTTTTATTATGGTTAGCAGTCGGAATTTTTATGTATCGCCAACGCTGGTTTCTCAAAGTTTAAACTCTGTGCGAACCGTTTTCATCCCAATTCTTCCGCATTAAAATCCACTTTATCGTAAATATCCACTAACAAAACTTGGCAAGGAACAGCAGCCAAGTTTAAACTTTCTTCTGCATCTTCATATTCCGAAAATATCCATTTATTATTCTCCGTTTTAAAGTACTGCTCAACATGCATTTTGTACTGATCGATGAGAATATATTCCTGAAAACTAGGAATCGACCGATAAGCAGCAAACTTTTCATCTCTGTCATAACTTTTGGTGGATTTTGATAACACCTCAGCAATAAATACCGGATTAATCAGAGTGTCTCGTCTTCCTTCTTGATACTCCAAAGGAGTTTTCACCACCATCACATCAGGATAAGTGTGAATTCGCCTGTTAGGAATCCAAAGACGTTGATCTGTGACAGAGACTCGATAAGGTTGACGCTTGAGAAGAAAATTTAGCGTACCGCTTAAGTTAAGAGCGATTTGGTTATGATTTGGTGTTCCGCCTGTCATTTGGATAATTTGACCATCAATATATTCATGACGTTCTTCTGAATTAACTTCGAGTTCTAGGTATTCTTCAGGTGAATAGTAACGTTGTTCTTGTAATTGCATAATCACTAATATTTAAGATTGACGCAATAGAGCCACAAAACCTGCTTGTTCAAAGTGTTTATCATAAGCAAGCGCTTCTAATATATTTTGCTGCTGCATGATTTTGAATGAGGCGCAGTCTGTATGACTCCAAGATTGATCTAAACGTTGATTATATAGTTCGAGTGCGCTGATAAACAGGTTACTAGTTTGCGGAACAACTTCAATATTAGGATTGTTAAGGGATTGATTAATCACATCGACTGCTGCTTGCCTGAATAGTCTACCTTGCTTAGAAAAGGCATTTAATAATTCAGTGAATACCATCTCACTAGTAACTATTTGTAAAAAAGGCATCAACGATGCAGTCACTCTTCTAGCTTTAAGGTGCAGTTCATCCCCGCTATTTAGTAAAGCAATCCAGTAACCCGTATCAGCAAAGACTTTTTTCATTCTTCAATTTTAGGTGATCCGTATAGATAATGATCTAAATTTACTGACATATCACTTGGAAGTTTTGCCCATTCTTCTGGAGGTATTTTAAGGCTAATTTCATCAACAAAATTTAAAAAAGATTGAGAAGGTAAGTTTTGATTAGATTCTACAGGTTGATTTTCATTAACTCTTTGTTTTAGTCTACTTGTGATGAAAAGTAAAAAGTTTAAGACTTCTTCAATTAAAAAGTCTGGTGCTTGCTCGATTTCTCTAATTAATTGTTCTTTTGCAGTCATACTATTGACCTCATTTTAGGTTTGCCGATTCATCCAAGCTGTTGCTGTGGCTTCGTCAGTTTCTATTGCTTATTACCCCAACACTTCTACTTGTTCGCTTGCATTAAGTTCATCAAGAATTCGCCAAAGTTCTTGTAACATCGGCTCTAATCCAGCGCGGGTGACAGCGGAAATTAAGAAAACTGGAGCGTAGGAAAGGTGATTAAGTTGAGTAGCTAGCGCCTCCAAATCCACTGTTTCGCTATCAACTGCATCAATTTTGTTTAGTGCGAGAATTTGCGATCGCTCTGGTAAACCGCGTCCGTATGCTTGCAATTCTTGCTGAATTGTATTGTAATCCCCGATGACATCATCGCTAGTAGCATCAATCAAATGCAGCAACACCCGCGTGCGCTCAATGTGACGCAAGAAATCATGTCCCAATCCTGCACCTTCAGCAGCACCTTCAATCAGTCCGGGAATATCAGCAAAAACTGTACCATCGCCAGTCGGTTTCCGCACTACACCCAAATTCGGGATGAGGGTAGTGAAGGGGTAATCTGCGATTTTCGGGCGTGCGGCTGACAAAGATGAAATTAAAGTAGATTTCCCCGCATTTGGTAAGCCAATAATCCCCACTTCCGCCAATAGTTTCAACTCTAGTCGTAGCTGCTTTCTTTCTCCTTCTAATCCAGGGAGGGCATATTCTGGGGCGCGGTTGCGGTTACTCAAGAAATGCTGATTTCCCAATCCACCTTTACCGCCTTCGGCAATCCGCAATTTCTCTCCAGCTTGGATTAAATCGCCAAGCAAAGCCCCTGTTTCGGCATCATAAACAGCTGTACCACAGGGAACTTCGATAATCAAATCCTTGCCATTTGCTCCTGTACGGTTATTTGGCCCGCCGCGACCGCCATTTTCTGCTTTAAAAAGATGGTTGTATCTGAAATCTAGCAAAGTTTGCAGGTTTTCTTGGGCAATGAAAATTACCGAACCGCCTCGTCCGCCATTACCACCAGAAGGGCCGCCAGCTGGCACATATTTCTCTCGTCGGAAAGCAACAATGCCATCTCCACCCTTACCAGCTTCAACTTCAATTTCTGCTTGATCGATAAATTGCATATTTTTAGAGTCCTGAGTGCTGAGTTGTGAGTTTTAAATTATAAGTTTTTAATTAACTCTTAACTCCAAACTCCTTACTCTTTACTTTTAACTCAGGACTCAGAATCTCAGCACTCAGCACTCAGCACTCAGCACTCAGCACTCAAATATATGGTGAAACATCTTCACCACATTCATCTGCTAGATAGGAGAGGGCGCGAAAACGTAAACCTACAAGTTGTTCGTACAGTGGATTGATTTTACACATCGCCGGAATGTGAACAAGCTTGCGTCCAAACAAAACGACATCTCGCTCAAAGGGACATTGGGAGGGAATCATTTTGCACAAAAAACGGGCAACTCTGGGGTCTTCAATATCTAACTCGTCCAGCCAGTGGCGCATGGGGTCGAGTGGATCGCATGGATGTGTTTTGGGTAAGGCTGGCGCGGGGACTAGCTGCTTTTCTTTTTGTTCAAAGGTATGGCGCAGGGTTTTTAATACATCCTCTTGCAGTTCCAATGCTTGGCAAAACTTGTGGAGGATTTCGTCTTCACTCAGAGAATATGTACCATCTGCGATCGCTACCATCACAGCTGTCCGTAAAAAATTTTCCGCTGCTGGTGTATTTTTACCCAACACTGCGGTTAATTCTTCTGGTGTAATTACCTCTAGCGATTCCCATTTTAAGCTAGGAGCTAATTGTTCCTTAGTGATACTAGCAATAGCCTCTTGTTCGTATTCGTCAAAATTACCATCTGCCCAAGCAACAGTGAGCAGTCCACGCAACCAAGCGGCAATTTGTTCTATGCTGTAGGGGGATTGAACGGCACTTGTCATATACTCACGCCTCAAGCTTTCTTCGGACAATACTAGTATAAAAAGGCTGAAGTATGAAATCTGACGGTACTTGCAAATAAAAATATCTTATTTCAAGTGTTGACAGTCAACAACTTTAATGCATTATGATGCATTGGCATTGTCAGGCGATGCATTAACATTGCATCGGGATGCATTGGCATTGTCAGGCGATGCATTGGCATTGTCAGACATGCATTAACATTGCAGGGTATTGCCAAAGTAAAAGGGATTAGGAATTGGGTGTCAAATCGCTCATATTATGGTGGGGGCTTTGACCCACCACCAAATTTTAAAAAACTTTTATTGGAATTGATGCAAGATATGAATTATACTCACTGAGAATTTAATTATTATAAAGTTCGGTATAAAGGTGAAAGCGAAAACGGAAAAATGCTAGTTTTTCCACCTTTACTCCAAGCCCCTTCGGGGCGGGTGTAGGGTGTGGGGTGTAGGGTGTAGGGGGAAGAACTAGCCCCGAAGTAAGGTTTAAAGCCTCGATGCCACTTGCTATATGCCGGGAAACCCGTCCACCGCAGTGGCTCCCCCTTGTGGGCGAAAGAATCCTTATTTCTCAAGGCAGGTAGAAACCCCGCCCCTTGTGGGTGGCTTAATTTCCCTACACCCCACACCCTATCCCCTACACCCTGTTCATCCTTTAATCAAACAGTATTGACTTAACTCTTAGAACTCAGGACTTAGGATGCCTTCTGGTCGAACGCACGATCGCATTACTTTGTATGCTCTGCCGTTTGTAACAGGTGTCACTTTCTGGCAGACTCATAGTGGTAATGTGACTTTGCTGGTTGCAGGTGGGTTTCTGTTTGGCGGGCTGATGTTTGGCCCGGATTTAGATATTTATTCTGTTCAATACCAACGCTGGGGTTTTGTGCGTTGGATTTGGCTACCTTATCAAAAAAGTCTTCGCCATCGTTCTTTCTTATCCCACGGGCCGATTATCGGCACGACGCTGCGGGTGCTTTATCTCGGCTGTTTGCTAGGTATCTTGGCAATTTTGATTTTGCCTATTGCTACAAAGCTTTGGAATGTTACTTTTACTTGGGAGGATTTGGGTGCAATTATTGAGCGATCGCTAACAGCTTACAGTACGGAATTTCTTGCCCTCTTCTTAGGCTTGGAATTGGGCGCTATGAGCCATTCTCTCAGCGATTGGAGCGGTTCGGCATACAAGCGGATGCAAAAGCAGGGAGTTCGCGGGTTGCTTTCTAGTGGCAAAATTAAAAAACGTAAAGCAACGAGTCGCGGTAGTAGTCGGCCTAAACCGAAAACCAGCAAAAACCGCACAAAGTAATAGCGATCGTTTTCAACCACAGAGAACGCAGAGAACGCGGAGTTTTTATTAGTTATGCAATTCAATCAAAATCATACTGATACTTTGGCGGCACTACAAGAGTTAATTGAGGTGGTGGCAAAGTTGCGATCGCCTGATGGTGGTTGTCCTTGGGATTTGCAACAAACTCCCCAAACGCTGATACCCTATGTAATTGAAGAAGCTTATGAAGTGGTAGATGCGATTAAAAGTGGGGAGAAAGATGCGATCGCAGAAGAATTAGGAGATTTACTTTTGCAAGTAGTACTGCAAGCCCAAATCGCTAGCGAATACGGACAATTTTCTCTGCAAGAAGTCGCTGAAGGGATTTCCCAAAAGTTGATTCGCCGTCATCCTCATGTATTTGGTGATGTGTCGGTACAAAGTGTGGATGAGGTGCGGCAAAACTGGGAACAAATCAAAGCTGCGGAAAAGGGCGAACCATCCTCAGAAAGTCAAAAACTCAGTGCTAAACTCAGTCGCTATGGACGTACTCTTCCCCCATTGATGGCAGCAATGAAAATTTCTCAAAAGGCTGCGGCTGTAGGGTTTGAATGGGAAAACATTGATGGAGTGTGGGACAAGTTTCATGAGGAATTAGGCGAGTTTCAACAAGCTTTAGCCCAAGAAACACCCGAACGACAACAAGCAGAACTAGGGGATTTATTGTTTGCCATTCTTCAGCTAGCCCGTTGGCATAATCTCGATCCTAGCGCGGCATTACAAGGTACAAATCAACGATTTGTTCAGCGGCTAGAAAAAATGGAGGCAGTTGTTGACCGCCCCCTTTCTGATTACAGTTTGGATGAGTTGGAGACTCTTTGGCAACAGGCAAAAGCTCAATTAGCCAAAGAGCAGTGATATATCTACTTTACAATTTGATGGTGACAGTTTTGACTTCGGTATATTGCTGTAAGCCATATTCGCCTAATTCTCGACCGATACTAGATTACTTGAATCCACCGAAGGGTGCAGCAGCGTCAAATACGTCGTAGCAATTTACCCAGACTGTACCAGCACGGACATTGTTAGCGATCGCATAAGCTTTAGTGATATCTTTTGTCCAGTTGCAATCTGCTGTATGTTTTCTCAGGAGATGAAGTTTGCTGTATTATGATTTGGGATTTCTACCTCGTTCCATAGTGCAACTTGAGTTAATCCCTGCTGCAAACCTTGTTCCCATGCTTCGCGTAATGTTTGAGGTTGAATTGCAAAGTTATGCATGATTATTAGTTAGTTGCACTCTGCTTCAATAATACCTAGAAATATATAGCCGTAGTCACACCCTTTAGGATATTTTGAAAGCATGAATATTAGGAATAGTAATAGTTTTACCTCCTGCCTCCTACAACACTCAGCACTAAAGAAATGGAGGCAGTTAGCAACCGCCTCCTAACAAATAAAGCTTGGATGTATTGAGAAATGCTCTGGCAACAGGCTAAAAACTCGACTACCTGTTGCTCAAAAACATAATCAAGACCACTCCTAGGATAATCGATCCGCCACCAAGAAGGAATGACCAGAAGCGATGGTAACTATTGACAATAGTGCCATTTTCACTTTGGAGTTGGATCAAATCCATCCAAGGTGCAACGCCTCGGCGGAACCAACCCACAGCCCCAACTTGTTCGCCAATCAAGCTTTGCACTCGCTTCATCCCAAACAGAAAATTACCAATAGGGCCAAAGCGTGAGGCGTAATGCAGATAAAGCATACCGCTACGGTCTTGGATTTTTAAATCAGAACCAAATTTATAACCAGAGTCGCCACGACCAATTAGCTGACCTTCTAGTTTTGCAGGTTGTCCGCGTAACGGACTGGCATAAGGGTCTGACATCAGGGTGAGAATGTCAGTTTCTGGTGCTTGCTTGTAGCTTGGAAACATCACAAAGGCTTTGATTGCAATTCCTATGCCTAAACCGATGAGTGGCATACCTATTGTTAAACCTGGGTTTGCAGAACTTGACCCAAGAATAACGCCAAGTACTAAGCCAGCTAAGAAACCAATAGTTTCAGCACCGTATAGGACAATATCTAACAAGAAGTTACCGTAAAGCCTACTCTTATTCAGGTTTTTGCCTTCTCCTACAACTCGCCCCATGTCAAACTCAGTTGGTAAACCTAGCTGTTCGGCATAGGTGCTAAGGGCACGAACTCGTTTGCCAGTTAAGGGGTGAGTCGAATTTAACTCCATCCACCAACCCCACGGATTAAACATATCCCACAAAAAGACGCGACCAATTTTTTGGGGGTCGGATGCGATGCGATAAGCTGTTCCTGTGGAAGCTGCGGCTTTGGGGTCATAAATACCCAAGGCGCGAGTCCCTTCAATTAAACGGCTGGGTTCTTGCGACCTTGAACCTTCTTCGAGAATCCCGTAGGCAATTTTCACCAAAGCACGAGATAGTCCATTAGGGTTGCCTGTGCTTTCTGCGGCGAAGTGGTCAGCGAAGTATTCCCGCGTGCGAGAAAGATACAACAGTAAGTAAGTGCCAATGATGTAAAAGATATAAGCAACTAGACCAGCTGTTTGGATGGCATCTTTGATTTTGTTGTCGCCACCGCCACGACCCAATCTTCTGGCTGTGCTGTAAATCAAATAGCAAATTTGCACTAAAGTAGATGCGATCGTCATCACTGCAAAGTCCCAATGGACGATGTGCCCTAATTCGTGGGCGTAGACGGTAGCAACTTCATCATCATCTAGGTAAGTGAAGAGTCCCTGACTGACGACTAACCGGGCACTGTTAGGCAGTGAACCATAAGTAAAAGCAGTGGGGTTTTGATCGTTAATAATTCCCAAACGCGGTGTTTTGAGATTTTTCTCCTGGCAGACTTGACGAATAACTTTAGCTGTCTCTGGACTGAGACTTTCAACTTCTGCCAACTCTACCCAGCGAGTTTGGTAAAGCCAGCTTTGAGTTAAGTCCATGAGGAACGGAGACAGGAAAAAGGCAGCGATATTAAAAATTAATGTAATACCAATCGCGATCGCTAGTCCTTGGAGCGGATCGTTGCTACCCAAAATCAATACTAAGCTCAAGCCCAGAACCAACACCATGCCAAATAGCAAGGTCATGGTAACTCCAGAGGCTAACACCAGACTACCACCCACACCTCCCATCGCTAATTTCACACCAGCAGTCGCAGCACGTCCTGCTGTTTGGATGGCATTAGATTGGGCAGTTGGCACTTGAGGAAAAGATTGACGGGCTTGTTCTGCCCAACTGCGAACCTGTGGGTTTTCGCTAACAATCAACTTTTGCCACAGACTCATAGCTTTTTCGATTTCTCCCGTACCTTGATAGGCTTTCATCAGCCACATTTGGGCTGAAAGGTATTCTGAGGAATTGCGTTCGCTACAATTGCGGCAGAATTGTTCTAGCAATTCAACTGCTTCTTGATAACGTCCTTGTTGAAAGGCATCTAATCCAGATTGCAATGACATAAAGTCTCCTTGCTAAAGGAGTGGTATTTTATCTATCAATACTCAATAGATTCAGCACTCGTCATCGCAGTTACGGAAAATAACCAATGTATAAATTATTTTTTTACCTTGCACGAGTAGCTGTTTGACAGGGAAAATACGAATGGGCAGGGTGTAGGGGGGAGGGTGTCTGACTTTTCACGGGAAGTCCTCAAACCCTTGTTAAGGCTGGGGGTAGGGGGTAGGGTGTAGGGTGTAGGGAAAACAAGAAAGCCTGACTACACCCCACACCCTCGCTCATGCGTCCACATACCGTGAAAAGTCAGGTCGGGTATCGGGAAAAATTAAGACTATATAACTTTTGGCGGACTAAATCCGAATTTTACCTGTCCTGAGAGGGTAGTTAGGTGAGGATGCTTAAACAGTTACCTCACAAATTTCCACCTTTCTACTAATCCTTTTGTGCGAGGACAAAAGCCTATTGATTAAGTCATCCTGTTTACAAGGAAACTTAATCCGCGTGCCAAGTTTTTAGGAAACTTCGGTCATTAGTTTCTGTTGCTTTTGAGGTTATAAAGATGAAACTAGAGATTCTAGCTACTACAGCATTACTAGGCACACTCAGCTTAACTGTTCCCGCACAAGCTGCAAATCCTGCTCATGTCAGACAGTTACTGAGAACTGGAAGTTGTCCGGGGTGTGAATTAGCAGGCGCAAATCTGAGACAAGCTCACTTAATTGGTGCTGATTTGAGAAATGCCAACTTAAAGGGAGCTAAACTTAACTCTGCTAACCTAGAAGGTGCGGATCTCACTGGTGCTAATCTCAAGGGCGCAGATTTGACTAAAGTTTTTGCAAGTGATGCTAGCTTAAGTGGAACCGACCTGACAAATGTCAAGCTTACCGATGCTACGCTCTATAATGCTGACTTGGAAGGAGCTGTGTTATTAGGTGCTGATTTGAACGGAGCCATACTATACAGTGCTGTACCATCTAAGTAGATTGGCGCTCAAACATGGATAAATGTCGAAATACTTTGTAGTTCAGGCGATCGCTTATTTGCGCGAACAAGTATATCTTTGCATTCTTTGTTCAACTTATATAGGGGTGCTGCGATCGCAGCACCCCTACTTATATTTTACCCCTTGACTTCATCAGCAAAATTGCTCCAACGCACAAAGTGAAATGGCCCAGCTATAGAACCCCACAAACGCTCATCGCTTTCTAAATCTCGCCCTCGGTCGAGGCTGAGAAATTTTTCAGCGTCAATCTCAAATTCATTATCAAGATAAGTATTTTTTCCGTTGCGAACCACGATGCAACCTTTCCCAGGTTCAACCCTACCTTTGAAGCTGTTGCCTGTCCACTCTACAATCATGTTACAACCTGGCATTTTCTCTAGTTGCTCAACAGAGAGGTTTTTCAAGAGTTCGAGGTTGCGGGATGCGCCGTAAAACTTTTGTTCTTCCTTAAGATTGTAGTGTTCGATAACAATGTGGTTTTCTGCTTCAATCAACTTCATCACCCGCATTCGGTACGGTTGACCGAGCATATAATCATAAGCTTGTTCGAGAAACAAGCCGATTCCAGATAACAGTTCTAAAGGAAGAGGACGGATACAGACGCGAATGTGGGCATACAAAGGCGGGTTTTCAAAGGCTTGTTCTTGATTGCTAAAATCTGCTGCCATCCAGCGAGCTAAAGTGACAATATCTTTAGAATGAGTCATTAAATACGATTGACCAGTTGCTTGAAAATTATATGGGAGTATTGTAAAGCTTAGAAATCACCAATGGGGATAATTACTAATGTTTTATGCGTCAAACAAATTGGCAGTTAAAGTTGTTAGGCATAGGCATAATTACCAATGTCTTATACTTAATTTCCGATCGCCACTAATGAAACTTGCTCAAAGTCAGGTAAAGTACCAATGCTACGGCGCTTAATTTTTACTATTGTCGTTATACTTTTTAGCAATTCTTTGGCTTTAGCAGAGACTAAAAACCCAGAAGAACTTGATAAATTTCCTCCCAGCCCGTTAGAAATTACTACACCCGATCCACTGCTGCCAAATTTAAGCGGTAAACAGCAGTTAACTCCTGAACAACAGCTAAACCTGGAGTTAGCGCTGAATGAGTTGAATCAACAAGCTACAGCGAAACTACAAGCTGGCGATAAGGTAGCAGCATTTGAGATTTGGAACCGGGAACTACGCTTGCGGCGCTTTTTAGGCGCGTTGGCAGAGGTACAAGCACTGTCACGAGTAGGTGCGATCGCTTGGAATGAAAGCGAACGTCAAGAGATATACTACATTACTCAACGATTGCAAGCAATCCAAAAACAGGCACAACCACCAAAAAATGTTGCTAAAAAAACTGTTGCCCCAACAACTGTCAATCTCGAACTGTTGCGATCGCTAGCTGAAGCTTATCAAAATGTGCGATCGTTCAAACCTGCCTTGGAAGTTTATAACCAAATTTTGGCAGTAAGGCGACAACAGCAAAATGAAGTAGCAGTAGTACAAACTCTTCAAACCATTGGAGAATTGAATCTAGCTTGGTTCGATTATCCTCAAGCTGCTACCACCTACGAAGAATTATTAAATTTAGCTACTTCTGTTGGCGATCGCCCTAATGAATTAATATACCTGCAACAGCTAGCTTATATTTACGAGCAGGGGAAACAACCACAGCAAGCAATAAATGTGCGGGATAAGCTAGCAAAAATTTACACAGATGAAAACGATCTGACTAAAATACCAGTATTGAAAATAGCGATCGGTTCAAATTATGAATCCTTAGCAAAAGAGAATCCTAATTTACTGCGAGAAGCTTTTAACAATTATCAAGAAGCTTACAACACTGCTTGGCAATTGCAAGAGTATACTCGTGCTGGTGAAGCTTTGCAGAAATTAATTGCGCTATATCGTTCTCAAGGACAAACAGATGAGGCGTTACAAGCTAGTCAAATTCTTTTAGAAACCCAACAACGAGCCGTTAACTTTTATGGACTAATGCAAACCTATGACCAAATAGGGCAAATTTATCTAGAACGCAAAGATTATGCTCAAGCACGAACAGCCTTTCAACAAGGTCTAGAACTGGCGCAACAACTCAAACTTCCAGAAGCACACTTCACTCAGCAGATTGAAAAATTACCAAAATAAAAGTCAGTTGTCAGTTGTCAGTAGTTAAGAAGAGGATGGGGAAATCGGGAGAATAAAGAGTAGTTTATGTATAAGCTAATCATCATTCAAATTGCATCCCCCGAAGTTTGCAAGGGCGGGGGGAACCCTCCGAAGTTGCTCCACTTGGTGAGGCAGTCGGAATCTTGGCGGTTCCCGTCGAGTCCGAACTGCCGTTAGCGACGCAGGAGCGTCACCCGAAGGGGCAAAGACGACACTTGCTTCAACCGAGGGAACCTCGGCAACGCAGTGTCTCCCCAAGACCGCACTTCTCTCCGCACGCAACTTCTCTCGGCTTCTCCCCCTCTCCGCGTCCCCGCGTCTTTCTAGGAGTTTGAACTATGCAATTTAAAAGCGCATCAGCTTAGTCTTTTTCTCCTCTGCTCCCCTGCTTTCTCTAATATCTATTTGCTAAAAGCATCCTTGATATTATCAACAGCTTTTTCA
>NZ_JAECZA010000158.1 GCF_016056275.1 Dendronalium phyllosphericum CENA369 | reverse complement strand
GCAAGGTAATCTCAAGAAAATTTTAGGTGACTTATATGGATTAAGAACCTGGGTAGAATATGGATTTCGACAGTGTAAACAAGAGCTAGGCTGGACAGATTACCGTTTCACCAATTTTCAACATATTGAGAGGTGGTGGGAGATTATTTTTTGTGTTTACACGATGATTAGTTTAAATTCTTCCGTCTTATTAGGCTTAAATCAATCTCGTCAACTTGAGACTGAGGCACAAGATCTGAGTGATGTTGATTTTTCTAACCATCCGCAATGGAACCATGAATCTGGATGGAAGAATGCTTTAAATAATCTGCGTCTCATTATCCAACCACTTTTACTATTTTGGTTAATTTATCCTTGGTTAAGTATTTTCCCTAATTCACATTTGTTACTGGGATTCAATCATTTAATTGCCGCAATGAATCAATTTAAACCCTATTATGCTTCTGGATGATTTAGCTCCTGAACTACTTGCTTATTCCGGAAAGTGACAGAAGAGGGGTATAGTGTATGAAGTCCAGATACAAGCTTATATGGGGCAGAACAGGCTGCTAGAGGCGGTTAATACAGGGCTACAAGTTTTAAAACTATTAGGGATCGAGTTTCCCCCAGAGCCGAGCGCATCAGATATTGAGCAGGCACTAGGGGAAACTGCGGCAATTTTAAACGGGAAGCGAATCGAGGATTTAACTGACCTACCTCAAATGAGCGATCGCTATAAATTAGCAGCTATGAGACTTTTGTCAAGTATCTTTTCTCCTGCCTATATTGCTGCTCCTGCACTGTTGCCCTTGACGGTATGCAAACAAGTACAATTAATGCTTTCTTATCTCCCTTTGCTTATGCAAATTATGGTTTTCTTCTTTGCGGAGTTGTGGGAGATGTTGATTCAGGTTATCACTTCGGTCAATTAGCTCTAAATCTGGTATCAAAGTTAAATGCTCAAGAAATCAAAACTAAGACAGTTTTCATCGTAAATCTATTTATCCGACCTTGGAAAGAGCATCTGAGAGAAGCCTTAGAGCCTTTCTTGTCAAGTTACTCTAGCGGAATGGAGACAGGAGATTTAGAATATGCAGGCTATAGTCTACAACAGTATTGTTGTTTAGCTTACTTTAGCGGTAAAGAACTGACTGTTCTTGAAACAGAGATCGCAAGAAACAGAGATGCTACTCATAAAATTAAGCAAGAAACAGCGCTTAATTATATAGAAATCTATTGGCAGGCTATCTTAAATTTGCTGGGAAAAAGTAAAAATACTTGCTGCCTAAAGGGCGAAGCCTGCGATGAGCAGATAAAAGTGCCATCATACCAGCAAGCAAAAGATAGAGCCGGAGTTGCATACATATATTGGAACAAATTTTTACTTAGTTACTGGTTTGAAAATTACTCAGAAGCAATTGAAAATAGTGCGATAACAGAGAAGTATTTGGATGGACTAGTAGGATTGCCCATTGTTCCTATTTTCAATTTCTACGATTCTTTAGCACGACTAGCAGTGTATCCTAATAGCCAAGAGTCAGAGCAAAACGCCATTCTCGATCGCGTCCAAACTAATCAAGAAAAAATGCAAAAATGGGCGCATCACGCCCCAATGAATTTTTTGCACAAATTCTATTTAGTTGAGGCTGAAAAGCATCGAGTGTTAGACGAAAAAATAGAAGCAATTGAGATGTACGATCGCGCTATTGCTTTTGCTAAAGAAAATGAGTACATCAACGAAGAAGCATTAGCTCTGGAATTAACTGCCAAATTCTATCTGTCGTGGGGTAAAGAAGCGATCGCCAAAACTTACATGACAGATGCTTACTACGCCTATATGCGCTGGGGCGCTATTGCTAAATTCAAAGATTTAGAATCAAAATACCCCCAATTAATTACGCGAGCGTCAAACACCCAAAAGTTTGAAACAAATTACAAAGAAATTACTAAAACAAGCTCCACAACTACCGGAGGCGCTCACCTTCTCGACATGATGACAGTGATGAAAGCTTCCCAGGTGTTGTCAGAAGAAATGGTGCTGAGTCGCTTGCTCGAAAAAATGATGAAACTTGCCATCGAAAATGCTGGTGCTGTCCAAGGTTACTTTATTACCAAGCACGAGCATCTATGGATATTAGAAGCGGCGGGAACGATCAAAGGGAAAGACGTTAGTGTTGTTGTGAAGTCGCACTCACAAACAAATTCACCTTTACTACCAGTTGCTTTATTTAACTATGTCGAAAGAACCAGAGAAAATCTTGTTTTAGACGATGCTACCAAAGATTGCCGCTTTGCAGCAGATGTTTATGTCACGACTCACCAATCCAAATCGATTTTGTGTCTACCATTGATTCACTCTGGCAAGTTTACTGGTGTTCTTTACTTGGAAAATAATCTTATTCCTGGTGCTTTTACCCCAGAACGAGTAAATGTGCTGAGTCTGTTGACAGCACAAATTTCCATCGCCATTGATAACGCCCGTCTTTACACCAATTTACAAATCTACTTGCAACAACTCGAAGCTAAAAACGAAGCTTTGCAAGCATCCCAAACGCGAGAGCGAGAAAAAGCCGAAGAACTTCAACAATACCTGCACAAACTACAACAAACGCAGTCTCAACTTGTGCAGACTGAAAAAATGTCAAGCTTAGGACAACTGGTAGCTGGTGTTGCCCACGAAATCAATAATCCGGTAAATTTTATCTATGGCAACCTGACCCATGCCAACAACTACACTCAAGATGTGTTGGGACTGCTGGAAATTTACCAGAAACACTATCCATCTCCCCATCTGGAAATTCAAGAAGAAGCGGAGGCTATCGACCTAGAATTCCTGTTGGAAGACCTACCCAAGCTAATATCTTCCATGCGGGTTGGGGCAGACCGGATTCGGCAAATTGTTGCTTCTTTGCGAAACTTCTCACGTATGGACGAAGCCGAGATCAAAGCCGTTAATATTCATGATGGTATTGAAAGTACTCTCATGATTCTGCAACATCGCCTGAAAGCGAAGTCAGATCGGATTGGGATCGAGGTGATTAAACATTTTGGCAACCTCCCGCTAGTGGAATGCTATGCAGGACAGCTCAATCAAGTGTTTATGAATGTGTTGAGTAATGCGATCGATGCTTTAGAGGAGTTATTAGCGAGCAATCCAGGAAAAATGACTAGCCCAAGTATTACCATTTACACTGAACAAATAAACAGCGATCGCATCGAAATCCGCATTGCAGACAATGGTCTGGGTATGCCAGAGTCTGTTCGTCAACGTCTGTTCGATCCCTTCTTCACCACAAAACCAGTGGGCAAAGGGACAGGTATGGGCTTGTCTATTAGCTACCAAATTGTCACCGAAAAACATGGTGGTTCGCTGACTTGCACCTCAAAACCCGGCTTGGGAGCGGAGTTTCAAATCTGCGTTCCTGTTCGCCAAGAAGTCACCTAGCTGTGTCAATTACAGAAAACAGGGTGTGGGGTGCAGGGTGTGGGGTGTGGGGGATGAAAAAAACTTTAGTTCTGGGTAACAGCACCGTCTAGAAAAAGATGTGTTTCGAGGCGCGTAGTGAACCAGCGCTGCAAGAAGGTTTCCTTCTATAGGTGACTGGTGTTAGCGCAGCGTTAGCGACGCAGGAGCGTCACCTAAAGGGCGCGAGAAATACGGTGTCATTGTTTTAATCCCATGCTTTGATGCGTGGGTTCCTACTCAGCCCACACCCTTCTGAATCCTTTATCTTCTGGTAATGAGTTTTACTTTAGCTGATTTTGCAAGGTGTAATATTATGCCAAAATTGAACAACTAGTTAGCCAATTCATAAAATATCAGCTATATTCCCGTAAGGATAAAAAGGTGAGGATTTTTATGGGAATAAGCTGGAAAAGTCGGAATTTATTTACAGGTTTCTCTTTGGCGATCGCTTTAACACAGTTTGTTGGGGCAAATACTACTGTACAAGCTGCTGATACTGTTGTGGTGCGTGTCGGTCTTTTGGAAGAATCTGTATCCCTTACTGAGTTACAAAAAGTTGCGGAAACTGGAAAACTCACTCCGAGTTTAAAGCCTTACACTAATAAATTATCTGAAGAACAGCGCCGCTTCCTTGTGGGGGCACTGAGAATGAAAGTACCGATAAATGTGGTTACTCTCAATCGCTTACTCAATACCCAAGTTGGTACAACAATTCTCAAAGACTTTTCTACAGCCTTAGTCAGAAAAGATACAGCTGGAGTACAAGCAATCAGAGCCGGACTGGTATTAGGCTCTACAGCACAGCAGGGCCTTTCTGTATTAAGTTTTATTGCGGCCTATCCTAGTAAACGCTTAGAAATTAATCTGCCACGGGCGTTGACAGTGGCGAGTACTTTCAATGCGAGTTTTTGGCGGACTCAACAGTTTATGCTAGCGATCGCTCCCCGACTCGACCCCTATAAACCGCAGATTTCTTTACCTTTTGACCCTTCCCAACCAGGAAACGCTCAAGTACAAGTAATGAAGTTGAATTTGAACGATCAAAAGCGCCAGCGCAATATTCCTGTTGATATTTACTGGTCAACTGCTGCGACTGCTGACAAACCTGTAATCGTCTATAGTCACGGCATGGGTTCGGTTCGCAGTGACTTACGTTATCTAGCAGAACATTTAGCATCTCACGGTTATATATTTGTCACTCCAGAACATCCCGGTAGCGATAGCGCATATGTCAATTCAGCATTAGAAGGTAAAACAAGGTTTTTGAAACCCCAAGAATTTCTAGAACGTCCCAGAGATATTAGTTTTGTGCTTGATGAACTAGAAAAGCTCAATCAAACAGCTAATAATCCACTGCAAGGGAAACTAGCAACTAATAATGTGATGGTCATTGGCCATTCGTTTGGCGGTGGTACAGCCTTATCAGTTGCGGGAGGCGAGTTACAACTAGAACAACTCAAACAACGCTGCAAAAATAATTTGACTGTTTTGAGTGCAGGGGAAACTCTCCAGTGTATTGCCCAAGAACTGCCACAAAACACCTATCAACTGCGGGATGCCAGAATAAAAGAGGCGATCGCTTTAAATCCTACAGCTTCTTTAATGTTTGGCGAAACTGGTTTAACTAAGGTGCAAGTACCTACCCTCGTGTTGGCAAGTTCGGCAGATAAAAGTACTCCAGCGTTAACCGAACAGATTATGGCGTTTGCTAAAATTCCATCGCCAAAATGGTTAGTTGGTATAGTTGGGGGCACTCATTTGAGTGTAAAAGACCCCGCTTATACTTTAGATCAGGCAGGACAACCCAATACACCTTTTAGTGGTGGTGAAGTTGTAGGCGAACAAGCAACTGATGTTCGCAAGTTTGTGAAAGCTGTAACTTTGGCAATGGCAGCACAGCTAACAACAGACGCTGAAAAATACGCGATCTTTCTCACCTCAGATTATGCTCAAGTGGCTTCGACTAATAAATTTCCATTTCGTCTAGTCAGGGAGATTCCTCCTGATGTTTTACGAATGGAGAAATAAAAGTCTTGTAAGTGTGGGTAAAAATGCGATCGCATTAGTATGGACATATAGACATGCTGTACCGTTACTCAAATACCCATATTACGCAAATACAAGGGTCAATCAAATTACTTTGTATAGAATCCATTTGAGATCTATACAGGAGGGCAATCGAATTTGGCTGAACTACGAGCTAAGTTACAAATTTTATAGATCGATCGTCAGGATTTTTTTCTTGCTTTTTTTGTCGCTCAACACGACTGTATTGTAGGGTAATGTATCCGTTCCCAGCGGAATTGGCAGCCTAAAACTGGGGCTTTTACGATCGAGTTCGCCTAAATCAATGCTTTTCGTTATATCGCCATCTGTTGCCAGATAAGCGGTAAGTTCGCCTTTATAATCTTCAATTAAAAAGTCTCTAAAGAAAACGACTTCCCCACCCTCAGGATCTATACCAAGGATGACCGTACCGCTGAAAGTTGCGCCTTTTCGTTCTTCATCAACCGTTGCCATTGTGATTTCCGAGGGGTCTTGACCGGACATATCTGCCATAAACTTTTTCCTGGGCGAATTCTCAACAATTGAAAATGATTTTACAAGAGCGCTATGGGCGATCGCAAAACTCTCAGGACGTATTTCTGCATCGGTCTTGCAAATGTATAGCCAAGTTACTTCTGGTTATACGCCTAATTGGAAGATTGAGTAGGAATGAGTAGGGGCTGAAAGCGATCGCGAAGCGTTGCTGCAAAGCAGATCGCATCGTAGAAACCTGATAGAGGGGAGACGTTGAGAAGTTTCCGCATAACTCGATCCGACCTTGCCTCGGCAGTAGAGTACCCTTATCTGTGAACTGACAGGTTTATGGAGTCCAAGGATATATAGAACCCATTTGATATCTATGCCTGAGCTAACCGCTTAAGCATGAGTCTGATAAAACATAGATTGAGCTTGGCAGTCGCATGAGGCAATGTTCGCTTCTTCGTTCTTGACCAAACTCTTACATCGTTCCATCCAAGCATTTGAACGTTCTCTTCCCCCAACGAGTTGTAACCGGGACAAACCCCGTTTTACCAAGGGCATCTTTTTCTGCGGCAATAGTGGTTCAATGATTGCCCACTCTTTGTTGGTTAAGCTGCTGGAGTACGGCATTTATTTCTCATTTTACCCGTTCTTCCAAGATCCCAAATGGGTTCTATAAGTATTACTTATTGTGTATAAAAAAGATATAACAAGCTTATTGCTCGTTTTTCGCGATCGGGGTATTGTATTGCGAGAGTATCATTTTCAATGTTACATACCTTGAACTCTCGTCATACAAGTAAATTTATACACCATGCAAGATAGAGATATAAAATTTGATGTTTTGAAAGCTATGGGATTATTGGGTATCATTCTTGCCCATGTTAATCCGCCTACAGTATTGTATCAGTTGCGGAATTTTGATGTAGGGCTGATGGTTATCGCATCAGGCGCACTGCTATCCTATACAAATCCTAAAAAGCAACCATCATATTTTAACTATTTGAAAAAACGAATACCAAGACTTATCGCCCCTACATGGCTTTTCTTGGCATTTTATTTCGCTATCTTCAGTTTATTAGGAGAAAATTTTACGCAAAAAGTAATTTTAGGAAACTTTGGGTTAACAGTTGGTTATGTTTGGATTATCCGTATTTTTTTGATAATCGCCATATTCGCACCGTTAATTCTGAAAATTAACCGTATACTTACAAAAACTCAGTTTTTAGCAGTTCTTCTAGGAACTTATTTTATCCAAGAAATAACTCTAGGAGCTATCAAGCACATACCTTATTTCACATATTTTATTAACACTTATATTGTTTACATTATTCCCTATTGTTTTTTCCTGGGAATAGGAATTATTTTAACCAAGTTAAGCAAAAAAGAAGTTATTGTTATATCAATAATTAGTTTAATAGTTTTTGTGGCAACTGGAATTTATCTGTATTTAACATTGGGCGAGATAAAAGCAAGTCACAGTTACAAATATCCTCCACAATTATATTACGTTTCATATGCATTAGGTGTATCGTTACTACTGTATTATGTAGTTGATAAATTCTCAGATAGAATCGCTGGTAACAAAGCATTAAGCAAATTTTTTATATTTACTGGTGGGAATACTTTGTGGATTTATCTCTGGCATACGTTTGTTCTAAACTGCCTGAAACTTGCTGGGATTAATCTCAATTTTGTTGTTGCATTCTTTGTTGTAGTTTCTAGTGCGATCGCAATTACCCATATTCAAAGAAAAATCGTAGGACTATCTATCAAGAATTGGGATATTACGCCAAGTCAAACAGAGTTATTAAAAGTTCTATTTCTCAAATAATAAGAGGAAATCGTCAAGCTTTCTTGATGACCTGCGCGATATGGCTACTAGCTGGCAAAAGTGAATAACCAGAGGGAATGGAAAAATTTTTTCATGTTGAGTTATGGATTTTTCCGATGACTCTTTTGGCATTGCCTTGTGACATTGGTTGATACCAATTCTGTATAAAGATGCGCCCTATGAACCCCCCTCTAGTCTCCCCTTGGTAAGGGACGGTGTTAGCCGGGGGGGTAAAATATGTTGCAGTTTCATAAATAAACTCTATGAGAAGAGCATTTTAGCAATTCTCCCTCATAGTGTTGGCAACTTAAAAAATTTATAGTACAATTGTACTATAATGTTAGTAAGTATGTCATACGAAGTTTGCAAAGCAACGCCCAAAATATGTAGTCGTTGAAAATTCATATAGGACTTCTTCCTATTTCATTTTTACGAAACTAGGTACAACTCGAAGAAGCTTAAATCCTGGACATTATATATAAGGAGACGATATGGCAAACAATCAAATCTCCCTGCTAGAACTCATCAAAATTTTTACAGAATATCGCAACTACATAATCGTCAACATCAAGCATTTACAAGAAAATTATCACAGAACAAGTATCAAGCGACTTAAAGGTGTAAGAGATGAAAATGGGGAACTAATTCAGCCTTGGTTGCGGACAGAAAATATAGATAAAGCAGAGTATGTTGGCATGGGTGATTTTAAATTTAATCGCAACAATGCTACCATTAATATGCTTGTTAGACGTAAAATCAAACTTGTAAAGCTTGAAGATAAAACCCCAATTCTTGAGGTTGCAGGGTTGCTGGTAAATGATTTAAATAGTTTTAATAACTATACGATTGTGAGCGACGGTAAAATAAATGTCAAGTCCTTACAAGTCAAAATTAGTAGTAAAAAGCTATTTGAATTGCTCAAAGCAAAAAGTGTCCTGGAAGCAGAACAATTTGACTTTCGCTCCGAACATATTATCGAATTAGACAAATTACCGCTAGTACCAATAAATGCATGTTACAGCAGTATTGATGGTTTATTCCAGCAGCTTGCAGAAATTAAAGTACTTTCTAGTATTCTTTCTGCTTGCTTAAAAGGGCGATCGGATGTGTTTGTGCGATCGCAGATAGATGAGTTACAAAACTACTATCTTTCCAAAAATATTTACACCAACTTCCCCACAACCAATGAATACATCAATCTTCAAGAAGCTATAGCTAATGGTACTATTGACTCACGAGTCAGCTATAAAATCGATATTGGCAGTAAAGAAATTCTCAATCTCGGTAAGTTACCTGTTGCTAACAAATTTCTCGATCGGATGTATCGGGTTTATGACAAAGAAACGGGAAAAATTTTCACAAAGCCGCGTTTTGAGATGGGATTTAATGACAATATTGCCTTTAGGCACAAGCTATTATCATCTCGCTTCAAGATAACGAAAGTCGATGAGTTGATGAAATCAATTTTTGATGACTTTCTTGGACTTGAGGAAAATGGTATTGTTACAAGTATACTTGCGAAAGTAGGTGCTGAGAGCTTAATGCAAGTATTGCAGGATAAACACTCTGGTAAGTATGTTGGTAAAGAGGAAATAGTTGCAGCTTTGACAGCGGCAAATAGCAAGCTAGAACAATATGTAGAAACAATCTACCGAGAGAAAATTTCTCCCTTAGTATTTTACATTGGTGCAACTGGAAATTTGCCAGATGAGATTGCAGTCTCAGCGATCGCAGCACAAGAACTTGCTGCTAAATATCCTAATTTACAGTTTTCTCAAGATGAGCGAGAAGGCAGATTCTTTGAAGTTGGCGATAGCATTATTAGCGTCTACGCTCAAACTGAATATTACAGCAAAATTGCTATTAGTGTAGAAGATTAGATAATACGCGTTAATTTGGTATTTGTTTGTTGGAATTCCCTCAGTTCATATCCCTTTAAATCCCATACCAGTTTCTACCTGTTGTTCTGCTGGAGTGAGTTCCACTCCAGCAGACGCAACTTTGCGATTCATCTGACGCAAAATACCAACTTGGCTGAAGAATATGCCAATTAAAATAACGCTACCGCCGACATATTGGGCTAGGGTAGGAGCTTCACCTAAGATTAAATAAGCAGCCAAAATGCCTGCGATTGGAGTAAACGAGCTAATTAAGGAAGCCACAGATACACTGGAAGTTTTCAAACCTTTTATCCAGAATGACTGGCCTAATACCACAATCAATCCACCATAAAGGAACATCCACTGCCACAAGAATGGTGAAAGGACATCAGCAAAATGGTCGCGGCCATAAAGGATTAAAGCAATGCAGAAAAAGATTACTGTTCCTAGTGCAGTACGAAAGATACTGTAAATTCCTAGAGAAATCTGGGAAAGGTATTTTTTGCCAAGAATTGTAGAAACAGCTACAGCCAGAGATCCTGCCGCTACTAGGAGTTCTCCTAAGCCCAATTGCAAACCTCCCATATTCATCATGGCTGCCTCTGGAGGCTGAAGAATAATAGTTAGGGTAACACCAACAAAAGCAGCAATTGCCCCCAGAAATTCCCAAAGACTTACCCGTTCTTTCAACAACCAGACCGATAAAGCCAGAGTTAAAGGTGGTTCCAAGCGTCCCACCAAAATCACATTATTCACCTTTGTCAGTGCTAGTGCCTGGAAAATTAAGCCAGGGGCCAGCGCTCCTGATAATATTGCTACTGCTGTGAGACTGAGCCAATCCTTCTTTGATAGTTGCTTCAAAGTAGCTCTATTCCACTGTCGCCAATAAATTAAAATCAGAACTATTAAGGCGCATAAATTTCCCACGAATAAAACATTACACAAAGAAATTGGGTTGCGATCGCCTATGAAGTGTTGAGCACCAATTTCTGTAAGCTTGCGAGTGACTGCACTAGAAGCTCCAAAAATTAGCATTGCTAGCCAAAGATATGTTTGTCCAGAAATTTTACGAGTTAGGCGATGTGGTCTTCTGGCTCTAGTCACAATAACATCAGTACAATGAAGACATTGCTCATTATACTAAGTTGACTTTGTTTAATTCAGTATGAGATTTCGCTGAGAAAATACTTAAATTATCTTAGGAGTTGGAGTTTACTATATCTGTCTGAGAAAATACTGAGAACTAAATGAATTTTATTAAGGTATAAATTCATGAAAATCATGATTTAGTTTCAAGAATATCTCAGTTTTTATTGGCATAGTTTGGGTGTTCGAGACAACTCAAACATCAGGAGTCAAAAATGAAACTCGCACCCTTAATTGCAACTGTTACTTTGACTGGTTTTCTAACGGTTTGGGACGCACCATTAAAAGTAATTAATCCTTCATTAGTTCAGGCCTCAGCTCAAGAATTATCTGTACAACAGAAAATAGAATTACTTACTAAAAGTAAAGGTCAGATTGGTAGTGGCGATCAGCTGCGCCGTTTCTTTTTCGGTGATTTAGAGCCAATCGGTATCCAACCGGGTGGAGCGGGTCATGTGGTTAATCTTTATAACAAAGCCAACAATGTCACATTTTCTTACTGTTCAACATATGATGTGATTGTTGCCATTAAAAAAGGTAAAGTGGCTAAGTTTGAACCCAATGAAGTGAAATAACTTCTAAGTAGAAGGCAGAAGGCAGAAGGACGACACTTTGCTCAAGTCGGGAAACCCGCCCACGCAAGTGTCTCCAGAAGGTAAATGCCAGCTGATGACAGGGTTTCACTGGTTGGCATTTTACATTTAATTATGTCCACCTACTTAGAAAGAATTAAGTAATCGTCTTCTCAGGTTCAAACTTATTAAACCTGGGAAGCTCGACAATATTATATAAATGCTGAATTATTGCTGAGAAAATAGTAAAAACTATGTCGCAAATTCCCTTTAATTTCTCAGTTAAGCTTTATTCTTTCATCACTTAAGAGTTGTTAAATGCCGCAATACTAACAGCAGTTCACAAAAGCAACTCTTACATCTTACATCTATGCCGCAATCATCTCATACCACAGTCATCCTGGGTGGTGGCTTTGCTGGACTGTTTACAGCTCTGCACCTCAGCCATCAAAATTATTCGCATCCAATTATTCTCATTGAGCAACGCGATCGCTTCAGTTTTAAACCGTTATTATACGAACTGTTAAGCGGCGAATTGCATAGCTCACAGGTTTATCCCCACTATCAAGAGCTTTTAGCTGGCAGTAGTGTAACTTTTGTGCAAGACACGGTGGAATCAATTCATCTCAATCAATGCAGAGTTACCGTAACTTCTGGAAAAGTTTTTGACTACCGCAACTTAGTGTTAGCACTGGGCGGCAAAACAACCTACTTTAATACTCCCGGTGCGGCAGAATATGCGATGCCGTTGACTTCTGGGGAAGAAGCGATCGCTTTACGAAAACACTTGCGATACAGACTGCATCAAGCAATCCAAACTCAAGATATTGAGCGTCGTCGGTTGTTACTGACTGTTGCCATCATTGGGGCAGGCCCAGCTGGTATTGAACTAGCGTGTACGTTAGCAGATTTATTACCGATTTGGTATGACGAATTGGGCGGCGATGCTGATGAAATTCGGGTTGTTCTAGTCAACCGCAGTCGGGAAATTCTTAAAGGAGATGTGAATAGCCATTTGCGCTGTACAGTCCAGGGGGCGCTCAAACGTCGCGTGGTTCCCGTTGATTTCTTATTCGATGCGGTTGTTACCAAGATGCAAGCAGATGGTGTGGAATATCAGCAAAACGACCAAACACAGATTTTACAAGCCGGAACGATCGCTTGGACTGCCGGCACTACTCCCAATCCGCTGTTGATGGAGTTACCAATCTTAGCCCAAAGACGTGACAAACGCGGACGGCTGGTGGTGACACCGACATTGCAGCTTCCTGATTTTCCCGAAGTCTTTGCGGCTGGAGACTGTGCCGCAGATAAAAATAATCCCCAACCACCCACAGCCCAAGTTGCCTACCAACAAGGAAAAGCGATCGCTCACAATCTTCAGAGGCTTTGGCAAGGCAATTCAACTGTACCCGTGCAAATTCAAATGCGCGGCACTTTGATGAAACTGGGACTCAATGAAGGTGTTGCTAACTTGTTTAATAAAGTTCAGATAAAAGGCCAGCCCGGTCATTTGATCAGGGAAGCAACATATCTACAACTGCTACCCAACTCTGCACATAATCGCAAAGTCACAACTGAGTGGTTAACCGACGAATTATTTCAGCGCGATCGCCCTTTTTCCCACATGCAGTTAGGACAAACTCCTTGGCTATCTGGAATTGCAACCATTGCTGCCGGACTGATTTTGGCAACTCCCCTAGTCTGGCGGGCTGCTCAACCGATGCAATTTCAGCAAAACTTCAGTTGGACGGGCGTACCGACGTTGCTCGACCAGCTTGCACCCTCTTCTCATTGAAGAGCATAGAGATTCTTAATTTACCATCCTTTCTTGTGCAAACTATTCAAACCCCAATCTCATCTTTAGGAGTTTACTGATGAAATACCTACTCAACCTACGGATTGCTTTTGTTGTCAATCGCGTGACGATGGGCGTTTTCTTTTTCCTCTCTGGGATTGCTAACTATCTTAACTTCAGCGTTCCTAATGGTTTCTATCAAACTGTGCTGACGCTGAAACTGCAAATAATTGGCCCTGGAATTCCACCGGGATGGGAAGGTGTAGGGCCACTGCCTTGGTTCATTGCCATTCCTTATGGCTGGTTGCTACCTTTAGCAGAAATCATTTTAGGTGCTTTATTTGCTCTCAATTATTGGGTGCGGTGGACAGGATTACTACTGATTCTAATGACATTTAGTATTATTCTGGCATTTGGCATTATTCCTGCTGGCAGTTTGTTTCCTAATGCAGCAGAAAGCTTTAACAAAAATATTTTATTCATGACTTTAATTTGGATGTGTATTGCTTACGATGCTTACGAACAGAAAATGAGCCGCCGTCGTACCCAAGCAGCAGCCGATTATGCTCAGAATGCTTCTAGAGATGATATGTAATCATCTTCTGTGTTAACCCTACTCTCATCATTCTGGTTCATGCTTTACGTGTAGGCGATCGCCTCATGGAACAGATGGCTTAAGAGGTTAACGAATGTTAGGCTATTTATGCAGATTATTTCACAGTTTTTTATGCAGTGGCAACCAATAGAAGATTTACCATTAAACTGGGAAAAATTAGCTAGTGCTGAGTTGCCACCTTTAGTTACTGTTTGGAATGAACAAGCACAGCGTCTTCGTTCCTCTGGCGAGTTCAAAACCTTTATGGAGAGGTTACGCCGAGAGATTGCAATAGAAACCGGAATAATCGAACGACTGTACACGCTAGACCGAGGAATCACTCGGTTATTGATTGAGCAAGGAATCAATGAGGCTTTAATTCCTAATGGAGCTACAGATCGCCCAATTAGACAAGTTGTATCTTTAATCCAGGATCAAGAAGCAGCAATTGAAGGGCTGTTTGATTTTGTAGGTGGACAGAGAACTCTAACGACTTTCTACACCAAACAGTTGCATCAACTTCTAACCCAGAATCAAGATTATACGGAAGCTGAAACACCCATAGGACAAATCATTCGCGTTAATCTTATAAAAGGTGACTGGAAGCGACTCCCTAATAACCCTAAAAGACCTGATGGCTCCATGCACGAATATTGTCCTCCAGAACAAGTCGCCTCTGAAATGGATAATTTGATTCAATGGCATCATCAACATCAAGCAAGACAAATTCCTCCTGAAGTTGAAGCAGCATGGCTGCATCATCGCTTTACACAAATTCATCCATTTCAAGATGGCAATGGTCGAGTTGCTCGCTGCCTCGCTAGCTTAGTTTTCATCCAAGCTGGATGGTTTCCTTTGGTTCTGACTCGTGACGACAGAGGAGCTTATATTGCGGCTTCAGAGCAAGCAGATCGAGGTGATTTATCAAATTTGATTAACTTATTTTCTAGGAGTCAAAAGCAAGCATTTATTCGTAGTCTTGGTTTATCTGAACAAATCTTGTCAGAAGCGCGACGCGCTCAAGTTGTTATAGCTTCTATAGCTGACAAGCTAAAGCAAAATCAATCAGCAACTATTCAGGATCGCTGTCAAAAAGTCGAGAGTTTCGCTACAAACCTTTTTGAAATTGCATCCGCTCGTTTACAAGATATTGCTAATGAAATAAGGTTATCTGTTCAAAATCTCATAAATGATGCTCAGGTTTTTATAGTCTCGGCTCCCCCTGGCGATCCTAGATCCTATTATCATCGTTATCAAGTTGTCGAAACAGCTAAACAGCTAGGATACTTTGCAAATCTTCGTCCATATCATAGTTGGATACAATTAACAATCGACGTAGAATCAACAACAACAATCTTATTGTCTTTGCATGTTCTTGGACATGAGTATCGTGGTCTACTTGTTTGTTCTGCCTGTGCGTATCATAGAGATAATGCAGAAGAAGGTGAACGAAATATTAGCGATATTCAAGCTTTAACTGACTCTCCATTTCAGTTTTCCTATGCTGATGAAGAAAGCAATCTTACAGAGCGTTTTAAGCAGTGGTTGGAAGATATACTTGTAACTGGTTTAGAGTATTGGAACAAGAGCATCTAACTAAAAATGCTGGTTATAGAGCTTGGTGATGAAAAAGAGATATCTAGTAGTAGATGCCGTGTAATTTTAGATGATTTACTACTCCCGTAGTGCATAACCTACACCACGCACTGTATGCACTAAACGTTTCTCGTTATTTTCTTCGAGCTTCAAACGTAGATAGCGAACATAAACTTCGATAATATTAGAATCACCCATAAAATCGTAACCCCAAACTTTTTGGAGAATTTGATCTCTAGTAAAAACTTGGCGGGGATGTGAAAGAAGATATTCTAATAAGTCAAACTCTTTTGCTGTTAATTCAATACTTCGTTTACCCCGAAATACTTCACGAGTGCGGCGATTTAAACTTAAGTCTTCAAACTGCAACAAGTCTTCATCTGTTTCTTGAGTGCGGCGCAGATGAGCGCGGATTCTAGCTAGCAGTTCTTCGATGCTGAAGGGCTTAACTACATAATCATCGGCTCCTGCATCTAATCCTGCCACGCGATCGCTCACTTCATCTCTTGCTGTTAACAAAATCACAGGCATAGAAGAACCTGTTGCTCGCAGACGACGACAAATTTCTAAACCTGATAGTCCTGGCAGCATCCAATCTAGAACCGCTAAATCTGGTGATGACTCACGTGCCAATGTCAGTCCTGTGATACCATCATAGGCTATACTAACTTTGTATCCTTCGCTACTCAGTTCTAATTCCACAAATCGCGCTAATTTGACTTCATCTTCAACTAAAAGTATGTGTGCTGTCATATTTTTACTCCTCAAGTAGGTAATTCTAGAATAAAAGTGCTGCCGTACTTCAGCTTAGATTAAATTGTGACTTTACCACCTATGCTTTAGATTATTTATAGTGAGGAATTTATCGTTCTGCTCAAGGATTTAAAGCCCTGAATACGAGATTTTATTTAATTAAATTAAGTCTTTTTACTTTTACAATTGAAAAGCTGACTCTATAAATTGTCTTATACTATTTTCCACAAATAATGATACAGATCTAAACATAAGAACCTAAACCAAATGTGACTTTCTTAATTACGAATTAGTATTACCTCTTACCTTCACTAGCTATATAGGTAAACTAATTGTAAACATACTTCCTTCCCCTAACTTTGATTGCACGTTCACACTACCTCCCATACCCTCTACAAGTGTCTTGACAATAGATAAACCCAAACCACACCCACCTGTTATATGGCTGCGCGATTCATCTACGCGGTAAAATCTCTCAAAAATGCGTGCTTGGTGTTGTAAAGGAATGCCAAAACCTTTGTCACAGATTTGAATAATTGCTTTGTCTTGAAGTTGATTTAATTTAAAAATTATAGGCGTACCAGCTTCAGAATATTTCACAGTATTATCTATCAAATTTAGTAATACTTGTTTGAAACGGCTGTAATCTACTTTTACCTCAATTGGATAAGTTTTTGACTCAATGGTAATTACGCGATCGCTATATTTTTCTGCCATCACCACAACTTCTTCAATTAAGTCATTCAACACATAAGATTTTATTTGAAAGTGCAAATAACCGCTATCTGCACGTGCTAAATCTAGTAAATCTTGTAATAGACGGATGGTACGTTCGGCTTCCGATGCAGCAGTTTCTAAAGCTTCTTGTTGAGTTTGAGTTAAGTTATTTTGCCGTCGCAAAACGCTTTGCAAGTAACCATGTACAATTGTCAACGGTGTGCGTAACTCATGAGAAACATTGCTGACAAATTCTCGCTCTTGTTCCCAAGATCGAGCCAGGCGCGATAACAGCATTGTTAAAGTTTGAGCTAACTCTTTGACTTCGCTAGGTGCATTATCAAGATATAGTTGTGCTTGCCCTAAATCTTCTACGGAAATGACAGCAGTCATTTGATTTAGCTGACGCAGAGGTTTTAAAGAATGCTTAATATAAAATGCGATCGCAACTGTTAAGGCAATAATTGCTAAAATACTAGTAATACCTAAACTCTGCACCATTAGCACAAACATTGTCTGTTCGTGGGTAATATCCTTGACTACAAATAAGTCGCCTAGCAACTTACCTTGCACTTCTACAGAACTACCACATAAAATAAAGTAACTGTGGTTAACTTGGTAAACTTGTGGTTTAATCGGCATCTGGGTTAGGGACATTAACTCAGCTACCATAGAATCAGATAATGAATCTAAAGTTGCAGATTTTGCTAATATTTTATTCTTAGGACTTTTTAGCCATAACAATATATTGGTATTTGTCAAGTTATCAATAGCCTTTTGCAACCCAGTTTCCGATTGCATCATTTCACTATAAATTTTTACATCTTGCGGTAAACGTTTAGCGATTTGTTCTATATTCTGTTTATGACTATCGATTAAGATTTGCTGCATTTTCCAACTAATCCAAGTTGCGAGGCTACCTAATACCAAAGCCGAAAATATAGCTATGCCAATCGTTAGACGTAACTGTAATGAAAATGGATCTAGATTTATCCAAATTTTGCTAATTTGCTTCACTTTTTTAATTATATTTATAGCGATTAAGAATGCTTTAATAATAAAATTATATTGCTATATCTTTATTTATAGCTAATTTTAAATTATCTTTGTTATATACATACAGTGAAAACGGCAGCCATTTCATTAAGATTGCTAAATATTTTTATTTTATTGCCCTCTTTGCTCTACAAAACCTCTCACATAATAATTTAAATGTATTCACTATTAATTAGATTAATTTTAGCTGAGAATTCCATTAAAAATTTTAAGTAGGAAACAGGAGTGAAAAGCTAGTTTTCGACAGGGTTTTATAGCTTGATATTTTATAGTTAATTATGTCCATTTACTTACTAATGTTAAAGCCAGTAGAAAGAAAATTGAGTAATTAAAATTTGAGATAAACTGAAAAAATTTTTATATAGCAATCATACCTATAGCTAAGTTAAAAATATCGCTCGCATTCAAAATTAGGAACGCAGTAAAGTCTAAACGGGAGCAACGCGTTCATAGCGAGATCGTAGTCAAATGAACTGGGAAAGAAAGTAATTTTAATTGCTAAGGAAATAAGTGAAATCCATATAATCAGCCTGGAAAGGATGTTTATCCAGAATCAGACTTGATTTTATGTGAATGTTTGTGATACTCTGCCTTCATCCAAAATTACAGCTACTCGATAGAGTAACCGTAGTTTGTAACAACACAGTGTGCATGAAACGGGAATCACCCCTTATGCCAAAAGATTGGTATGAATGGCACGACCTCTACAACACTGAGCCAAAGTTGCAACAGCGTCTAGAAATCGTGCGCGAGTATATTGCTTATAGTTTAAATGCATCCCCTATTGGAGCTATCCGGATAGTGAGTGTTTGCGCGGGTGATGGGCGAGATTTACTCGGAACCCTAGAAAATCACCCCCGTGCGAAGGATGTTTATGCACGACTTGTTGAAATAAATTCAAATCTAGTTGAACGCGGACGAGCAACTATAGAATCTTTGGGTTTGGCAAAGCAAATTGAGTTTATCAATGGTGATGCAACGATCGCCACTAATTATATAGGAGCAATACCGGCAGATATTGCGATCGTCTGTGGTGTCTTTGGCAATCTTGCTGATGAAGCCGAACTTAATCGCCTTCTGGATAACCTAAGTTTTCTCAGTAAAAAAGGTACTTTTGTGATCTGGACTCGCGGACACTCAAACGGTATTGCCTACTCTGACAATGTGCGGAAAATTTTACGTACATCTGGATTTGAGGAAGTGAACTTTAAGCTGACTGCGACTCAGGATATGGGTATAGGTATTCATCGTTACCTTGGTGAAAATTTGCCTAAACCTAAAGAGCAACAGTTATTTGTGTTTTCTGGCATTCCTAGTAAAGCGAGGTAAAAAATGTCTATTCAAAACACAGTATCCAGTTGGGAAGAACTGTTAGAAACTGCTAGAAAAAATACCTCTGCGCGTAGGGTGAAGAGGCCGGGACAATCTCCTTCTACTGCACCGATCCCCAGTAGTTTACACAAAATTCCTCCAGATACAACACCGCCAGTCCTGCTTTATCGAGATACTAATTCCTGGTGTCCTTTCTGCGAAAGAGTTTGGTTTGCTCTGGAAGAAAAGGAAATTCCGTTTGCGACAGAGTTTATCGATCTGAGTAATAAACCTCAATGGTATGTTGACTTGGTTCCTACAACCCTTGTCCCGGCGGCAAAAATTGAAGAGAAGTTAGTGTATGAATCTAAAGATATTCTCTTAGCTTTAGAAGAAAGGTTTCCTAGTCCTGCATTGTTACCTGAAGATCCAGAAGAAAACGCTGTGGCTAGACAATTGGTTGAGGAGGCTGAGACTAACGGGTTTAGAGATATTGTCTACAAATTCCTCAGAGATGCACCCGCAGATGCTCATGAGTTGGCAAACTTACAAGCGGCGTTTGAGGCTAAGTTAGATGAACTAGAGCAAGCTTTAGCCAAATATCCCGGCCCCTACTTTGTAAGTACGTTTAGCTTAGTAGATATTATGTATAGCCCTCATCTCGATAGATTAGCGGCTAATTTACCTGTGTATCGGGGATATCACCTCAAAGGAAATCCTCGCTTTCCTCGAATTAATGCTTGGTTTGACGCACTCAATCAGCGTCCTGCTTATCAAAGGGTTAAGTCAGATAATATTACCAATAATTTACTTTTGCGGCGCAGGTGGGGTGTGGAACCGATTGGAAATCCCTTGCCTCTTGATGCAGTAGATAGTGAGAAAATTCAATATCGAGCGGAAGCAGCTGAAAGACTGAGCGATAACCGAGAAGTTGCCATAGGAGATATTCTCAAAAACTCTGGAGTCCAAGCTTTAGCAGCAGATGGTGATATTACAACAATTAAAGAAGCGGTTGATTTTCACCTGCGACAACTGGCCGATTATTTAATTAACGGTAATGGCGCAACCTTACCTGGGGGAAGGACAGGTGGTAAAAATAGCAGTATCGATCCGATCTTCGCAGCTGTGGGAGCGATCGCACTCGCATATGTGAGAAATCGCATCTGCGCCCCTCGTGACATGAGTGCTGGTGCAGCAACGGCATTCCGAGTAGCAGTAGATAAACTATTGACATCAGTCTACTAAGAAAGGCAGAAGGCAGTCCCGATGAAAAAATTCTCATCACCATGCATGAAAAAGGAATATTCCCTACACCCCACACCCCACACCCTACACCCTTTTTCAAGGCAGGAGGCAGAGGGCAGAAGGTTAGTAACTTTCACTCAGCACTCTAAAACACTGTTTGACGTAATTCTGGAAATACTTTAGACACCTTGTTTAATAGATAGTCGCCATAGGTTCCGCGAAATTCACGAACGCTAGCTTTATCCCAGCGATCGCTTTTATCATCATTCACTACTACCTCGTTCAGTTCAATGGGTTTGACTTCAACGTTGAAATTAGGATCGAAGAAAAATGGAAACGACAAACGATTACTTTTTGACTGGTTCAGAACGCGGTGAGGTGTTGAGCGATACAATCCTTGTGTCATGCGATCGAGCATATCTCCAATGTTGCATATAAACGAACCAGGAATAGGAGGTGCATCTATCCAACCAGACTTTGATTTCACTTGTAATCCGCTGACATTATCCTGCTTGAGAATAGTCAATACTCCGTAATCAGTATGCTCGCCAACGCCCCATTCAGATTTAGCCTCAGATAACGATGGATTGGGAGGATAATTGAAAATCCGAAACAATATCAATGGGTCTTTTGTGTAGCGGTCAGCAAAGTAAGACTCTTCTAATGCCAAACTCAGAGCAATGCTAGCCATGAGGATGTGTCCGAGTTTGGTCATTGACTCTATATATTCAAGCACCGTTTCCCTAAATTGCGGCATATTCGATGGAAAGAGATTGCGACCGTGCATGGGTACGCCAGCTTTCACAAGTGGATGATTTTCTTCTAGTTCTGCACCAAAATAAATGCCTTCTTTTAAGTCAGGTTTACCCGATGTTAACTCGTTTCCAACTGGGAAATATCCTCGCCATGCTCTACCACCAACAGCCATATTTATCTGAAGTTTAGTTTCGATATCTTGTGCAAAAAACTGTTGGCTGAGATGTTCTAGCTGCTGTTGTAGTTGTTCGTCAACCCCATGTCCAACGATATAGAAAAAACCGTAATCTTGGCACGCTTGTCTAATTTGGGCTGCAACTTCCAAGCGATTTTGTCGTGTTTCTCCAGAAGAGTTCCCAGTTTGGTAAACCAGCACACTAACATCAATGATGGGAACTTGTGAAAAATTTTTGTCTACAATTTGTAAGCTTGTCATACTCTGGTTATTTTAGGAGGGTATGGGCTAATAACTAAGCCATATAGGAAATTATATCGATTTAAAAATGTGAGCGATCGCTAGCCCTAGTCAAGTCCTTAAATAGATTTATTTGAGATAGATTTGTAAACTTTATTTTAAAATACTTTATTTTGACGTAATTGCCGTAGTATATTGAGTTTATCCTTAGTGCTTCTACAAAAAATAAAAACTTGCAGAATAAGGATTAATTATTGATTGATATTATTTACATACAAATATTACGATATTAGTAATTAATAAATTAGAAAAATGCAGTACAATCAACTAAGTAATAGCGAACTAAAAGTTTCTGAAATTTGCCTTGGTACTATGACCTATGGGCAGCAAAATACTATTGAAGAAGCCCATGAACAGCTAGATTATGCAATTAATCAGGGAATTAATTTCATTGATGCGGCTGAAATGTACCCAGTACCAACTAGCGCTGAAACCTATGGTTCAACTGAAACTTACATTGGAGAATGGTTAAAGCATCAACAGCGAGATAAATTAATAGTTGCTACTAAAATTGCTGGGCCTGGTCGAGGTTTTAAATGGGTGCGTGGTGGAGCCAAAGCAATTGACCGAGACAATATCAAACAAGCAGTAGATGATAGTCTTAAAAGATTACAAACAGACTATATTGATTTATACCAAATTCATTGGCCCGATCGCTACGTACCGCGTTTTGGGCAAACAGTTTTTGACCCTTTGCAAGTAGGAGAAACAGTTCCTATCGCCGAACAACTAGAAGTTTTTGCTGATGTCATAAAAGCAGGTAAAATTCGCTATATTGGCTTAAGCAATGAGACTCCTTGGGGAGTTGTACAATTTAGCCAGACAGCTAAACAATTAGGATTGCCCAAAGTTGTCTCTATTCAAAATGCCTATAACTTACTCAATCGAGTTTTTGATGGCGCTCTTGCAGAAGCAGTTTATTACGAAAACATTCCTTTACTAGCTTATAGTCCTTTGGGATTTGGCTATTTGACTGGTAAGTATCTCAACGGTAAACCAGAGAAAGCAAGAGTTACTTTGTTTGAAAATTTTGGTCAGCGCTATTTAAAACCAAATGTCAGCGAAGCAGTAGCAGCCTATGTAGAAATTGCCAAACGCCATCAACTAAGTCCCGCACAATTAGCTATAGCATTCGTTCGGAGTCGTTGGTTTGTTGCTAGTACAATTATTGGTGCTACTACACTAGAACAACTCAAAGAAAATATAGAAAGTATCAATGTAGTTCTTGATAAAAATATTTTGGCAGAATTGGATGCAGTTCATCTTAAATATCAGAATCCAGCACCATAAAAATGCTGAGTTATGAGTTTGGATTTAATTGCCAAAGCTAAGAAACCAATCCTATTCAGAGAGGAACATCAACATGGCTGAAATCAAAGTATATAGTGCAGTCGTTTGTCCTTATGCTCATCGTTCGCGCTTGGTACTACAAGAAAAAGGCATCGACTTTGACTTGATTGAGATTGATTTGCAAAACAAGCCGCAGGGATTTACAGATATTTCTCCCTATGGAAAAGTACCTGCGATCGCACATAACAATCATCGAGTTTGGGAATCAGCAGTAATTAACGAATATCTCAACGAGGTATTTCCTAATCCGCCGCTTTTACCCAATAGTCCCATTGATAAAGCCCAAGCTCGCATCTGGATTGATTTTGCCAATACTAGGTTTGTTCCGGCTTTTTCTACTTTATTGCGTAGTCCCGATATCCAACAGCAACAAGCAGCTAAACAAGAACTATACAAACATTTGCAGTTTATCGAAAATGAAGGTTTAGGGAAATTATCAAAAGACGGCCCCTATTGGTTTGGTGAATCCGTCAGTCTGGTTGATTTCACCTTTTACCCCTGGTTTGAGCGTTGGCCTGCACTGAAGCACTATCGAGACTTTGCAATCCCAGAAGAATTTACTCGTCTACGTCAGTGGAAAAAGGCTCTAAAACAACGCGATTCAGTAGTTGCGATCGCTAATAGCAAGGAGTTTTACATCGAGCGATATGCGAGATTCGCTACTCCTGTTGCTGCATAGATATTTCCTGACCTTTGGCTTAATATTTCTCTGAGTTTTCGCCACTCAAACAGATTTTGGGTGGCGAAAAACTAAAGATAACGGGAGAGGAGAACAATAAATAATGGTGCAACTGTTAGTTAAAGAAGAATCCAAATACTGGATTAATATTGCTAATTCTTTATCTACCGAATTAGCAGCCACCGCTGTGGAAAGAGATAACCAAGCAGGACTGCCAGATGTAGAAATCCAACGGTTAAGAGAAACTGGTTTACTACCTTTGGTTGTACCAAAAGAGTATGGTGGTATAGGTGCGACTTGGGCAGAAGCTTTAAAAATAGTCCAAAAACTTTCAAAAGCAGATGGTTCTATCGGACAGTTGTATGGCAACCATCTGAATTTAACTGCCTTAGCTCATGTTTCGGGAACACCAGAGCAAAAAGAAAGATATTATCGGGAGACTGCCGAAAAAAATTTATTTTGGGCGAATGCAATCAACACTAGGGATACAAGGCTGAAAATTACACCTGATGGAGAACACTTTCGTGTCAGTGGTCTGAAAAGTTTCGGTACAGGTGTCGCCATTGCAGATTTACGTGTTTTCTCCGCTTTACAAGATGGTGTAGAGTTGCCGTTATTATTCGTAATTCCCAAAGATAGAACTGGTGTTGCTTCTAACCAAGATTGGGACAATATTGGACAAAGACGCACAGACAGCGATACATTCACTTTTCATGATGTTTTGGTAAAAAAAGATGACATTTTGGGATATCCTCATCCTCCTGATGGTGCTTTTAGTACATTTTTGGGAATCATTGCTCAACTAACAAAAACCTATATTTATTTAGGAATTGCTGAAGGAGCATTAGCAACTGCCAAACAATACACTATTAATCAGACCAAACCTTGGATTACATCTGGTGTTGATAGTGCTACACAAGACCCTTATATTTTGCATCACTATGGGAATTTGTGGACAGAACTGCAAGCAGCAATTAGTTTAGCCGATAAAGCTGCTATTCAAGTACAACAGGCATGGGAGAAAGAAGCTAATTTGACTCTTGAAGAGAGAGGAGAAGTAGCAATTTCGGTTTTCGCAGCTAAAGCTTTTGTTACTAAAGTTGGTTTAGATATCACCACAGGTATTTTTGAAGTAATGGGAACTCGTTCTACGAGTACTAAATATGGCTTTGACCGTTACTGGCGAGATTTACGTACTTTCACACTCCACGACCCCGTAGATTATAAATTGCGCGATATTGGCAATTGGGTACTTAATGCAGAATTACCTTTAATTACCCAATATTCCTAAATTACAAGTTTTCGCCACAGTATACCTCTCAGCGGTTGTTTAAGGTGGTTTATCCACCTTATTTCATTAATTTTGAATTGCTTGGTAATAGAATATGAGTCAATTAATGCAATCTTTAAAAAATAACTTTGAGTTTTGGAAACGCCGAAAGATTACTCGTCGTTACGCATTATTTACCTTGGGCTATAGTCTAGTATTGTCTACTACATTATTTAGTTGTAGTTCTGCACAAAATAATACTCAACAACAACCAGATTCATCTAAAGTAGTTAGTAATACTACAAATAAAGTATTTAGAATTTCTCGTTCTAAACAACTTACAGCCTTAGCTGTTCTCGAACAAAAACATATTCTAGAAAAACGATTAGAACCTTTAGGTTACAAAGTAGAATGGCCGGAATTCGCCGCCGGACCTCAAGCACTTGAAGCGCTGAATGCTGGGGGACTTGATATTGCTTTAACAGCGGAGTCACCTCCTATTTTTTCTCAAGCAGCTGGAGCATCTCTTGTCTATTTGGCCGCTAATTCTCCTGATGGTAAATCAATTTCGCTTTTAGTTCCCACTAATTCTCAGATTAAAAGAGTCAGCGATTTGAAAGGTAAAAAAATTGCTTCTCAAAAAGCATCTATCGGTCACTATCTCATAGTTAGAGCTTTAGAAAGAGAAGGGCTAAAACTTAGTGATATACAGTCTGTTTTCTTACCACCTCCAGATGCCAATGTAGCATTTAGTCAAGGAAAAGTAGACGCTTGGTTTATCTGGGAACCATTTGTGACTAGAAATGTACAGCAGAAAGTTGGACGAGTTTTGACAGATGGTGGTAATGGTTTGCGGGATAGTAATAACTATTACTCGACAACCCGTAAATTTTATCAAGAGAATCAAGAGGCGATAAAAGTATTTCTAGAAGAACTGCAAAAAGCCCAAAATTGGGCGAAGAATAACCCCAAAGAACTCGCACAATTACTTGCTCCAGCCACTCAACTAGATCCAGCTACGTTAGAAGTGATGCACAGTAAGTATGATTTCACACTCGTGCCCATCACCGATAAAATCATTGATAAACAACAGGGAATTGCTGAAAAATGGTATAGCTTGGGACTAATACCAAAGAAGGTAAATGTCAGAGAGGATTTTTTAACTCCAGAACAATATGCACAAATTACCCCTCAAGAAGTGCTTGCTAAAAAACAGTAACACATATCTTGCACCCCTCCCCGACGAATAGAATTCCCGGCTACAACAAGCAAGTCCGCCTGCACGGAAAAAGCGCAAAATCAAAGCTTTTGAGCAGCAGGAGGCAAGCTTTGCTTGTGTAGCTGCTACTTACACTGGAATTTCAATTAAAAGTTCTGTGCCTTCACCCAGAACAGATTTGCAACTTAGTTTTCCACCGTGAGTTTCTTCGACGATAGACTTTGCGATCGCCAACCCTAACCCCGTGCCTTTTCCGACAGCTTTCGTAGTAAATAAATGGTCAAATATTCTCTGTTTAACCGATTCATTTATGCCCTTGCCATTATCAGTAATAGCGATTTTAACTAGATTATTTTCTAGTGAAGTTGTAACGCTAATCCTGTTGGGTTGAGCTTTGATTTCTTCAAAATTTCGTCCAAAATTCGACTCTTCTAATGCGTCAATGGCATTAGCGATAATATTCATAAATACCTGGTTTAATTGCCCTGGAAAACACTCTATTTTTGGTAAATTACCGTAGTGATTCAAGACTTCAATTGCCGGACGTTGTTCGTTAGCTTTGAGACGATGTTTGAGAATGAGAAGAGTGCTATCAATGCCTTCATGAATGTTAAACGGCACTTTGTAATCTTTATCAGCACGAGAGAAAGTACGTAAACTAGTGCTGATATTTTTGAGCCTGTCACACGCCATTGTCATGGAATCAAGTATTTTGGGCAAGTCTTCTAAGCTATATTCCAAGTCAATTTCTTGGGCATGGTCTAGAATTTTTTCACTTTGGTCGGAGCAAGTTTCTTGGTAAAGTTTTAAGTGTTCCACAATATCATTAAGGGTGGGTTTAGCTTGTTTAAGACTGGCAGCAATAAAACCCAAAGGATTATTCATTTCGTGAGCGACACCCGCAACTAAGTTACCCAAAGCAGACATTTTCTCACTTTGAATTATTTGTAATTGCGCTTGTTGCAAAGCAAGTTCAGCAAGTTTACGATCGCTAATATCTATCATCACCCCATCCCAAACGATCGAACCGTCGGCTTGCCGTTCCGGTCGTGATGCCGCCTGCACCCATTTCACAGTGCCAGAGGTCGTAATAATGCGCCATTCCTGCTCAAAAGCGGTGAGAGTCTCGGCAGAATCAATGAACGCCTGGGTGAGGGCTGGGCGATCGTCTGGATGCTCCAGCATCCGAAAATGTGTGATGCCTGCCAAGAAATCTTCGGGTGGCACTTCATATAAAGCCGCGCAGCCCGGACTAATGTAGGGAATTGAAACAGAACCATCGGGAGCGAGACGCAGCTGGTAAATTATGCCAGGAAGATTATCCGCCAACTGCTGAAAGCGGACTTTGCTAGCACTCAGTTCTGCTAGCATTTGTTGGGCTTGCTCATAAAGTCGCGCATTTTCTAGGGAAATTGCGGCTTGAGCGCAAAGTAGATTGAGGAGTTCCATGCGATCGCTGGTGAACGCCCCCCTGACTAAATTATTTTCGAGATATAAAATGCCCATCAACTTGCCTTGATGCAAAATCGGACTACACAAGATACTTTTCGGCTGTTGACGCACAATATACGGGTCATTGGCTAAAAGCGGATCTGCTGTCGCATTTACCAGGCCAACAGTTTGATTGCTGTGCTTGACTTTATAAATTAATTTGTGGGGAATATCTTGACTATCTTCAATAGGAATTCTCTGCAACACAGCTGGCTGTGTTCCCTGGGACATCGATCCTTTAATTAACAGGCGATCGTCTCGTAACAGCATTAATACACATTTATCAGCCCCTGCATTTTCGATGACGATTCTTAGTAACGATGCAAGCAATTTTTCCAGTTCGATTTCACTGGAGATCGTGTGGGAAGCTTTGAGAATCGCTTTTAAATCTAGGGTATTTGAGACACTGCTGCTAGAAGTGGCTCCACTGGTGGGGGTGACAGTCCCCAAGGGGATGATGGTTTCGTTAATTGAGAGGGTCGAACGGGTTTGCTGTAATATGGGGGCAAGTAGTTGGGGATAGCGTTTTTCTAAATCGGCAACTTTGGCTTTTGCACCCCATTTGGCGTAACAATAGTAAGCTTCTTGCATATAGCCTGCGGCAACTTTGGCTTTACCCCAACCCAGGTAGAATTTAGCTGCTAGTTCGTTAGCTAAGGCTTCTTCTTGGATGTAGCTGTTGGCTTTAGCAAGAGAAATAGCGCGATCGTAATAATCCCCTGCTTCATAATTCTTGCCTAATACCCGGTATTTTTCTGCCTCTACCAAATCCACCTTATGCTGGTGATTCATGGGTGCATGATCCGCCCATTGCTGTAACCGGGTTTGGTTTTCTATTACACTCTGCAATACTTTTGATGTTTCGTCTAATTTTGGATTCAATTGTGCCAAAGTCAGCAGCGAATCATAAAGATAAAATACTGGTTCGCTGACTAATCCCGCACCAGCCATAAAATAGCGCCTGACTTCAATAGCATGATTTTTCGCTGGCTCAATTTCTCCAAACAAGAAACAAAGCATTAATTTATATAAATGGAAAATATACAATCCATATCCATCATTGGCAGATTGTAGCTGCTGGAGAAATTCTGTTTCTTCAAGAGCTTTTCCAGACAAAAATGTGGTGTGTTCTCCAACACCCAGCAAGTTTAAAACCGGTTGCCAATAAATCCGACAATAATTTGCGGTTGTCAATTGATTTATTTGCATCAAACTATGGCAGTAGGCGTAAATATCCTGCTCTAAGGTAGTCAGGGATTGATTACTCCAAAAAGAATTGAGACAAAAACTGTGACCATTGTACCCAGCAAATACAAGGCTTCCAAATTCCAAGGCACTGGTGTAACCTTCTTGCAAAAGGGGTAGTGTTTCTTGAATGTGAGAGTTGCGGTGTACAATAAACAACCCCAAGAGCATCAAAACCTCTGTTTTAGTGGCTTTGGCATCAAGTTTCGAGATAATCTGAAGTGCCAGAGAACCAAACTGTGTTCCTGTATCTACGACTTGGAAGAAATTGCAGAGAATATTGCCATAGTTCGCATAGCCGAAAGTAGAAGTCGATGTGTTACCGTACTGAATCGAGAGTTTAACGGACAAAGTATTCAGCAATGGGTACAACGGTGAGCCAGTGAGGTAAGCTGCTGGGCTGATGATATTGCCAATCTTGAGAATAGCGAGTTTTTCGGCATCTCGCATCTGTGGTAAGTTAACCAAATCGGCAATTTGCCTATCTCCAATCAGTTGCTCAATCTCTTGGATTTCTTGTTGCAGATCTGATGGTGTGGGTGTTTGGGGAAAGGTAACACCAAGCTGTTGTAAGACTGGTTGAGCGATCGCGATCGCTGAGGTCAAGTTACTTTGAAAAATATGAGATTGAATTCTAATGCAGTAAACATTAACCTTTTCTAATAAAGAATGTGCCTGTTGAATAACAGTATCAATGAACTGTTCCATCGCCTCAAAATTACCATTTAGCAGTGCTATTTCCGCAGCTAATTCATGCAAGGTGAGGGTCATTTCATACTGCTGCTGCCAAGTATTTTCTGCCAACAAAGATAATGCCACTGTGACATATTCACGTGCTGCTTGATAGGCGGTAGAATTTTTGGCTTTGCGAGATGCAATCAGATTAAGTTGTGCTAGTTCATCTCGTTGAGTTTGTTCGCTAATTAAAGCCGTGCCGTAATTTAATTGATTGACGATTTCAAAAATCCGGTCTTCTCTTGCTTGTGCGGAAATCTGTTGCAGCAGCAGTTGTCCGATTTGGTAATGAGTCGTCTGTTTTTGGTCATCAGGAATTAGGGAATAAGCTGCTTGCTGTACTCGGTCATGCAAGAATTTGTATGTAACAATCTGTTTATTTTCCGATGTACGTGCTTGATTTTCTTTCCCGACATAAAACTTATAAACATCACCAATTGGTAAAATCAACCCTTCTTGCAAAGCTTTCCATAAAGCCGCAGCCGTCTCAATTTCTGATTGCTGCGAAACAATCGCCAAAGTTGCTAAATCAAAAGAGTTGCCAATACAAGCCGCTAACTGCAAGACATCTTGAGTCGATCGCGGTAATTTTTGCAGTTGCAAACTCATAAAAGTTACAACATCATCTGTAACTGCTTGAGCTGTCACTTCTGATAGATTGCATTGCCAACAGCCTAACTCAAAATCAAATTGAATTAATCCATCTTGATGTAATGCTTTGATAAACTGTGTGGTAAAAAATGGATTTCCTTTAGTTTTTTGATAAATTAATACAGAAAGATGCCATGCTACATCTTCTGAACATTTGAGCGTGTCAGCAACTAACTTATTTACTTGCACTTGACTCAGGGGTGCTAAAGTAATCGTATTAATCTTTGCTTGTGATTTCGCAATTTCATTTAATATCAATATTAATGGATGGCGTAGAGTGACTTCGTTATCTCGGTACGCACCAATGATGAAAAGATGACTTGTATCAGCCATTAATAGCTGCATTAACTTCAGCGATGCCGAATCTGCCCATTGCAAGTCATCTAAAAATATTACTAAGGGATGTGATGCACTGGTAAAGACTTGGGTAAATTTTTGAAATAATAAATTAAAGCGATTTTCTGCCGCCGTTCCTGATAACTCTATCGCTGGTGGTTGTTCGCCAATAATTCTTGATAGTTCGGGAATGACTTCAATAATTACCTGCCCATTTTCGCCAACAGCCTCTAAGATTTTAGCTTTCCATTGCTGAACTTGGATATCACTTTCTGCTAATAATTGCTCCATTAAATCCCGGAATGCTTGCACAAAAGCACTGAAGGGAATATTGCGTTGAAATTGGTCATATTTGCCTTTGATAAAATAGCCGCGTTGTTTGACAATTGGTTTATGTACTTCGTTGACAACCACAGTTTTACCAATACCTGAAAACCCAGCAACGAGCATCATTTCTGTTGCGCCAAGACTAACTCTATCAAATGCTTGCAGCAGGGTTTGAACTTCAGTTTCTCGTCCATAGATTTTGTCAGGAATGAGGAAGCGATCGCACACATCGCGCTGTGCAATTTCAAAGGATTTAATTTCACCCGTTGCTTCTAGCTGCTGTAAACAATTCTCTAAGTCAAACTTTAATCCTAATGCACTTTGATATCTATCTTCAGCATTTTTTGCCATCAATTTCATGACAATCTCACCCAGAACTGAAGGCAGTTCTATTTTGGGATTACTTAACTTTTCTGGGAGTTTTGCCAAATGAGAATGTACTAACTCCATTGGGTCATTAGCTTGAAAAGGTAACTCTCCTGTAAGTAATTCATAGAAAGTTACACCGATGGAATAGAAATCTGTGCGATAATCAATTCCACGATTCATTCTCCCCGTTTGTTCTGGAGATATATAAGCTAGTGTCCCTTCTAAAACATTAGGATTGACTAGTGTTTGGGTTTCTCGTGGTAGTAAAGATGCAATGCTAAAGTCAATTAATTTAACTTGTTTGGTTTCGGGATTAATTAATATATTGCTGGGTTTAATATCTTTATGAATGATGCGCTCGCGGTAGAGTATATCTAAGGTATCGCACAAAGCGATCGCTATTACTAAAAACTCTTTTAAAAACGCGATACTTTGATTTTGGGCAAAATAATCATTGAGAGAAATTCCCCCAAAGTCTTCCATAACTAAGATATAGCCATTTTGATAAGGTTCGAGGCTATAGGTTTGAATAATGGAAGGTGAATGGAGATTTTTCGCAATAGTGTACTGATTGCGAAACGACAAGAGTTCATGGAAGCTAGGAAAAGGATTTTTCAGTAGTTTAATCGCTACTGGTGCTAAGTCGGATTCTCTAACTGCTCGATAAACTTGGGTTCTAGAACCACTGTAGAGTTCTTCAATGATGCAATATCCAAGAATACTGACAACAGCACTGACCATACAGCTAAATCCTCACAATTTCTGGTGCATTTAGTATTCCCAGATCGTTAATGACAAGTTAAGAATAAGGGGAAATTATCAAGCGTGGTATTGCTGTGTTGACATACTCCCTAACCTTCAGGGTTTACATCTGTGTCAAACTTTGGGCGAAATGGTATCATAGCTGATTTTTAAAAGTAAAAACTAACCTTCTTTATTTCGAGCCTGCTGAAAAAGCTGAGATTGATAATTCTGAATTTTCTCCAAAATCCTTTCGCGTTGTGGATACCCTTCGCTCTTATTTGCTAATGTCAGCGAATTTGTCTAATATTAACACTTTTGGCTGGTCGCTAGGATTGTCTGTGGCTGGACTATTTGATTCATATTTTCTTCCTTTAAGCGTTTTATTTTGGTAAAGTTAACAAAGATGTTTTACTGATTATATATTCTTTTATTTTCGCTCTCAGCAACAAAATCAATACCTGAAACAACGCTAATTCCTAATATAAATCATGAACCTCGACCTCCAGTTGGCAATAATTCAGCTTTGATTCTTTGCATTGCCAAAAAAAACTTGCCAGTTGATTATAGACAGTGGTAACGATTACGTGATTGCTGTGAAAGAAAATCAGCCAAAACTTGATCGTCATATCCACAACGTTGCTGCTAAAACAAAGCCAACAAGTCGTTATATCGCCACTGAAAAAACAAGGGATAGACTAACAAAGCGAACTGTCGAAGTTTTTCACGATTTGGATGGGATAGACCCAAAATGGATTGGGATTAAGTCTTTAATTCGGGTTGAAAGAGTTGGGACAAGAGGGGGTAAACAATACCATGATATTGCTTGCTACATCAGTAGCCTTATTTGCACGGCACAAGAATTTGCTCAGGGTATTCGCGGTCATTGGGGTATAGAAAATCGACTTCATTGGGTTAAGGATGTAGTTTTGAATGAAGATCGTTCTACTATACATCTGGGTAATCCCCTGGCTAATCTCTCTGTTCTACGAGCGCTCGCAATTAATATACTCCGCCTAAATGGTCACATTTCCATTAGAACTGCCCATAGATTTCTCTCTAATGAGATTGACAAACTCTTTGCCCTTGTGCAATGAAACAGCCCTGCGCCCCAACGGGGCTTTGTCAGTAGAAAACACAACCAACTACTGACAACTGACAAATAACTATTGACTATTAGGACGAAAATTTGGCAACTCTACCGATGACAAAGATGTACGTCCTTTGGGCGGGCGCTCTGGATAAACTACTGGTGAAGGCGATTGATTCTCGTAGGTAGAATTATCATAGGATTCTTGAGGCAACTCAGTCTCTGATAATTCCACTTGATTGACTTGTGAAGTTTTTAACAAATCATTCTCTGGCTCTTCACTAGTTTTCTTAGTCACAGGCAAAGTGAAAGATAACGATGAGTTATTTTCTGATGAAAGGATAAAATCATCCGCTAACGAAGCATAACTAGTGGTGTGCGTGACTTCTCCTTCAGATGCTACCAATTCTTCTTCTGGTGAAGTCTCTGCTTCTTCATCATCCTCAAGGGTTGTTGCCCAAGTTTCCCAGACAGGGACATCAGAGCGATCGCTGTCTACATTTATTGCAACATTAGGCGATGCTGATGATGCAGTTGCAGACTGGGAGGTAAAAAACATTTGGATGAGACTATCTAGCTGCTCATCTAGTTTTGACGATTCCAAAGATGAAATGTTTTCCGGCGTACTTGGAAAATCGCCTTCTGATGTTGTCGGTTCATCAGTTTCTAAAAAGGTAGGTGGTTGAGAGGGAGTAGGCGTGTTTTCTTGATTTGGCCAGTTCCAAGGAGATGATGGATTAGAAGTGGGATAATTACTGCCGTATGAGGGAGGTGGTGAAGATTTACCCCAAGGATAGTCAATTTTATTAGTAAAGGATTCTGGTTCTGCCGACCAAGGTCTGATGGGTTGGACGTTGGGAAATAAAGACCGAGCTTTTTTAGAGAATCTGGTTTGATGGCTGGCTGTCTGGGGAGTATTATTTGCTGTTTCGTCTAGAGAGTCATAGCTAGGAACAGTTGTATCTAAACATTTTTCCAACGCCGCTTTAAATTGCAGCGTCTGGCGTTGTTGGCGCATTAGCCGAGTACGTAGCTCTCGACAAGCATTGTCTGATTGCAAGACCTGCTGAGATTGTTCGTTATAGTTAGTTTGCAGGAGCGCACATTCCCGTTCTAACTGAGCAAGGCGCTGTTGGCTAATTTGTAATTGTGCTTTATAAGTATCGATAAATATTTCTTGACGTTGAACAGTTTGTGTAGCAGTTTCTAACTGTTGAAATAGAGATTGGATCTGTTCTTGAGCTGCGGCCAGTTCTTGAGCTTGTTGGTTAAGCATCGACTCGGTGACACTAGAGCGCCTTTTTTGCCACTCTAAAGCCTTAACTGACTCAGCTAAGTCATCTTGAAGATGCTCTACTTGTTGATATAAATCATTGTTATCAGTACGCAACTCCTGATTCAATGCCAGCAGCTTTTGAAATTCAGCATCAATGAGTGTTTGTTTTTCGTTGTCAGGCTCTGCAACCCAGTCTGGCTGAGTTGGAATTGTCGGGGATGATGCGGCAGCTGGCGGGTCGTGCTGTTTATCTTCTGCTGGTTTAAGGAGCGGCAATTGAGATGCCGTATTTTCAGAAGGCACGACTGAGTAAAAAGGACAGCTTGCCTGCTCCGGTTGTAGTGAATTAGCAGAATTGAGAAATTCCATCACAGCCCTGTTGTTTGAGGTGTCAGCTTCATTCATCACTCTTGACCCACCAACTTAAAATGTTTAGCAATGCTAGCTTTAGCAATGCTGATGTGTTCGCTCAGGGTTGGTTCTAGAAACCAAGTTGAAACCCTAAACACATTAATTAGTGTTCCCCGTTTTGCATCTAGACCTGATGACGTTATAACATTCTGATGTCATCCCCCGTCAACCTTAGTAATGGCGGGGATAATAGTTCAAATGCTACCAATCTACGGATTTCAGTACAGATGCCAAGCAAAGGATTTACGCGGCATTGCGTTGGTAAACATTTAATTGGTAATAGCTTCCCAATACAACTTCATGCGTTAGAGAGATATTAGCACCGTATACAATTAAACAAACATTTTCCTGCCAAAAAATAACTAATTTTGAGAATTAGAATCGGGAGTAGAGGGCAGGGGAGCAGGGGAAGCAGAGGGGGCACAGGAGCAGGGAGATGAGGGAGATGAGGGAGACAAGGGAGACAAGAAATAATAATTACTTCTGCTCCTGACAACTGACTCCTAACTTAGCACTCAGCACTCAGCACTCAGCACTCCTCACTTAGGACTCAGCACTCAGCACTTTTTTAGGGCAACCAACGGGGATGAAATCCCACTAAAGGAAGTTTTTCTGGTCTGATTGAGTTAATAGCGGCATCATTAAGTGGCAATAAAGGCATGAACCATAAGCTACTGGTTGCGATCGCTTCTCCATCATCTGTTGTTAAAGTCTTTGCAGATGATGCATCTGTGTTGGCTTGTGGCTTTACTTGGTCAAATAACAAGCTCGAACCATCGGGCGATATGCTCATTTGTACGTTGCGCTGGTCGATGGGTAGCACTAACAGAGGTTTCTGTTCTCCAGTTTTTAGGTCAATTGCCACTACATAAGGTTGTTCTACGTATTCTGTTTGTGATATCAGTTGTGTCAGCAAGCAGTAAAGGGTGGAAGAAGCGGGAGCGGGATAAAATTGGCAGTCGATAATTGAACCTGGTGTTTTTAACAGGGATTTCTGGATGCCTTGGTTTGTCACCAGAAATAAATCTCGCGTGTAGTCTGTGTTGAATTTCACCATTGCAGCTTGCGAACCGTCTTTAGAAAAAGCTTGCACTAGTCCAAACTGCGGTAAAAAATCTAAAGGTTTATTACCATCGCCTTGTATTGGTAAGATAGCCGCTCCTTGTCCTTGGGCAACTGCTACAGCTTTACTATCAGGAGTGATGATAAAATCTCCTCCTGGTTGGCTTTGCAAGCGTTTAGGAGTGGGTTTTTCTCCTGATTTGTCGCTGGTTGCTGGCATAAACCATAAGCCAAAGTCGTTAGGGTTAGCTTTGTTTCCCCGTTGCACGACAATAGTTTCTCCATCTGGAGACAAGTCAAATTTCAGATTTTGATATTCTTTATTATCTAAAATCAAGTCAACTCTAGCCGCCGGTTGTGCTTGTCCAGATTGATCTGCAATGCCTGTTGTCACTGCGTACAACTGCGCTTCTAGTAAGTCTTGACTCTTGGAACTGCGAGCCGAAAATAAAACTTTATCCCCATCTGGAAATGGTTTAAAATCCATAACAATGAGGTCTTTGGGGGTCAGTACTTTTAGTTGCCCTTGGGTCAAGTTGTAGAGAACTAATTGCCCCTGGTTTTCTGAATCTGCTCCTATGTAAATAATCACGCGATCGCGCGTGCGAAAGCTGCCTGTGAAAGGTTGTATAACCCTATTTTTACCTTCCATAACAGAAAATTTATCTTTCGCTCCCTGCAAATTCACTTGATAATCGATGCCATAGGTTGCCGGCGATTTGAGAGTGTACACCATCCGTCGCCCTGCCCAACTAAATTTACCTTCTACGTCATCTGGATTGATTTTCAAGTTCTCCTCTACGCTTTTTGTGTCCATTGGGCGACTAAACGTCAGAGTAAAGGATAAATCTTCTGCTCCAATTTGTTGATTTTGCCAGCTAAAATCCCGGACGCGAGCTGTTACCACATCACCTTGCATTATCAAAAAACCAATCAGCAGACAAAGCAGCAATATTAGTGCGATCGCCACGCGATCTAGTGGTTGGATAAATGCTTTATTAATAGACATTTGTTAGTTGTTAGTTGTCAGTTGTTAGTTGTTAGTTGTCAGTTATTAGTTGTCAGTTGTTAGTTGTGTTTTGCTACTGACCACTGACTACTGACCGCTGACTAATAACTATAAGGATTCTGAGGTTGAGGAATCTTTTTTAAGGAGTTAGCAGCAATGGTGAGTTGGCGTTTATTTCCTAAATTTTCTGTGGTCATTTGCCCTTCTACTTCCAGCCAAGTATCAGGTGCGTACTTTTCTTGATTATTTGGTAATTTCACGGGCAATCCTACAGGATATGCGTCTGCTGCACAGCAAGATAGGACAAATCGTGCTAAAAACAAGTATTCTTGTCCTAAATCTGGTGGGTGGATGACAAATCCCTGAACTTTGACTTTCTGTCCTGTATATGAATCGGGTTCGGGATAGACATTGAGAGTGCGTACCCAGTCTACCAGCGATCGCTCTTCTGGTCGCACAGAAGCTCGAAAGGCTTGGGGTTTAACGCGTGTAGTTGATACTAGATCGGCTACATCCTGCCGCAGTACCTTGTCACTGGCAAAAACTTGCGGTGTAATAATAAATCCCAGAATTGCTGCGGTTAACAAAAAGCCACTACCCAAACCAGGGGCAAATAAACTTATATGCTGGGTAGTTGGCACAATGTCACGCTGCCGTCGCCGCCAAAGTTCTTGCCCTTTAAAGCAACCAATAAGTATAAATGTTATACCAGTGACTATCACTAACCAAAAGTAACTTGGGTGAATCAACAAGTTAAGTTTGCCAGTTAGCCAATATCTCAACAGCAAAATACCCCAAGCTGTAATTGCGATAACATCCAGCCAAGGTAATAAAAGATTTGGGATTTTCGATTTAGCCATTAGTCATTGGTCAGTTGTCAGATGAGGGAGATGAGGGAGATGAGGGAGATGAGGGAGCAGGGGGAGAATAATAACTGACTCTTGTACAGACAAGGGTTAATCGCGTCTCTCTTGTACTCTTTAACAACTAACAATTAAAGGACATGTAAGTTCAGGAAAAGAGTGAACAAAAGAGTTAATTGTCCTGCTAAAGCAAATAAGTAAAAGACTGTCCGGGGTTTAAAAATAGATAACATCAACCCAACACTTTTGATATCAATCATTGGGCCAAATACCAGAAATGCTAACAAGGAACCACTGCTAAAAGTTGAAGCAAAAGATAGGGCAAAAAATGAATCGACTGTAGAACAAATTGACACTACTACAGCTAATATCAGCATGACCACAATTGAGCTAATGGGGCCAGCACCCAGACTAAGGATTAATTCACGGGGAGCTAGAACTTGAATAGCGGCAGCGATCGCACTTCCTAAAACCATCACACCTCCTAATTCTCGCAATTCTTGGATGCTGTTATCCATTAGTAGGCGTAGTTTATCTGCTAAAGGTTTATTAGAAGAGGCTATAACATTTTCCTGTCCTAAACTAGTATCCATCCGCTGGGGTAAACCTGCTTTTCCTCCTAAGATATAAGTTCCAGATTGCAATAAACTAGGTGTAGATGCTTGGGGTTCTATTTGGTAACGCTTCCCACGGCGTTTGATTTCGGGCTGCGCGGGTAGATTAAACTTTAAATATCGAGCGATCGCAGGTTGGACAATAGGAGTCAAATCTTTTTGAAAACTGAAGACAAAACCAACAATTGTGGCGATTACTAAAGAAAATACAACTCGCAAAACCACTATTTCTGGCTGATCTCGAAACGCCGTCCAAGTTGCCCAAATCACAATTGGGTTAATCGTTGGTGCTGCTAGTAAAAAACCAATCGCTACAGGCGTGGGTACTCCCTGCATCAGCAACCGCCGTGCTACTGGCACATTGCCACACTCACACACTGGTAACAAAAAGCCGATCGCACTGCCTGCTAAAGCACCCAATAGCGGATTTCTAGGCATTCTTTCTACTAGTTTGCGCTCATCAATAAATAACAGCAACACACTAGATAAGAAAACCCCCAGAAGCAAAAACGGCATCGCTTCAACTAGCAGACTCAGAAATATAGTGAAACCATTGTTCAGTTGATTCATGGGCCTCGCAGTCAAAAGCGGTTTGAAGTTTTTAGCATATGCCTAGTCATTCTATCTAAATGGGGATCGAAAGCATGTATGGACAGTTGAGCATTATTGAAACAGCAAATAGGGATTTGGTTTGTAGTGGTGCTGACGCACTAATAACGCTAGCTAGTCACAGATTGTCATTTTACCTGAGTGCATCTACCGATGATAACCATTTTTAAGATTATCCGCTTTCCAAAATAGTTCCAAGTTATTGGGGAAAGCATTTAGTCGCATTATGTTTAATTACATAATATTTATACTTGCTGTAAGTAGGCTACTTAATATGTTAACTTCTATGCATTTTTACAAAGGATTCATAGTTTTTAAACATTTGGGGATCGCTATTGGTTGCTAATAACCGTGATTTTGCCCATTTCTCAAAAAATATAATATAAGCTGTGGTTGGTTTTTACTATAAAAATTGTCAAACTGCAAGTGAAAAATCAAATAAATATAGTCAGTTGTCAGTAGTGAGTTGTTATTCTTGTTTCCCCGGCTCCCTCAGTTCCCCCAGCCTCCCCAGCTCCCCCCGCTCTCTTCAACCTCTGTTGATTGCACAAATACTAACAGAGGCTAGAATATTAGCTTATTCTTTGCCAGTCTTTTTTATACATCAGGGTATCCAGTGCCACAAGAATTTAGTTCCTTAATATCATCGCCAATTTTGTCTGTGGGTAGCGATCGCGATCTCGGTTTGGAATCAACTCTCCAAGAACTGCCAGTGTACAACTTTCAGGTGGAAATTAGTTGCACTGGTGCGGAAGTTGCTAATTATTTGGAAAAATACCCACTGCTACCAGGAGCAATTTTGCTAGAACGAGGAAAATACGTTGGGATGATTTCGCGGCGGCGACTGCTGGAAATTTTGATTCGTCCTTACGGGCAAGAGTTGTTTGTCAAAGAAACGTTAGATGTTCTCTACAGCTATGCGCGAACAGCTATTTTGCTGCTTCCCGATACAACGTCTATTTTGGCAGCGATGCAACATACTTTGAGGCGATCGCCTGAATTTTTAGCAGAACCAATTGTAGTACAAACATCTGCTAATACCTATAGATTATTAGATATGCATGACTTGAATCTTGCTTCTTGGCAAATTCAAGGAATAGAAACTCAGGTGCGATATGAACGCAGCCAAGCCCAAATGATTCAAAATGATAAAATGGCTAGTCTTGGGCGCTTAGTTGATGGGGTAGCACATGAAATCTTAGATCCGGTAGGATTTATTTGGGGTAACTTAACTTATGTTTCTAACTACAGCCAAGACTTATTAAAGTTATTAGCAGTTTACGAAAAAGGTTCACCTCATAATTCTGAAACTATTCAGCAACTTAAAGAAGAAATTGAATTTGACTTTTTAGAACAGGATTTATTAAAAGCACTTAATAGTATTCGCAATGGTGCAGAAAGATTAAAACAGCTTGTTGCCGGGTTACAAAACTTCTGTCATATTGATGAAGTTTTTCCCAAACCGATGGATTTACATGCTGGTTTAGATAGTATTATTTTACTTGTAAAAAGCCGTTTAAAAGGAGAAATTGAAATTATTAGAAATTACGGACAATTGCCACCAGTGTCTTGTTTCATCGGACAGTTAAATCAAGTATTAATGAATATTTTAATTCAATGTGTGGATGCTTTACTCGATGAAGCAGCACGACAGCAACTTCATCCAGAAACTACTAAAACTGTTAAAAAACCTAGAATTGAGATTAATACAGCAGTCATCTCTAAAGAAGCAACCAAACTAAATGCACCAGATTCTCGCTGGATTTCAATTTGCATTGCTGATAATAGTTTGGGGATGTCTCTTCAATCACAACAGCAAATTCTAGAGTCTTTTTCTGTTAAAAAACGGGCTGATAAAGAAACTAGTTTGGCGGTAAGTTACCGAATTATTACTGCAAGGCATGGCGGGAAATTAAATTTCCGTTCTGAAATAGGTGTAGGCACTGAATTTGAAATATTATTACCCTTAGTTTGATGAGACAGCGTTTTTCAGGTAAATGAGGTACACGGGTAAGGGCGCTGTTACGTTCGCCCTTACAATTACCTTTAAGCTTGCAGCAAATGTTCACCACGTTGATAAATTTCTCGTGCGTAGTCAGTCCAAGCGCCTTGTCCCCAATAACGAAAGCAGCTTGTTTGTAGTAACAAGTTGTGTAAGAGAATCTGACGATAATCAGATTTTCTAGTAATGCTTTCAGCAGTGTCAGTAGAGATTAATTTATCGAGTTTTTCATGAAATAAACTACTGAGTTTATTCATTGGTGATAAAACATTTTCATATCCTTGTACCCAACTGATATGATTCGTCCATGAAGCGCCATCCATATGAAAATTGGGATTAATTTGCTTTAATTCTGCAATGGCTTTTTCTACAGCTTCAGGTTGACAATTGTCTGGTGAAACTCGTTGCCAAATTTGATATTGTCCTACTGGCTGGCAAGTTGGGTAATCTTCAGGTTTGCAACCAGCAGCCGCAATTAATTCTAAATATTCTGTACCGCACACCCCAACAACACCAGATTTCCCTCCGCCGTTATGCATCATATCCCACCAAGCTTGTTTGAAAGCGCTAGGAAATTCATTCATCATCACGCCGCCATTTTCACCATCACCGATTTGGCTAACTATTGGTGGCACAAAAATACTACCCAATTTTTGTTTTGATAGAGTTTTGGCTTCATAATAAGGCTGCATCTGACCAACTAATTTAGTATCCGAACCTTGGGTTTTAATCAAGGCTGTGATGCTAATTGTTTCGCCTTGGGAATTTCGAGCAATTAGACGATGTGGTAAATGTTTGGAGGTGAGAGATTCACCATTAATTGTTTCTACAGAATGTTCTTGCACTAGTAGCCAGCGATATCCACATTCTTTAAGCGCTTTGACAAATTCAAATAAGGTATCGGGGTGATTTGGTAAATGCATTTCTGGTGGAGAAAATCCTTTAACTCGCGCTAATGCTTCCCAGCCAAAAATAGCTGCAAAATACTGTTGCCATGCCAGAATGTGCAATTTCATATCTGGTATAGGGGTGGAAGGAATAACAGCATGGCTCCACATTGTACCCAACCACTCGACATAAGGCTGATAGGTAGAATCGCAAGTAATCCTCTTGAGGTTATTGATGACATCGTCGCGTCCCATTTGCCTGAGTCCCCACAACAGATTGCCTGAGTAATCCAACATCACACGCGGATTGCAACCTTGATGGACGAGTTCGGGAATAAATTCCCCCATGCGGCTGTAACAATAGGCAAACGGCCCGGCGTTGTGGTTATCCCCTTCGTTGGGATGTTCAAACATATATTGCAGATGGCTGATCAGCGAACCACCAGATCCAGCTGGTATAGTCGGCTGGTGCATGTGTAAGGCGATCGCAAATACTGCATTCACATCCTCTAACTTTATATTGGTTGAGGGTAAGAATATAGGTGCATCTTGGTTGACGACAGAGAGAACTTCTTTCTCCCATCCAGAAATATTTGGCAAGCCATCAATAATTTCTGGCAAATCTATGGTATTTAAGGACAGCATGAAGGATAAAAGCTGAAATTTTATGTTTACACTCTACCGCTTTATCTTGAGTGCAGACGTGAATTCTAATTAACTCCGAAGATTTGAGCTTAACAAGCACAGACGAGGCGATCGCTTCCAAAGATTTACAACGTTTTTCAGGTAATTGTAAGGGCGCTGTTACGTTCGCCCTTACAATTACCTGTACTCACTCAGAACTTCAGTGCAGACACCAATGAATCTATTCTGGATAGCCGCCAAAAATTATTGAAACGCTGGATTCGATTTAATAAACTCGGTTTTTCGTCAAGCTGCGGCTTGCTTGGCGCTGGTGGTGTTGCCATCTGTAAAATCATCTCTAGTAACCACGGGGCAAGGCGTTGACACCACACAGCTAAATGGCTTTGCCATCCGACTAAAATTTCTGGTGCATCTGTTTGCAATCCCGCGATTAATGCTTTAGCTACTTGTTGGGGAGTCATCGGGATCGTCCAGCGAAACAATTTTAAGTCGCGCACCATGTCTGTGTCGGTGAGGGAAGGCAGTAATGCTATTACCCGGATATTGTATTGGGCTAGTTCTCGGCGCAAAGCTTGGGTAAACCCTAAGATTGCAAACTTCGTGGCCGAATAAGTCGCCATTGTTGGTGCAGCTACTTTCCCCATTAAGCTCGATACATTGACAATTGTCCCTTGCCTTTGGCTGGCCATGCGTTTAGCTATCAGGCTGGTAAGGGTGTACATGCCTAATAAATTCACAGAAAGTTCTTCTTGCACTTGGAACAGTTTCGCTCGCAGAAATGAGTTTTGGTATGCTACGCCCGCACAATTAACCAGTAGATGAATCGGGCCATAACTGCGCCAAACTTGGGCAACAGCAACGTTTACCTCTATTGGCTTACTTAAATCCACTACTACGATCGCAACTTCCACACCCATAGCCTCAATTTCACTGGCTACCTCGGCTAACTTTTGGCGATCGCGTGCTGTCAAGATCAGCCGCTTCATGCCTTGTTGCGCTAGTGCTAAAGCGATCGCTCGTCCAATACCACGGGAAGCCCCCGTAATTAGAGCAACTTTGTCTTGAATATTCATCGGTTTTTACCTCCAAAATCTCTGTCTTACCGTACTCTTAGTTATTACCGACAAACCACAGCTACTTGCATCCTGGTCAGGGTAAGACACAATCAATTGTCATTGAAATTAAAACGTAAGTCTTTGGCAACGATACATTCTTGGGCTAATCTGCATTTTGCTCATACAAATCAGATTAACCTCGTTTCCCAGATTGAAAATCAACGCTTCACACAATTGGCTGAATGGATATAGCTCATAGGTATTACCTCTCTTATGTTTAGAGCACTCACCAGTATCGCTGCCATACACACGTTAACAATTAAATCAAGCTATTGCAATATTTTTTAATAAGTATTTCTTAATACTTCTTGTGAAGAAGTATATATATAAGAAATAATTTAGCTAATAAGTTTTTATGAATACCACTAGATAAATATCGAAATTTCTTGACAATCAGTAAAAAAATCTGTAATAACCTAATAATTGTTACATCTAAGTCATAGTTATGATGTAAAAAAGACACATAGTTTGGGAAACATTGCAGAGTCGATTGTCGTCAGCATTCTCAACAAATTCATCTCATGAGTACTCCCAGCCATGCCATCCTCGATCTATTTATTTTTAAGAAATAGATAAAAATTTTAGCAAGCTCTGCAATTTTTACTACTCAATCTTGCTGAATATTTTTATTTTTCAATTTGAGGATTTTTCTGGACATCAGCAGTGCTAGATTGACTCAACAGCGCAAGCTTGCTAATAGTTACAAATCATCTTGACATACTTATGACACAGCTTTGACCTATATCTAAGTTACTATCCTAAAGAATAATTCGTCAGCAATACATTTATTAGATCGGTCTGCTTGTAACGATTTGATGCAAGCATATTTTGTTGTGAAATTTTATTTCTCAAATGGAGTTTTCTATGAACGCTCTACTTTTTTCTCAAAGCTTACTAGGATTAGCAAGCAGATCATTTTTAGTTTGTTCGTCTCAATCAACAATGGCAGTTGCGACAACAAGGAGAGGCTCCAAGATTGTAATGCCTCCCCAACTTTACCAGCTTTTTCAACTTGCTATAACTAACGCGGGGTAGGGAGCAATTGAGGTGATGATTTGGTTGACTTAGGAAGAGGTTGATTTATTGCTTGAGCCAATTGATCTGCGGTTAGCGACTTTAACAAACTGAGATTGAGAGGAGCTTGACTAATAAATTGAGCATAAGATGGCTGTAAATAAGAGCGGTATTCCGGGCGGTTGAGCAGATGAGTTTCTAAGAAAGCTACACTTAGGGCTTTGAGATAAGAATATACAGGTGTAGGGTCAGGGCCGAGCAAGCCAGCTGGCACAGGTAATACACCTTTATTAGCGGGAGATTCTGCAATGGCAGTAAAGTGAGTAGCGTTTTCAATGATAGCTAGGTACTTATTAGGATTAGCAAGCCATGTGAAAGGGCGAATCTGCTCGGATACTGGTGGAGCAAATATATCTTGGCTACCAGCCACCAGCATCGCCGGAACTGGAATTTGACCGATCCCGGTTTGACCCAAAACCGAACTATCAATAGGATTAATCGCAATGATGGCTTTAATGCGATTGTCGTTGAGTGAGTAATTTTTTTGAGTTAAGTCAGCTGCTTGACATTGCAAAATCAACGACAAATTCAACGATGAATTATTCGGAGTGCAGTCTCGTCGGAGTTTGTTAAAGTTAATTTGCGCTCCAGCTAGAGCCAAAACAGTATAACCTCCATATGACTGACCGATCGCCCCGACTTGCTGAAAATTTAGTTTCCCTCGCAGGGCGGGATCGAACTTTTCCCGGCGCTGGAGTTCATCGAGGAGATATTTAATATCCAAAGGTCGATTGATAAATTCTTTGGCATCTGGTGGGGCGGCTAAACCTGCAAAATATTGCTGAATGCGTTCGGCGTTACTACCAGGGTGTTCCAGTACAGCAACCGCAAACCCATAAGATGCTAGATGTTCGGCCAAGTAGGCAAAGGCATAGCGGTCTGAGGCGATACCATGAGAAATCACAACTAAGGGAAAGGCAGATCCTCCCTCTGGTGCGGCTTTAGGTAAATAGAGATCGACTGGTAGACGGCGATTGCGAGAAACGTCATTCAGTTGCAAGGATTGTTTCTGCCATTGAAATTTTCCAGGCGATCGCAAATCTGGTTGTAGAGAGAAGTTAGCATTAGAATTGGCAGCTTGAGCGCTGGCTTCTTTTTGCACAAAAGCAATCACTTTATCCCTTGTTTTGAGCAAATCTGACAAGTCACCAACTATCTTTAGCCCTTCTGTGAAATTCAACCGCACAGTTTCGCTAGGATACCTGCGTAACAAGTTCACAATTGTCAAACCTTCTTTATCAGCAGCAGCCACAATCAAAGCACCGCGCAAAGCATAGAAACCATTTTTGCGAGATTCTGTCAGCACCAAATTTCCCAGACGCTCCATTAACCTTTCACCTATAGGCGAGTAGGTAACTTGAGATACTAAAGTTGGCGTGATCTTGAAACGCTGCTGGAGTAGTTCCCGCAGTTGAGCGAGTTGTTCGGGAGTCGCGCGGCTGGCATAAAATCTCAAATCATCGTTGATTTTGCCTTCTTTAGCAAACTTTTCTAGCGAATTCACAGACAACGAAAATTCGCCAAAGGGAGGGTAAAAAAAGCTGATGCGTTCAGCACCCAGCCCAGGAGTAGCTGTCAAAAACGTAGATAGCAGACCTAAACTTAGATATTTCAAAAATTTTTTCATCAGCAAAACCCGCAATCTACGCCCTCCAAATAAGTTTGGCTGGGGAGGAAAACGGGGCGGGATCTGTGCCGTTTTCCTATTTACTAGATTTACATATATCAAAAAAGTTATGAGTACATTAAAGCAAGTACTTACATTCACAATCTTTGATATACGCAATAACTTGCGCTGAAATCTCAATCAGATATTTTGTGTATCTTATACTACATTAACTCTACTTGACATCCCTATGAACATTATTAACAAGCTTCCTGTCTGGAATTAAAGTATAGGCAGCACATTTTTCATGCAAATTAAATGAGCAATGCGATAATAGATATAGAGAGCAAAGTATCCAATATGTCGTTACCTTCATGCGCTTGTAGTGTTGTTGTCCTGAACCAACAGCAGGAGCAAAACATCTCCCACCAAAACAAGTGTCAGGGCGAGCCAGTTCACCACAGCAAGAGCGCGGTTAAAAATTGTACTGTAGTTGAAAACGGTCGCGTTGTAGTTAAACCGTTGCAACAGCCAGTCAATGAGACTGGCGATGAAGCTTAGTTTTTTGGATTCTACCGATCTCCCGATCGGCTAATCTGCCTTTAAGTTGCACAATCTTTTGCCTTAGAAAGACGCGGTGAGGAAGTTGCGGTAGTTGCTTGGATTTGTTTTGGCTCGGCTGGGGACAATGTAAGCAAACAAAATACCCCCATTTTTTGTGGGGGTAGGAGTTCGTTAATGAGTTGTGGATGTAGAATCCGATAATTTAGGTTCGATATAAATCTTTCGGTATATGTGACCATCTTAGCAGTTGGAAATTTGAGCGTTAAGAGCGATCGCTAACTCTTGAAAATAACTTCATCACAACTAAATAAGCTCCTGTGTTACTGATTATTCGACTAAACTTCAAATTTGGACAAAATAATCTAGAGTACTTAACCAAGGTAGTCCAGACATTTAGTATGGCTGAATCAGACTTGGTATAGTAGCCCAGCTGATTAAAAATTTTATACACAGATCGCCGCAATTTTCAATTTCAAATTTTTCAATAAATTGCAATAATTCTTTTATAGCCGTAGTCATATAGGTTAGGACAATATTAATAGCTCAAAGCCACCAAGCAACTGGGTTTTCACTCAGCACTCAGCACTCAGCACTCAGCACTTTGCTATAACTGAGACATAAATTTCAAAAATAGAGTCGAGCTAGTATCCCTTTGGCAGAATTATTTAAGTATAAAAGCGCAAATAAATATAATTATGTAAGATGAACTAGCTGAAAAACTTTTTTCTCCTACCTCTATATCAATGATTGAGTTTTATTTAGCTTGTAAAACTTTATCAATTTATTTGGGAACCATTAACCTGTAAATCAAGATAATCTTAAAATTTAAGTAGTTCCATCACTTCTACCTATTTTACTTTCATTAATTTTCTATACAACTGAAATAATGCTAACGCTTCCTGGCTATATTCCTACTGAAACCTTGTGCGAAGGTACTTCCAGTATTATTTACCGTGCTATTAAACAGATAGATGAAACTTCAGTCATCATTAAAGTTCTCAAAGCTGAATATCCTACCTTAGAAGAGTTAACTACACTCAAACACGAATATAAAATCCTCAGCAGCTTGATAGATATTGCCGGAGTCATCAATACCTTAGCTTTAGAAAAGCATCAAAACGGATTAGCATTGGTTTTAGAAGATTTTGGAGCTATATCGCTAAAAAATTTCATAGATTTACATAAATTATCATTGAAAGAGTTTTTAATAATTGCTATTCAACTAGCAGCAGCTTTGGCAAGTATTCACGAGCTTCAAATTATTCATAAAGATATTAAGCCCCAAAATATTGTTATTAATGCAACCAATTTAACTATTAAACTTATTGATTTTAGTATCGCCTCACAGTTATCTAGAGAAAATCAAACTGTGAGTAACCCTAACTTAATAGAAGGCACTCTAGCCTATATGTCCCCCGAACAAACCGGGAGAATGAATCGGTCAGTTGATTATCGCACCGATTTTTATTCCTTGGGAGTCACCTTTTATCAAATGCTTACTGGTTTGCTACCGTTTGATAGTAAAGACTCGTTAGAAATTATTCACTCACACATTGCAAAAACTCCAGCTTCACCTCATGAAATAAATTCAGAAATCCCCCTGGCAGTTTCTGAAATTGTGATGAAACTATTAGCAAAGACGGCTGAAGATAGATATCAAAACGCCTTGGGATTAAAAGCAGATTTAAAATTGTGTCTCCAGCAGTTAGAAAATAACGGTCAAATTACTGAATTCACTATTGGTCAACTAGATTTATCCAGTCAATTTATTATCCCGCAAAAACTTTATGGTAGAGAAGCAGAAGTAAATATCTTATTAGATGCTTTTGAACGTATTAGTAACGGCAAAATAGAAATGATGCTGGTATCTGGATACTCTGGAATTGGCAAATCTTCTTTGGTAAATGAAATTCATAAGCCAATTGTCCGCCAGAGAGGATATTTTATTTCTGGTAAGTTTGACCAGTTTAAACGGAATATTCCTTATGCTTCATTAATTCAAGCTTTTCAAGAATTAATGCGACAACTGTTAACAGAAAGTCTAGAATCATTAGAAAATTGGAAATCTAAACTATTAACAGCACTTGGTCACAACGGACAAATCATCATAGATGTGATACCAGAAGTAGAACGGATTATTGGTTCTCAGCCTGCGATACTACAATTAGGAGCAATAGAATCACAAAATCGTTTTAATCGGGTATTTCAACAGTTTATTCATGTCTTTACTAAACGAGAACATCCCTTAGTTTTATTTTTAGACGATTTACAGTGGGCAGATTCAGCCTCTTTAAAGTTAATCGAGCTAATTATGACCGATTCGGACAGCGAATATTTATTATTAATTGGAGCTTATCGCGATAACGAGGTCAGTGCGACTCATCCTTTAGTTTATACCTTAGAGCAAATTCAGATAGTTAGGAATACTATTAATAATATTGTTCTCAGAAGTTTGAATATTGACTGTGTTAATCAGTTAGTTGCTGATACTTTACGTAGCAGGAGCTTAACAGTTAAATCGCTAGCCAAAATAGTATTTCACAAAACCCAAGGTAATCCCTTTTTCTTAACCCAATTACTCAAATATCTCTATCAAGAGAATTTTTTAGTTTTTAATTTTTTGGAAGGTATATGGCAATGGGATATTGAGCAGCTAAAAGATATTAATAACACAGATAATGTTGTCGAGTTAATGGTCAGCCAAATTCAAAAGCTTTCACCAGAGACAATTAATGTTTTAAAAATAGCGGCTTGTATCGGAGATAAGTTTACTTTAGAAGTTTTAGCAACTGTTAATCAAACAACTCAGTCGGAAACAGCAGCAGATTTATGGAAAGCTCTGCAAGCAGGTTTAATTTTGCCCTTAAACAATTCCTACAAAATCCCCCTAGTGTTTGCTCAAGAGGAAATAGAAAACGGGGTAGATACAATAGGAAGATTAATTAATATATCTCAAACAATCACATATAAATTCTTGCACGATCGCGTGCAACAAGCTGCGTATTCTCTAATTCCTAACGAACAGAAGAAAGCAACACACCTGAAAATTGGTCAATTATTGCTACAAAATACCACATCAGAGGAACGCAAAGACAAGATTTTCGCACTAGTTAATCAACTCAACTATGGTGCGGAATTACTTACTGCTGAGTCCGAAAAATGTGAGCTAGCAACATTAAATTTGATAGCAGGTCAAAAAGCAAAAGTAGCAACAGCCTATGATTCATCTGTCAAATATTTAAATTTTGGTATAGACCTCTTAACAGCAGATAGCTGGGAAAGTCAATATCAATTAACACTAGCACTATATGTAGAAACAGTAGCGATTGAATATCTCAACACTAACTTTGAAAGGGCTTCACACCTTAGTAGTGTTGTGATAAAAAATGCTAAAAATTTACTTGAAAAAGTCCCAGTGTATGAGACACAAATTCAGTTTTATATTGCTCAAAATCAAATGCAAGCAGCAATAGATACTGCTTTGGATATTTTAAATATTTTGGAAGAACCCCTACCTCAAATGCCGGAAGATCCCAGTATTTTGGTACAGTTACTCGATCCAGAAACTATTTTATCTGGAAAGAGTATTGAAGAGTTAGTAAATTTACCGCAGATGAGCGATAGCTATAAAATTGCTGCGTTACGGATATTAGTAACGGTAATACCTTCTGTTTTTGTTGCTGCTCCCCATTTATGTCCTTTGTTCATCATCAAAATTGTTGATTTATGTGTCAAATACGGTAATTCACCTGCATCTGCTTATGGGTATGCCCTATATGGGCTAATCCTTTGTGGAGTATCTTCTAACCTTGAATCTGCATATCGACTTGGTAAATTAAGCTTAAAGCTATTGGATAAAATTAATGCTAAAGAATTCAAAGCGAAAATATATGCAGTCTATAATTTTTTTGTTAGACAGTGGAACGAACATTCAAGAAATACAATAGAGCCTTTTCAGGAGGGTATTCAAAGTGCTCTAGAAACTGGAGATATAGAGTTAGCTTGTCGTGGCGCTACATTTTATTGTAACTCTATCTTTTTTATGGGTGAACCTTTAAAAAAAGTTGCTCAAGAGCAAAATAAGTATTTAGCCATGATTCGGAAATATAACCAAAAATTTGATATAGATTATACCAGAATTTGGATACAAGGAGTTGATAATTTAAGAGGTCATTTGGCAAAACCAGAATTATTGATAGGAGTATTTTTTAACGAACAAACAGACTTAAATATATTGATTAATACTAAAAATCATATGGCTTTATTTTCTTATTATATTCTAAAGAGTCAGCTATATTATTTATTTAAAAATTTTAAAATGTCACTTGAATATGCTAAATTAGCATTTCAATATACTCACAGTTTAGCGGGCATGATACACATTGCCCAAACTAATTTTTACTATTCTCTAAATTTATTGGCTTTGTATAACCAAGTTGAGCCAAAGCAACAAGAAGAGTATCTTAGTCAAGTATCAGCTAATCAGCAAGAAATGGAAAGATGGGCAGATTACGCTCCAGTAAATTTTCAGCATAAATATGAGTTAGTAGAAGCTGAGAAAGCACGAATTTTAAAACAGTATGAGAAAGCAGTTGATTATTATGAACGAGCCATTATAGGAGCAAATAAGCAGGGATATATACAAGAAGAAGCCTTAGCAAATGAATTAGCCGCTGAGTATCATTTGTCGTTAAGCAGAGAGAAAATTGCTAAAATTTATATGACAGATGCCTATTATAGTTATATGGGTTGGGGGGCTGTTGCGAAAGTCAAAGATTTAGAAATACGCTATCGAAAATTAATTACGATATCGTCAAACGCACAAAAGCTAGAAACGAATTACCAAGAATTTACTCAGGAAAATTCCACAATCATCAAAGGTACTCACAATCTCGATTTTATGACAGTGATGAAAGCTTCTCAAGCTCTTTCTGGTGAAATTGTTTTGAGTAAGTTGCTAGCTAAATTAATGCAAATTGTACTGGAGAATGCTGGCGCTCAAACTGGATATCTAATTTTAAAAATAGATGGAACTTTACTAATAGAAGCCCAAGCAACAGTAGAATCTGATGATGCGATCGTTATGCAATCAAAGCCAGTAATGACTAGCCAGGAATTGCCTATATCTGTAATTAATTATGTAGCTAGAACTCAGGAAAATGTCTTATGTAGTCAGACAATTTGTGAAGGAATTTTTGCGAAAGATCCCTATATTGTCGAGCGCAAACCCAAATCATTATTATGCACGCCGCTTGTCCACCAAGGAAAACTGAGTGGCATTCTCTACTTAGAAAATAACCTGACTACCGAAGCATTTACATCTGATAGATTAGAAGTTTTAAAACTTTTATCTTCGCAAGCAGCAATTTCTATTGAAAATGCTCGTCTCTATAGCGATTTAGCCGCAGCTAATGCCACTTTAGAAGCTAAAGTGCAAGAAAGAACTCAAGAGTTACAAGAAAAAAATGTGCATTTGCAAAAAGCAGAAGCAACAGCCCAATCTGCTAATCGGGCGAAAAGTGAATTTTTAGCAAATATGAGTCACGAACTCCGCACTCCCTTAAATGGGATTTTAGGTTATGCCCAAATCTTACAACGAGATAAAGATTTAACTAGTTCCCAGAAAAATGGTATAAATACTATTTATCAGTGCGGCGATCACCTTTTAAACTTAATTAATGAAGTTTTAGACCTTTCTAAAATAGAAGCGCGAAAATTGGAACTACATCTTACAGAGTTTCATTTTACCAAATTTTTAGAAGGGATTGTCGAAATTTGTCAGATTCGCGCTCAACAAAAAGGTATTTCTTTAATTTATCAATCAACAACTAACTTACCTCAAGGAGTGAGAGCAGACGAAAAACGACTGCGGCAAGTTTTAATTAATTTATTGGGTAATGCAGTCAAGTTTACTGAAAAGGGTGAAGTTACTTTAACAGTTGGCTATCACAATCATCAAATTCGGTTTCAGGTGGAAGATACAGGAGTCGGTATGGCTCCAGAACAATTACAACAAATATTTTTGCCTTTCCATCAAGTAGGTGAAAAGAATCGCAAAGTAGAAGGTACAGGATTAGGGCTATCTATTAGCCGTAAATTGGTGCAGATGATGGGAGGAGAAATTCAAGTTGAAAGTACATTAGGTAAAGGAAGTATTTTCTTTTTTGATTTAGAGTTGCCTGAAGTTGAACAATCTTTAGAGGCGGTGAAAGCAGTAACGTCAAACATTATCGGTTATCAAGGTCGTAAACTCAGAATTATTGTTGCCGACGATAAATTAGAAAATCGGTTAATTTTAGTAAATATGCTAGCGCCATTTGGATTTGAAGTATTAGAAGCAGTTGATGGTCAAGATTGTTTGAAGAAAGCGGTACAATGGCAGCCAGATTGTATATTAATGGATTTGATGATGCCAACAATCAGCGGTTTAGAAGCAACTCAAAGATTAAGGCGATCGCCAGAAATTAAAGACATTATAGTCATAGGAACTTCTGCTAGTGTTTTTGATTTCGATCGCCAAAAAAGTCAGGAAGTTGGTTGTAATGATTTTCTTCCTAAGCCAGTGCGAATATCGGAATTATTAACTAAACTGCAAGTATATTTAAAATGCGAATGGATTTATGATGAAGAATCACAAAAAATTGCAAATTGTCAAAATATTATCGAACAAAGTTTGATATTTCCGAGCAATGTAGAAATATCTAGTTTGTTAGCTTTAGCTAGTAAAGGAGACATCAAAGGAATCATTGAAGAAGCCAATCGCTTGGAAAATTTAAATTCTCAATATATTCCCTTCTCTCAAGAACTGTATCAATTAGCGAAGGGATTTCAAGTAAAAAAAATTCGTGAGTTTCTCAAAAGCGCTGGGAGTTAACTGTGAATCGGGAAAATACAGAAAAGAATATAATTTTAATTGTTGATGACACTCCCACCAATTTAGGAGTACTATTTGAGTTTTTAGCAGATTCTGGATTCCAAGTTTTAGTGGCTGAAGATGGAAAAGATGCAATTGAACAATTAGAATACGCTTTGCCCGATTTAATCTTATTAGATGTAATTATGCCAGGAATAGATGGCTTTGAAACTTGCCGTCATTTAAAAGCCAAGGAAAAAACAAAAGATATTCCTGTAATTTTTATGACAGCCCTTTCTGAAACAGTAGATAAAGTCAAAGGATTGACTCTTGGGGCGGTAGACTATATTACTAAGCCATTGCAGCATGAAGAAGTTTTAGCTCGTGTCAATATTCACCTAAGTCTGCGAAATTTGACTAAGCGGCTACAACAGCATTCTCTACGTTTAGAACAAGAAGTGCAGGAACGTCTGAATGCAGAGCAAGCACTTTTGCAGTTAACTGCTGAATTAGAAAAACGAGTAGATGCAAGAACGCAAGAACTTCAACACGCAAATCGGCAACTGAAACAGGAAGTTCAAGAGCGGATTTTAACAGAACAAGCTTTACAACTATCAGAAAATCGTTATCGAGAACAAGCTAATCAGCTAGAAATTGCTTTTCGCCAACTGCAAGAAACTCAAAGCCAGTTAGTTCAAAGTGAGAAAATGTCTAGCCTTGGACAATTAGTAGCAGGAGTTGCTCATGAAATTAATAATCCAGTTAACTTTATTTATGGAAACTTAACTCATGCGAATCAATATGCTCAAGATTTACTCGACCTTTTGGACTTGTATGCCAAATACATTCCTCTACCGCCATTAGAAATTCAGGAATTGGCAGAAGCGATAGATTTAGAATTTCTAATTAATGATTTACCTAAACTATTGTCTTCTATGAAGATGGGAGCCGAACGCATCTGCGAGATTATTCAGTCGTTGCGAAACTTTGCTCGTGTAGATGAAATAGAAATGAAGCCGATGAATATTCACGATGGCTTAGATAGTACGCTGCTAATTTTGCACAATCGACTCAAAGCTAGTACAAATCATTCGAGTATTAAAGTTATTAAAGAGTATGGAAATTTACCATTAGTAGAATGTTATGCCGGACAACTCAACCAAGTGTTTATGAATTTGATTGCTAATGCTATTGATGCTTTGGAAGAGTACAATCAAAAACAAATTACCGACAAAAAAGCTGAACCTCAAATTTTGATTCGGACTACGGCTATTGACAATTGCTTTGTTTCGATTGCGATCGCAGATAATGGTGTTGGAATGACTGAAGATGTCTGGCAAAATCTTTTCAATCCTTTTTTTACTACAAAACCTGTTGGTAAAGGAACAGGTTTAGGATTGAGTATTAGTTATCAAATTGTCTCAAAACATCAAGGACAGATGCACTGTATTTCAGCACCCGCTAGGGGAGCAGAGTTTATTATTACTATTCCTATACAACAGCGATCGCTAGAATTTGCCTGCATATTACCAACCAATATAAATAGTACTTATTCTGGGTGAAAGGCAAAAGTCAAAATTCAAAAGTCGCAATGATTTTATTGATTCCTACTATTACATAAGATATTTATTGACCTTTGACTTGATGTTTTTCTAAGTTTTTCGTCACCCAAAAATATTTTTGAGTGACGAAAAACGCAAGACATTAGGGCAAGTATAAATTTCAGTTAGAACTATCAGTCTGCGATAAATTAAAAGACTCAATACTGGGGGTAAATCAGCTAGACAGTAGTGCATCTTCTGTCACCAGACTCGATCTGCGGAAATAGGAAGCAGAATTTAGCCCCATTGAATTGCAATATTCACCACACTTGCGACAAATAGTGGCACACAACATCATTGTGGCATCGCTACCCATTTGTTCGCAAGCTATAGCGGTGCGATCGCAAATTTGGGCGCACAAACTACAAGTGTTTCCCATAAACTCGGAACCATCATTAATCATGTTGACGCACATCATGCACATTTCTGCACAGTCCCGCATCATCGACATCATACCCATATCCATATATTTACCGCCCTGACTCTTGCAGTATTTGAGAGTATCAATGCAAGTAGTTTGGCATTCGATGCAGATTTGTTTGCAAGCTTCCATTTCGGTGAGTATCAATTCAGTCGTCATCATAAACTTTCTCCTTGTTTCGCAGTTGCTGGAATAGCTGACTAAATAGCAAGGTAAAACTTTATTTTTGGGAAATCAATAGTTTCCATAAATTGAAGAATTTGAAGAACACTAAATCTATGTACTTGATGTAAATTGTGCGGCTTTTTAATCTTTGATAATCGTCTAATTGGCTGAAATGCTTATCAATTAAGGTCAGAGGCTCTTCTGTTAGCGATCGAGAATTACTTCATTGAAGTTAGCTATTCCTTAGTCTCAAGAATTTCTTGTTAGCGCGCTTGATTTTTTCATCTGCCTCATAGAAAAGCAGTTAAGAGATAGCACTACTTTTTTTTCTACTCTTTGAGCCGTCAAACCCTTATATACTAAGCATTATAGCTCTAAGTATTATTGAAGATACTTATGAGTTTCAAAAATGCTATGAGTATATTTTCCTAAATTCAGCTAATATCAAAGTTTCATGACTTTATTAAGGTATATTTCATTATCTAGTAGTAGCTTCAGGCATCAAAAGAAAATTTTAAGTGAACTTAATTTAGTCAAAAGCTAATCTAGCTAGTACTCGACCAACCCAAAATTTCTGGATAAAGGCTGACACGAAGAGAAGTTGCGTGCGGGGGTTCCCCCCGTTGAGCAAACTTCGGGAGACGCGAGGATATGGGGACGCGAAGAATTTTTAACCAAGCAAAGTTTCCTTGGCAAACCACTAGGGATAATTGCTCGTTTGAATTAGGTTTAAGATAAGAGCTAAATCTTTGATGAGCGCAGTCTACAAAAGCGCGAAAAGTTCTGCGGGAGGGAAACCCTGCCCAGGAACGCCACTTGTAAAGGCTGCTGGGGAACTTGAAGGGCGCAGTAGCTCAACTTTTCTCACGACGAAAGTTCTGATTGCTGAATTTTAAATTCTTCTTCAATTAAGTTTAATCAAATGAGTAAAATACGTGCTGTTGTTGTTAACCCTAGTGTATCGGAGCGTTTAGTACTGAGCGATGTAGACGCACCCACCCCTGCTGCCAACGAAGCTGTGATTCGAGTAGCAGCAATTTCCCTGAACCGAGGAGAAGTCCGACGCGCTACCACCGCTGAAGCAGGTTGGCGACCGGGTTGGGATTTAGCAGGTGTTGTCGAAACCCCTGCTGCTGATGGTTCCGGGCCTGCCGCCGGAACGCGAGTCGTCGGTTTACTTCGTTCTGGTGCATGGGCGGAATTAGTATCAGTTCCAACTCACTCACTAGCAGCATTGCCGTTGTCAGTTTCCTTTGCTCAAGCTGCTACACTACCTGTCGCCGGCTTAACTGCGTATCATGCCCTGCTCAAAGGTGGCTCAGTTTTAGGTCGTCCAGTTTTGATTACAGGGGCATCTGGTGGTGTGGGTCACTTCGCTATTCAATTAGCACGCCTCAGCGGCGCACAAATAACAGCCCATATTCGCCGTCCAGAATACGAGACATTTGTGAAAGATGCTGGCGCTGATTCTGTAATCATTGGTGACGATCTTTCATCAGCTAGCGAATACGGCCCTTATCACTTAATTGTCGAGTCAGTCGGTGGAAATATCCTCAAAACAGCCCTTGAGTTGTTAGCAGAAGATGGGATAGTAGTCCTGTTTGGAGTTTCCGGGGGAGCAGAGGTGACATTCAATGCCCAACGTTTTTTTGCAACAGGTGGTGCTAGTTTATACGGTCTGATTTTATTCCACGAGTTGAGACGAGAATCAGCCGCAGTAGGCTTACAAAGGCTTTTGAATTTAGTGGAAATAGGGCGACTGCGTCCTGTGATTGATGTTGAAACTTCTTGGACAGAAATAGCTAATGTAGCGCAACAACTACTCGATAGAAACTTTCCAGGTAAAGCTGTACTGCACGTCTCAAATTGAGAGTTATAAGTTGCAATGAACGATAGCAATGACTTTTGGGACAAACTAGATCGATTAGTAGCCGCTAGCAATCTCAAAATAGAACGTCCAAGAGGAACCCCACATCCAAAGTATCCATCCTTTGTTTACCCATTTGACTATGGATATTTGCAAGATACTCAAGCTGGAGATGGTTCTAATGTCGATATCTGGATTGGCAGTTTATCTGGTAAAACAGTAACTGCCATTATCTGTAGTGTAGATTTGGAAAAGCGTGATACAGAAATCAAAATACTTTTGGACTGCACATCTGATGAAAGTCAAACCATCTTGAACGTTCACAATATAGGCTCTCAGTCAGCAATATTATTAATTCGTCCTAAGTCTATTGCAATTTAACACTAATTGGTGGCGATCGCCTCAACCATCTTATGAAAGAATTTCTCAAAATCGTTTTAATAGTTTTAATAAGTTTAGTAATTGCTACATCCTCTTGGGCAGATGTAACAGCACCCTTAACTACAAATCCTCACTATTTCGTAGGACAAAAAGTTATTTGGCTTTATAAAGCTCGCGCTGACTCCGATCGCATCCAAAGAATCCCTGCTGAAGTAGTCAAATTAGGCTCTAAGCAAGTGCAAGTCAAAGTACAAAAAAACAACAATGAGTTTGTCAATCGTTGGGTAAATCAAGACAAACTAGAAGCTGATAATAATTACTAATTCGTAATTCGTAATTGAGGGGAAAAATCCTAATTAAAATTAGGAATAATTAGCAAAAAAGTGCCTTCGATTGCGGTGGCATGTAGAGACGCGATTAATCGCGTCTCTACGACAACTAATTCAGCATTCAGCAACTTTACCGTTCTTGCTGAGTTGGTCGAATCAGAATTTCATTCACATTAACGTGCTGTGGCTGGGTTACAGCATAAACGATCGCGGCTGCAATATCCTCGCTTTGCAATGGTGCGATCGCTTTCAGTCGTTCTTCACTGATTTTTTTTGCTACAGGGTCGGTAGTATGATTATTGATTTCCGTTTCTACTAAACCTGGCTCGATGATTGTAACGCGGATATTATCTTTTAACACTTCTTGGCGCAAGGATTCTGAGATTGCATTTACACCCCATTTCGTTGCGTTGTATATACCCACACCTGCACGAGCTATCCGACCTGCGACTGATGAGATATTGACGATATGCCCCACACCTTGGGCTTTAAGAATAGGTAAGACAGCATGAGTTGTGTAAAGCAATCCCAGAACATTGACATCAAACATCCGTCGCCAGTCTGAAGTGTTGCCGCCATCAATATTACCAGTCAGCGCTACACCTGCGTTATTAACAAGGATATCTATTCGTCCCAACTCTGCATTTGCCTGATGGATAGAGTTTTTCGCCTGTGTTTCGTCGGTGATATCAGTCACGATGGGCAATGCTTGACCGCCACTGGCTGCAATGCGTTTTGCTAATGCTTCTAAGCGATCGCTTCTTCTAGCTGCGATCGCTACTTTTGCTCCTTCTGCTGCTAAGGCGATCGCAGTGGCTTCACCAATACCTGAAGAAGCTCCAGTAATAATTGCTACTTTACCCTCTAATTTTCCTGTCATAACTCAATCCTTAAATTTCTGATACCTGCTTATAGGAACTAAGTAGAGCATTTAATTAATTTTGGTGGGGGAAAAGGTTTTTTATCCCTTACCCTTTCCTCTTTCCCCTTTTCCCAACCTCCACCTAACATTTTTGGGTTGGCAGACTCCTAGTCTTGTAATGCTTTTAGTTTGGCAATTCCCGGCCAGATGGCAGCTACAGCAACTACCACTGCAATCGTGCCAATTCCACCACCAACTACAGAAATGACTGGGCCAAATAAAGCAGCTGTCAAGCCTGATTCAAAGCCTCCTAATTCATTGGAGGCACTAATAAATACACTATTGATGGCTGCAACCCGACCGCGTAAATTATCCGGCGTTCTAATTTGCACTAAGGTATGGCGAATCACAACGCTAATCGTGTCTAGTGCGCCACTCAGCACTAGCATCAATAGTGATAGCCAAAACCAACGAGATAACCCAAAGATAATTGTCGCAACACCAAAGCCAACTACTGACCAGAGTAAGGCTGGGCCAGCTTGGCGTAACGGCGGTAAATACGCCAGTACAATCGCCATAAATAAAGCCCCAATGGAGGGGGCTGCTTGCAGATAACCCAACTCTAATGGCCCTACATGCAAAATATCCTTGGCGAAGATGGGTAGTAGGGCAATCGCACCTCCTAACAAAACTGCAAACATATCTAAGGTAATGGCTGCTAAAATCAGCTGGTTTTCCCAGACAAATTTAGCGCCTGCGGAGAGTGCTTTGAGTGAGATTGGTTCTGTGGAACGAATTGTTTGTTGTTTGGAAATCGCCGCTGTTAAGATAAAACACATCAATCCCGCGATCGCAGCCAGTACATACACTCCTGTAGCACTTCCTAAAAAGGCAATGCCAAATCCTCCCAAGGCTGGGCCGATGACTGCGGCTAACTGAAAGCTACTACTATTCCAAGTTGCTGCATTCGTAAAGGCACTGACAGGTATCAATTGCCACATCAAAGCATCACTAGCAGGCTTTAAGAAAGCCCTGGCAACACCTGTCAATACCAAGCAGGTGTAAATTAACACTACTGCGCCTTTAGTCCAGGAAAGTACTCCTAAAGCTAGGGAACACAAAGCCAATAGCAGCACTGACAGCAACATTGTCAATTTGCGATCGCGGCGATCCGCGACATGACCAGTAATCAAGGTGAGCGCAATCATTGGCAAGACCTGTGCTAACCCGACACCACCTAAGGCCAAAGCTGAATCGGTGCGTTCGTAGAGTTCCCAGCCAATGGCCACGGTTTGCATTTGCGACCCAACGAACAAAAGTACGCGCCCAATGGTAAATAGACGATAATCTCGAAATCTCAGCGCTGCAAAAGGATCGTGTTGTGCAGACTTAGTGTTGGGGGGGTTTAAGTTCCGTTTGCTCGAAGACATTTTTTAGTAGAGCTAACCCTTGTTCTATATGGGAAATTTGTTCTTCTGTAAAACCTGTGAAAAGCTCGGCAATATGAGCGCGAGTTTGGTCTTGGGATTGTTTTAAATGATGCTTTCCATCTTCAGTCAGATTGAGGAGAACTCGCCGCCGCTCTTGGGGATCGTCTATACGTTGCACTAAGTTGCGTTGTACTAGCCGTTCTGTGGTTGCTGATGCTGTCGCACAGGTGACACCTAGATGCTCTGCCAAATCAGATAATGAAGCACTGGGATTGCGGTTGAGAAATGCTAGCGATCGCAACTGTGGTATAGATAAACAAGCAGCACTGCAAGCTCGCATATCCGCTCGGATAAACCGCATCATTAAAGGAATTGTATCCATTACGCTGGCGGCACATTCTTCAGAAGTTGCGCCTGGCAAAGGTTTACCGTTCATAGGCTATTTATTCTCCTAATCACATTGCTACCCGTGGATAAAGTCGTCCGCAGATTAGGGTTAAGCCGATTAATGTTAACAAGAGAATTGCACAGTCCCAACCATAGGCATAAAGACTAGTTCCATTTACTAACATTGTGCCGCGTAATGCATCCACTTCATAAGTCAAGGGATTAATGTGAGATAGGAACTTTAACCAGTTGGGCATGATTGAAATCGGATAGATGGCATTACTGGCAAAAAATAACGGCATAGTTAACAATTGCCCTATACCTGTCATCCGTTCTCTAGTTTTCACTAGACAGCCAATAATTAAAGAAAAAGTGCAAAAACAACCTGCTCCCAGCATGACAATTAATAGCACTTGAATAAAAGCTAGAGGAGAAAGGTTGAGTTTGACACCTAATAGTAGAGCTAATCCATAAATGACAAATACCTGTGATAAACACCTGACTCCACAAGCCAAAGATTTACCTAATACCATTGCTACTCTAGGTGTCGGACTAGCCAAGAATTTATGCACAACTCCTAAGTCTCGCTCCCAGATCAGCGTCATCCCACCCGTAAAAATTGCGACAAACAATACACTTTGGGCTAGAATACCCGCAGTCATGAAGTCTAAATAGCGTAAGTCGCCTGTCGGAATTGCCCGAATCCGGGTGAATACTTGCCCAAAAATTAACAGCCACAATGATGGCTGCACGGCTCTGACTATTAAATCAGTGGGATCGTGCCTGAGTTTCCGCACTTCCATTTCGGCAATTACAAGGGTTTTGGAAAATATCTGCATAATTGCAGAGATAAAATTGGCTCGCTGAGTTGGTTTTGCCTTAACCCAACCGTTGGGCTGTACGTCTGGTTCTTGCTGTATCACGATAGTTAACTCCTGATGTTAATAAATCTCCTGTGTAGTGAATAAACACATCATCCAAAGTTGCATTCGGCTTACCCAAAGAAGCTTTTAAGTCGCTAGGTGTGCCTTTTGTCACAACTTCGCCTTGCTGCATGATGACTACTCGGTTACACAAATTATCGGCCTCTTCTAAAAAGTGAGTGGTTAAAAATATGGTTGTGCCATAATCTGTACGCAGTTGTTGCACGAGTTGCCATACCTGCGTGCGGGCAATTGGATCTAGTCCTACAGTCGGTTCATCAAGGAACAAAATTCGCGGTTGGTGCATGATAGATTGAGCAATTTCTAGCTTGCGGATCATGCCACCAGAGTAGTTACGTACTAGACGATGAGCCGCTGCTTGCAAACCCATGAAGTCTAGAACTTCTCGGATGCACCTTTGCCTATGCTTACTAGGAATGTCGTATAGCTTGGCAAAGATTAAGAGATTTTCGTAGCCTGTAAGACTACCATCAGCAGACAAAGCTTGGGGTACATAGCCAAATAGCCGCCTCACAGCCGCAGCTTGATGAGTTACATCATAGCCAGCTATAGTCGCTCTGCCTGCACTTGCTGGTAGTAGTGCGGTCAACATCTTAATTACTGTGCTTTTGCCTGCCCCATTCGGGCCGAGTAAGCCAAATACTTCACCTTGTTCTACGGTGATACTCAAATTATCTACAGCGATCGCTTTACCGAAGTAACGTGTCAGTCCTTGTGTCTCTAAGATCGCTGCTTTAGGGTTACTAGCAAGTGGTTCTGATAAATCAGCGTTGCCTCTAAGTGTTGTCACGACTTTAATGTATTTCTAATAATTAGATATTCTAACTATTAGGATCGCACATTTTACCTGAAAGTCAAGAGTTTGTTTTGTCTGGGGCGAATTCTGCTATCTCTATGCGATTCCCTCCAGGGTCGCGGATAAAAAAGCGATTGTATCCGCCTATAAATTGGCGATCGCTAATAATTTCTACTCCATGAGCTTGGAGATGTTTGGCGAATGCTTCTAAGCTGTAAACTCGGAAACATATGTGCCGCCTAGATATTTGGTTATTAGCTTGCTTTTCTATACCGACGTGTATCTGAATATCTCCCAGTACATACCATGCTCCACCATTAGCTTTGAGAGCCTCCGGTTTAGTAATTTCTGTCAGTCCCAAAACTTGGCTGTAAAAAAACAGCATGGCATTTTCTGCTTCCGGAGATGATGTTATTTGAATATGTTCGATTGCATCCAGCCACACTTCGATTTCCTCCATTGGTTTTATCTTTAGTTACAAAGTTTACAAGCTGACTTGAGAGTACAAAATTAACCCGCATTTCTCACTCTTCTTGAAGTGAAGAAGGGGCAGAGGGGCGGAGGAGCACAGGGGAAAGAACTTGTACAATAACTCTCGCCTGCTCCCCAGCGATGGGATATTTATTTGGAAGTCCCTTAGTCTTTTGCTCCCCTTTGCCCTTGTGCAAATATCACGAGCTGGGAATCTTTCCGATAAGACTTGCTTTTCTGACTTGGTTGTGGAATGATACTCCATATAAATTACGGTAATACGATAAATTTACCGTAGTATACTTATCTGTATCAAAAACAATCCACTCTCAACAAGATTGCGAACTACACCCGAAAATGACAAGCACAGAAATTCGCACAACTCAAGTTAAAGTCCCAAACGGCGATTTGCAAATTGATGCTTACTTAGCTGAACCTGCAAAAGAGGGAACTTTCCCTGCTGTTATTGTGATTCAGGAAATCTTTGGGGTGAATATTCATATTCGGGAAGTGGCCGAGAAGTTTGCCAAGGAAGGGTATGTGGCGATCGCTCCGGCACTTTATCAACGTACTGCTCCCGGTTTCGAGGCTAAATACACCCCAGAAGATATCCAGCGTGGTAGAGCCTATAAAGAGCAAACCACAGCAGAAGAAATATTGAGTGATATTCAAGCCGCGATCGCTTATTTGAGAACTTTGCCAAATGTCCAAGACGATGCGATCGGCTCTATTGGTTTCTGCTTTGGCGGTCATGTTGTTTACCTAGCAGCCACTCTGCCAGACATTAAAGTTACTGCTTCCTTCTATGGTGGCGGCATTACCAACTCTACACCCGGTGGTGGTGAGCCTACTATCGCTCGGACATCAAAGATTAAAGCCCCCATTTACGCCTTCTTTGGTACTGAAGACAAAGGAATCCCCTTAGAACATATAGAACAGATTGAAGCAGAGTTAAATAAACATCACATTCCTCATGAAATCTTCCGCTATTTTGGTGCAGAGCATGGCTTTTTCTGCAACCATCGCGCCAGCTATAATCCCGAAGCTGCGGCCGATGCTTGGCAACAGGTTCTAAAACTGTTCCAAAGAAACCTTCAGTTGCAAACAGTTTAAATCTCAGGTGTTGCTGAAAAGACAACTATTCACTGTTGGCATACTTCTAACTCTTTTAACATTTATGCAGATAGTCCTTGATTTTCCGAAAAAAGTATGTAAAGCTTTTTTATATATAAAATACGGTAAATCGACCGACAAATAGTAGTAAAATTATCGAGTGCGATCGCCAAAGGTAAGGCAAGATTATCGCACGCAGTCATCATTGCCACTGAAGGCTGTGCTTTTTTAAGCCAAGCACTAGGTTGTAATGTGTTGGGGATGGATAAGTTACAAGTTACAGTAGTTGAGGCTGGTGCGAGAATGTCGGAGATGGAACTTTCTCAATTTAGGCATCGCACCTGCTTTTTTACTCATCAGCAAAACTCAGATTTGGATACAAGCAGAAGAAATAGGTATTAGAAAGAAACAGGCGATCGCCTAGGCTTAATTTTCTACCTTCAATCCAAAAGATGAAATGTCATATTTGCATTAATTTTGCCAAAATAATCTCTGCAACAAAGTATTGGATGTACTGCTGAAAATTTACCGAAAAAGCAACTATAGCCGTCGCCAGTAGTGTTAGGACATCAACAGACAATCAAACCTAGACACAAAAAGACTTTTCACCCAGTCCCCAGTCACCAGTCACCAGTCCCCAGCTATATTAAGGGAGTTGTCAGCTTTGAAAATTATTCTACCAACAGACATTGCTACAGAACTTGAAGCGCATTTACCTGAGGACATAGTGGTTGTGCGTGTGGATAGCGAAGGCAACTTGGATGGCGATGCTACAGATGCTGAGGTTTACTTTAGTTGGTTTTTTCTCAAACTGACAACGTTGCATCGAGTCCTAGAATCTGCGCCTCAACTGCGTTGGCATCACGCCCCAAATGCAGGTGTAAACCACATCATTACACCCAAATATATCGAACGCAACCTGATTTTGACTAATGGTGCGGGGGTTCATGCGATTCCTATTGCTGAATTCGTCATTGCTTATATGCTCTCTCATGCCAAGCAATTACCCAGATTACACCAACAACAGACTCAACACCGTTGGCAAAAAGGTCTGTCAATTCAAGAATTACTAGATAAAACGTTATTAATTATTGGTGCAGGTGGAATTGGGCAAGAAATTGCTTCCCGTGCTAAAGCTTTTGGGATGCGAATTTTTGGCAGTCGCCGTCACCCGCAACCACTATCTAACTTTGACAAAGTAGTAGGTGCAGATGAATGGAAAGCGCTTTTAGGCGAAGCTGACTATGTTGTAATTGGCACACCTTTGACCTGGGATACTAAAGGCATGATTGATGCGGAAGTCCTGCGCTTAATGCGTCCCAATGCTTATTTAATTAATATTGCTCGTGGTGCAATTGTGGATGAATTTGCACTGATCCAAGCCTTGCAGAATGGTGAGATTGCGGGTGCTGCTTTAGATACTGTATTCGCCGAACCGCTACCACTAGAAAGCCCATTGTGGTCGTTACCCAACGTTTTTATTACACCTCACTGTTCTGGTAATTCTCCCAGAGTTAAGGAGCGATCGCTTGCTCTTTTTCTCGACAATTTTGCACGTTATCGCCAGGGTAAACCTCTACGTAACATTGTAGATCAAAGAGCAGGTTATTAATTCATTGGTACTACTTTGATGATTCCTCTCTCACAGTTAAGACGGCAGCAAATCGGTAGCTTTTTAATTACAAGTTCGCTCGCTGCTGGTTGTACTCAAACTACCACTAACTCTACAGCAATACCTGTAAGTAACCAAACTTCAGAAAAACCCCAAGTAATTCGATTGGGGTATCAAAAAGGCGGGGTGATTCCCATTGCACGTCAGCGTGGCGAATTAGAGCGCCAGCTACTAACTCGAAATATCAAAGTAGAGTGGAGTGGCCCCTTTGACCGTTGTGCAACACTCTTGCAAGCCTTGAATGGAAATCGCGCAGATATTGGTGGGTGCGGTGATATTCCTTCCATCTCTGGGATTGCTGCTGGACAGCCTCTTTGTATCGGTTCTTTACAGCGTCCTCAACCAGATTCTTTAAGCAGTGCCATCTTAGTTCGTGGTAATTCCTCTATTAGGAAACCTGATGATTTGGTAGGTAAAAAAGTCGCAGTTAATCAAGGGGGTGCAGGAGAGTATTTGCTATTAAAAGTTTTAGAAAAAGCAAAGATTCCCAAAGAAAAAGTCCAGCGAGTTTATCTATCGCCAAATGATGCTGCACCAGCTTTGTACCAAGGTGCTGTTGATGCTTGGGCAGTTTGGGAGCCTTATATTTCCATTGCTCAACTAGAATATCATGCGCGGAGAATTACCACTACTCACCCCGCTCCTACCTACGGTGTAATGGTGGTTCGCACTGATGCTGCTAAAGAAAATCCCGTAGCAGTGAAAGCGGCTCTGACTGCTTTGAGTCAGGATGGAGAATGGCTGAATCAAAATACTGATGCTGCCGCAACTTATATGGTTAAAGAGCTAAAAGTTTCTGAGGCTGTGGCTAAACAGGCGACTAAAAATCGAGGTCGAGAATCTTATGTTTTTCCTAGTAGTGAAGACATCAGCAATTTACAAAAAACTGCTGACTGGCTATTAGAGCAAAAAATTCTTTCTCAACGAGTAGATATTGCAGCTGCGGTCTGTCCTTTGGGAACTTCTAATTGAAGAACTGGGGGAGATGGGGGAGATGAGGGAGATGGGGAGAAGAATCTCACAATCGTCTTTGCCAATTGAATAATCTAATTTGTTGGAAATCCCCAATTTGTTAATTAAAAAGTAGGAGTAAAACTGTATGCCGCTTGAATTTATTGGCATGATTGGCACGCGAGAAGCATCAGAATTACATGGTGCTGCTGTATCGCTGACGGGGGGGAGTATAGATACTGCTTATGTTCGTAAGTTTGCAAAAGTCCATGAAGATGGTGGATTTGACAGGGTGCTAGTTGGATACAGTTCTACAGGGCCTGATGGTTTTAATGTTGTGAATTATGCGGCCAATGTCACAGAAAAACTGAAGTTTTTATTGGCCCATAGACCGGGTTTTGTCGCTCCTACTTTAGCAGCACGCAAACTGGCAACTTTAGATCATTTTACTAGTGGTCGCGTTGCTGTGCATATCATTACTGGTGGTAGTGATGCCGAACAACAACGGGATGGTGATTGGCTTGACCACGATACCCGCTATCGTCGTACCGATGAATATCTCGACATTGTGCGGCAAGTCTGGACAAGTGAGGAACCATTTGATTATGAGGGTGAATTTTACCAAGTTAAACAAGCATTTTCGGATGTAAAACCATTACAAAAACCTCATCTTCCTATCTACTTTGGTGGTGCTTCTGGTGCGGCTGTGGGTGTCGGTGCAAAACACAGTAATGTCTATGCTTTTTGGGGAGAACCCATCGCTGCTATTAAACAACGCATTGCTGAAGTCAAAGCCGCCGCACCATCAGGAAAGTCTTTAGGGTTTAGTGTTTCCTTACGTCCGATTTTGGCTGAGACGGAAGATAAAGCATGGGAAAAAGCCCGATATATTCTCTCGCGTGTGAAAGAAAACCGGGTGAAAGCAGGCATTCAACTACCAGCTGGTGTTTCAGCTAGACCCCAAGCCGTCGGTTCGCGGCGGCTGCTGGAGTTTGCCAAAGATGGCGAAATTTACGATAAGCGTTTGTGGACACCCATTGCAGCGGTTACAGGGGCCTCTGGGAATACGACTGCTTTGGTAGGAACTCCCGAACAAGTGGCAGAATCGTTATTTGACTATTATCAAGCTGGAGTGACAACACTTTTGATTCGTGGTTTCGATCCAGTTGAAGATGCGATCGCTTACGGTCGAGATGTAATTCCGTTGGTACGTCAAGAAATCCAGCGACGAGAAAAACAAACAGCCACTGTTGCCTAGATTAAAAGACGAGAAAGTCTAAGTTCTCATCCTAAATTCTATATCTGAAATTTCATGCCTCACACAACTATTCTCGAACCCTTAAAAGCAGACCAATGGTTTGTTGATAGTCCGGGATTTTCTGAGTTTGTTGCAACTGCCAAAGAAATTATTGCTAGTACAAGTGGCGATCGCACAGCAACTCTCGATACCCTTGAACCCTATTTTGCTGCCTTACTCAAGAAACGAGATTGGCTACCACAGCATTTTGCTCAACCAAATTCTAGCAGTGGTTTGGGTGGAGATATCGGACAATGGTTGCTTTATCGTTCTCAAGAGCGATCGCTAACTATTTTTAGTTTAGTGATTCCCCCTGATTCCATCACTCCTGTCCACGACCATTTATCTTGGGGGCTTGTCGGTTTGTATCAAGGCAAACAAGAAGAAACTGTGTACCGTCGTCTGGATAAAGGTGAATTACAAGGATTTGCTCAGTTAGAAATTATCGATCGTTATCAAGTTAAAAGTGGCGATATTTACCGTCTGTTGCCTCCCGATAAAGATATTCACTCTGTGAAAGCTACCACGGTATTTACTCCATCCATCTCAATTCATGTTATGGGAAATGATACTGGCAGCATTTTGAGAAACCAGTATCATCCAGAACAACGAAGTCTGCGGTCTTTTCGTTCTGGATATTCCAATACACCTTATGGGGATTAAAGAAACAATCATGCCGAAATTCGATAGACCCCAACCACCAGTTTTTGAACGAGTTGAAGATGAACGCCTTTACCGCAAACAACACTTAGCTGCGGCTTTTCGTCTATTTGCGCGTTTTGGCTTTAGTGAAGGAACAGCAGGCCATATTACAGCCCGCGACCCAGAATTTACCGATCATTTTTGGGTAAATCCTTTTGGGAAATACTTCGGTCATATCCGCGTTTCTGACCTGATTTTGGTGGATAGTCACGGGGAAGTTGTTAAAGGAAATGCACCAGTAAATCGGGCAGCTTTTGCAATTCATTCCCAAATTCACGAAGCGCGCCCTGATATACAGCGTATTGCAGGTTTATGAGGTACAGTAACAACAGTTTGTAAACCAGTTTTTTAAATGCTCTGGATTAATCAAATTAAGTGCAGTTGCGATGAGAACATCAACCATTTTTGAAGAGGTTGGAGAAAAGGAGCGTAAAAAAGCTTTTAATTGTGACCACCAATGTTCGATGGGATTAAAGTCAGGAGAATAAGGTGACTGATAAAGAACATTTGCACCCTTTGATTGAATTAAAGACTCGATTCCTTCCACTTTATGTGCAGGGACATTATCCATAACAACTACAGCACCCGTCCAGAGTTGGGGAAGTAAACACTTTTCAATAAAGACTTTAAATGCATTTCCATCCATTGAACTATTCAACGTCATCACAGCCAAAACTTGTTTCATGCTTACTGCCCCGATTACTGTTACCTTCGCTCCCCGATAAAATGGTTTAAAATCATACACCCTGTTTCCCTGAGGACTTCGAGCATGGGTTCTTGTTAAACCCAATAAAACACCCATTTCATCAATGAAAACTAAGTTTTCTGGGTCTATTTGTTGGACTTTTTGCCAATACTCAGTTCTCAAATTTTGGATTCTTTCTGTTTTCCCTTGGCTGCTGCGTAACGTCTTTTTTTTACTGTTAGTTTTTGTTTTTGCAATGCACGACACATCGTACTCGTGCTTACCCAATGAGCGTAGCTTGTACC
>NZ_JAECZA010000157.1 GCF_016056275.1 Dendronalium phyllosphericum CENA369 | reverse complement strand
GGTAGGGGGTAGGGGATAGGGTGTGGGGGAAGAATTAGCCCCGAAGTAAGGTTTAAAGTCTCACCACGTTAGGGCGAAAAAATCCTTATATTGCAAGTCAGGTTGAAACCCCACCCGCAAGTGGCGTGGCTTATTTTCCCTACACCCCACACCCTATTCATTGTTTGAGTCATTTTTTCAGTCCGAGTTTAACATTTTTGTAGAGGAGACTAAGAACCATGACGACAACACAAACAACCAACAAAACCTTAATAGCTGTCGAGCAGGTACACAAAAGTTTTTCCTTACCAGAAGGCAAAGGTGAGTTTACAGTGTTGCGCGATGTCAGCTTGAGCGTGCGATCGGGCGAAGTTTTAGCATTGCTAGGGCGGAGTGGTAGCGGCAAAAGTACATTGTTGCGAATCATGGCAGGACTGATTCCGCCCAGTCAGGGACGGGTGTTGAGCAGTGGTAAATCCTTGCGTGGGGCAAATAATGATGTCGCAATGGTCTTCCAAAGCTTTGCGTTGCTACCTTGGCTGACAGTACAAGAGAACGTCGAGTTAGGGCTGGAAGCGCGGGGCATAAACCGAGAAGAACGGCGACAAAGGGCACTCAAAGCGATCGATTTAGTCGGTTTGGATGGCTTTGAAAGTGCTTATCCCAAAGAATTATCCGGTGGTATGAAGCAGCGAGTCGGCTTTGCGCGGGCATTTGTGCTGCAACCACAAGTACTATTTATGGATGAACCATTCAGCGCTTTAGATGTGCTGACCTCAGAGAATCTGCGGGGTGAAATTGATGATTTGTGGAATGCCGGAACCTTCCCATCCGAAAGCATCTTGATTGTCACCCATAATATTGAAGAAGCCGTATTTCTCGCCGATCGCGTTATTATTTTGGGAGCCAATCCCGGACATATTCGGGGCGAGGTGACGATTGATTTACCTAGACCCCACGATCGCACCAATCCTCGTTTCAAAGACCTCGTAGATTACATTTATACAGCTATGACCAATCCCCAGATTGAAGTCACTAGTAAAGTAACTACAGAGGCTTTGAAAACTTCTACCCCAGCACCACAGTCCCCCTATGCCAAACCTTTACCTCATGCCCGCGCTGGCGGTATTAGTGGTTTGCTCGAACTAGTTGTCGATCGCCCTGAAGGAACCGACGATCTCCCCCAACTGGCAGAACGTATTCAGCTTTCAGTTGACGATCTTTTACCGATTCTAGATGCTGCTGTCTTGCTGGGGTTTGCTGAAGTCTCCCAGGGAGATGTCAAACTCACAGAAATTGGCCAGGATTTTGCCACCACAACCATTCTTCGTAGTAAAGACCTGTTTCAGCAACAAGCTCGCCAACACGTTCCTGTCTTGACAAGTATTGTGCAAACATTGCAACAGAAGCGAGACAATTCCATGCGCTCAGACTTCTTTCTAGATTTGTGGGATGAGCATTTTCCCCACGCCGAAACCGAACGCCAGTTTGCCACAGCAGTTGACTGGGGGCGTTATGCAGAATTATTTGAGTATGATGCTGGTGAAGAGCGGTTGTATCTTCCCGAACCAAACGTTAATACTGATACTCTTGACTAAAACTAGGGTACTGGGGACTGGTGACTGGTGACTGGTGACTGGTGACTAGGGGACAAGAGTGGTAACTTCAGACTTATAACTAATCCCTAATCCCTAATCCCCAATCCCCAATCCCTAGTCCCTTTTACTATCCGAGGGTTTGGATACTTTGAGGATGCGCCGCAACCAAGTTAAGCTGGATGAAGGTAGCAATTTATTGCGCTTTTTATATTAAATTGGCTGTGCCGGTCAAAAACAGGGTGTGAGGTGTAGGGGAAAACAGCGTTGGACGGAGCTTGAACTCCGAAGGGCGCAAGCGTCTTGACTCATACGGGGCTTGTATCCCACTGGTTGTTGGGGCTATTTCTTCCCTACACCCAACACCCGACACCCGACACCCCGCCACAACCGAGCTTGGTCAGTAGTCAGTTGTTATTTTATTACTACTGATTACTGAGTGCTGAATCATCATAAAGTGAATTCTTATTATTCATGACAGAAACTCTCTTTCATGCTTATACGCCCCTGATTCTATGGATAAGTCTGGGGTTATTAATATTTAGATTTTTACCACCGTGGTTACCACATTTTCTAGGTCGCGGTCTTTACTGGGTTGGAGTGCCATTACAATTAGTGGCACTGTCTCGACAAAGTAATCAAGGAGAATTTCATGGTATAGAAAGTTTACCGTTACTGGCAGCAATAATTACATTTGGAGCAATATTAGTAGGTTTAATTATCACATTGCTCGTTCTATGGGTATGGAAAAAAATTTTGTCCCAGCAAATCAAGCCAGATTCAGATGAGTCTGTTGCTAGCCATTGGCTTGACTCTCCTACTCAAGGAAGTTTTTTATTATCCGCTGTTTTGGGAAATACGGGTTTTGTTGGTTTAGCGATCGCTCCCTCTCTCATCCAAAATGATGTCTTAAACTGGGTTTTACTTTTCAGCATCACTCACAATGTTATCGGCCCCTATGGAGTGGGAGTGCTAATTGCTAGCTACTTCAGTCACGAACAATCCTCTAATCGCTGGTGGATACAACTGCGGGATCTGCTGACAGTACCTCCTCTATGGGCTTTTATCCTTGGGATTCTCACTCAGCAAGTAGTTTTGCCAGCAGCAATCGAATCGGGACTCCAAGCATCTATTAACATCGTCATTGCCTGTGCTTTTTTGTTGACCGGCATTCGCTTGGCTCAACTTCAGAATTGGCAAAATCTTCAACTGGCTTTTATACCTGCTTTTCTCAGAGTTGTGGCCATACCGCTATTAGTTGGGTTATTGACAACTTTGTTTCTGGGATTATCAGGCGATCGCCGTTTGGCAATGGTCTTAATGTCTGGAATGCCTTCAGCTTTTGCTGGTCTAATTTTGGCAGAAGAATACAACCTCGACAGCAATTTAATTGCTAGCAGTATCATCCTCTCTACACTGTTGTTACTTCTTGTCTTGCCTTTGTGGATTGCAGTCTTTGGCTCATCCCAGATTTAGGGGTAAGCAATGCGATTTTGGGCGATGACCCCAAAACAAGAGCGATCGCTAATAATTAAACATTGCCTAAATTGAATCTTTTTAGGCAATGTCCTCCAATATTTACCGTTGACGTTTCACAGTCACGAAGAGGGTGTAGGGGGTGGCGCAACGGGTGTAGAGAAGACGGCATTGGTCGGGGCGAGGATGCCCCACCAATGCCATCGTCTTGACTCATACGGGGCTTGTACCCAGGAGGTTGTTGGGGCTATTTCTTCCCCCACACCCCACACCCC
>NZ_JAECZA010000156.1 GCF_016056275.1 Dendronalium phyllosphericum CENA369 | reverse complement strand
ACTCATGTGTCTGGCCTGAATCTTATCTGGGTTGATGCTGGTTTTGATGGCAACCCCTTTATGCAATGGGTCATGGATTTTTGCCGTTGGATTGTCCAGGTGGTTCTGCGCCCTAAAGAGTGCAAGAAATTTGTCTTGCTGCCCAAACGTTGGGTAGTAGAGCGAACCTTTGGATGGCTGACTTGGTGTCGCCGATTAAACAAAGACTATGAGCTACTCCCTGAAACGGCAGAGACATTTGTCTACCTTGCCATGATCCGGATTATGGTAAAACGATTGGCATAATATTTGACCACTCATAACTTTTCAAACATCCTCTCAGCTCGACTTTATGCATTTTTGAGAATATGAGGGGGCAAAAGGAAGAAACATGAACATGGGAAAATAGGAAGTAGCATCAATGACAATATGCATCTATAACCATGAGCCTGAATTTACCCGCAGGAATAGCCAGTATCATACAACTGTTCTCAAGGCTTTTCTCAACCAGAGTCTGGAAGCAGGCCGAAGTACTAATGATCGGGGCAATTCTAACAACGCGAAAGCGTACAGTATCCTCAATACTGGAAGTCATGGGAATAGCGCATGAGAAAAATTTTCAAAATTATCATCGTGTTTTAAGTCGTGCTGTGTGGTCAAACTTAGAAGCTAGTCGCATTTTGTTAATGATTCTGCTCAGCATTTTTGTACCATCAGGGCCAATCATTATGGGAATTGACGACACCATTGAAAGGAGAAAAGGCAAGAAAATCAAAGCCAAAGGTATCTATCGTGACCCGGTACGTTCAAGCCACAGCCAGTTTGTTAAAGTCAGTGGTCTACGATGGTTAGCAGTCATGTTACTCGTAGAAATACCTTGGGCGCAAAGAGTTTGGGCTTTGCCTTTTTTCACAGTTCTAGCACCATCTGAACGTTACAACCAGCAACTCAAACACCGCCATAAAACCCTGACTGATTGGTTTTAAGGCAAAAGATTACCAAATCTAGAACACATACCAGTTGATCCCAACACTCATTGGCAAACTGTGATAGTTAACAACTGGTATGGTCAAGGCAAACGCGAGGTAGAAATTTGTAGTGACACTGCTGTTTGGTATCACACAGCAAAGCCTGTAGTCCCAATTCGTTGGGTATTGATTCGTGACCCAAAAGGTAAGTTTGAAACACAAGCAATACTCAGCACTGGTCTGACTTATTCTCCCATACAGATTTTGGAGTGGTTTGTACGTCGATGGCAAGTGGAAGTTATTTTTGAGGAAGTCAGGGCACACTTAGGAGTTGAAACTCAACGCCAATGGGCGGACATTGCTATCGCTCGTACAACACCATTATTATTTGGGCTTTTTTCCTTAGTTACTGTCTTGGCACACCATTTACAAAATGATTTTCAGTGGCAAGTCCGGCAGACAAGTTGGTACTCCAAACATTTACCTTCTTTCTCAGATGCACTTGCTTTAGTCCGGCGATTTTTCTGGGCTAGTACTTTTTCAATGTCCCATGAATCCTTTGAAATGGTAAAAGTACCTCGCCCTTTATTTGAACGTTTGCGGGACATTGCTGTTTATGCCGCGTAATTGGATAAAGTCGAGCTTAGTACAAGTAGCTCAACCAAGTGTAGAAGTCTTTCGGCGCAACGACCAGGGAAAATGGGTACTGTCAGAGTATAATTTGGATGAAAGATTGCGGCTGGAATCAGTGGATGTAGAAATAGCGATCGCAGATTTGTACCGCCAAGTACAGTTTGAAACCGAAGCTACGAAAATTGAATAGGCGATCGCATATCAAAAAATCCTCAAAAAAGCAGTGTTTTTCATGGAGTCGGGGCGATCGCTCCTGAAGGTAATTAAATCATCTTTTCGTAACTATAAAATCAAACTGATGCTTCTGCTAAAGCTATCAAGTTTAAGTTATTTAGGATACTAGACTTGATTGGGCGCTTTTCGTCCCAAAAAATTAGAGACGAATAGAAGTCTTTTGCTAGTGAAGAAGACAAAAGTTTAAAAGTTTGATATGCAATGCTTGCATCATCAAAGCTAAGAAAGTAAACAGTATCATCGAAAATTACAGGCTTTTCGTTTATCTTTCCTATCAATCTAAATTCTAATTTTTTGTAAAGTCCGCAAATTGCTATTTTCCAAGGCGCAAAAGTATATGAACCAACACCAAAAATAGAAAAACGAGGATTGTCTTGATAAATTTTGCTTTTTCTTTTATCTAGATATTGTGCATGTGTCTCCAGATAATTCCATGTTTTAGGAGCAGAATCTTTTATATACTCGACAGCTTCTCCTACAAATCTCTGAGTTACTAAAACATATCTATTAGTATTATTTGTTTTATTCTGAGCAACATAGGAACCTTTAAGCAAAGGGAATAGATATGTTTCTTCGATATCAACTGTTTCTCCTAGTCCATTGATGAGAGTATTATTAATTTTGCTAAACTCCATCACACTCGCGCAATCATGTTTAATCCCAGAACGCCACTTAATTTTTGATTGCTTCTCATATAGCTTTTGTACTTTTTCAAATGTATTTATATCTCTAACAAGCACATTATTCCAATAACTTATTCGATAGTAATCAGAAGTTTCAAGATTGCTGAACACATCACAGAAATAGTTTTGTGAATTAGAGTCAAACTTACACAACAGTAAACAAGCTTCAACAGTAGCATTAAAATATTTTTTGGCATCTATTTTATAATTTGCACAGTAAGCAAGATTTAATTTTTGATAACGGATATAACTTAATATTTTTCTGGCAACAGAACTCTTGCATAGAATTGCTAGATAACCTTCACGCTTCTGCAACCATTGCACAACTTGAATTAACATCCATTCTGATATATCAAAATTACTCTTACCTGTAATTGCATCTAAACCAGAATACTTATTAAAATTACTCTTATTTGGTAAGTTATTACCATCAATACTCCCCTGCTGTGAGTTTGTTACCCAAGGCAAATTACCAATTACTAATATTTTATCATTGGAGCTACCTATGATTGATGACCAATTAAACTGAAAAAAATCTCCATATTTAATTTCAATCCTTTTATCATTTAACAATTTATTATTGGCTTTAGTTTTTTCTACATATTTATAATTTACTTCAACTCCAAAAATCTTATTTGCTGATTTAAACGATTCTGAAGCAACTTCAATAAAATTACCTATACCACAAGTTGGCTCCACTATAATATCTGGAATTACCTCAAGTTCAACAAGCTTTTGACATACTTTATTAGCTAATTCTAACGGTGTTTGGAAATCTCCATATTCTATCTTTGTTTTCTGTGCAATATGAGTCATGGGTTGATTTTATAAACAGGAACTATACCATCTTCTTGACCAGCGCGTTCTATTACTCTCCCATACTGTAGTCGCCATTGCAAAGCATTGGAAATAGTCAGAAAACCTTGTACAGGTGTATTAAGCAGAATTTCATCCGCGATGTTGCTTGCCTCGATTTCATCAACTGGTAGATTACGCTCAAGCATGAAGGCAATTAAATCATCTTTATTACCTTCGTTTGCTATGATATTGCGAATTCCACGAGTCATCTGGAAATCTGCGGTTCTTTCGGCACTTACATACAGCGTATTGCAGGTTTATGAGGTACAGTAACAACAGTTTGTAAACCAGTTTTTTAAATGCTCTGGATTAATCAAATTAAGTGCAGTTGCGATGAGAACATCAACCATTTTTGAAGAGGTTGGAGAAAAGGAGCGTAAAAAAGCTTTTAATTGTGACCACCAATGTTCGATGGGATTAAAGTCAGGAGAATAAGGTGACTGATAAAGAACATTTGCACCCTTTGATTGAATTAAAGACTCGATTCCTTCCACTTTATGTGCAGGGACATTATCCATAACAACTACAGCACCCGTCCAGAGTTGGGGAAGTAAACACTTTTCAATAAAGACTTTAAATGCATTTCCATCCATTGAACTATTCAACGTCATCACAGCCAAAACTTGTTTCATGCTTACTGCCTCGATTACTGTTACCTTCGCTCCCCGATAAAATGGTTTAAAATCATACACCCTGTTTCCCTGAGGACTTCGAGCATGGGTTCTTGTTAAACCCAATAAAACACCCATTTCATCAATGAAAACTAAGTTTTCTGGGTCTATTTGTTGGACTTTTTGCCAATACTCAGTTCTCAAATTTTGGATTCTTTCTGTTTTCCCTTGGCTGCTGCGTAACGTCTTTTTTTTACTGTTAGTTTTTGTTTTTGCAATGCACGACACATCGTACTCGTGCTTACCC
>NZ_JAECZA010000155.1 GCF_016056275.1 Dendronalium phyllosphericum CENA369 | reverse complement strand
ACCTCCCCTACTCCCCCTGCTTCCCCAGCTCCCCCCGCTCCTCCTAAATTCCTTATGGGCATTCCAACTTTTGTACTTGCCTCTGCTTCCCCTGCGCGGCTTCGCTTGCTGCAAACTGTTGGTATTCAACCGATAGTTAAACCGAGTGATTTTAATGAGTCGCAAATTCAACTGAGCGAGCCGGCACAGTTGGTACAAACTCTTGCCCAACGAAAAGCAGAAACTATTACCCCGCAGTTTGAATCAGCTTTGATTATGGGTTGTGATTCTGTGTTGGCGCTCAACGGCGAGATTCATGGTAAGCCAGCGGATGCCTCGGAAGCGATCGCTCGCTGGCAAGTGATGCAAGGTAACTTTGGCGACCTGTACACAGGACATGTTTTAATCGATACTTCTCAAAATCGCACTTTAGTCAAGTGCCAGGTAACAAGAGTTTACTTTGCTCAAATGAGCGATCGCGCAATTCAAGCCTATGTAGCCACAGGCGAACCTCTCAAGTGTGCTGGGGCTTTTGCTATTGAAGGTTTTGGTAGTTTATTCGTAGAAAAAATTGCAGGTTGTCACACCAACGTGATTGGACTCAGTTTACCCCTACTGCGGCAAATGCTAGCGGAACTGAGTTACGATGTCACTGATTTCTGGCGATAGTTCAGTTGTGAGATAGATGGAGCAGGTAGGGACTGAGGTCTTGCTTTGCTTCTTCAGACATCAACCCTACCATCACAGGTATTCCTGCTGCTTTTAATATATCTATACCCTTGCCCAAGTTTCGCGGATCGGAGTCTAGTAGTGCTACGTATACAGCTCCAATTTTCCTCTCAACCAACGTCAGGGCACACGAAGGAGTCCTACCGTGAAACGAGCAAGGTTCGAGAGTGACAAAAGCTGTAACATCAGACAGTTCACCTTCTACCTGACTCAAGGCCATGGCTTCTGCATGGTGCTTTCCAGGAGCGTTAGTATATCCACGACTAATTATGCTATCGGCGCGCACCAAGACACAGCCGACAGGAGGATTCGGCAAGCATTCGGGTAATGCTTTTCGACCTTCTATGAGAGCCTGTTCCATAAAGTGTTTCAATGATTCGTGCAACATCAGTTGTAGTTGGGTAAGATGCTTCGTGGGATAGTGGGCTAAAACTTGACTTAAATTGCGATCGCTACTGTCAATATCAAACTTAACCTCAGTTAAAAAGGGACGAACTGATTGTTGGTGCGTAACTTGTGCCAAATACAAGGTAGCAAAGTGGTACTGACAATTATTTATTATCCACTGACGAAATAATCATTGCTTCCTGAAAAATATCTTATGCTGTGTGGCAAAAAAACTCGCCTGTAGAAAAAGATTAAAAAAGTGATGCTAAAAGCTTTTTTCTCTTCTGCCTTCTGTCATGTACTAGTGTGCCAGTTGTAAGTGTGTAATGTGGGTTATTGTCTCTTGTAAGTGTTTATGGGAATCTATCGAAGTAATAAATAAATGATGCCGTAAATCTTGTAAGTCTCATACAGAACGTACTCCGTTCTGCGGCATTTTCTTAGGAGAATAAAATGAAGATGCGTGCTTCTACATCTAGATTCCTAGATGCAATTTTTGCTGCTTTTTTTGCCATTCCATTATCTGTTACTGGAATATTATCTTTTGCTAATTCTGCTCAAGCGGCCTCTTTTACTGGCGAATTTCAACTAAATGGCGGTTTTACTTCTTCGCCACCTACAGAAGAAACTAGCCTAGTTGAATTATCAGCAAAATCTTTAATTTTCTCTCCTCAACCAGTAACACCAGTTGCGCTTTCCGCTCAGACAGGAAGTTTTACATCTTTCAACTCAGCTAACATAGGTAATGTTATTAGTTTTTCTCCTTTATCTGCTGATAATCCCTTTATAGACTTTGGTAAAACTCTTTTACCTGGGATAATTCAGTCTTCATCTGATACCGCTTCCCTGACAGATAAAATCAATACCTTTAGTTTGAAGTCTGCAAATTACGCCCTAAAACAAAGTGGTGCAAATGTGGCTATAGACGTTGCACTTTATGGATTATTTCAAAGTGCAGATGGAACTAAATCTCAAGGAGCAGGCAACTTATCTTTCCAAGTTAACGATGTCAAAGTTGCTAATGTCCAATCAATTTTGAATAGTGGTGGTTCAGTTAAGAATTTAGCTTTTGCCGGTGCTTTATTTACTACTACTTCTGTTCCCGAACCAACTACAATTCTAGGTCTAGGAATACTCGGTGCAGCAATAGCTATATCTCGCCGTCAAAAGAATCAAGACGATTCAATAGATATCACTAAACTATAAATGCAGATATACTATTAGAGGTAATTTATAAAGTAAATAAAGTATGAGGAGGCAAATGTTGTGCGGATATTCCTCCTGCTTTACTGCCTTTGTATTATGGCTATATTAAGATTTACTTTATAAATCATCTCTTAAGCAAATATTCAGCTAAAAGTTCTATATTTTTTTAAAAAATCAGATTATTATATACTGAAGCTGTGTTTAATAAATTAAGTATTCATTGTTTTGTATCATTTTAAACAGAATTGAGATAACTTATACTGTTCTCTAAAATTAGGCTATAGATGTAAGCCTGGAAGCTCACATAAAAATCTGAGTAAAAGCATAAGGTCTTATGCCTCGCTCCTTGATTACGAATTATTCTCCGTGTGACGCTGATTTATCACTAACGCGATGAAGAGTGGGGGTTCGCCACCCCTAAGTATGTACTTTTGAGGCAACTTCCTCAAGAATTACAAATTTTCCAACCAGACTATCACTTCAGAAAGCTCAAATAAACCTTACCCACAAGCTATAAAGTATGTGTAGATGAAACAGCAAGCATATTGAGACAAAATTTGTATGACAAACTACCAAGAAACCCTAAGTGATAGCGAATTCGTCAATGAGTTAATTGCAGAGACGACCAGTATAAATCATGTGGAAGTCATCGAAAATGTCATTGACACCTTAGAACAAGACGACAGCGCTATGGTTAGCCACACCCCAGAAGGTAGTTATCTGTGGAAGTTTAAGTACGGTAGTGTAGAAGTGTTCGTCCGACTCAGTGGTAAAAGCGACGAAGACACCATAACAGTTTGGTCGGCGGTATTAAAGTTACCAGCCAAAGATGAACCTAAGTTAATGCGACACCTTTTAGAGTTAAACTGCTCTAGCACCTTTGAAGCCCGCTTTGGTATTATTGAAAACCAAGTGGTTGTGATTTCGACACGCACCTTAGCAGAATTGTCTCCAGGCGAAGTCTCACGGCTGATAACTATTGTGGCAACGATCGCCGATGACAACGATGAAGCTTTACAATCTGAGTTTGGTGCAGCTTAATTAATTTAGTGCTGAGTCAGAGACGCGATTATACTCTTACGAGAAGCCCTTCGGGTGACGCTCCTACGTCGCTAACGCTGCGCTAACAGCAGTTCCTCTACTTGGGGAGACCCCAAGACCGGACTGCCTCACCGCTCTTACGAGCGTCTACGCGTCTGTACAATAGTTCAGTTGTAATTATTCTCCCCCTGCTCCCCCTGCTCCCCCT
>NZ_JAECZA010000154.1 GCF_016056275.1 Dendronalium phyllosphericum CENA369 | reverse complement strand
GGGTCAAAAGGCAAGAGGTAGAGGTAGTTATTATTTCCCCCTTGTCTCCCTCATCTCCTCGCTCGTATGCTATTTAAAATGCGACAGCTTTAGCTGTACCAGATAAAGGAGTTATCGTATAAAACTTTGTCTGCCCATGGTTAGATTCATAAATTTTAGAAAAACGGCTAAAAGTTGTAATGCCTTGAGTCGCTATTTTGGACTCATTGCTTTTTGTCAGGCTTACAGGGGGCAAAAGTAAGCTAAATGTGGCACTACCACTATCTCTTTTCTGATAAAGAGTCACAGTTACCAGCGTCCCAATTTCTACCTTTTCAGTACGGATCTCATCTCCGACAAATTGTAATTTTCGTTGTTGTTCTTCATAGTCCAAACGAGGCTTACCATCAAAGCTTGTTGTGGAGTAAGTTACCTTAACATTCTCGCCTTCAAGTTCATACAAGTTTGGTGTTTGCTTTTCTGTGCCATAAGATGACACTACAGGTATTGCTGTCAGTGCTACACCTAGTGTTAACGATGAAACTAAGTTTTTTGTTCGCATATTGTAAAAAGTGATTGCTGATGGGACGCGACTGTAATATCCGTAAATCAAGTATTTTGCAAGACTTTTGTTGCAATGTTAGTCACTTAATTTTTGAACAAGGCTTATTCTACATATTCTTGAGACCAACTATAACCGTATAAACACTTACGAGATAATACGGGCTTTCTCTTGCCATTCCTAAATTTATATAGTACAATTGTATTAAAAAAGAGACCCTAACACCGACCCCACCTTATAAGTGGGGTTTTGCTTTTTATTCGAGTATTAGAGAATGTTAAAAGCGTTGTAGCAATTTTGGGGAGGGTTTCACGACCCAGGCAACTAATACCAATTTGAAAAAAGAATGGAACAGATACCTTGGTAGGGGCACTGTTACGTTCGCCCTTACAAACAATTTATCTGTCGCAAAGATTATTGAAATTGGTATAACGAATAGTCAAAATCTAGCGATGATGAAACTCCACCTCTGTTTCTAAAATTGTGATGTTGTAGTTGCCAAAAAAATCGTGACCTAATAATCCAATAGCTGCTTTTGGCGCAATTCCTACCTGAAGATTATTGGCTACAATTCCGCCCGCTGCTATTGATTTTATATTACTAGTCAAAAATTGTACTTGGCTACCATCAGCAATTTGGGCTTTCATTATACCTGTTGTTTGAAGTTCAAGCGTATTTGCCATACTCTGAGTAATGACAGTGCCAGTTGCACCTGTATCTACAATCATCTCAAAGATTTTTTTATCGTTAAAGGTGACATCAATTATAGGAGTTCCACCAAGGCGGCGTTTGATTGGAACCCGAAATACTCTCTTGTCAGAAGGTTCTGAAGAGGCTTTTGTAGAACCACAAAGCTTTGTCAATTCGATGGTTCTACCAGAGGAAGTTACCATGAAACATGCTCCTGGATCTTTAGCACTAGTTCGATAGGGAAATGCTAAAAATATCAACGTTGGTATTACCGCTATTAAACCTAAATTACTAGTCTTAATCCAACGTCTCCAAGCACATATCATGTTATCTCGTTCTCCAAGGTTTATTGATATTTATAAATAATTGCTAATACAAGATTAATATTTAATGATATTTATACATTTATAAAGTAAATGTATAGATATTCAGTGGTTTAATTATATAAAATTCAAACTATCTATAATTGAGGAAAAAACTGTCTAATAAAAATGACATATTTTGATGATATTTATTAACAATTGTTGTATACTATAGGTAATTTGAAAATATTAAAATATACCTTACTGAATACTATAGTAACGGCAATTAATAATTAATAAATTGAAGATTGGGTAAAGATATGAGGAAATTACTTAATAGGTTGCAAAGATTATCGAAAATCTGTTGTAATCCTGACAATCTAACTTGAAAAAGGGAGTAGGGAAAGCTTGCTTTCAATTCATCGCTTAACCTTTTCCCAGATAATACCAGAGATCAAGAGTGCTTATCCGAGAAGCATTGCCCCCGCCTCTCTCGTCCTGCCGATGCTCGATCGCTATTTTGAAAAGCCTCTAAATTGAGCTTTATAATTCGCTCAATTCTAGACAACAAAAACTTATGTCTTACCTTCCTTAGATAACTAATCAATCCTTCAAAGGCTTTTTATTGCTTTTTCAGCAAGCCCTAATTACGTAATTACGATTTACGAATTGGTATAACTCCCTACTCACCTTTCCAGACTTGCTCGTGTTGTTCTGCGTGTAAATGCATTCCAAGTATCCAACTCTTGTATGGAGTGGCTGAGAAGGCGGATTCTATGTTCTTCATTGAGTCCCTGCACGTTAGAAAAATCCGCTCCAGCAATGCTTTCTAAATGCTCGAACTCAATATTAGTTAAATCAGCTGCCCGTAAATCCACATGTGCCAGATTTGCTCCATTTAACCGGGCATTTCGCAAGTAAGCTCCCGTCAAAAAAGCTCTTCGCAGGTCAGCACTGCTGAGTCTAGCACCTTGTAAATTTGCTCCTGTAAGGTCAGCACCACCGAGATAAGCACCCAACAAATTAGAACCTTGTAAATCGGCATCTCGCAAGTTAGCAGTATTCAAATTAGCGCCATTCAGATTGGCACTAGGCCCTACCGCCCCTGAAGTTTTATATGCAAATCCTTCAGGAAAAATGGTTTGACTGTCATACCGCGATACTTGCAGCCTAGCTCCGTCTAAATTAGCCCCACTAATATCTGCCCCACTCAAATTGGCTCGATATAAATAAGCACCTTGCAAATTAGCGTTTCTTAAGATTGCTTTGCTCAGGTCTGCTCCTCGTAAATCTGCTTCACTGAGATCGGCTTCACTCAAATCTGCTTGAGTGAAATTGACTCCAATCAAGTTGGCTTTTTTGAGGTTGGCTTTTTTGAGGTCAAGACTGCTGAAGTCTAATCGGTAAAAGTCTTCTTGGTTGAGAGATTGCCCTGCCTTGAGGACAGCTAAAACTTCTGGGGATGGTTGCTGCATCTCCTTGCCTATCATGAATTGAGATAAATAGTTTAGGGGTATTATACTAATTCGTAATTCGTAATTCGTAATTCGTAATTAAGACACACAAAAGTACAGATTAAGGCTTTTTCCTATTTTTAAGCTGTTTTTCAAAAAATATATTCTTTGCTCATTTGGTGTTATGTAGTTCTGAACCCTAGAAAATCTCTCGATAAATTTGTCAGGAATCGTCGTAGGATGAGCAGTGATGAAAAGATTTAGATTGACCCGACATGAGCAGGACGATCGCTGACATTTCTGTTAAAACCATTGATGGTAAAGATCGGCTCTTAAACGAATACCTCGGCAAAGTGCTGTTGATTGTCAATGTAGCATCTTATTGTGGCTACACTGGCCAGTACAAAGGATTGGAAGAACTATACCAGAAATATCGCACTCAAGGGCTAGAAATTTTAGCATTTCCCTGCAACGACTACGGAATGCAAGAACCAGGGACTAACGAAGAAATTGTCCAATTTTGCACAAGCCGCTACGGAACAAGCTTTCAGTTGTTTGATAAGGTACACGCTCAAGGTTCGCAACAGCATCCGCTTTATGCCCACCTGACTAAAGCCGTAGAACCCACTGGCAATGTTTCTTGGAACTTTGAAAAGTTTCTAGTAAATAAAAAAGGAGAAGTCGTTGCTCGGTTTAAGAGTGCTGTTTCACCCAATGACTCGCAGTTGGTAGCTGCAATTGAGAGAGAACTAGCTCAATGAAGGCTGAAAGGAGGAGATAGTTGTCAGTGGTCAGTTGTCAGTGGTCAGTTGTCAGGAAGCAAAGGCAAAGTTATTATTCTCCCCTTGTCTCCCTCATCCCCCCCTACTCCCCCTACTCC
>NZ_JAECZA010000153.1 GCF_016056275.1 Dendronalium phyllosphericum CENA369 | reverse complement strand
GCCGGGGAAAGAATATCATCCAAGAATTGAATTGGTTAAGCAAGTCTCAAAACACCTCAAAAGCGACTCAAACCATTTTGCGTCAAGTGCGAGACTACTTAAACACTCACTTCAAACACATTCAGTATCGCACTTTTAAGAAACTAGGTTTGCCTATTGGCTCCGGTATGGTTGAAAGCGCTTGTAAATGGTTAATTCAACAACGTTTCAAAGGTGTGGGAATGCGTTGGAGTGAGGATGGATTCAATCACCTTCTACATTTGCGTTTAGCTTGGGTTAATCAACGGTTTGATACTTTGTTTTCTGACGAACCATTAACACTAACCTTGTACTCCCCTAACGATTAGATGCGCCCGTTGGCAACTGCTGACGGTGCAGCAGTTCTGCCATTGTTCATTATTGACCCTTGGTTTTACACTTGGGCTGATGTTGGAACTGCCAGAGTCAGGTTTTTATTTGAGTCTTTATCCAATCTTGACTACAACCTGCGAAAGTTAGGAAGTCAGTTGTACTTATTTGAAGGCAATTCCAGAGATATTGTGCAAGAAAAGAATGACAGGTTTCCCACTAATTGATACAAGTATGCGTCAACTCAAAACAATGGGTTGGATGAACTTCCGCATGAGGGCAATGTGTGCAACGTTCGACAATTAACTGTGGGATTTCATGGCATTAAGGGGCTAAACGAATGGCACGCTTGTTTAGTTATTTGTTGAGGCAAGCTGGGGGAGCGGGGAGTGCTGGGGGAAACAAATAAATGTATTCACGGTTATTAGAGTAGCAATACTTACCATAAATCCCTCTTTTCTTCTTCGGCTGACCCAGCCTCCCCAGCTACCCCAGCTTAACGAGAGTGACATTCGGGGCTAAACATTATTATATGAACTATTTAGTAGACGGTGATTTAGCGATTAACTAACAAGCATGACTTAGCAATTTTGATACAGGAACAACGGATGAGGTGTTGTTTTGTTGAAAGCTATTTTGATTTTCGTGGCGACTTGGGTGGTGTGCGATGTACGCCAAAGTATTTCTCACTACGATAGCGCAGCCATATCCGCAACTGTTGCGGGATCTGCTGTTTTTGTTCTTTGGTGAGTGTGTTGTAAAGGGCTAATGCTCGCTCGCGCTCACCCCGACAGGCAGCGTTATTGTGAGCATCCCAATAGCTACGGGCTACTCGAATCCGCCTACAGACTTCTTTAATCAGTGCATCACCTGTAAGTGGAGTATCTTGCTTTGCCATACTCAGATGTTGTAAATTCCTAATGCAATCATAGCGTTCAAGTCGCCTAGACCGCTGCACAGAAACTGAGCGTGGTGGTCACTTCCTGGAGATGGAAGAGCCAAAACTAGTTGCTGAATATCTGTGGGAGCGTTGCTCCCCATGAAAGTGATTTACTGCCGTCCACAACCAAATCAGCTTTCGGCTGGGTGCAGTGGTTGAACTAGGGTTCAATTGCTTTTCCTACTGGTAACTGAGGAGCTATTCATGAATTGTACTCAATTAGAAGTAGAGTAACGCGTAACGCGAGCGCGCCTGTGAATAATAAATGCTCCCCCTGACTTTCAGTTGTTGCACTTGATTAACACAAGGATAAAATAGGCAAGGGACAATGTTAACTGTCCTGAAATTTAGCTGTGTCGCAATGATGATATTCCCTCCTTGGTAAGCTTCTAAAAATCGATTCAACAGGCAATTCGCCAGAGTGCTATGGCGAAGCTTTTGTTCATGGATTCCCCCGCCAATTGCCAACGCAGTGAAAAGAGTGTGTTGGTAAACAAATTTGGAAAACGGGAGAATTTAACGATGTCTTTGGATGGTCACAAAAAAACCAAATCAGTTATTGTATTCATCAGCCTCTTGCTGGCGATCGAGGGATTAGACGAAATTGTCGATGGTGTGATGGGCGTAACCTATCCATTGATTCGTGACGATTTAGAACTTTCTTACGTGCAGATCGGGTTACTATTGACCATACCCAATACGGTCAGTAGCTTGATAGAGCCAATTTTGGGAATTTTAGGAGATTTTGGTGGGCGAAAATTATTGATTTTGGGAGGAGGGATCAGTTTTGCTGCGGCGCTGGTACTAATTGCCCTGAGCCATCAGTTTTGGAGTTTATTAGCTGCATTAGTTTTGTTTTATCCGGCATCTGGTGCGTTTGTTAGTTTGTCTCAAGCGACACTGATGGATCTAGAACCCCATCGCCACGAAGCAAATATGGCACGTTGGGCATTGGCGGGTTCTTTGGGCAATGTACTGGCTCCTTTGGCTTTGACAGGTGCGCTGACATTAAACCAGAGTTGGCGAAATGTTTTTCTGACCTTGGCAGCCCTAAGTGTTTGTCTGCTCTGCTCTGTCTGGAAGTTTCCAATAGAGGGAGTAAAAGTATCTACTCCAATGGATATGCCAGAGTTTAGTATTCAAAAGGGTATTCATCATGTCATCTACGCACTCAAACGACGTAACGTCTTACGCTGGTTAATTCTGTTGCAATCTTCAGACTTAATGCTCGATGTTGTGCGGGGCTTTTTAGCTCTTTATTTTGTGGATGTTATAGGTATAAGTGGCACACAAGCGAGCTTTGCTTTTAGCATCTGGTTGGGGTTCGGCTTATTAGGTGATTTGTTTCTCATTCCATTGTTGGAGCGAGTGCAAGGCATCCAGTATTTGCGCTTGAGTGTATTTTTGGTTTTGTGCCTTTATCCGGCTTTTTTGCTGCTGCCGAACATCACGCTCAAAATAATCATTTTAGGTGCGCTGGGTTTCTTAAATGCAGGTTGGTATTCCATTCTTCAAGGACAGCTATATACCGCAATGCTAGGGCAAAGTGGCACAGTAATGGCACTGAATAATTTAGCAGGTCTGGTTAGTGCTTTCATGCCTCTAGTATTAGGTTGGTTAGCACATAAGTATGGGTTGCAACCCACAATGTGGGCGTTTCTGGCTGCACCGATGATTTTGTTAATTGGGTTGTGTTATGAGCGCAAGTAATTGTAACAGCGGTTGAAGCTAAGAACTAGCCAAGAGCGAAGCCTTTGCATCAAGAGGCTTCGCCAAAAGCAACCTACAGAATACTCAAATTCAAAAGTAATTCAGTACAATTCATCAGTAGAACCGAAGTTCAGCGCAGGAAAAGCAATTGAGGCCTAGTTCACCCACCCCACCTTTGCGAAAACTAAAGATTACGATCCTGACAGTAGGTTCGGTGGGCGATGTGCAACCCTACTGCGCTTTAGCTATTGGCTTGAAACGCGCAGGGCATGAGGTAACGGTAGCGACTAACGAAAACTTCGAGTCATTCGTCAGGCAGTTCGACCTGGAGTTTGCACCGATAGCTGGCGACACTCAAAAGCTATTTCAATCAAAAGCAGGCATTCGGGTTATAGGAGGAGAAAAAGTCAAGCTTTTGAGTGATGAGCTATTTCTTCAACAGTTGCAGTCGGCATGGATAGCGTGTACTGGTAGTGAAGTAATCATTTTCAACGCTTTGGCAGATTGGGGATACCACATCGCGGAGAAATTAGGCGTACCGTGCTTCATGGCATCGGTTCTGCCGTTAACTCCCACAGGAACGTTTGGATTTTTGAAATTCGCTCGAACAACAAAAAATCCGCTCCATCAAGTCATCAACTATGCCAGCTACTTCATAGCAGAGTTTTTGTACTGGCACAGATATCAGAAACTGCTCAACTGTTTCAGAACCGAGACATTAAAATTGCCCCCACTGCCATATTTGGGTAGTCGGTTTAGGAGAAAGACTCCAGTTAACGTATCACGAATTCCTGTGTTGTATGGGTTTAGCTCTCATATCATTCCAAGACCAAGGGACTGGCCAGCGTGGGTGTATGTGACTGGGTTCTGGTTTATTGATCGAGCCGACGACTACGAGCCACCAATGGAACTAGAGGATTTTCTAGGCAAAAAAGTACCGCCTCTATGCTTTGGGTTCGGAAGTATGACAATGTTTAATCCGGAATATTTAACGTACTACATCGTGGAAGCGTTGAAGAAAGCGCGCACTGGTGGCATTATACTGTCAGGCTGGGGCAATGTTGGCAACATAGTTAACATTAAAGATTCGCTACGAGTGTTTGTCATCAAAGATGTTCCTCATGACTGGTTGTTACCTCAAGTACCGGCAATGGTTCATCACGGCGGTGCTGGTACAACGGCGGCGGTGTTAAGAGCAGGAATACCCTCAATCGTTGTACCCTTTTTCGCAGATCAGCCCGTTTGGGGACAAAAGTTGGCACAACTCGGAGTTAGCCCCCAACCAATACCCTACAAAAAATTAACACAAGAAACTTTAGCGGCAGCGATTGAAGTTGTACTGGGTGATGAGGGGATGCGCTCGCTAGCCCAGGAGTTAGGCGAGAAGATTCGCTCTGAGGATGGGGTGGCAAATGCGGTTGAGGCTTTTCATCGGTATTTGGGGCTGATTGGGTAGTTCACTAACTTGATGTAGGGAGCAACGCGATTTCGTGAGGTGGCAAAGCTGGGGGAGCAGGGGAGGCTGGGGA
>NZ_JAECZA010000152.1 GCF_016056275.1 Dendronalium phyllosphericum CENA369 | reverse complement strand
ATTCCTCTTCACGATGCCTCTGCAAGGATTCACATCTGTTAACCCTGTCTAGTTTTACCCTAGCACTTCACCTAACTATGCGGCTTGCTGATGTCGCGCATTTTACCCTCTAGCTATGAGACATTACAGTTACCCGTAATGCCCCTTTGGGCGGGTACTGGCATTGACACTCGCCAGGAGTATTTCTGAGATACTCACTCTCGTCGTGCAACCGATAGTCGCACCAATCCCTCATAGGGAGTTAATGAAATTTCAACAAAGCTTCTGGATATTGTTCGAGGATGCTTGTGTGTTTCAATCCCTAATAGGGATTAAGTGAAATTTCAACATTGTCGTGAGGAAGAAGAAAAGAATTATCAGGTGTTTCAATCCCTAATAGGGATTAAGTGAAATTTCAACGCGACCATTAGTAGACGTAGATGAACCATGTCCAATGCGCGTTTCAATCCCTAATAGGGATTAAGTGAAATTTCAACTTAAAGGAAGGCGTACCAATTGAAAAGATGGAGAGTTTCAATCCCTAATAGGGATTAAGTGAAATTTCAACCAAACTATAAACTTTAGTAGCCTGAGTGCAACAAGTTTCAATCCCTAATAGGGATTAAGTGAAATTTCAACAATATCTTCTGGGGGTTAACTTTGGCAAGTCGAGTTTCAATCCCTAATAGGGATTAAGTGAAATTTCAACCCCCGATCGCAGCACGACTAAAGCGATCGCCTGCTTACCTGTTTCAATCCCTAATAGGGATTAAGTGAAATTTCAACTTTTACAGGAGGGAGTCAATTTCAAAGCAGTCTTTGTTTCAATCCCTAATAGGGATTAAGTGAAATTTCAACAACCCCGCCCCGATCCTTGAGAAAGATCGGTGATCAAGTTTCAATCCCTAATAGGGATTAAGTGAAATTTCAACTTGAGAAGTGTATGTGTCCATGTGGACAGATGCGTTTCAATCCCTAATAGGGATTAAGTGAAATTTCAACATCGCCTTTTTGATTTGTCTATATTTAATTTACTTGTTTCAATCCCTAATAGGGATTAAGTGAAATTTCAACCTTGAGTTAAAGCCAACGAGAGATTTTGAGCATGTTTCAATCCCTAATAGGGATTAAGTGAAATTTCAACTTGCGCTAGCTGCCCACATTTTGAGTCTCACAACGACGGGTTTCAATCCCTAATAGGGATTAAGTGAAATTTCAACATTCAAAGGCGATCGCAAGTCAGACCGTTCTGCTGGTTTCAATCCCTAATAGGGATTAAGTGAAATTTCAACCACTCGTTCTAGCGTAGAAATTCTAGGTACTAGCGTTTCAATCCCTAATAGGGATTAAGTGAAATTTCAACTGTAGCTGTGCATTGCTCAACGTAGAGTAATTGGTTTCAATCCCTAATAGGGATTAAGTGAAATTTCAACGATCGCTCAACCCATTGGTGCGGTAGCTCAAGTTTCAATCCCTAATAGGGATTAAGTGAAATTTCAACCTATTGGTATTCCTGCTTCGGGATGTCCAAAAATGTTTCAATCCCTAATAGGGATTAAGTGAAATTTCAACTGCGGTCGCCTGGAATACAATCTATATTGGGTTTTCAAGGTTCTGTTGCGCGAATGAGGTAATAATAGCATACAAAATTGTTACCCAGTAATCAGCAAATGGCTAAAACCCTTTCTAGACAAGGTGCGCGGCTACTAAAAGAGATATTTTGGTCGCAAGTCTGATGTTAAAAGGGTTTCAAGCTCATTTGCCCAAATTGGATTTCCAACAGCTACCCATCCGCGCCTGAAGGAATGAAAATACTGCTGCGATCGAGGTTTTACCAGCAATACATTTAACTTGAGCAAAACAGCAAGCATACACAAATCATTTGGCAGTAATATCACTTGCGAGTCGCTATATTCCTTTATCTACCGCATTTCTAGTATAGCGATCGCTTTTCTAGTTCAGTCTCCCAGAGCAATTAAAATACTACAAATGCAGACTCTCCAGTAGTTCCCCAGATTAAAATCTGAAGGTTGTACGAAGCTATCCAACTACACTCTCACCATTGCTTGCATTCAAGTCTGGTGCAGCAATCCATGTTATCGCTGATGTAATTGCGATATTATCCCTAAGTTTATATTCGTCAAATCCTTTGTCGAACTTACATTAATCTTAATGTTAAGATAGAATAATCTTGATGTAATAGTACAATTCGATTACTGAATTGCTTGTCTACACGGACTACGCAGAGGAGAAAAGCAGGAATAAAGGTATACCTATGTTTGCAAAAAATTCAGTACTACTCTGATATTTCTGCATTGTATTTGTTTGTAGAATTAAAGATAACTCACAAATAACACATAAGTAAAGAGTGACCAGCGATCGCTCAATAAAACAAATTGTCTCGATCGCTTCTTCAGTGTACATAAAAAAATCTGATGAGTCGTAGCACACTTTTGAGATTTGCGATTATAATTATTTGAATAGTGAAATTGTCGATGAAGTTATCTACAACACATTGTAATTAAATAGTATTTTGCCAAATTTGAATTTAAAAACGTAGATTCGTTGGTGATGAATAGTTTCTCTATCGCTCTTTTTCTAGCGGGGGCTGCTTTTTATCAATTTGCTGATATCAAGGACTTAAGATCGAGAGATAAAAATATCTCGACTCCTAGACAAAATAGATTAGTCTCGACTTTGTTCTCCTCTGAATATAAGCGTCTTGTTACTCACATGAATTTAGTCGCAGTTTGATTGCCACAAGTCACTGTAGAAGCAGAAAAACCTATCACATACATCTATTTTCCTCATCAAGCATTATGAAAAATTGCTGTTGGTTGAAATTGCTGTAATGAGTAAGGTGTGAGAACTACACAAAGGTAAAATAAATGTATAGTCAACCTATCTCTGTTGATGGCTTGCACTTGCTAGTTATTGATGATGATGCTGATACAAGAAAGATCCTTACCATCCTATTTGAAATGGAGGGCGCGGAAATCTTAGCTGTTGGTTCAGTGAATGAGGCTTTAGAAGTATTGTCCTATTTTAAGCCTGATATCCTCATCTCCGATATCTACTTATCGGATGAACTCGGCTACTCACCGCTGACAAAAATTAGAAATCTAGTAGCAGCACAAGGAAAATGGATTCCAGCTATCGCTTTGACGGGATTTGCTTCAGAGATAGAGCGTGCATATGCTTATGTAGTAGGTTTTCAAATGCATATATGCAAGCCTATCAGTTTAGACGATCTAGTATCTGCTGTTGCAAGTTTAGCTGGCTGTAAGCAATTAGTCTAAATACTGACACTCTTTGTTGCACAAAGATTTCTACAATTAAGTTGAGATTTACCTAGGCAAATACGGTCCATCTCTTATCAGTACTACAAGCTCTCGTCCATCTGCACCTAACTCACGAGATAATTATCAATGTGGATTGTTGCTACACTCTGTAATGCGATCGCCTTTATAGTTAAATTATTTAAGTCCTATTTCATTACGCATCTTCTTGTAAACATTACATGGGAATAGCCATTAATGCAACCATTTTGTAAAGTAACTGAAACAGAGATACTTATCTTCTCTTATTAAAATCTTACTTGCAAGATTTTTATCGAGATTAATTAACACGAAAAATATTAAAATATCAATAAAAATAATCTCGAATAGTTATTTTAACTTACGAAATATGAATATTTTGTTACTAATTAATTTGAATCAAGCCTCTTAATTTGTAGCTAAATTTAAAGACTGAGTATCTTATAAAACACGATTGAATAATTAACTACTGTTACTAGCTTTACTTAGAGGGAATAATACAAATAGTTTTAACACAATACTTAGCATTTTTGAGATTTAAGTTTGTTTTTCTTTTTTTACTTGCCAGGTAAGGCTTTGAGGCTTGTTGCTAACTGAAAATTTCAACTTAGTTTGTGTGAAATATAGCATTGACTATTGACAATTAATTAATAATCGAATAACAAGGTGGCAGAATCATTAAAAAAGGCGTTAGTGCATTCTTGCTAGGAGACTCAGTAACGCCCTGCGAAAAAGTTAATACGGATAACATAATCATGCCACAAAATACCGATTACAAAGCTTCCAAATCAGAAAACCAAACTATCGCTTACAAAGAACGTCTTAATTCTTGGGCTATTGCCCGTATACTCCCTGATGCACAACGAGAGATTGTTGCTCGTTTTCGCAGTCGCTCCGATGCAGATGGTTACATGCAGCATCTACGCCAAATGACACCTAGCGCTTCTTTCATGGTTGTTTTTGATTGTCAACGCGAAGAAGCTGTGATTTAAATCAAGCTTTAGCTAAACAGAGGCGATGTCAAAAGACAAGCCTCTGAACATTGAACTTCAAAAAGAAGTCAGAAAAAGGGTAAGGGGTAAGAGGAAAAGCAATAAGAAAAAACCTTTTACCTTTACCTTTTCCCATAAGAGCGCAAAAGTTACTTTTGCTCATAGATTTATTAAACAAAGTTAATAGTTGTTTATATTTATTGTTAAAAAGTTATTAGAGGGTGTTTGAAAAGTTTTGATGGGTCAAATTTTATGCCAATCGCCTGACCATGATCCGGATCATGGCAACGTAGATAAACGTCTGTGATGTTTCGGGCAATAACTGATAATCTCTAACCAATCGCCGACACCCCATAAGCCAACCGAAAGTGCGTTCCCCTACCCAACGTTTTTTGAGCAACACGAATCCCTTGGTTTGTTCTGGTCGTAGCACCACTTGGACAATCCAACGGCAAAAGTCCATCACCCACTGCATGAATGGCTCACCGTTAAAGCCACCATCCACCCAGATGATTGTCAAACGACATCCCTGAGTGCGAGATTGTTTGACCCGTTTGAGAACTTTTTTGCCTCCTTCACGTTCACCTACATTGGCCGCCGTGACCAACACCCGC
>NZ_JAECZA010000151.1 GCF_016056275.1 Dendronalium phyllosphericum CENA369 | reverse complement strand
ACTTGGCTTTTTTTTAACCTGCTCACGCACTTGAGCGTGTAAGATGCTCATCAGTTTGTCGATCGCTCCAGATGCCCGCCACTGCTTGTAATGCCAATATACGGTTGAGTAGGGGGGCAAGTCCTTGGGCAAGTCTTCCCAATTACAGCCATTCTTCAGTTGATAGAAGATGCCATCCAAGAGTTCTCTTTTTGTCCAATTGGAGGGTCTGGTCTGCTTCTTAGGTGGCAATATAGTCGGCAGTAGGGGTTCAAGGATTTCCCACTCTTCGTCTGTTAGGCTGCTAGAGTACGGCATGACTGCTGGATACGGCTTTTGCGGTAACTGTACTTCAAGATAGTAAAAGATGTCAAATGGGTTCTATAGACGTAACCCATAATTGGTATAACTATGTGAATATTTGATTGCGATCGCTTCAATCTCTATGCACTCATGATATATATACAAAGCTGCATTGCTGGACTCATTTCCATGACCAAGCCCCGTTGGGGCGGGGTGTGGGGTGTGGGGGAAGAAATAGCCCCAACAACTGCTATTGACACAATCCTAAGCTTTTCAAGACGATGGCATTGGTGGGGCGAGGATGCCCCATCAATGCCGTCTTCCCTACACCCTACCCCCTACCCCCTACACCCTCTTCGTGACCTATGGGACAAATTATTACTCAGGTTGATGCCTTTACAAATCAGCCTTTCGCAGGGAATCCCGCTGCTGTCTGTGTTTTGCCTACTCCTCAAGATGATGCCTGGATGCAAAACGTTGCCCAGGAAATGAATTTATCGGAGACAGCTTTTTTAGTTAGAAAGGATGAAGGCTTTCAGCTGCGTTGGTTTACGCCGACTGTAGAAGTACCGCTTTGCGGTCACGCAACCTTAGCTAGCGCCCATGTGTTGTGGTCAGAGGCGCATTTGTTACCTGACGAAGTGGCGCGTTTTCATACCAAAAGCGGAGTATTGATTGCTAAACGGCAAGGTGAATGGATTGAGTTAGATTTTCCTGTGAATCACTCACAAGCAACTGTTGTGCCTCCAGAACTCAGTCAAGCTTTAGGCGTACCTTACAAATCTGTCTTGCAGAATTCTTTAGGCTATTTGGTAGAAGTGGAGTCTGAAGATTTGGTGCGACAAATGCAGCCTAATTTTCAGCAATTGAAAACGTTGCCTGTTAATAATATTCTCGTAACGAGCCTGACTGAGCCTGATTCTGACTATGATTTTATTTCTCGCTTCTTCGCACCAGGATTAGGTATCAATGAAGACCCCGTAACTGGTGCTGCTCATTGTTGCCTGGCTGCTTTCTGGCGCGATCGCTTGGGTAAAGATGAATTCTTAGCTTATCAAGCCTCTAGCCGTGGTGGTGTAGTCAAAGTAAGGTATTCGGGGGGCGATCGCGTCTTTCTTGCCGGACAAGCCGTCACCGTCATGCGAGGAGAATTAACTTTCTCTTGAGAATCCCACGATAACTATTATTCATCTTTCCGTAGCTTAATTGGATAATTTCAAACTCACACTTTGGATAGTTACATTCGTGAAAAGCAACAACTTTTAATGGAAAGCGTATTTTTTAATACAGCAGTTATATTACAAGGAAACTCACGATTATGCCAGTTTTTGTTGGAACCTTGTTTAATGACTCTTTAACAGGAACTCTAAATAATGACACAATCAGCGGTCTAGCAGGAAACGACATATTACTCGGCAAAGCTGGAAACGACAATATTAGCGGTGGCGAGGGTAGCGACTGGCTCAATGGTAATGCCGGAAATGATACCTTAAGTGGCGATCCTTTTTTTACTGTTGACGGGGACGAACCTCATGGTTTTGATGAAATTGTAAAACTCTACCGTGAAGGAAACGATACTTTACAAGGTGGCTTTGGTAATGATTCTCTAGAGGGCGGTGCTGGCAAAGATACCTTGATTGGCGGTGCTGGAGATGATTACTTATGGGGTGGTTACAACGCAAAAGAAGGTAGGCCAGAGAGTGGCTTTCCCGAAGATTTGTCTGATTTTTTTATCGGAGAGTATGAAAATAATGGCTACGGTAACGATTTGCTAGTAGGGGGTTTGGGAAACGACACCTTACGCGGCGATTCTATTTCCACAGATTCCTTAACCGACGGACTTTATTCCCTTTATGGAAATGACACTCTAGATGGTGGTGCAGGAAATGACTTTTTAGAGGGTGGTTCGGGAGAGGATTATCTTTATGGTGGCGCTGGTGACGACACTATATATAGCGGTTATATAACTGGATATTCTTTACGTCAATATAGCGTTGGCGACGACTACATTTATGGTGGTTCTGGTGATGACTCATTAGTGGGTAGTGACGGTAATGATTTGATAGACGGGGGTACGGGCAATGACACATTGAGTGGTGACGATAATCGCATCAATAGTCGAGATACCTTAAATGGTGGCGCTGGCGACGACTTGTTACAAGGAGGCCCGGGAAGTGATGTCCTCAACGGTGGTGCTGGTAATGATGTGCTGGTTGGTGATATTGCCTTCAATGTATTTGAAGATGGAGATTTAGTTGATACCTTGACAGGCGGTGCAGGAGCAGACCAATTTATTCTGGGAGATGCTGAATATGGAAGCCTGTATGGTCTGTCCTTTTCTTCCAATCAATTGGGTGAATATTTCCGAGACTACGCAATTATTACTGACTTCAACAAAAACCAGGATATTATTCAACTTGCAACTTCAGATCCTATTTTAGGAGTGCCAAATCAATATATCTTAGGTTCGGCGGTTCCTGAAGGTTTGCAAGGGACGGCGATATATCTTGACCAAGGAGAACAGGCAGATGTGTTAGTTGCGATCGTACAAGGAGTTTCTAATTTGAGTCTTAGCGATAACTACTTTCGTTTCGTTTAGTTTTCTCAATACTTAACTAGAGGGAAATTTTTTAGCCAGAAGGAACTATAGCTATGGTAGTTAAAATCGGTACTGTATTTAACGATACTTTGCCTGGAACTCTAAATAATGACACAATCAGCGGTCTAGCTGGAAACGACAATATAAGTGGTGGCGAGGGTAGCGATTGGCTTGATGGTGATACCGGAAACGATACTTTACGTGGCGATCCTTTTCTGGATGGGAATTATTATACGCGCGATGAAATTCTACAACTCAACGATGAGGGACGGGATACTTTAAGAGGAGGCTTTGGTAATGATTTCTTGGAAGGCGGTGCTGGCAAGGATACCTTGATTGGTGGGGCAGGGGATGATGTTTTATGGGGTGGTTATAACGCCTATGAAGGTGTTTTGGCATCCTTGGATGATTATTTTTTTACAGAATACAACAACAATGGCTATGGTAACGATCTCTTAGTAGGGGGGTCAGGAAACGATACCTTACACGGCGATTCCATTTTTGCAGACATCATCATTAATGGAGTTTTTGCTATTGGTGGAAACGACACACTCGATGGCGGTTCCGGAAACGATCTTTTAGAGGGCAGCTTAGGAGAGGATTATCTCTGTGGCGGCTCTGGTAACGATCGCATATATGGTGGTACTTTGAATCCTAGTTCGCATCAAGCTGATGCTGGCGACGACCATCTTTATGGTGGTTCCGGAGACGATCTCTTAGTGGCCAGTACTGTAGATCCCTATTTTTACGGTGGGAAGAACGACTTTCTAGATGGTGGTGCAGGCAACGATACATTATATGGAGAAGTTGGAAGCGATTTCCTAGATGGTGGTGCTGGCAATGATGTGCTGATTGGTGATACTTCTTTGGCTTTTTTTCAAAATACTCTTGATACGGTTGACACCTTAACGGGTGGTGCTGGTGCAGACCAATTTATTCTAGGAATAAAAGAGCCAGGAAGTGGGGATGGATTAACTTTGTATGGCTTAACGTTTGCTCAAGAAGATACTTTTTCTGAATACGCAATCATTACTGACTTCAACAAAAAGCAGGATATTATCCAACTTGCCAAGTCATATTATTCTAGCGATAGTTTACTAAACCCAGCTAATTATGTCTTAGGTTCTGCTCCTGTTGGTCAAACAGGGACAGGCATATATATTGACCAAGAACAGACGGACGTGCTAGTTGCAGTGGTACAAGGAGTTTCCAATTTGAGTCTTAGCGATAACTACTTTCGTTTCGTTTAGACTTTAGCCGCTTTCTACAAGTGGGTTCATATTTTGGAGTACATCGAACATATCTACGCCATTCTTCAGAAGCAATTTCAATCCCTAATAGGGATTAAGTGAAATTTCAACAAATTTACAACAAGCTAAATCAAAGAGCAAAAGCGGTTTCAATCCCTAATAGGGATTAAGTGAAATTTCAACAATTAAGTGGAGCGATCGCCATCATTTCTTACGATGTTTCAATCCCTAATAGGGATTAAGTGAAATTTCAACATTGCTCAGAAGTATGAACAAAATTCTGCTTAAGCTGTTTCAATCCCTAATAGGGATTAAGTGAAATTTCAACTCCACTGTCCAGTGCCAAGTACAAAGAAGAAATCACTAGTTTCAATCCCTAATAGGGATTAAGTGAAATTTCAACATAATTCCCCTTGCTCATTGGTGAATGACTTCTTGTTTCAATCCCTAATAGGGATTAAGTGAAATTTCAACTGTTGCAGCTGTACCAATTGTCCCCAGGTTCGCAGTGTTTCAATCCCTAATAGGGATTAAGTGAAATTTCAACAAGATAGTCATCACTCAAGAAATGGAATACACTGTTTCAATCCCTAATAGGGATTAAGTGAAATTTCAACTATACCAATCGTAGGATGGTACGAGGCTATACATGTTTACTGGGTAGGGCAGGGATATTGCTATCCCTTTCCCCCCGACAAACCGGACAAGCAAGTTCACCCTGCATCCGGCTTTAGCAAATCCTAGAGCTACCAAGGACTCAATTCATTCTCAATTTCAGAAAGGTGATTCTGTGCATGAGAATGTATTTGTTGATGACAGTAATAATGCACTAGTTCTAAATTAGCGTAACTTTCGTTACCCCCATCACAAAAAGGTATTTTATGGTGTTTTTGTATGGGTTCATCATTGAATAATGATTCTCCACATAC
>NZ_JAECZA010000150.1 GCF_016056275.1 Dendronalium phyllosphericum CENA369 | reverse complement strand
GTAGGGAGTAGGGGAAGAAATTAGCCCCGAAAAAGGTTAAAGCCTCGCCCGCAAGTGGCGCGAAAAATCCTTGTATTGCACAAGATAGGTTGAAACCCCGCCCCGAAGGGGGCGGCTTAGTTTCCCTACTCCCCAATCCCTACTCCCTACTCCCTTTTATAGCCTTTCTAAGGCAAATGAAGTACAAGAATAGGGGCGAACGGTCGTACCCTACGGGAAGGGCAAAGCCCTACGCCCACGCCCTTGCAATAATCTGTACTCCACAAGACTAGGAAACGCTATACAGCAGTTTGTTATTTAATGAAGTACGGTGTCTAAGTTAAAAAGCTATCCTTTTTTAATTTCTGAATCCTGACTTCGGAATTCTGCTGTAATTATTCAGACTCTGGAAAAGTCTGCACCTTACCATCAGGGCTGAGAACTACTCGAATTCTGACATTTTGTCCGTATCTATTCGCAGAAACAAAAGGTTTACCAATATCAGGCATCCCAGTGCTATCAATAAATTCTCTAGCTGACTTATTCAGGGGTAAAATTCGTTCGATTGTGCCATCAACACCTACTATCAAACTATATTCTAGTGTTTGTCTTAATCCAGAAGGTGGCTGCCAGCGCTTTGTCAGGACGCTTCTAGCTTCTGCAATTTGAGGGGTATCAAATAATGTGCCAGTAGCAATCTGTGGTGATGTAGGGGTTTTGGATTCGCTTCTTAATCTTGCTGCTAAGGAATCACCCGAAGAAGTAGTTGTAGATGCTAGTTTCGACGAGGGTTTTGCATTAGAGGAAGTTGTTCCTGAAGAATTAATTCTGGTCTCTAATTGGCTTGGATCTATTGATGAATAGCTTGGAGGAAGAGTACTACTGTTACTAGGTAGGTTAGCTCCAGACGGAGGTACTACTGGGATATTAGAAGATAAACTGTCTGTATTTGAAGAAAGACTAGGTGGTAAATTCCGCTTGTAGGGAAGAGCAATTTCGCTTTGGGAATTTGTCTGTGTTGAGTATTGCTTGAGATTTGGGGCAATAGCAATTTGCTGACGGGGGATTGTTGTAGATGCTGTACCTTGTTGATTGCTACTCAAACCAGGAATTGTCCCAGGAGGTATATTCGAGGTATTGTTCGCCGCCGCTGGTTGGGATGCTGGGGGCAAACCAGAAATAGAAGATTGAGATTTGGTGGAGAAACTGGAATTAGAGGATGTCAGGGGTTGTTGGGGCAAAGTGGAAGTAGAAAATGGAGGGGTAGTCCCTATTGATGGTAGCGATCGCAAATTGTCTGGGGGAGTAAGCCCAGGTTGCGGTGCGGGAAAGTCGAGTGCAGGTGCTTGAGCAATTTCTTCCTGGTTAGGAGCAGTTTTTTTGGCTGTTTGCGGCTTGTATTGTCTAATACTATTGGCGTATTGAAATGTTATTGGTAATAAACCCACACCTAACACCAAGACTGCGGCAACAGGGGCCCAACCAGGGAACTGCCGAGCATAACTTCTGTTGTTGACAGTTGGTAATGCCATAACATCAGTTGAGTACTCATCTAGGGCAGTGGCTAAATCGAACAGTTGCAGCAGAGTGAGTTTAACTACAGGGCCAGATACTGGATTGGCAAGAAAACCGAGGTATAAATTGTGCGTTAAATAACTGCTTGATTCTAAATATATCTTCCCTGGGATCTGGGAAGTAAAAGATGGGAATGTTTTAGTTGGTAATGAAGCTCGGTCGAAATCTGTTAATTCTGAATCGTTAGGTACTTTGCTGGAATCTTTGAGTCCAGAGAAACTCACCCAAAAACTTTCTGGAGGTTGTTGCAACAATTGTTGTACGTAGCTAATGACTGCATCGCATAAAGCTTCGAGTTGGTCGCGATCGCCTCGAATGATAATTCTACGTTCTTCAGGTAATTGGGGGTCGTCAAAGCGTAGCTCAAAGCTTAACTGTTTGAGAACAGTTTTCCCCATCCAACTAGATAAGGGCGAACTTTGGGCTAATATCTCTAGCGTACAAGTAGGAGGTGTGTAGCGACGAATGACAGAATTTGTTAAAGGCATGGCAGGAACTGCGAGAAAAACAATTTGAAATTTTGGATTTTGGATTTGCGGTAGCACAGCCAAGCGCGAGTCCGCGAGCGTCTTTTGAATTAGAAATCTAAAATCTAAAATTTTGCAGAACGGTCTATAAGTGCTAGCCAGAGACGGCGATGTCCACCAGGGGCACTGTAAAACAGTAAGTCTACAAGCAGTTTTAGTGCCAGACGAGTAAGTAAATCTGTCGAGATTTGTTCGTCTTCTTCCATCCGTTCTTGGTAGATGTTACAGAAAGCATCGATATAATCTCCAAGTAAGGCAGCCTGATGAGGTTCCCGGTTGTTTTCGGCCATTTGTTCTAATAGACCAACAGCACGGCGAATCAGTTCTTGGTGCTGCTTGGCGAGGTAGCAGACGATTAGAACAAGCGATCGCGCTTCTTCTACATCTAACTTTTTTCGCCCTCCTTGACCTTTACGTAGAGGATTTGACTGACGTAATCGCCACAATGCTACCCGGTCTGGCACTCTTGACTCTAAATTGAGATTAACTGCTGCCGAGAGCATTGCTTCGGAACCAATGCCAGTTAAAGTTTCTAGCGCCAACAGCACTAAGTCTAACTGGGTTTTGATATTATCCCATTGAACCGTGTTTGGGGCTGGAAGCTTGATTAAATCCTCCCACTGGGAATTCGGAGTAGTTGAATTGGCGGTCAAGTGCATAACTTTTAGCATAGGTGATCGGGCTGATAGGGAATGTTGCTGTTACCCATTTTGAAACCAGACTTTCGAGGATTAAAGTTGGTTTCCTATAGCTAGCGAGAAGAGGTAGGGGAGCAGGGGGAGATAAAACTACTAACTAATAACTACTAACTCCTAACTCTCGATTCCTGACTCAGCTTTCAACTGCATAGTTGTTGTTGTCATACTGCATCACGAGCTGCAACTAGCTTTTTTAATTTTGGTAAACAGCAGTATCTCTGTCTTACTGTACTAGATGAAAAATTTTTTTCAACACAGAAGTAAAATATCTACCCAATAGTCATTTGCTAAGTCTTAGAGCTATTTCAGTACAATAGTATAAATAAATATCGCTTTCCCAGTTAATTACTAATTGTTAATTGCCGATTTTAGCTAGGCAATTAGTAATTGAAAATGAAGAATCAGTAGGGTTTACTAGTTATATTTATTGCCAATCTGTACAGCAGTTAGGAGGTAACAGGGACAAGAAGAAAGGTTTGGATATTGCCTTTACCCTTTTGACAAGGTTCTCCTGCCTCCTGTCTTATTCAATAGACTTCTTGCAGAAGTCGCTAAAAGGGTAAGGGGTAAGGGGGAAAGGAATAAAAAAACCTTTTACCTTTGTCCTTTACCCACAAGAGTGCAAAAGTAACTTTTGCTCATAGGTCTAATGCATGTGAGCAATTGTCACCCCAGTGCCACCGTCTGCTTGTTCTGCTGCTTCGTAGTGGCTGACTCTGGGATGCTGTTGCAAAAATGCGTGAACGCCCTGCCGCAGCTTACCAGTGCCGTGTCCGTGAATAATCCATATCGGCCCTGTAGCTTCTGAAATTGCTTTATCTAAAATTAATTCGGAATCAGATACTCGCTTACCACGCAAATCAATTGTATTTTGGGAGGTGCGAATTGCTGGGCTACTTTGGGGTGACGGCGTAACTACTGCTGCTGGTTTTGGTTTAACAATTGGCTCTGGTTTTTGCCCATCTAGAGATTCAATGTCTTGCAGCTTTATTGTCATCTTCATGATTCCAAAGCGGACAGTTAATTCACCATCCTCATCGGGAGCATTTAACACTTCCGCTGTTTGCCCAAACTGAGAAATACGGACGCGATCGCCTACTTTGGGCATAAACCCAATTTTTGGTTTCTGTGGCAATGCTGGCTGATATTTCTGGGCAATTTGATTTAAAGCATTGGTTGCTTGTTGGGCATCTTGGGCTTTTGGCGTACCTTTTTGCAAGCGGCGAATCACTTGAGCGATTTCGCCTTTTGCTTGGGCGATCGCTTGCTGTATTGCTACTTCCTGCGAAGCCCGCAAATCGCGTTCTCTCTCTTGCAAACTTGCGGCTTTTGCGGATACTTCTTTATATAAACGTTCCGCTTGTTGTAATAAGTCTTGTGCTTCAGCAGCTTTGGTTTCCTGGCGGCGACGTTGCGCTTCTAACCCAGCAATCACCTGATTAACTTCGTCTGTTGCCTCTCCTACTTGAATTTTTGCCTGTTCTACCACCTCTGCTTTTAGCCCCAATCGCCGCGCAATCGTCAAAGCGTTAGAACGTCCGGGAATACCCCACAACAAACGGTAGGTGGGTGAGAGAGTACTTTCATCAAATTCTACAGAGGCATTTTCAAACCGTTCATCTTCGTATTTCAGCGCTTTCAGTTCGCCAAAGTGAGTTGTGGCAATCGTGAGTTGGGCATGGTTAGCGAGATATTGCAGTAAAGCGATCGCTAAAGCACTACCCTCAGCTGGATCGGTTCCAGCACCAACTTCATCGAGTAGGACTAGGGACTGGGGATTAGGGACTGGGGATTGGGAATTTTTCTTTCTTACCTCCTCATCCCCCTCATCCTCCTCATCCTCTTCATCCTCCTTGTCCTCCTCATTCCATCCCCGCGTCCCCGCGTCCCCGCGTCC
>NZ_JAECZA010000015.1 GCF_016056275.1 Dendronalium phyllosphericum CENA369 | reverse complement strand
CTCCCCACCCCAAGCTTTGGGCTTCAATTGCTGCCCAGATACGCCGTGTTTTCTCGTTCAAATAAGGCGATAACAAATCGTACTTGCCTTGAATGCTTTTGATTTCCTGGTTATTAGACATTTAACGCTGTAATTTGATTACATTATGATTGTCTAACTATTTAGAAAATTGTTTAATTTATTTTTACATGATGCCTTAGCTAAAAATGTCAAATTATTCTGACACTATGAATAACCAACTTCGGTTTTTTTACGCCGTTCTACTTAAATCGAGTTCAACTTGCCACCTTCGATAGTAAAGTCGGACGATTTTTAATGTGGGATAAGTTGCTTGATCTAATAGAGTAGTAATTAAACTGACTCTTTGAGTACGAAAACCAGGAATAACAATGTAGTAGTAAATTTCTCTAACAGTTATAGAAGGAGGTAAAGTGAAAAATTCATCCTGGCTCAATCCTTTGGGGCATCCTTTAGGTTTATGCCATGTAACAAGCTTGTCACAATCTCCTACAATTTTACCTTTTCGTATGGTTGTTTTTCGAGATTGATGTTTGCGAAATACAGCATCACAGTCAAGTTTTCTAATAGCAACCATATCGGCGTAAACACCAAAAGCTCTATCCCCTAAAAGTACATCATATTGCGATCGCATTTTTAGAATTAGTGCTGGTTACTAAACTGCGCTTCGTGATGGTTTCAATCGACAGTTCGTATATTCTCGGTATATTATTTGCCCTACTCGCGGCTATCTTTTACGCTCTAACTACACTCCTTGTCAAGTGTCTTGAGGGCGTGCGTCCTCACCTCATTGCCCTAATTCATTCTGCTTCTGGTCGAGGTGTCACGGGTATTGAAGAACTCAAAAGTGGTTCTTTACAAATTATCAAAACTCCATCAGAACCACTAGAAGCAAAGCGTTTTCCTGTAGCTTTGGCTTTCAATCTCATTCCCAGTATTGATGTGCTTCTTGATAACCACTTCACACTGGAGGAGCAAAAAATGCTTCAGGAGTTGCGGAAGATACTCAACCGTCCTGACCTGGATGTTTCTGCAACTTGTGTGAGAGTACCAGTTATTAATTGCCATTCAGAAGCTGGGATTACTTGCGAGTTTGGCACTTATAATATGCTTCGTGTTTTGGCTGCGTTACGCAACGAGAATCGACAGTATCACTATGCACAGAGAAACTTGTTTGCTCCCTCCAAGCAGCAGTTGCTAGGGGTGTTTTCACCCTCCTATTCAACATGGCGTAAGAAAGTTTTATTAAATGCAACAACAGTTGATAAACAAGCTTGTGTAATGTTAAATAATTAGAATGAACGATAAATACACCGCTGTTAGACTATAGCGAAAGGCACAAATTTAAAATTTCAGATAACCTCGGTTAAAATGGCAGCGAACAACATTTTGCATCGCTGTCAACAATTATGTATTATCAGATTTAGAGTAGCTTTATTTAATGTAGGTTTCCTTGATTTTGACCAATAGTAGTGTCTATTACAATCTCTGTAATTGAATAGTATTAATTTAAGTGTAAATCTCAGTTAAATTTTAAGTTTATATATTCATGCATTTGTTGCAAAATAAATATGAGTGTTTTCTTTTCAGATGAAGCGATCGCTAAGTTAATTCAGGAAGATGTTCCTTACCTAGATTTGACAACTTACGGACTTGGTATTGGCAAGCAACTTGGTAAAATCGAGTTTTCGACCCGTCATCCGATGACCATCTGCGCGACTGAAGAAGCAGCCAGAGTATTAAAATATTGTGGTGCCGAAGTTGATTATCAACTAGAAAGTGGTACAGTCTGCGAGGAAAAGCAATTAATTTTGCAAGCTAGTGGCACTGCAACTGCTTTGCACAGTGGCTGGAGAGTTGCATTAAATTTGATGGAATATGCCTCTGGCATTGCTTCGCGTACCAGAATATTAGTAGATACTGCTTCATCAGTGAATCAGTCTATTTCAATTGTGACTACTCGCAAGTGTTTTCCAGGTACTAGAGCGCTTTCCATCAAAGCAGTTCTAGCTGGCGGGGGCTTTTTTCATCGTTTAGGATTATCTGAAACAGTTCTGATATTTAACCAACACCTGATATTTTTAGGAGGTATAGTTGGACTAGTTGAGCGGATGAATGAACTGCGAAGACAGTTTCCAGAACAATCGATTTGCGTTGAAGTAGATTCACCAACAGATGCTTGGGTGGTTGCTGGTGCAGGTGTAGATTTAATTCAGTTTGATAAAATTCCGCTCTCAGAAATTAAGCCTTTGGTTTTGAAGTTGAAGCAGCAATATCCGAACTTAAAACTAGCAGCGGCTGGTGGTATTACTTCTGAAAATGTAAAAGATTACGCAAGCACTGGTATAGATATTTTAGTGACAAGTTCACCGTACTTTGGTAAACCGTGCGATATTGGAGTCAAAATGAAAATAGTATAGTAATGTATTTTTAATTGAGAATGTTTGTTGAAAATAAGACGTTACACTTATAACGAACAGAACCTCCTGTTTGTGCAACGTCTTTAATCAAAAAAGTAAGAAATGTTTTCAAAAATATCTTCGTTTTAAAGGAGAAGGGGGAGCAGATAATATGAGGATATTTGTTACATTACTAACGTAACGGCCTCCAGCTTTGTCACCTGGAACTACTAAACGAGCAAATCCCTCATCTGTTAAGGGCACAACTTGATTGCCACTACCCTTTTTTGCAAATGCAACTAGCACTGTTTTTCCTTCAAAATTAGGTTGAATTTCACCAATAGCCACGACTGCACCATAACAATCTGTAGCGTCAACTAGAACATATTGCCTCAGAAAAGAGTTTTTAGTATTCACCCCAGAATTTCCAGGTTTTAGACCACCTCCGGCTTTCGGATTATTAATCAATTCCCATAAAGAGATTCCATAGTATGTTTCTGTTCGTTCGCCTGAGCCGGTTTTAAACGTGACAGTAACTTCAGTAATTAATGCTGGATTTTCTTTTTTTAAAGTATCTCGTAAATTTTGTAGCTTTTGCAAGTTATAAGTAGTTGGATTATTGACTTCTCCATCTAAGTGAAAACTTTGCGAAGAACCTCCATTACACTTATTTTTATTCCAAATAGATGGTGTTTCTTCTCGATGCCAGGGAGGAACATTATTGCTTGAGTCAGCTAAAGTAGGCTGCCATAAAATCAGTATCGGTAGTATTAAAGATGCAATGGTTAACTTGCGGTTAAAACGCATAAAAAATTTCTCCGTTTACTATTGAATATTGAGAAAATTAAAAAGTTCGCTCAAAGCGGTTTTTTCATTTTTCGCTCAAGCCTCACCTGACCAGAGCAAACGCATTTAAAGTACAATAATCCTTTAATAGCAAGAATTGGAGCGTTTCATTAATTAGGTTATTTTTTGCTCGATATCCTGATATGGCAAGGATTTCAAGTTTTAACTGCGTTTGCCCCGGGCGCAATATTTAGAGAACAATATATAGTTCAAAGCTAAAAATATTTTTGAACCAAATTGTCGCCCTATTTATTTGCTTCAACACTACTAGTGAACCGCTTTTTCTTCATCCATAATCCCAGTAACCCAGCAATTACTGTTCCACTAGTAGTTAATGGTTCAGGTACAGCTTTGACACTAACATTATCTAAGTATAAGAATCCCTTTTTATCCCAATTCCCAAACTTTAACTCTGTGGACGATGCATCAGCCTTGAAATTGAACTTATATTGCGTGTATGGTTGAAAAAAAATGCCTTTTTGATCGAAAAGCTTTTTTCCACCTACAAATGTCTGAAATTGATTATCAAGGGGGAGTTCGTCGTCTATAGATGCTAAATAGTAACTAAGTTCGTATTCTACACCAGGTTTTGTAGAAAGCGTCTGTGATATATAGCTAAGGCCGATAAATCCACTAAGTGATAAGCCTTGATTACCACTTTGAGGAAAATTACTCATTCTTATGCCTGATATATCCATCGGATCGCCAGACTTAGTCCATCCTGTAACATTAGGATTTGTGGCGTTGGGATTGTTAGGATCTACGAGAGGGTCAAGTTCAAAGCTTCCGTTCTTAACTAGTTCTGCTGCTTGTGCTGTTGCATTATAAGTATTGGTAATTACAGCAGTGCTAATTAAGGTAGTAGTAACACTAAAAACAAAAATTGAGATTTTTTTATTTGATTTCATGAAAATTGACTCCAAATAATTCCAATTTACGACAATTAAAACAAGTTGATAGCTATATGCCTGCTCTAAGTAATGTCAGTAAAACTCAAATTTGACTCTAGTTTATAAGAGTTAGCTATTGATCTAGATAATGATTTATATACTCAAGATAATCTCTCTATAAACTCTGGAGTTTTTTTAGTCAGATGAATTTCAGTGACATCTTCGACACTATAGAGCTAGGCAGGTCTATGACTTAATAAGCCTGCCATAGTTTTATCCGTGATGTTAGTCTGTAGATTTGACACTTACATCATCTAAAAATAAAAACGCCTTACTGGTTTTGTAAGCAAACTCTATCTTTGTAGATGCTCCTTTCGCTTTGAAAGATACGGTGTATTTCGTATAGGGTTGAAAAGGAATATTCTTACTTGAAAAAAACTTCTTTCCATCCTTATCGTCATCCTCCTTTCGGTCGATAAGAACCTGAACTTTATTATTTACGTCAGGTGGCTCCTCTATGGATGCTAAATAGAAAGTAAGTATGTAGTTTTGGCCACGGACTGTAGGGATACTCTGTGATATTGAGCTAATACCTGAAAATCCACTCAGCGATAAACCCTGATTACCAGTGTTAGCAGAGTTACTGATTCTAATACCTGATGTGTTAACACCTGGTGTGTCCGTAGGATTATTAGGCTCAGATTTAGTCCATCCTGTAACATTAGGATTTGGAGTTGTTTGGCTGGGATCGTTAGGATCTGCGAGAGGGTCAACTTCAAAGCTTCCGTTCGTAATCAGTTCTGGCCCTTCTGCTTGTGCTACTGATTTATAAGCATTGGTAATCACAGCAGTACTAACTAAGGCTGTGGTTAAACTACAAACAATAATTGAGAGTTTTTTAGTGAGCTTCACGAGACATGACTCCAAATAGTTCAAAATTCACGACAACCTTTTGGTAATTAAGGCAAAATAAACCCATAAGTGTTTTTGAAGATATTTTGGGCAGTGCTACCACTTAAGTAGCTAGAAAAACTCTGTGCTGCTGTGCGAGTTGTACCTGTACTTCTGGTGAGTATACCCAGTGGATAGACAATAGCCTCGCTGTCTGTTGTCAGGGCAGTGTCTGCAATTCTTACCTTATTAGAAATAAGAGCATCAGTTCTGTAAACAAAACCTGCGTCAATAGTCTTATTGTTAAGAGTTTTGTTTTCAACAGCAGTTAAAACGGTACGCACATTGCTTCCAAGAACCAATTTGGAACTGACAGTGTTGAAAATACCTCGTGTTGTAAGAACTTGTTTGGCATAATCCCCTGCTGGTACAACTGGCGGAGTACCTGTATAGTCACCTATAGCAATGCCTCTAATATTGGCGTTGGTTAAACCATTGATGCTATTGAGAGCAGCACTACCGGGACTAGGAGATGTCGTAGGAGCGATTAAAACTAGACGATTTCTGACAACGTTTTTACGGCTACCTGAAACCAATTTACCCTCATTCTGCAAAACATCTATTTGGTCGTTGGCAGCAGAAATGAAAATATCTGCTGGAGCTCCACTTTCTATTTGGCTCAATAAAGTACCAGAAGCACCGAATGTATAACTAATGGTGATACCTGGGTTAGCATTTTGAAACTGAGTTTTAATGCTGTTTAGCGCATTCGTCAAGCTGACAGCCGCATACACGTTAACATTAGTTGCAGATGTGGCTGGTGATAAATTGACAAACTGCAAGCTTATTACCAGCATCATGCTGGTAACTGCCGTAGCAATCCAACCAAGAAGTCTTCTTCTGTTCATAATCAAAAAAAAGTGTTATTTGTGATGCGAACGTTCGCTCCCATCAAAATCTGTAAATAAATAGGCAATCAGAATTGCTCAAAGCTTTTATTCCCAATCAAAATTTATTCATTTTCAGATTTGATTATCTAGGAGATTCAAAAAATCCAAATAAGAGTCCCTTTGAGGTGCTTTTCAAGCGCTCTTTGCGCTTCCTTGGCGAGGCAGTCACTCATCTGGAACCACTGCTCGACTAGAGTCCAGATAGTATCTAACTACAAATAGACCATGTAGACAAAAGGTAGATATTTTCTTCTGATTCACTGCTTAACCTCACACGTCTAATGCAACATATCGAGAAAAACTTGGATTATCAGAGAACTAATAACCCTTGATTTTTAGCTACACTCATGTCCGACAAACACTTGTCTATAAGAACGATTTTGCTCGGAAATTTGTGGTGTAACGATATGATGCAAAAATATTACCAACCATCGGTGTTACTTACCAATAAGATTGGTAATAAAACCCTGACATTACAGAATAAATTAAGAGAAAAGCTAGAAAATTGCCTACTCAGGGTAAACTACAGAGAGTGCTTTCCTTGGTACGAGCTTGGATAAGCATCATCCTCTATTTGCTACACGGACAGATTTAGGGAATTGGAACGATCAAGCAAATAAACCACCTAACTGACGTAAACATCCGTCAGGTGGTAGATATCAATCATTGTTGATCTTAAAAAAACACCTTATGTATTATTACCAGATTTTCTGGCTATTACCAAATTTATTGGTAATAAAATTCTGACAAAGTTGGGTCAGTGTTCAGCATAGTTCTTGATAGCAGTCAATAATAGTAAATATCTAGTGCGATCGCCAGCAACAAGCAACCGCTTATTAGAATTTGGTACTGTACAAAAACCTTAGCGAAGCAATTTTTTACTGATGTTGGTTCCGTTTGATTCAAATACTATCAAGTGCGATCTTGCTCCAGGAAACGCCGTTTATCAAAAATGCCTTGAATTAGTACCTCTAGTTCAGTTGCACCCTTGGCAGTAAAATCTTCTCCCTCTGGGTGACGCTCGTTCCTTGCTAGCGCTGACGCTAACGGCAGTTTGCTTATACCGGGGAACCCTTTCGGCAGTTCCTCAACTGCCTCACCATCAATTGTGTGCCAAGGTAAAAATTCCTGCCAGTCTGAGGTTAATGTACCGACTCGTGCCCGATTTCCACAAGTAATAACCAGCAATGTATTGTAGTAAAACAGCTTCGGTATCTGTTGAAAGTAAGTCTGGATTCGCTCTTTACCTGCTTTGAACGTGGCTTGTCCATCATTTGGATTAATCGAGACAATAACTGCTAAAGGTAAACCGTTGATAAAAACAACTACATCAACACAGTGAGCATAATTTCCCTCAACTACAGTTAGGGGATGAATAACCAGCCAATCATTGTTTAGTAGATTAGACGTATCAGTGAGCCACACTTTGTCGCGAACTATTTCTTTGTTGTAAAGGTATTCAACTTCAATACCATCGCTCAAGAATTTGTGAAAGCGATAGTTATTTTCTAGCAAGTCGGAATTTTCTGGACAAGTAGCCAGATGGATAGCTTTTGCGATCGCTTGTTGCGGTTTTGTCGGGTTAATTTTTTGCAAAGCCTCATGGAGACGTTGATACAAAACCACATCACTATAACTACTGCGCCCTATCTGATGCTTACCTAAAGCAATGTCTGGCTCTAATAAAACTGTGTAGCCAAGAACCTCAAACCAAGTAAGTATTAATGGTGCAGTAGCAAATTGTCTGAGGTCAAAACGGCGAAGTTTTCTTGCAACACGACTAGCCCTCACAGTTATTTGTCCGATCTGTGCTGGATTCATGAGAGTAGAAGACTTAATTTTGAGTCAATGCAGAAGCTTGCGCCTAGCTTGCTGACATTGGTTGGTATATTCACATCTGGCGTATACGGCTTGATAGTAACTATCAAACCTAAAATTGCTCTAGAAAATTGTATCGCTAGATACATTTTACCAATAAGGTTGGTATTGAAGAGTTCAGCTATTCTGAATTCAGGAGTCAGAACAAGAAAGTGGGGGATTGAGACCCGCCACTAATTGAAGACCGCGCTCATCAAGGATTTAGCGATGACCTTAAACCCACTTATTTTTCAGAAAAATAGTGCTGAATGCTGTTTCTTCAGTGCACGTTTTGTAGCGAGGTTTAAATCCCTATTACAAAACTTAAATTACGAATTACGAATTGTTTTAATGCTTGACTTTTGTTTCTGCCTGTAAAAACAGGTTGCCAATATCAAACAAAAGCTGCATAGTGCCTCGATAGCCAACTTTGGTAAATTGATTGGCATCTAAACGGTCAAAAATGGGAATCCCTTGACGGTAGAGAAGAATTTCTAAACGTTGAGCGATCGCAACTGCGTGAGAATTAGTAATGAGCAAATCAGATCCAACTGCAACTTGTTCAAAGTCTTCTAAATCACCAATGGTGACACTAGGAATCGGTAGTTTTTCCAGCACAGGAGAGCGCGTTGTCGTGACTGCGGCATGAATTTGAACGCCGAGAGATTGCAAGAAATAAACCGTTGACCACAGTAAATCAGGTTCGAGCGCTAAAGCAACTCGCTTACACCCAAAGTAAAAGTGATTCTCTAACATCACATGTTGCAACTGACGACGTTGATAGCGATATTTCTCTGGTACGCCAACACCACTGATATCCACCAACGCTTGTAGAAATCTATCTACTGCTGCTAGTCCCGTTAGTTCACCAAACACCTCGTAAGGAATGTTGAATCTCTTTTCTAAAATTTGTGCGCTACCTCGCATACTTTCACCTAATGCCAAAGTGAACGCAGAACTACCAATTGAGCGTAACTGTGACAAAGTCGTACCATTAGCTGTAATGGCACTACAAGAATCTTCTATATGACCATTTAGAACGCCAGAAAGGTCAGGCACAACAATAGGTTCAAGTCCAAAAGAGGTGACAATCTCTTTAATTTCCTGTACATCGCCAGGAGTGAAAGCAGAACTCGCCAAAATTGTGATTTGTGTGGGGCAGGCGTTTTGCTTTGAGCATTTTTGAGGAATTTCCTTAACTATACTCTCGACCGCACCAGCAAAGCCATCCTGTAATGTACCTTTAAAATCTGGTGTAGAAACAAGCACAATTGGTAAATAATCTAGTTCTGGGTGACGGTGGCGAATTTCTTTGACAAAGCGTTCCATATCATCGCCTCTGGTTTCTACAAGTCCGGTAGTACAAAGACCGATAATTTCCGGTTTCGATGTCTGCACCAAAGTCAGGATTGCTTGTTCAACTCTCTCTTCACCACCCAAAATGGTTGCAACTTCTGTCATCGCTGTAGTAGAAAGGGGAATCGTTTGACCAAAATGCTGCACTAATACCGCTTTAGTTAAGGCAGTACAACCTTGAGAACCATGTAATAAAGGCATCATTCCCTTCACCCCCAAAAAGGCTAAAACTGCACCCACAGTTTGACTTTGCTTAAGGGGATTAACTGCAACTGATGTACTCGTAACGCTAATAATTGCCATTAGATGTCCTCCTCTGAACAAGATGAGGGGGATGAGGGGGATGAGGAGGATGAGGAAGTAGAGGAGGCTGGGGGAGAGAGGAGATTACTTACTACTAATAGTAAAGTTACAATTCCTGCGATGCGATATTTATATAATGATAATCCCATTGATTGTTTAACTTGCAATAGTTTAAGTTAGGTTTAGTTTATACAAAGTTTCTCGATCGAGAAGGTGTTTACAAAATTTATTATGTTCTGAGTTAAAGTTTGTAACACTTAACTTTTCTTAAGCTAAATCTTACGAGAAACTACAATTTTTTTTGCTTGGAATTAAACAGAGGATAATAACAAATTAAAGAAGGGATAACCTTTCTTGCTCAGAAGAATTTATCGATGCTTGCAAACACAGAATCGTGCGGGTAAGAGTGACTTACCGCAAAGGAGGTTTTATGAACGAAAAAGTAAAATCGGGTTCGCGGAATGTTGCAATTGTTGGCCCTTATTTAAGTGGAAAAACTACATTACTAGAAAGCTTGTTATCTGTCACAGGGGCGATTTCCCGTAAAGGCAGTGTTAAGGATGGTAACACAGTGGGAGATAGCGCCGCGGAATCGCGCGATCGCCACATGAGTGTAGAAGTCAGCACGGCTAACACTGAGTATGAAGGAACTCGTTTCACTTTTATTGATTGTCCGGGTTCGGTGGAATTTGCCCAAGAAACATACAATGCTTTAATGGGAGTTGATGCGGCAGTTGTAGTTTGCGAACCCATACGCGATCGCGTCCTCACCTTAGCTCCTCTATTTAAATTCTTAGACGATTGGGAAATTCCCCACCTCGTCTTTGTTAACAAAATGGATCGGGCAAATATTAACGTTCTAGAAACATTACATGCCTTAAAAGCAGTTTCTAGTCGGCCTCTGGTAGCGCACCAATATCCCATCATGCAAGGGGAACAACTCACCGGTTTTATCGATATGGTGAGCGAACAGGCATATCAATATCATCCAGGCGCACCAGCTGACCCCATACCCTTCCCCGAAAATTTAAAACAAGAAGAACATACAGCACGGGCTGAAATGCTTGAAGCCCTGGCAAATTTTGACGACCATTTACTCGAAGAACTTTTAGAAGATATAGAACCACCCCAAGAAGAAATCCTTAAAGACTTAAAAATGGAATTAGGGGCAGATTTAGTAGTGCCCGTCTTCTTTGGTGTAGCAGAACAAGATTATGGTGTTAGACCTTTGTTAGAAGCTTTGCTAAGGGAAGCACCCGAACCAGAAACCACAGCAGAACGTCGCTTAAAAAATTCAAAAGATAGTATACCCTTAGCTCAAGTACTAAAAACTTATTACACTCCTCAAGGTGGCAAACTTTCCCTAGTGCGTGTTTGGCAGGGTAAATTAACCGATGGTATCGTCCTGAATGGCATTCGTGCTGGCGGAATTTATCGCCTTATGGGACAGCAACAGCATTCAGTGAATGAAGCTGGCGCTGGTGAAATTGTCGCTTTGAGCCGTTTAGAGGGTATCAAGACAGGAGATATACTCTCGACACAGTCAGCGGTGGAATTACCCAAAGCAGAACAGTTAGAACCAGTGTATGCTCTGGCCATCACACCAGAAAAGCGCAACGATGAAGTGAAACTCAGTAGCGCTATTACCAAGCTATTGGAAGAAGACCCATCGCTAGCTTGGGAACAGCATGGCGACACCCACGAAGTTATCCTCTGGGGTCAAGGCGAAATTCATTTGCAAGTCGCCCTAGACAGACTGCGTCGCAAGTATAACTTGCCGATGACAACCCACTTACCACAAGTGCCTTACAAAGAAACCATTCGCAAACCTGTAGCGTCAGTTCATGGGCGTTACAAGCATCAAAGCGGCGGTCACGGACAATTTGGCGATGTTTTCCTAGATATCAAACCTCTACCGCGCGGCGAAGGTTTTAACTTCAAAGAAACCATTGTTGGCGGTGTCGTTCCCAGACAGTACATTCCTGGGGTAGAAATGGGCGTGCGGGAGTTTCTCGCACACGGGCCTTTAGGCTTCCCTGTGGTGGATGTAGCGGTAACACTCACTAATGGTTCTTATCACACCGTTGATAGTTCCGAACAAGCCTTTAAACAAGCTGCACGACTGGCTATGCAAACGGGCATACCTCAAGCACAACCTACCCTCCTAGAACCGATTGTGCGCGTGCAAGTGACAACTCCGAGCGAATTTACTTCTAAGGCGCTGCAACTGCTAAGTGGCAGACGAGGACAAATTTTAGGCTATGAGGGCAGAAACGATTGGCAAGGCTGGGATAATATAGCTGCATACTTGCCGCAAGCAGAGATGCAAAACTTTATTGTAGAGTTGCGATCGCTCACTTTAGGCGTTGGTTCTTTCCACTGGGTGTATGACCATTTACAGGAAGTTCCGGAAAAACTCGCCGAACGCGTTATAGCTGGTAATGGCAACGGTGGTAACGGCAACGGCAAGTAATTTTTTTGAATTTCTCTAAAATCAAAGCCCTGCATTTAAAGGTGCAGGGCTATTTGTTAGTGAATATTTAATACACTTTGAACATGCTGTTGAAATGCTAATCCTTCTTTCCCCCAACGTTCTTGGAATGCTTGTATATTTTTCAATCTTATTGCTTTTCCATTTGGAGGGAAAGTAATAGTGCAATCAAATACTTCGTCATTTTTTGGAGGATGATCCCAATCATTCGTCATCCAAACCACTTGAACAAGACGATAAATATTAAATTCATCTTCAGCATTATTGTCAGTATAAAGTTGATTGTTCAGCATTTTTACAATGTGCGTTACGTTGCCATGCTGTCTTAAAATTATCAGTTCGTTTTCTTGTGGTTCACCTGCGTTTTTTACATCTTTATTTTCTAAATTTCTCCAGTGTAAAGCGAAAATCCTTAACTCTGGATATATAGTAGGAATGCTGTCATCAGGATAAGCCCAAGGTTCGCCATCTAAAGGTCTTACATTTTTAGCCCAAATTAATGCATTAAAATCCATAACTATATTCTCAATTTTGTTCTAATAGAGAAGCTATAGTCATAGTTTTCCCTGAAATATCAGTTAAATAATTAGTCGCACAAATTAAATTGCAACATCTCAAATCGTGCCACACCAGTAGGCTAACGCACTACCAGATATTTTAGTCGCGCCTAAACAACCCAAATAAAGGAGCGAGAATCATCCCAAAAACAAAACCGCCAATGTGTGCCCAGTAAGCTACTCCGCCTGTTTCTACACTCATATTAGCGGCTGCTTGCAAGCTGGCTAGACCGGATATAACATTCTGAATAAAGAAAATTCCGATCATTAACATTGCGGGAACGCTGATTGTAGTGACAAAAAAACCTAAAAAAATTAAAGTTGTAATTCTTGCATGAGGAAAGCGAATGATGTATGCGCCCAAAACTCCAGAAATCGCGCCACTCGCACCTAAAGAAGGAATTTCTGAATTCATGCCAATAAACCACTGACACAAAGCAGCTAAAGCACCACACGCCAAATAAAAAATTAAATATTTTAAATGTCCTAAGCGTTCTTCAATATTGTTGCCAAAGACCCAGAGAAATATCATATTTGATATCAAGTGCCACCAACCACCATGTAAAAATTGTGATGTAAATAATGTTGTCCACTCCCCGGCTAAGTTGGTGGTTAACTCTTCCGGTACTACTGCATAAAGGTGCAAAAATTCCTGTAATTGTCTATTGGACAGAGTGACTTCATGAAGAAAAACTATAATATTCATTCCAATCAACCCGTAAGTGATATACGGGGTGATTCGCGTCGGGTTTTCGTCGTAGAGGGGAAACACAGGTATTTTTTGCTAATTATTCATTAATTGCAATATAACTTGTGTGGCTGGCAGCTAAAAATTTTTAGCTCAATTCACTTTTGAAATTAACCAGCCAGCAAGCAAGTTCCCCCAATCCCGTAAAGAATTATTGATACCAGGATTCTTCTGGAGATTTGTCGCTAAACAAACCTAACAACGGCCCAAGAATCGCTCCAAAGAGAAAGCCGCCTGCATGTGCCCAGTAAGCGATACCACCGCTTTCCATACCGATATTAGTAGGTGTTTCTAGACTAGCAACTCCATAAAAAGCCTGCTGGAGAAACCAAAATCCTAAAAAGAAATATGCGGGGACGCGGAAAGTCGGGAAAAAGATCCCCAAAGGTACTACACCAATAATTTCGGCTAGGGGAAAACGGAGAATGTATGCTCCCATAACACCAGCGATCGCACCACTCGCCCCTAAAGAAGGAATGTTAGAATCTTGAGCGAAGTACCATTGAGTTAAAGATGCTAAAATCCCGCAACCCAAATAGAAAAACAAATATTTGAAATGGCCTAACTTATCTTCAACGTTGTTGCCAAAAATCCAGAGAAACAACATGTTACCAGCTAGGTGCAATAAACCCCCATGCAAAAATTGGGAGCTAATTAAGGTCGCCCACTCTGGTACTGGCTGATGCAAAGAGACACCACCAAAGCTGAGGCTAAGTTCTCGCGGAACTACAGCTGCAAGATGTAAAAACCCATTTAATGCCTGTGGGGGAAGACTTGCTTCATAAATAAACGCTAGAACATTAACAGCAATCAGCCCATAAGTCACATAAGGCGTGATTGTTATGGGATTATTATCTTTAATTGGAACCACGGGCGTTTTTCCTGATTTTTAAGACACTAGCCTCACAATACTGAATTATTTGAGTATTATCTTCTACCTCGTGGATGGACTAGTTTTAGACTAGCTTTAGATTTAAGATTGACTGCTAATTCATCTTGGGGAAGATGAAGCGATCGCTTTGGGTGCAGCTTTTTGATTACTGTGGTCTGATTTCAGTAAAATAGTGCTTGCACTGCTTTGGCTAAGTTTGTCAAGCAGTTAAATAAATCCATTGCACCAATGAACTGGCTAGCTCATTTATTTTTATCTGAACCTAATGTTGAGAGTAGGTTAGGCAATCTCTTAGCTGACATTGTTAAGGGGTCAGCTCGCCAGACATTAAATTCTCATCTCCAGCGAGGAATTGAATGTCATCAAGTAATCGATAAGTTTACAGATACTCACATAGTTGTGCAGCGCAGCAAAGAGCGCATTGATTTAAACTACAGGCGATTTTCTGGAGTGCTTGTAGATGTTTTTTACGACCACTTCCTGGCAAAAAATTGGTCTGATTATTCTCATGTGACTCTTGATGAATTTACAGCAGAGATTTACGAGTCGTTTCAAGCTTATCAAGGTGAGATACCTGCGATCGTCAGTGAAGTAATTAATCGCGTGGCAACTGAAGATTGGTTGGGTTCTTATCGCAATGTGGTAGGTGTAGAAAACACCTTGGAAAGGATATCAAAGCGGCTGTCGAGAAAGTTGAACAGGTCTTTTATATTAACTAACGCTGTTAGCGAACTTATAACTCACTATGATGCGTTTGAGTATGACTTTCAAGAGTTCTTTCCAGAATTATTTTTTCACGTGCAGAATTGGTATATTATCTAGTTAATCTTCCTTCTTTTAACCTTAGATTTATATGCTGTAAGTAAGCTTGTTTGCGTTTACTCCTATACGAGCAATATGTGAGTTTACGAACCCATCGGAGTTTACATAAAATAGAACACGAATTCTATTGTTATAGGGATATATATCCCCATTTAAAACTAATTTTGAATAGTTAAACCACCATCTAAAACTAATGAATGCCCAATAACAAATTTAGCTGAATCTGAACATAGCCATAATACTGCCTGAGCAATCTCTTCTGGTGTACCTAATCGTTTTATAGGATATTGATTGCCATAATTCTTGATTGTTTCCTCACTTAAAGCTGACATTACCATAGGAGTTATAATAGTTCCTGGGCAAACAGCATTAATTCTAATACCATCCTTAGCATATTGTACAGCTAAAGATTTAGTAAGTCCTAATACTGCATGTTTGCTAGTACAATAAAAATGAATATTATGTTGCGGTTTATTTTCTTGTTCATTATTACTTAAATTAGCAGCAATTAATCCTCTAATAGAAGCATTATTTACAATTGCACCACCACCATTTTTACGCATTTCTGGAATTTGATATTTCATACATAGCCAAACTCCCTTCAAATTAGTATTAATAACTTGATTCCAATTCTCTTCAGATTCATCTATATTGACTTTGAGAATTCCAGGAGTTCCAGCATTATTAAAAGCATAATCTAAACGACCAAATGTTTTAACTGTTTGGCTTATTAAATTTTTAACTTCTGTTTCTTGAGTAATATCTGTAGGGATAAAAATACTTGAACTACCTGCTTTTTCAATTAAATCAACAGTCTCTTCACCTTCTTGAATTCTTCTGCCAGCGATCGCTACTTTTGCCCCTGACTCAGCAAAAGCTAATGCTGTAGCTTTGCCAATACCAGAATTACCTCCTGTAATCAGAACAACTTTATCAGTAAATTGCTTCATAATTGAATAGTTTTACCCTTATTCAGAATTTAGTCGAATTATGTGTAAGCACATAAAGCGGAATTTTGTTAACAAAGTTATAGGGATTTTAGCCCCCATAATTCGCGTATAAGCTGACATTTCTAGTGTCAATCCTCTTAAGCTTATCAATAAATTGAGGAGATTGAAACTTCGACATCAGGTAGATAAACAGCATCAAATTCAAAATCGTTTACTTTGTATTTTTTCTCATTAATACTATTTTTATCCACGCAAATAGTCTGATTGACTACTCTGTTATCTCCCGCATATTTAGCTTGTATTTTGTAAAATTTATCATCTTTATATACAACAAAATCGAAAGATAAATGCTCACAAATGACTGGTGTGAGAATCAAATAACCTTTAAAAGTAAGATCGGCGATCGCTTTTATTGCAGCAATATCACCCTTATTCTTTGTATGATGCAACACTAACGAACCCTCAACCAGAGATAATTGCATCCACTTTACAACACTTAAGGGTTCGTCTTGAGTTAAAACGAGCGCGGCAGGACTCGAACCTGCGACCAACGGATTAGAAATCCGTGGCTCTATCCACTGAGCTACGCGCCCAAGTTAAAACGGTGGCTCACAAAGGAGTCAACGGTACAATTATACCGTTTTCCCCTACCAAGAAGCAAACGAAAATTGCAGATTCCTCAAAAGCAAGGCTAAGATTCAAGTCGCTAGTTAGTTAGCGTAGGCTAAAAACGAAGTAAATGGGCTATTCATCAGCTATATTATTTAGCCAATGGGTGGTTATTTGCGTGTTGTGGCTTACTATAGGGTAGCGATATAGAGCGATCGCACAGCTTACTCTCATGACACGCTAGGTAATCGCACTCTTGGCGATACAGCCAAATCAGATTATAGATCGCATATCAAGAAAGCCCCTGTGAGGAGTTATTTGCTAGTGCCATGTTTATTCTCAAACGGCAGGATGTTGAAATATCGAGTATTCAGCACCCAAAACGGGATCAGCAAGTGCCGATCCTCCATTATCAGGGGCAAACCTTTCGTTTGATTAGCGTCTTCAAAGCTGGTCAAGAGGAAGAAGCTAGAGGTTTGTGGAGAGAGTTAACTGACAACCGAGGTAAAGCCTGTGTCTTGCTGGAGGAGCCAGACCGCTTTAGTGTTTGGGGTAAAGTCCGCTTAGACCAGCTAGGTAGTGACACAGGCGGTCATGGCAAAAATGGTATTTACGTCCAAGCCTGTCTTTTGCTGCTGCAAGCGATTTACATGGATATTGAAGAGTTTTTGGGTACTCGGCAAGCGTCATTATTTCAGAAAGATATTGCAGAAATATTACGGCAACAGAAATTTCCGGAAGCATCGACTCCAGAAGCAGTCAAAAACTTGGTGACGACTATAAACCCCTTAGATGCAGCCAAACTTCCTCCTTGGCAAGAAAACCATGTAGTGAGTCTCTTGCAAGAACTGCATAAACTAGGGAAAACATATTTTGGTAATGTTAACTTTGCCCATAAAGTTACTGATAGATTACAAGATATGGCAGAAGGAGAGCGATCGCTGTTTATCTCTTGGCTAAATCAATCTTCACTGAGTAAACTGTGGCAATAGCAGGGAAAGTGTTGGAAAAAGTGCGGCTATTGATAGTTGCTTTTGACGTTAAATTGTGCATTGCTGGACAAATAGACCCCTTACCACACAGTCCTGTACCTGAAAAAACCGCCAGAGTGCATTTACACAGTCAAATCCTATGAGTAGCTCATCCAACAGTTCATACCGTTCTAAATCTCTATTTACAAATCAGAACATCATACTGGCTAGCATTGGCTGGGGCGTGCTGGCCCTGTTATACTTTTTGTTATTTAGTGCCAAAGTTCCAGGGGCAGATGGCATCGAAAGCCGTGCCGAGTGGTATGTAATTGGTACAAATATTTTTGAAGCGTTAGCTTACCTGGGTGCTGGTATTTTATGCTTGAGGAACTGGCGTAGCCCACAAATTGTCAGTAGCAGGAATGTTTGGCTTGCAATTGCCGTAGGTATGCTGTCTTATTTCCTGGGAGGGATATTTTTCGGCTATACGGAAATAGTTCTAAAAGAAGAACCTGATGTGTCTATCGGCGATGTATTTTTTGTACTGACTTATTTATCTCTTGGCACAGGCATGATTTTAGCAGTCACTTCCAGACGAATCAATTTAGAAAAATGGCAATGGCTAATTGTGTTGGCAATTGGACTGTTCGGCAGTTTATTGGCATGGTGGATTTCCATGCAACAGGCAAGACCCACAGAATTATTAGTCGCTATTTTAAATTGGTTTTACGTAGTTAGCGATGTATTTCTGTTGATTATTGCTACCACACTACTGCTAGCCTTTTGGGGAGGACGAGTTGCTCAGTCTTGGCGAATGATTGCAGCGGCCGCGTTTTCGCTCTACATTGCAGATATGTGGTTTAAATATGCCCAAGGGCCTAATTATCAAAGTGGAGAAATACTAGAAGTGTTTTGGGTATTTAGTGGAGTGTTATTTGCTATGGGCGCTGTCCTAGAACATGATGCATCATTAAGCCGAACTCGGCGGGAGCGCGGACGAAAACGAGCATAAAAAAGTTTTTTGGTATCTACCGTGAGAAAACTAACAGATTCTGACAAGCAAGAAATTCTTAAGTTATATCGAGAGACTGCTGAAACGACCTCAACTTTGGCAGAACGCTACGATGTGAGTAACTCGACGATTAGCCGCCTGCTCAAAAGTACTTTACCAGAAGACGAGTACGAATACCTCGTTTCTTTAAAACGTGCTGCTAGAACTCCTGAAGGCAGAGCACAGGTAAGCTACGAGCAGTTACCTTTACTGAGTCAGCTAGAGCCAAGCCCAGAACTTCCCAGCAACGAAAGCCCCCGCTTGAAGTTGCCAGTGAAGCAGCAAGAACCAATAGTAGAGATACAAACCCAACAAGAAGAGGCTGAGGAAGATTTAACATCTGCTAATAGACGGGTGAAACGGCGTTCTTCAGCGACGGAAAAACCAAAGCTAAAATCGCCAAAACAACTAGAACTCGTAGAAGAAAAGCCGCCGGAAATAGTTAGCATTCCCAGCCCAATTTTGGAGGACGAACGTCCAGAGGCAACTGTAGTTGCCCAAATGCTAGTAGGTGAAGACCTGCTAGACGAGTCAGAAGATTTGGACGATTTAGAAGAGGACGATTTAGAAGAGGACGATTTAGACGAAGACTATGATGATGAGGAAGAAGACGACGACTATTTAGATGAGCCAAGACCTTTAGTAACAAGACGCAGACTAGGTGAAATACCAGTACAAGTCTTGCCATTGTCAGCAGCCTCTTTGCCCAAGACTTGCTATTTGGTCATTGACCGCGCCTCGGAATTAATTACCCGACCACTCAGGGATTTTGGGGACTTAGGGCAAATTCCTAACCTCGAAACCCAGCAAAGAACTTTGCCGGTGTTTGATAACCATCGAGTAGCAAAGCGCTTTTCTACCAAACGCGATCGCGTAATTAAAGTCCCCGATAGTAAAATGCTGCATAAGGCTCGTACTCATTTGCAAGCCAAAGGCATTACACGGCTGTTGATTGATGGTCAAGTCTACTCCCTGTCTACAGTCTAAGATTGGGGATTGGGTATTGGGTACTAGGGATTGGGTATTAGGAAGAAAAATTAATTTAGTTCGCTAAATTTTTTCCTAGTCCTCAGTCCCTTAACTGTAAACAGCAGCCGCAAAACTGGTTGCTAGCTTAACGATGTTATCTTTACAGGCAATTTGGTCAATCCATGCTTGGGGAATATTTTCTACGCCGTAGTAAATTCCGGCTAAACCACCAGTCACAGCTGCGGTAGTATCTGTATCTCCACCTAAATTTACAGCTTTCAGTACTGCCTCAGAGTAGGATGAGCTATTTAGCAAACACCACAAAGATGCCTCTAGGGTATCAATTACATAGCCGCCAGAATTAATCTCTTCAACTGACAGGTTGGCAATTTCACCACTGAATACTCTATCGAAATGGGGCTTTTCTAAAAGATATTCATCAGCAGAATAAAGGGATTGAATTTTATTTAAACCTTCCAGATAAGCTGCTTGGGGATTAGCTCCTTTTAGCAGTTCCTCAGCAATACTAATATAAATGCCACAGGCCATTTGGGAGCGGAGATGAGCGTGGGTAATGCAAGAAACTTGATGCACCCGCAAAATCAATTCGCTAAAAGTTAAGCTTTTGTGACAGTAAGCCATTGGCAAAATTCTCATCAAAGAACCATTACCATTACTGTTTTCACCAGTTCCTCCTGCTTTTAAGGGTGGAATTCCTTGTTTCCAATTCACAATTGCCAAAAATGTGGTGTTACCGATGTCAAATACTTCGCCTTGAGGTGTCCAGTAACCGTCGTTGTACCAGCGCCAAAAGGAACGAGCTATGGCATCTAGTGAAAATCCCTCACAAAGGCTGTCTACTAGGCAAAAAGTTAGCGAACTGTCATCCGACCAAGTGCCAGCAGGAACATCCCAAGTTCCGTAACCTAGCATCGATGTGACTGGAGATTTAACTCGTTCGGCGCGGCTAGTAAACTCCACTGGCACACCCAACGCATCACCGACACATAAACCCATCAACCCAGACAACGCCTTGGCAGTGGTTAGCATTGTTCAATCAGTATGTAATTCTATAAGTAATTTTACTGTTGAAAAGCCACTATTAACCACTGAGTATCATCATTAGCTGTATACTGCGGCTGCAAAACGTTTTGCTAAGTTAATAATGTCCTGCTTGCGGGCAATTTGATTCATCCATTGTTGGGGAATACCTTCTACACCATAGTAAATTCCAGCTAACCCACCTGTGACGGCGGCGGTGGTATCTGTATGTCCACCTAAATTTATAGCTTTCAGCACCGCTTCGCTGTAAGAGGAGCTATTTAATAAACACCACAAAGATGCTTCTAGGGTATCAATTACATAGCCCTCAGAATTAATCTCTGCAACTGGCAGCTTGGCAATTTCACCGCTGAATACTCTCGTAAAATGCGGCATTTCGTCAACGAAGTTAGGGACTGAATAAATTTTCTGGCTATTTTTTAACCCTTGTAAATAAGCTTCTTGAGGGTTAAACCCTTCTAGCAGGGCAATTGCAATACTAATATAAATGCCACAGGCCATTTGCGATCGCGCGTGAGCATGGGTAATGGCAGAAACATCATGCACCCGCGAAATTAATTCACTAAAAGTTAAGCTTTTATGACAGTAAGCCATCGGCAAAATTCTCATCAAAGAACCATTGCCATTGCTCATTTCACTAGTTCCCCCTGCTTCTAAAGGTGGAACTCCTTGGTTGAGACGCATAATCACTGCATAAGTACTCTTACCTATGCCAAATATCTCTCCACGTGGAGTCCAGTAACCTGTCTTGTACCAACGCCAAAAGGAATTAGCTATTGCATCCAAGCAATAGCCTCTACAAAGACTTTGTACCAAGCAGAAAGTTAGCGAACTGTCATCTGACCAAGTTCCCGGCGGTTGATTCCATGTGCCATAACCTAGCATCGTTGTCACTGGAGATTTAACTCGTTCAGCACGGCTAGTAAACTCTACTGGCACACCCAACGCATCACCGACACATAAACCCATCAAACCAGACAACGTTTTTGTAGCGGTTAGCATTATTCATTCTCCATGAAAATTGCTAAAACTTAACTTTATATATTTCTTCTGGAGTTTGTTGCTATATCTGCTACACCCTAATCAATTTTGGATTTAGATTAAAATTACTGACTGTAAGACTATTCAAAAAACTCTATCTATTTACTTATCCTAATTAGGTATAAATTTGGAGTTTATCTGTTTTAAAGCAATCGAGTTGTAATTAAAAGATTATGCCAGTTAAAAAAGTGGCTATGTTAAGTTAAATATTCTAAATAGCAAGATATAAGCACTGAATAAAATTCGATTGAGTTGAGAAATAGCTGCGATCGCTATATTTTTTGGCATCAATAACAACAAATATTTAATAGCTTTCAAAAATTATTTGGAACATTTTTATACGTTTTCCGACTTGTAATGTAAAGGTAAAACCTACAATTTTTTGACAAATCATGAAAAATTTACTGAAGTCTTTGGTGACAATCTCTGCATTGTCTTCATGTATAATTGCGCCTTTTTTTCTCAGTGCTGGTCAAGCTTCTGCTGAAACAAAAAAGGGTACTGATGCTAGTTATATTGGTGCTGGTGTTGCAGCTGGCGTTACCAATGGCGGACAAAATAATGATGCTGCAAACTTGGGTGGTAATCTCACAGGTCGGGTAAAATTAGGAAATACACCATTTTCGGCACGCGGCAATGTTCTTTGGAATGACCAGACGAGTGCTATCATCCCAGAAGTTTCCGTAGATGTGCCAATTGCGAATAAAACTAACGCCTTTGTAACTGGTGGTTACTCTTTTCTAGATAAAGATGGTTCACCCAGTCCTCTGGGCAACAGAGATGCTGTAGTAGTGGGTGCTGGTGTGGAATCAGAAGTTGCTAAAAACTTCCTCGTCTACACAAATGCCAAAGTCGGACTTCGTGCTTACCAAAATAGCCCTGCTTCTGCTATCAGCATCAATGGCGGTCTAGGTTATCGCTTTAAGTAATAGGCTAAGAGTCAGAATTTAGTAACCTACTAACTTCTGACCTTTACTAAGTTCTAAATTACTCTATACTAATTACTCAGCACTCAGCACTCTTTACTCTAAAAGGCTGGTTTTGTTAAATGTTAGATCGTGGACAAAGCCAGCTTTTTGCCATGTTAAAATTAAATTATTTCCCATATTTCCGACCGGATTACCGGGAATCAATCAGCCGAAAGGGTGCTTCGGCGGTTACCGATGCCTTATTGAGAATAGTATACAACTCTAATGGTTAAATCTGCTCCTCCTCCAATCGCCAGCCGTAAGCCTTCCAAAGTCGAAGGACTCAAAGAAAATAGTAATTTTTTACGCGAACCTGTAGCAACACAAATTCTTGAGAATACTACTCACTTTAGCGAAGATGCGGTACAGATTCTCAAGTTTCATGGCTCCTACCAGCAAGATAACCGCGACAATCGCGTTAAGGGGCAGGAGAAAGATTACCAATTCATGCTGCGGACAAAAAATCCTGGTGGCTTTGTACCGCCACAACTGTACTTAGCCTTAGACAAGCTGGCTGATGAATATGGCAACCACACATTACGAGCAACCACTCGGCAAGGTTTTCAACTGCACGGGATTTTAAAGAAAAATCTCAAAACAGCAGTTGCCACCATTGTTAAAAATTTAGGTTCTACCTTGGGTGCTTGCGGCGATATCAACCGCAACGTCATGGCTCCACCAGTTCCCTTTAAAAATCGCTCAGATTACCAATATGCCTGGGAATATGCCCAGAATATCGCCGATTTGCTGTCACCGCAAACAGGCGCTTATTACGAAATTTGGCTGGACGGAGAAAAAGCCATTAGTGCTGAAGAAAACCCAGAGGTGAAGGCAGCAAGACAGCGTAACGGTAATGGCACAATTATCCATGACACTGAAGAACCGCTTTATGGCACTTACTATATGCCGCGCAAGTTCAAAATTTGCGTGACAGTGCCAGGGGATAATTCGGTTGATTTGTATTCCCAAGACCTGACTTTGGTAGTAATTACCAACAATCAAGGGGAACTGGAAGGATTTAACATCTTTGCTGGTGGCGGTTTAGGCAGAACGCATAACAAAGAAGAAACCTTTGCTAGACTGGCAGATCCAATTTGCTATGTGGCTAAAGAAGATGTTTACGACTTAGTGAAAGCAATTGTTGCTACTCAGAGAGATTATGGCGATCGCACCGACCGCCGTCATGCCAGATTAAAATACTTAATCAACGATTGGGGTGTTGATAAGTTCCGCGCCAAAGTCGAAGAATATTTTGGCAAACCAGTTGCACCCTTCCAACCATTACCAGAGTTTAAATATCAAGATTTCTTGGGCTGGCAGGAACAAGGCGATGGCAAACTGTTTTTGGGTATTTCTGTTGATAATGGTCGAGTCAAGGATGAAGGCTCATTTCAACTGAAAACCGCCTTACGAGAAATTGTCGAGCAATTCAATTTACCGATTCGCCTCACACCCAACCACAACGTCATTTTTTACGACATCGAACCAGACAACAAACAAGTCATTCAAGAGATTCTTGAACAGCGTGGTGTCGTCTCTGACCCTGACAAAATCGAACCTTTAGTGCGGTATGCAATGGCTTGCCCAGCTTTGCCGACTTGCGGCTTGGCAATTACCGAATCTGAACGGGCAATACCGGGAATTTTAGAACGAATTCGCACTCTATTAGATAAACTTGGTTTACAAAACGAGCATTTTGTGGTAAGAATGACAGGCTGCCCCAATGGCTGCGCTCGTCCCTACATGGCAGAATTAGGCTTTGTGGGTAGTGCTCCTGAATCTTATCAAGTTTGGCTGGGAGGTTCGCCCGATCAGACACGGTTAGCGCAACCTTACATAGAGCGGCTGCACCATAACGATATAGAAAGCTTCCTAGAGCCGATTTTTGTCTACTTTAAGAATTCGAGAAAATCCGGGGAAACCTTTGGGGATTTTTGCGATCGCGTTAGTTTTGATGCCATCCGTGAATTTGCTGCTCAGTACAAGCCGGAAACTACCGCAGCTGCGGAAGATAGTCAGGCGGCTCAGGTGACGGCTTTAGTAGCTAAGATAATTACTGCACCTAGTAGAGGGCGGCATCGCATCAGCCTTCATGATGATGTTTACAACAAATTGAAAGATACTGCTGCTAGCCAAGGTAAAACTATGACTGAATTAGCAAACGCAGCGCTCAAAATTTACCTAGAAATGGATTAATCTGCTAAGGCTAATTTTGAATTTAAAAGAGTCAGGAGTCAAAATTTATCAGACTCCTGACTTTTTCTATTTATTTTAATTACGAATTAGTATGCCTCAACTACAACGAATTGCGATCGCCCCCTCCCAATTTCAACAAGGGCAAATTTCGCTGACAAAAGAGCAACAACATTACTTAGGGCGAGTGTTACGTTTGCGTGAAGGCGATCGCTTTATTGCGATGGACGGTAGAGGAAAATGGTGGTTAGCACAGTTAGCAGCAGAGCAAGCGGAGGTTTTGGAACCATTAGCAGTAGCAACTGAGCTACCTGTATCAATTACGCTGATGGTGGCATTGCCCAAAGGCAACGGATTTGATGAAGTCGTGCGCTGCTGTACGGAATTAGGTGTAGCTTGTATTGCGCCAGTATTGAGCGATCGCACCTTATTAAATCCCAGTCCTCAAAAGCTCGAACGTTGGCGACGCATTGCCGCAGAAGCCGCGGAGCAATCAGAACGGTCTTTTGTACCAACAATTTTAGAACCTGTGGCTTTTAATTCTGCTGTGACTGCTGACGCGACAACTCAGCGTTATATTTGTGAGGCTCGTGGTGAGTATCCCCATTTAAAACATCTGATTAATTCTGTTTCTACAGAGATTATTGTTGCTACTGGCCCGGAGGGGGGATGGACAGAAAAAGAAATTGAGAATGCGATCGCGGCTGGATTTCAACCAGTTTCTCTAGGTCGTCGGATCTTGCGCGCAGTTACAGCACCAGTAGTAGCATTAACCTTAATTTCCGCAAGTTGTGAAGTATAAATGATGTATATCTCACGCAAAGATGCAAGATGAGATATTTCACAAACTGCATTGAAAGTAAGCGATGATCGAACAAGTTGCCACTGCCTTTGAGCGTAAAGACTATTACACAGCTGCTAAATTACTCAAACAGCTGCTAAATGAATCGCCAGACCATCCCTGGGTGCAATTTTATCTAGCAAGACTGCACGAAGTCTCCCAAAAGCACCAGGACGCTGAAAAAATATATCGGCAACTGCTGCAAAGCACAACTAATGCCAAGATATTGACGCAAGCTCGTCAAGGATTGCAACGGTTGCAAGAAATTGAGCAAGAAGAAAGACAAAGAGCGATCGTTAAAGCAACAGCTGAACCCAGTAATACTGAAGTTGGGGTACTAGTCTTAGAACCTCTAAATAACGAACTCAAAGCCGTAGCCACACCAAAATTTGCTCAGATTATGCAGATAGACCCTTATACTGCAAGATTAGTGCTACCAAGTCGTGGTTGGAGACTATACCGCACTGGCCAAATAGGAGAACTCAAATTTTTTGGGAAGCAGCTACAGAAAGCTGATATTCCTTGCTTCTGGACGACGATAACAAGCATTCAGCAAATTCAAGTTTTTCAAGTCCAACACTTCTCAGAATCTGACTCTCAAGCAACTGTTGTTTGTCGCAATGAAGCAAATCAACTTGGTTCCCTCACCTTTGAATGGTCAGAAGTCAAAGCACGAGTTTTAGGACTATTGCCAATTTTTGAAGAAGTTGTAGATGTTGATGCTCATCATCAACTAGAGCGCAAAACCAAAATTCAAGATTATATGCAATTTTATGATTTACACTTACCTAGCAGACGTTGTATTTTGCGAATTTATGACAATGGTTATGAATTCCAGCAAGGTCTAGAAATTACTCCTCAAGCTAGCCAAAATACAATCAGAATCAATTGGAATGGCTTACTAAGCTGGATTGACCAACAATTACCTCAAATTAAGCTGTGGTCTGATTTTACTCCTTTTGCAGAGACAGTATTAGATCAAACAGAAATGCTCGGTCGCATCGAGGCTCATATTCATCTGTTTCGTAGGGAACAGACGAATTGGGACCCGGCTTTTCATTTATATAGTGGACTGGTATTTGTGAATACTGCTAGAACAGCAGCTTAGTAGCAGATACAAACTTAAGCAACTTCTGGAGTGATAAATGAGAAATTTATCCAGTATGAATCGTACTTCCAAAAAATAAATTTAGTTATTCTTTGTGGGGATGAAACCTAATTCCTAAGAAAATATCGTAAACAAATTCAAAGAAGTCTTTTTTTTGTAATAATCCGGAAGTTTGATAGCATTCTTTTTCATCTAAAAGTGGCTTCATTACATAGTATGCAGGTTGGTAGTTATACCAAGGTATAGAAGGCCATAAATGATGAATTAAGTGATAATTTTGACCGAGAATCAAGATATTCAAAATTGGGTTGGGATAGACGCGGGCATTTTTCCAGCGATCGCGCTCTACAAAGGGACGATGTGGTAAATAATCAAAAAATAATCCCAGTGCTATCCCCACCAAAAACGCTGGGATAAACCAAAAATTCAGCAAGTAACCCAAAAAATGATATTGAACGGAGATATAAACAATTACACCCACAATCAAACGGCTGATAAACCATTCTAATAACTCATATTTCCGCCACAGTCGCCGCTGGAAGAAAAATACCTCATGGTATAAAAAGCGCACCGCAATCAACCACAGCGGCCCGCCTGTAGAGACATAATGATCTGGGTCGTCTTTGGGATCGTTCACATGGGCGTGATGCTGTAAATGCACGCGCGTAAACACTGGAAAAGCAAAAGCCAATATTAAAGCACTGCCGTGACCTAACATTGCATTCATCACTCGGTTGCGATGGGCAGCTTGGTGACAGGCATCATGAATCACTGTCCCAGAACAATGTAAGGCAATAGTGTTAATGCTAAAGCACAACCAGTGCGGCCATTGCCAAACCCAGTAACCAAAGTTAGATAAGATCAGCATGGTTACTGCTGTTAAAAACAGTAGCAATGTGGGATTAAAATCACCCGGAGGCGCTAAAAATTCTTTGGGCGGGACTTTCAGTGACTTCTGTGCCTCCAACGCGAGCATTCGTAACTCCTTCTTGAGCAAACATTACGAATATACGATAAATATTAGCATTTAATAAACTTATGTAAACTTTTGTAAAGCAAGATTTATCCACATCTTTACCTATCAGCAGATGAATAGCGCTATGATTCCAGACGAGACGAAAGTCTTTGCCGAGCAGTAGGGTGTGTCAACTAGTTACTAAATAGTTGATAGGAAAAAGTCTCTCTTGGGTAGGATGGAACCCAGATTGATGTACGATATCTACTCTATCCCAAAATCCCTAGAGAAAATGAGAGAGGGGAATCAACAATGTCACATTCAAAATTACTTTGACAAAGCTAATCTTTGTATTGCCTCTCTCAATACTTGAGTTACGGACATATTAGCGACTGAATATTAATAACTCCTAATTTACTATGAGTTTCTAGATATAACCCCACGCGCCTTTAGGCATAAAAGTTATGAAAATCCTGCTTCTGTTACTCAGCACTATTTCCCAGACAGTTCCCTAGAACCAGCCCCTATGCAATTAAGAGATTCTCTACGCAGAACAAAAATTGTTGCTACCATTGGCCCCGCTACTAGTAGCCCAGAAATGCTGAAGGCGATTATTGAAGCGGGTGCAACGACGCTACGGCTAAACTTCTCCCACGGAACTCATGCCGACCATCAGCGTAATATTCGCCTAATTCGCCAAACCGCCTTTGAACTAAATCAGCCAGTAGCAATTCTCCAAGACTTGCAAGGGCCAAAAATTCGTTTGGGGCGGTTTGAAAATGGTTCTATAGTTGTGGCTAAAGGCGATCGCTTCACCTTGACAAATCGCTCAGTAATCGGTACACAAGAAATTAGTTGCGTTACCTATGATTATTTAGCGGAAGAAGTACCCGTAGGTGCAAAAATCCTCCTCGATGACGGACGAGTAGAAATGTTGGTGGAGGAAATCAACCGCGACAAAGGTGACTTACATTGTCGCATCACTGTAGCTGGTAAACTATCTAACAACAAAGGTGTAAACTTTCCGGGAGTTTACTTATCGATTAAAGCCATGACCGACAAAGACCGCGAGGATCTGGTATTTGGTCTGGATCAAGGCGTAGACTGGGTAGCACTTTCTTTTGTTCGTAACCCCCAAGACATCATCGAAATCAAAGAGCTAATTTCCAGCACGGGCAAACAAGTACCAGTAGTTGCCAAAATTGAAAAGCATGAAGCGATCGAACAAATGGAGGCAGTTCTGGCTTTATGCGATGGCGTAATGGTTGCCAGAGGCGACTTAGGTGTGGAACTGCCAGCGGAGGATGTACCCGTACTGCAAAAGCGGCTGATTGCAACGGCTAATCGTTTGGGAATTCCCATCATCACAGCTACTCAGATGTTAGATAGTATGGTGAGCAATCCCCGCCCCACTCGTGCCGAAGTCTCGGATGTGGCAAACGCGATTTTGGATGGTACGGATGCAGTGATGCTCTCCAACGAAACTGCTGTTGGTAACTACCCAGTGGAAGCGGTGGCAACTATGGCGCGAATTGCCGAACGCATTGAGCAGGAAGAGGCGCACTCTACAGTCCGTCAGCTCAGAGATACGAGGCGTTCGATTCCCAATGCTATTAGTCAAGCTGTAAGTCAAATTGCCGAACAATTAGGAGCAGCGGCAATTATGACGCTGACGCAAACAGGGGCAACAGCTCGTAATGTCTCCAAATTCCGTCCCAGCACACCTATTTTGGCAGTTACACCCCACGTGAATGTAGCGCGGCAACTACAACTGGTGTGGGGAGTCAAACCGCTGTTAGTATTGGGGCTACCTTCTACAGGACAGACGTTTCAAGCTGCAATTAACGTGGCTCAGGAAAGGATGTTACTCAGTGAGGGCGATTTAGTGGTAATGACGGCTGGTACACTCCAAGGCGTTGCCGGCTCCACAGATTTGATTAAGGTTGAGGTGGTGACAGCAGTGCTAGGTCAAGGAATTGGACTAGGACAAGGTTCGGTAAGTGGTCGTGCTAGAGTCGCTCACACTGGACTGGAAGCAAGTAACTTTAATCCTGGAGATATTTTAGTTGCACCCCGCACTGGTGCTGATTTTGTGGAGGCAATTCGCAAAGCATCTGGGATTATTACAGAAGAAGAAAGTTTGACCAGCCATGCAGCGGTAATTGGTTTGCGTCTCGGCGTACCTGTGATTGTCGGCGTGAAGAAGGCAACGCAAGTAATTCGAGATGGAGCAATTTTAACGCTGGATTTGCAACGGGGTTTAGTTTACTCTGGGGCGGTGGGAACACCTTAGTATTCGACCACCCCAAAATTCTGGGTTAAGGCTGACACGGAGAGAAGTTGCGTGCGGAGAGAAGTGCAGTCTTGGGGAGACACTGCGTTGCCGAGGTTCCCTCGGTTGAAGCAAGTGTCGTCTTTGCCCAAGTGGAGCAACTTCGGAGGGTTCCCCCCGCCCTTGCAAACTTCGGGAGACGCGGGGATATGGGGACGCGGAGAATTTTTAACCTACCAAAGTTTCCTTGGCAGACCACTAGATAATTCGTAATTCGTAATTATGGATTATTGAAGAAATAACTACTCTGGTTGATTTTCAAATGTAACTCGTTCGTAAATCTGGCGGTGAGGAATTTGGCAGTTTGCAGAAACTAAAGTTAAAATTCCATCTTCATCGTCAGATTCTTTAAATAGCCAGTTACCTTCTGGAGTTTTGCTAAACTGCTCAATATGAATTTGATATTGATCGATTAATATATATTCTTGAAATTCGGGAAGAGAACGGTAATAAGTAAATTTATCACCTCTATCTCTACTACTAGTAGATTTAGAAAGTACCTCGAAAATAATACTGGGATTTAGCACTGTATCGGTGCGTCCTTCTTGGAAGATTGCTTGGTCTTTAATGATGAGAATATCTGGATATGTGTATTCGCGAAAACGAGGAATCCATAAACGTAAGTCACTAGTGTAAACGCGGTAATCTTGTTCTCTGAGTGCCAGACCCAAAGCAATTACTAGGTTGACAATAATTTGGTTATGATTAATCGAGCCTCCAGTTATAAGTACAATTTCCCCATCACGGTATTCGCTGCGGCACTCAGCAGTTTCTTCATGTGCAAAGTATTCCTCAATGGAGTATTGACGGGGCGGAGTTTGCACAACCATAAGATTAATTTTTGAAGTATTTGGCAAGCTAACTTTAGCCTAGCACTATAGATAACGTGATAAAACTTCCGCTGTAGCTTGTCCTGTTTTTTCCCAACTAAATTGATTTGCCCTAGCAATACCTTGGGTAGAAAGGCGCGATCGCAATCCAAAATCCTCAGCAATCATCTGCATCGCTGCTGTAATTTCTGCTGTGTTGTAGGGATCGATAAGAATGGCTACGTCGCCAGTAACTTCTGGTAAAGAGGAAAGGTTGGAGGTAATAACTGGTGTACCGCAAGCCATTGCTTCCAAGACAGGAAATCCAAAGCCTTCCCAGAGACTTGGGAAGACAAGAGCGATCGCACGATTAATTATCTTTGGCAATTCGCTGTAAGATACATAATTAAGAAATTTGACTCGATTAGTTATTCCCAGTTCCTCAACTTGCTTTTGTAAAACTGGAGTATAACGCGCATCGCTGGGGCCTGCTAACCACAGTTCATAATCGCTGTTTGGTAGTGCAGCAAAGGCGGCGATCGCTCGCTGGAGATTTTTGTAAGGGTCTTGGCGACCGATATAAAGAAAGTAGTTACCCTTAGGTAGATTGAGAAAGCGAAAGTGAGTGCGATCGTGAGCGAGGAGGATGGGGGTAATTTTGCTGGCTGGAATTTGATAAAAGTCGATAATGTCGTTAGCTGTCGCTTGAGAATTACAGATAATGTGTTGCGCTTGTCTCAGAACTTGGGGAATGTAGTAGCGGTGGTAGGGTGTCAACGGTGAAAAGCGTTTGGGAAAGCGCAGCGGTATTAAGTCGTGTGACATCACGACAAAACGACAGTTGGCGTACAGGGGTGCTTCTGGTAGGGGGGAAAATAAGAGGTGCGATCGTAACTTTTGATAAATTTGTGGCAGTTGAAATTGCGTCCAAACAAGCCGATTAAAATGTCCTTTTGTACCTTGAGCAGGAGTAAGATTATCTGGGACTGGATAGCAATTAAATTCGGGGTAGCTTTGGGCAGTTAATAAGGTAGGTTTGAGAAAATTTAAATAAGTAAAAATATTTTGGGCATAGTTACTTATGCCTGTTGGTTGATAAAAAACAATTGACAAATTAATAATTAATTTACTGAGAGCAGGCATTATTTACTATTTTCATTAAATAATGGTTTTATAAGCCTTTAATGTTTCTTTTGCTGTTTTTTCCCAGGAAAATAACTTTGCCCTTTCTTTTCCCTTACTAATTAATTCTTGTCGCAATTGAGAATCACTAATTATTTTCAAGATAGCTTCAGCTAATTGAATGTTATCATTAGGCTCAACTAGTATAGCTGCATCTCCTGCAACTTCTGGAATTGAAGAAGTGTCACTAGCAACGACTGGTGCGCCTAGCGTCATCGCTTCTAATATAGGCAAACCAAATCCTTCATAATAAGATGGATAAACAAAAACATCGGCTTTTGAGTAAAACAATGCTACTAATTCATTAGATAAGTAGTCTAAATGATGAATTTCATTTCTCCAAGGAGAAGTTTCTATACTTGCAAAGATTGGTTCGTAATTCCATCCTTTCTTACCAATTAGTATTAATTGATGATTGATTTTATGATGTTGTTTTAAAAAATTAAATGCTGTAATTATATTGTTGATATTTTTCCTTGGCTCTATTGTACTAACAAAGAGTAAATATGGTTTAGAAAAATCATAACTAACTTGCGTTTCTAAAGTTTGAATATCTTCATCAGATAAGTAATCGGGATAGTAGCGGCTAGCTAACGGAGTCACATAAATTTTTTCAGGGTCTACTTGTAAATACTCAATAATATCTTTTTTCGAGTTTTCAGAAATTGTTAAAACTAAGTCTGTCCATTGTAAACAACGCTTGACTTTTCTTGTATAAGTTTTAACAACCGAGTCTATGTGGTTAGGATATTTAATAAAAGTTAAATCATATATATTCATCACTTTTAAGCTTTGCTCGCAGGGATAAACTGAGTAATTTGTCCCATGTAATATATTTGGAAAACCAAAATATTTTTCAAAGTAAGATAAACTAGGCTTAAAAGAGATTGCTAATAATAAATCAGATATTCTCACGGGTAATGGAAGCAAGTATCTTTGAGAATACTGTTCAAGACAGTCAGGAAAACTTAAGTCGCCAACTAGCCAGTTATTAAGACGTGGTTGATAAACTACCCCTAATTGAAAGTCATTTTGCTCTTGTAGCGCCTGGAGTGAATGTATTAAATTAATAGTATAGAAGCCTACTCCACTTTGCTTTGGAGTTATCGGGGTTGCATCAACCACAATTTTTAGCATTAAAATTTTTAGATTACGCTATTGCTCAATTTTTTCAAGTCATAATCAACCATTAACTCAACCATCTGCTCAAAGGAATGCTGAGGCTGCCAACCAATATCAGTTTTAATTTTATCAATGCAACCAACTAACTGTACTGGTTCATCAGGTCGGTAAAATGCAGGGTCAACAGAGACATAATCTTGCCAATTAAGACTAACACAATTGAAAGCACATTCAACCAGTTCTTTGACGGAGTGAGTTTCACCACTAGCAATGATATAGTCGTTAGGTTGGTCTTGCTGTAACATTAACCACATGGCGTAAACTGCATCTTTGGCATAACACCAATCACGCCGCGCCTCTAGGTTCCCTAATTTTAGTTCGTTTGCCAAACCAAGTTTAATTTGAGCCGCTGCATGTGTGATTTTGCGAAATACAAACTCTATGCCACGTCGGGGTGATTCATGAGTATATGTGATACCGCAGCTGGTGTAAAGTTTATATTTTTGCCGATAATTGACACTCATCCAGTGAGCATAAGCTTTGGCAACACCGTAGGGGTTACGTGGACGGAAGGCTGTACGTTCAGTTTGTGGTGATTCGTCTGGTTGACCAAAGACTTCGCTACTAGACGCTTGGTAAAATTTAGCATCTGGTTTGCAGCGACGGATAGATTCTAAAAGCCGAGAGACACCCAAAGCTGTGTATTCAGCGGTCAGGGCTGGTTGGGTCCAGGATAGAGGAACATAGCTTTGGGAAGCGAGGTTATAGATTTCATCAGGTTGTGATTCTGCAATCACATCCATCAATGAAGATTGATCCAAAAGATCGCCTGCTACAATTTGAATGTCACCTGAAAGATGGGTAATACGTTCTAGGTTGCTAGTACTGGAACGACGGACTAGACCAAATACTTGGTAGCCTTTGACTAGTAAGAGTTCTGCAAGATAAGAACCGTCTTGTCCAGTTAATCCCGTGATTAATGCTTTTTTGCTCATTTGATTATGGTTGGTCTTCAAAAATACTTCGGACAGTTTTTTACAATTTTATTAAATCTTGCAGTACCAAGTTACAGCATAATTAATGAATTATCTAAATTCTCAACAGGCGATCGCTATTTAACTTTACCTAGAGTATTGCTTAATACGCTTGATTTAAAGTAACGCTTCATAATAATTAAATTCTCTACTAAAATTTTGATATTAACTATTTTTTAGTAGATTGCTTACTATTAGTAAATATATTGTTTAGTTTTTTTAAATTATATTAATTCTAAATCAAAATAATATTTATCAACGATTTATCCTATAAGTTTGTACAAGCTTATTTCCCAAGGTTTGTAAATATTTACCAAATATAGGTAAACCATACAAATAAGTTACTATTTTATCTATAAACTTGTATCTTGCACCTTTTAAATTAGTATTTATATTTAAATCGAAATAAGGGTATCTCAAAGTTTCACACACTGATAAAACATGCTCAAACGAGTAACCTTGGTTTATAGGAACCATTTCTATAGTTTTATTTAAAGCAGGTACAGTTACAGTATCTAAATCACATTTTTCTTTTATTGTTGCGATCGCATTACTCTTAATTATTTCTAATTTTAAGGAATTTTCCAAGCACCAAATAATCTTTTCATAAATTTCTTTTATATCTTTCCTATCCTTAATAAAAATTGCGTCATATTGATCTTGAAAAAGTTCGCAACTACCAGTTTTACTAGTAGCCATGACTATAACTCTTTTCAACATTGCTTCAATCAAAGCATATCCAAATGGTTCATCGTCACTTAGTAAGAATATAGCAAGATCGTAATAAGATATTTTTTCTAAAAGAGACTCTTTATTTAAAAATCCTTTTAAAACAAATATTTCCGATAAATTATCTTTAATAATTTGCTGTTCGAGAGAATCCATTAACTTTGTTTCACCCTTACCAAATAGTTCTATTGTAATTTTATCTTTGTAAGGGGATTTAGATATGAATTTAGCTAATTTATAAAGAAAGAAAATTCCTTTTTTTTCTGCTATCTGACCAAAATAGACTATTCTAAATATTTTCTTATTTCTTAATATTTCTTTTTTCTCAATATATGTAATTTTATCGTCTTCATAGGAATAGCTAGAATAATCTTTTTTGATAAATTTATTAAAATCAATCCAATTGTAAATAACTACATTGTTATAATATTTTCCTAACGAGCTATTTGATTCATATATTTTTTCAGAACATGAAATAGCCGTAATTTTTGTTTTTAAAAACTGCCATTTTCCTATCAAATTGACTAGTCTGCTATAGTCTTGTACAACTCCATCAATATGTTCCATCAAATGAATTACAGCCTTTGTTTTACAAGATATAACTGTATCGAAAATACCAATAGTGCCTATTCCTAATGGATTAAATATCCACACTAAATCAGGCTTTTCTAATTCTATTATTCTTTTTAATGCTATACAATTAGATTCAATGTATCCACCAAAAGCCATCACTTTATCATAAAAGTATATCGAGTTATTTTGCAAGTGATAGTCATATAAATCTTCATAATATCTAACTGGATTAAATATTCTTCTAACATCTATGTGCTTAGGTTCAGGATATCTGCATAGCTGGGCAGTATTCTCTGAAGTTGCAACAATAACGGAATGCCCTAAATCTTGATATTTTTCCGCTAATTCTAGGCAGCCTAGTTCATATCCACCTCTAACATGAGGAGGAAATATATTTGATATAAATAAAATTTTCATACTTTGCTACTAACCTTTTTTGACTCTAAAACTTGAGTAATTTTCTCTTCTACACGCAACCAGTAATTATCCCATAGGAATTGCTTTTCTACATTTTTTCTTGCTTTTGCTATTAAATTACTGTACTCTTGTTCGGTTAAACCAAGTACAAAGTCTAATCTCTTTCTTAAATATTTTGAATCTCTTTCTGGGTAAATAAAATCCTTTAATTCTATTACATCCATAACTTCTTTTAAGGCAGGTTGATCGGAAGTTATAGGTAAAGTATTATTTAATAAAGCTTCAATAATTACTAAACCCAAAAGTTCGCTATTTTCAAACTTTTGATTTTGATATGTTGTTGAAGCAGAATTAGCAATTAAAGCAATAGAACTAGCTATAAAGCTATCTCTTTCAGATGAGAGGACTTCACCAGATAAATAAACATTTTTACCTGCTGATTTTGTATTTAAATATTTTGTATAAGGATCATTTTCTCCGTAGGGCCCCACCAGCACTAAAGTTTGTTCTTTATTCAAAGCATCAATTGCTATTTCATAAGCTTTATGTGGTAAAATTCTACCTACAGAAACAAATTTATTTTTTTCAGCAAATTTTGTTGCAGATATTTTTTCTAATTGCTTCTTCCAAGCACCTGCATAAACATAGCTAATATTCTTAGCAACTTTTTTAAATCTATCAGCAGAATATTTAGAAATTTCTATAAAGAAATGATTTGGAAGGTTATTATATCTGATCCAAAAATCAATTCCATTTTCTTCAAAACCAAGATTAGTAAAAATAATTTTCTGTTCGCTATGAGTTAGCATTAATAAATCATAAACTGAGATACCAGCTAAATACTGATGAATACATATAACATCATAGTCAGGAATTTGAGCTAAAATTCCCCGAAAGCTTTCTTGTTTTTCATAAGATATATCACCACCAATTAATGTCCTCATATTAAATGCTCTATAAAATCTTCCTGTTGAACGGTCAGATACAAATTCTCTTTCACATGGTGATATTAAATCGCATTCTATTCCTGAAGCAGATATAGAAATAGCACAGTTTAAAGTATAATTTTCACCTCCTCCTGTTTTTTTAAGAGGTAATAAACTAAAAACCAGAGCTTTGGCATTCTTGATGTTTGTATTCATTTTTTTAGCAACCTAGGCTATAGTAAATATTCTATTTAGTTTTAGTAGTTTTCAAAATTTAACAAAAAGTCTAATTAACAACAAAAATGCTCTTGATTTTAATCCATTTCTGTCTAATTTTCCAAAATTTAGATGATTCCATAGCTAAGATTTCATTTTTTAATTCGTCAGTTTCTTGATTAATTTTTATAATTTCATTTTTTAATTTAATATTTTCACTTTGAATTTCAAGCATTTTATCTCCACTAGACTCCATACAAATTGTCCAATAAATATTATCTTCATAACCCATACCTTGAAACGGAGACAACTGTAGTTCATAAATAATTTTTGGTATGTCAAATTCAGAATTTTTATGCAGTAATACAACTGCATATTTTGCTAATTTAGTTTTCCATATTTCTAATATTTTATCCAAAGCATAATAATCAGGTAAATCTAGATAAAGAAGCCGAATTGGCAGAGATTGCCAAGATTGAGCAGCCTGTTCAATTTGACTTATCCAATCGCTTTCAGAGAGGTTGATTTCTTTAAATTGTCCATTGTCAACGAATCTTATAGAATCTGTAAAAATAGCTCTACTTTGACTAGTGTTTTGTGCAATTGTTAATGCTGTAAGAGCAAGACTGCGATTATAAATATAAAAGTTACGAATTAATTCACACTCTGAAGTGGATAAAAATTTTGTCTGATTGTCCGAATCAATTAGCTTGTCATTACTATGATTGATTGAAGGTTTAGTTAGTATAGATTTATTAGTATAGAAATTATGCAATGCTATTTCACGCTCCGCACGCTGATTCCATAAAGCAGTATAATTTGATTCATTTTTTAAACATTCTTGGAGATGATTCAAGTGTCCTATTACTCCAAGATCTTTTTTAATAGCTGCAAGTATACCATCAATGATTGTGATATCAGAAAAAGCCTCATGGGTGATAACTGACTCAACAAAACGTATAATACCTGGAAGGTGGATAGGATCGTCAACATCATCAATCAGTAAGATACCACCAACTACTAGTTTTTCAATCCATTGCTCATAATCTGCTAGAAGACCTTCAAAAGAATGGTCTCCATCCAAAAAAAGTACTCGTATAGGTAATGCAGGCCAAATTCGTGCTGCTTGAAAACTATCGGTTATAAAACTAGTAACCTTGGTGCTAACATTAGCTGTATTTAAGTTATTTTCAAATTCCTTCAATGTAAATGAGGGGGGAATTGCAGGAAACCAAGGAGGAGCTCCGGTATGTGGGTCAATCGCAACAACACCTTCACGGTTTCCATCTTTGACACCTCTAGCAAAACATACAGTTGAACGTCCCTTAAAACTACCAATTTCTACTACAGTTCCTACTTGAGCTCCCCACCGACCAAGAGCATATTGAAGTAAACACTCTTTGTCAGTACCCCAGCCAAATATATTTTCTGTTTTTATTAATTTTAGTAAAGCATCTCCTTCTGGAACAGAATAGGCCATTTCAATGAGATTTGTAAAATAATCACTTCTTGTTAAATTATCTTGTAGTTTAATTCTGGAAATAGTCATGATACTTTCCCCTTTTTTAGGAGATTATACTATTTTTTATACTCGTAAATACTAATTAGATAAATTTAAATCTATCTAATTAGTATTTTAGATAATAAACATTAATAAATTGTTTATTTAGATAAAGTTAACTAATAACCAATTTGCCGCAAGTTAGTGTCTTAAAAATTTTTAGGTGCATTTACCGTTTTTAAATAAAATTTTACAACTTCATCTGCACCACCAGTACATTTAATTTTCCCTTTATCTAACCATATAGCTTGATTACAAGTTTGTTCTATAAAGTTCAAATCATGAGACACAACTAAAATTGTAGTATTTTGATTCCAAAATTTTTCTATTCGCTGTCGGCTCTTATTTTTAAAACTTTCATCACCTACTGATAAGACCTCATCTAAAACTAGAATATCTGGCTGAATATCTGTTGCGATCGCAAATCCCAAACGTGCTACCATACCTGAAGACAAAGCTTTGACTGGCATAAGTGCATAATCTTCTAACTCTGCAAATTCTAAAATTGAATTAACTCTCTTTGTCATTTCTATTCTAGAAAAACCCAGTAGTACACCATAAAGCATAATATTATCGACAACGGAAATTTCTGGATCGAAACCTGCTCCTAACTCAATCAAGGGTGCAATTTTTCCGCTAACTCGCACCAAACCATTAGTTGGTTTAAGAATACCACAAATGACTTTTAGTACAGTTGATTTTCCTGAACCATTTGCTCCAATAATTCCTATCTTTTCGCCAGAATTTACAATTAAATCAATATTATCTAATATTAATTTTTTAACTGGTTTACGATATTTACCTTCCAAAATCGATAAAAAAGTTTTCTTGAGGTCATAAGAAAACTCTTCTTGTGTTCGCCGCCAAAGAGAAACTTTATCTAGACGAATTACTTCCATTTATAGCAAATCCATAAATTGATGTCGCCACAACTGAAAAAAAACCCAACCAAGCGAGAAAATAATAATACCACTGAGTAATGCACCTAAAATTAAACTCAAATCTGGTAAAGCACCTGATAAGGATATCTGACGAAGGCTTTCAATGATTGGCGATAAAGGATTCAATCTTAATATAGGTTTGACTTGTGTTGGAACAATAGCTGCTGGATAAAAGACAGGACTAGTAATCCACAAGACAAATACAACTAATTCATAGAAGTAAGGTAAATCTCTGAAAAACACATATAAAGTGCTTACTAGAAATCCAACTCCAATGGAAACTAAAACCAAGGCCAAAGTTGGAAAAAACAGCGCTAGCACATTCACTAGACTTCTAGAGTTGACCAAAGTCATTATCGCTATTAAAGGAAACACTCCAACAGCAAACTGAAATACATTTGCAGCAACCATTGATACTGGAAAAATACTTACAGGGAGCTGGATCTTGTTTAACAAAGGCCCATTTGACACCACACTACTCAAAGCCTGAGACGTAGACGCTGAGAAAAAATTGATTACTACTAACGCTGTAAATGATGCCAAAACATAGTTGAGTATTGAGTTACCATAATATGACGCAAACGTCGTCCCAAAAATTGCAGAGTACAATCCCGTCATAATCATTGGGTTCAATAGCGACCAATAAACCCCTAAGAACGAACCTCGATAGCGCACTTTAAGATTACGCGATACCAAGACATGTAGTAATTCCGAGTAGCGTCGCGCTTGCAAACTAGTTAAATTATCTTTGAACCAAAGCATCATTACAACAACCACCAAACACCACAAGCAAGTTATTTGGCATTCTATACTATCAGAGTACTTTTGTGTGAATTAGCTTATCATCAAAACTTTATTCTAAAAAGCATTGCTAATTTGAGCGATTGTTAACTTGTATGGATCAAGTCTTCAGAACATCTTAAGTCTATTAGGAGTAATTAATTTATCTATATACTTCCTAAAACTTCCTCTTGCAAAAAAGCATTTTATGTATCATATAATACTTTAATTTTAAATATAATATTCAGATTTTATGTGAAGCTATATTAAGAAGTTTATTTATAGTTTAAGTGAAGCTAAATGTTGGGTTCGCTCCATTTAACAATTTTTACTATAGTTACGAGTATTTTATTTCTGATTTAAAGGTAATCGAACCTTGAAAGCATTAAATCTTCCAGAATAGCTAGTAGTTTTTGCTAACAAATACTCTGAACTAAGATTAAAAGGATTTTCCAGTTCTTGCCGAGATACTAAACAGATGCGATTATTGTATTTACCATTTTTACCTAACCATTCAGAAATTTCACTAGCAGTCTTACTTTTAGCAGAATCTCCATAAAGACGTGGGGCATTGCCTGAATAACCATTTATTACTGGTATGTTAGTTTCTATGCCAGCCCACATAGCAGATAAATTAGTAACATTGGAAGATATTTTAGGATCTAATGAAGGATCTAAAAAGACATATGCAGCTTGACAACCTGTATTTATTAATTCCTTTATGTCATTAATTTCTTGAGCGTACAAAGATTTATCATAACCACTTAGCCCAATAATTGGTTGTTCAATAAGACACAAAAGAAAAAATACACTTAAAGTGATTGAGCGTATTTTTTTTGTGACAATAGGAGATTTAAGGAGACAGTCAAGACATACGCAGCCTGCAACTATAATATAAAAATAAGCGGTAGTAGATATTCTAGTAATAGCTCTAATTATGGAAGCACCGGGTACAGTATGATAAATAATTCCCCAAAGTGAAAATTCTGAAAATAAGCGTGTTGATAGAAGAAAAATGGTTAAAAATACAAGTAAACAAACCTTTAATAATTGTAATTTTTCATCATCTAGAAACTTTTTATTGAAAGCTAAAGTATACAAGCATATAATTATGAATAAAAACAATATTAAACCTGGAAACATATTAGGTTCAATCACCGTTTGTGAATCTTTAGAAGCCCAAGAAAGTAAAGGATACCAAAAATTTCCTTGTGGAACAGACAACCAAGAAGTTATTTTAGGTATTCCTGGATATACTTCTTGCCATGTGCGACCACCAAATTCTTTTTTAGCATTTAGATAAGGTAGAAAAGTTATGTATGTTAAAGTCAGCCAAAAAAGAGTAATAGCAATAAAATTTTTATAATTATGACGACAGTATCTAATAAATTTTTTAAATGCATTCCGATTTAATATGTATCCAATAAGAAAGAATATAACTAAACTAAATACTAAAAACCAACCTAGATAGATTCCTGCAAGTAATTGCAGATAACTGAATAAGAGTATCAAATTAAATCGCTGCTTACTTGGTACATTCAAGAAACTCCATGCGTTTAAAAATGCGAGTGGAGTAAAAAACTGTGGTAAAAGTTGTTGGTGGAAAATCTGATATACTCTAAGCAAACCAAAAGCAAAAATAAAAGCTCCTAAAATAGTAACGGTATGACTCACTTTGTAAGAACGCAGTAAAAATGAAAAACTTACATAACAAAGTATGCATACACTAATCATCCATAATTGAAATGATATATCAGATGAAAAGAAAAATCTAAATATTGCATAAGTAGGTGCAGAACCAAACAAATTATCAGAAAAAGCAAGAACATTTTTGACAGGATAAAAAAACGGTGGAGACCATAAATCTCCGATATATTTGTTATAAGTTATAACTTTAAAAAAATGCTCTAAAAAGTAATGATTTAGCCTCGTATCTCCAGGATCGGTTTGTATGTAAGCAAAGCCACTTAGGAGAGTAGGATAAAATATTATAAAAATTCCTATAATGCAAACTAAAACATACAATAAACATACATATATTTTATTTACATATGTGTAATTCATATTAAATGTTCCTGTAATAATTTAAATTATGATACATGAACTCATTGTTTTACTTTTGCAAAACTACTAAAATGACTCCACACACGATAAAAGTTAAACCTACAATACGTGTTAAAGGAATAGTTTCTCTGAAAATAAAGTAACCTAGCAAGACGGAAAAAACATAAACTAGTGAGACAGATGGGCCAGCTATACTCAAGTTGACTCTGGTTAACAAAAGAATATAAGCTAAAGCACCTAAAGCATAACAAGATAGCCCTATTAAGAGTTCAGATATTGTAATAATGCTGAAAATATGGCTAGCAAGATTTCCTACATGGACTCTGCCTAACTTTAGTGCCCCTATTTTTAAGAAAAACTGCCCAGCCACGCTTGCTACCACAGACATCAGTAGCAACATAAATTCTTGTAGTGTCATTTTAATTTTCTCATACTTATTTATCTGTTTATCATCGAACTATATAATTATTAAAAATTAAGTTTTTTTCATGTTTTTTAGTTTAAGAACATGAGACAAACAAGCCTGTAATCTACTAATTTAATGAATTATTTAGATTGCACTTTATCTTTGATAAAATAATGTGATTTTTCTTTTTTGTAACTTCCAAATACATTGTATTTAATAATACAAAATATAGCTCTAATACCATCTTTCCAACCTATTTTTTTCCCTTCTTTATATGTACGACCGTAATAAGATATACCAACTTCATAGATACGACATTGGGTTTTAGCAATTTTAGCTGTTATTTCAGGTTCAAATCCAAATCGATTTTCTTCTATATTGATATTTTGAATTATTTCTCGTCGGAAAGCTTTATAACATGTTTCCATATCTGTAAGATTAATATTAGTAAACATGTTAGACAACGTTGTTAAAAAACTATTACCTAATCTATGCCAGTAATACACAACCCTATGAGGTCTACCACTTTGAAAACGAGAGCCAAAAACCACATCAGCTTTATCATCAATAATTGGCTTCACCATTAAGGGATATTCTTGAGGATCGTATTCTAAATCTGCATCCTGAACAATTACAATATCACCAGTCGCCGCTGCAAAACCAGTGCGTAGTGCTGCGCCTTTCCCAAGATTACGTTTGTGATAAATAACTTTATCTGCTTCTGTTTCTAATCCAGAGTATAGTTTTTCTCTTGTACCATCTATTGAACAATCGTCAACAATAATAATTTCCAAATTTTTGATAGGAGATGCTTTAACTGCATGTAAAACTTGTTCAATTGTTCCAAGCTCGTTATAGCATGGAATAATTACAGATAGTTTCATATAATAAATTAGACCTTCTTCAAAAAAGTACAAAAATTATTCATCAAAAATGAAAAATCACATACTATCTCTAAAGCAACAGAGGTTTTTGGAATACACTCTTTTACTCTCCGTAATCTTAAATACCTGAAAATTAGTTCGTTCATTTTACAGTTGTTAATTTTAATTTTTACAGTAAATATTTGTTTATTTCAAATGACATTAATTTATATGTATAAAAACTGTGTATATCCGTCATATTTAACGGATTTCAGAAAAACCAATAATCTCTTAATAAACCTCAATATTGCATAAAAAATACTACCATACTAAAAAATACAGCAATTCCCAATAACATTATGTTTTTAACTAAGCAAAATAGTCTTTAAGGAAATGTTTTATCCTCAAAAACTACTACGCAACACAGGCAAGTTATTCAAGCATTTTATACCATGAGAGTGTGCTTTGTAGCACTAATTTTTGCTAAAAGTTTATTTTTTCAACTTTACTGTTACTTATAAAAATTATTAATACCTAATTTTCGGCTCGTTAGCATATTTACGTTCGCAAGACCAGTTAATTTATCAATTAGTTTCTTTGGCTCTTAATGACAAATTAGTTAATTCTGGTTAACGCACTAAAGTTGTTAAGTCATACACAATATTCAGTCTAGTATCGCTATGGATAATTCGTAATTACATTTTTGCAAAGGTTTCTGACATTTCAAATATTAGTTTATTTACGCCATCCTGTACTGGCGATCGCTTGCCTTAAAGACACCTGCACATTATTAACTAACTCAAACTATCTGGATCGATTCCCTGAGAACGTAAATACTCTGCCAATCGTTCGGCACGTTGGCGTTCTTGTTCAGCGCGTTGGCGTTCTTGTTCAGCGCGTTGGCGTTCTTGTTCGGCGCGTTGGCGTTCTTGTTCCGCCTTTTCTGCCAACGTCAACACCCAGCCTGTCGTATTGTACCAACGCAACCATAAACCCGTTGTCTTTTGATAAGTCCCTTGCCACAACCCCAATCCTAGTTCTAACTCTTGCAACCAAAATCGGTTTTCTGGTAAAGGAATTGCTTCGTAGCGAGTACCATTAAGTCGAAATGCACGCAAGTAATTTTCGTAGCGGTCATAAACAATGTAATAAGGAATACGCAAAATCTGTTCGTACACCTCCCACTTAGTTGGGGGTTTGTTTACTTCTCTTAGTGTTTGCCCTAAATCTTCTTGTTCTGTACCCGGTGAAAGTAATTCTACTACTAAAAACGGATCGACCCCTTCTTGCCAGATGACGTAACTTAAACGTAAGTCTTGCTGTCGATCGGCATTAGGTATTCCTAAAACCATGTACCAGTCTGGGCGCTTGTACCATAAAGTATGACGGGGATCGTAGTAAAGGTTTAAGTCGCTAGCAACTAAAATTTCCTCAGATGAATAGTTAGGAGGCTGACAAGTCTCACTAAGCAAATCTGCCTGAATGCAATGAAATTCGTCTGGCAAGCCTGATTCTCCCACTAATTCACTGGGTAAATCATACATTGTAGGCATGGTTTCTTGGGGCGGGCGGGGTGGATCGGGTTGATACATGATAGTTACCTTAACAATATTACAAAGTGAGTTTTCGCTGAACTCAAACTATCTGGATCGATTCCTCGCGATATCTAACGATAAACCACTACTGTGCGAGAAGGACTTTGTCGAACGCCTCTACGCAAATGTTCTGCAAAAATTTGCGATCGCTGCTGTTTTTGTTCTAACTGTAATTTGACCTCAAATGCCTGTTGCTGTGCAGCAATAGCTGTTTCCTCTAGTGTTATTAATTTAATTTTAGGCTGTTAAGTTCAGTTGTCAGTTACAAGCCAATAGGCAAAACCTTAAGCCTTCCCTTCATCATCTCTCTCCACTGAATCTATTACAGATGAGGCACGGATTCAGCTACACTGAGACTTGGTTTATTGCAGCATTGTGAATAGGCATGGAAATCGGACAAAAAGTTAAAGTGTTTCGTCTGCGCGATCGCGTATCTCCCCCTATCGTTAAAAAATTAGGACAAGTTGGCATCATCCTGGGCTACAAAGTCACTGATGGTGGTGGTATCGGTGTAGTGGTACAGTTTGATGACAATACTTCTACGTGGTTTTTTGAAGATGAAATCAAACCGGTGCAGTAGAGATAACTCCAGGTGGAAGCTAAGAGTATTTGCTTGGTGCTAAGTTGGAGTTGAAAAGACAGGCGGTAATTGGAAATCAAGTAATGTCCCTGATATTGACATTTTTGGGCAAAAGCGGCATAAATCGTACCAAAATAGCGATCGCTGCCGCCAAGCTACTAGCAAGCCAAGGCAAGCGCGTACTTCTAGCAGGACTGGCAGAACCAGCGCTACCCATTCTGCTAGATCGAACCCTTACTCCCGACCCTCAAGAAATTGCTCCTAAATTGCAAGTTGTGCAGTTTCAAGCATCTGTGCTATTAGAGCGCAATTGGGAAGAAGTGAAAAAACTTGAAGCACAATACCTCCGTACACCCATATTCAAAGAAGTTTATGGTCAAGAACTGGTAGTGCTACCGGGGATGGATCACGCCCTAGCCCTGAATGCGATCCGTGAATATGATGCTAGCGGCAAATATGACGCGATCGTTTATGATGGCACGGGTGATGCTTCTAGCCTGCGGATGTTAGGTCTACCAGAATCTCTCAGTTGGTATGTCCGGAGATTTCGGCAGTTGTTTGTCAACTCCGATCTGGGGAAGACAATTACTGAATCGCCTTTGATTCAGCCGTTAATTAGCAGCTTTTTTAATGTCAACTGGACAGCAGATAATTTTGCTCAACCCACCAACCAAGTTAACAATTTTTTAGACAAAGGGAAAGCTGCTCTTGCTGACCCCAATCGCATTGCTGCATTCTTGGTAAGTACAGCAGACCCAATTGAAGTGGCAAGTAGTCGTTATTTGTGGGGCAGTGCCCAGCAAATCGGTCTCACTGTAGGTGGAGCAATTATTGTATCAGATAATACAAATACTCAGCTAGCTGCTGAATTTACACCTTTAAGCGTTAGTGTCGTTCCTGACTATAAAACAGGTGATTGGCAACCGATAATAGACGCTCTACCCAACTTTGCAGAACAAGCGACACAAGCTCCCAAACCAATTGAAATTGACAGTCACAACCGTCAAGTACGCTTGTTTTTACCTGGATTTGATAAAAAACAAGTAAAACTGACTCAGTACGGGCCAGAAGTCACTGTCGAAGCAGGAGACCAGCGGCGTAATATCTCCCTCCCCCCAGCGCTGACTGGCAGATCGATTACCGGAGCGAAGTTTCAAAATAATTATTTGATAATTTCGTTTTAATTTAGTAAAGGGGACTGGGGACTAGGAACTGGGTAATAGGTAATGGGGAAGAAAAATACAGTTGACCAATTACCGATCGCCCAATCCCCAATACCCAATCCCCAGTACCCAATCCTAAGTCTTATGTCCGAATCAACTCCCATTACTCCAAATTCCAATCCAGGTGAGGCACTAGACTCAGTAGCTGTTAATTCTAGCGAGGAAATAACAGCAGTTGGCGATCGCAGTGCCAAAACTAGGCAACTACTGGGTATGAAAGGTGCAGCCCCAGGGGAAACATCCATTTGGAAAATTCGCTTGCAGTTGATGAAGCCCATCACTTGGATTCCCTTGATTTGGGGCGTAGTCTGTGGTGCAGCTTCCTCCGGTAACTATACCTGGACGTTGGAAAATGTGTTAAAAGCAGCAGCTTGTATGTTGTTGTCAGGGCCTCTACTGGCAGGTTATACCCAAACCCTGAATGATTTCTACGATCGCGAAATCGATGCCATCAATGAACCCTACCGCCCCATTCCCTCCGGTGCAATTTCCGTACCCCAGGTAATTACGCAAATATTAGTATTATTTCTATCTGGTACTGCTTTGGCATTTGTTCTGGATGTCTGGGCAGGGCATGAATTTCCCAACGTTACAGTTCTGGCTTTGTTTGGTTCTTTCATCGCCTACATTTACTCTGCACCACCTCTGAAACTGAAGCAAAATGGTTGGCTAGGAAACTATGCTTTAGGAGCAAGTTACATCGCCTTACCTTGGTGGGCAGGTCATGCTTTATTTGGCGACCTCAACTGGAAAATTATGGTTCTCACTTTAATTTACAGTTTGGCTGGATTGGGGATTGCGATTGTGAATGATTTCAAAAGTGTAGAAGGCGATCGCCAGTTAGGATTACAATCGCTACCTGTAATGTTTGGTGTCACCAAAGCCGCATGGATTTGTGTTTTGATGATTGATTTATTTCAAGGATTTATCGCTGCTTATCTCGTCACTATCCATGAGAATTTGTACGCAGCAATCCTGGTACTGTTAATCATCCCGCAAATTACCTTCCAAGATATGTATTTTTTGCGCGATCCTCTAAAGAATGACGTTAAATACCAAGCTAGTGCCCAACCTTTTCTTGTCTTGGGAATGCTTGTTGCTGGTTTAGCTTTAGGACATGCTGGCGTTTGACACAAAATAGCAAAGTGCTGAGTGCTGAGTGCTGAGTGTGGTTTTCTGCTCTACTCTTTTGCCCCCTGCTCTTGTTCCTCTCAGCCACTAGTGAATTGATACCTCTATGGTCAGACGTTAGGAGTGAGGAGTTAGGAGTTAATATACTTCTAACTCTTAACTTCGATCGGGGCTTACCGTGTTGGAACTGATATCTTTTCTCATCAATCGAATTCAACCTTTTTTAGTGCCAATTTGCTTTATTGGCGCTTGGGTTGTCACTACTCTCTTTGTTTGGAGTCTATGGGTGGCGGCACGAGATAGTGTGAGTGCGGCGAAACAAATGCATCAAATTCCTTGCACTGGTTGCCAATTTTTTACAGCAGACCACCGTCTTAAATGCACTGTACACCCCTCTACTGCCAACACAGAAGCAGCAATTCATTGTATCGATTATCAAGCAAAAACAAATCCCATGCTCTATTAGGGAAACAAAAAAGCAGCGTCAGCTAAAATCAACTGACAACTGACAACTAACTAATCTCTAGTAAGACTTTTAGAACGCCTCGACGTTGAGCTAATTCAAAAGCCAAAAGTCCTTCACTCAAAGGGTAGCGGCCATGAATAAGGGGTTGTACATCCACTTGTCCTGTGGCTAGTAATTGCAGCGCTGCCGGAAAGGGGCCGCAGCGAGAGCCAATTAGAGTAATTTCGTCAACAACTAAAGAAGAAGCATCTATATTGAGATTGCCAGCATAGGTACTTTTAAGCACTAAAGTACCACGAGGACGCAAAGCACGACGAGCGATCGCAAATCCTTCTGCGTTGCCAGTACACTCTACTGAAATATCAAAAGCCCTATCTTTAACAGCCTCAGCTAGATCGGTTTTAATGCCCCGCGCTTCTAGGTTAGCTAGTTTTTCTCGATGTCGTCCGACAACCAATAGTTCGCACCCAATTAAAGCTAGCGTCTGCGCTACCAGTTGCCCTAGCTTTCCATCTCCCACCACTAATACTCGGTCATTTGCACTCAAAGCTACCTGTTGCTGAATCTCTAGTGCTGCTGCTAATGGTTCTGTAAAAGTTGCTACCTCTGATGGAACATTATCGGGTACGGGATGCAGATTCTCTACTGGCAAACAAAGATACTCAGCAAAAGCTCCGTGGCGGTTGACAATGCCTAAGACTGTACGATTTTCACAATGAGTTGGTTGACCAGTGCGACAAAACCGACAATGCCCACAAACAGCATTGATTTCGCCAACTACGCGCTGATTTACTAAGTGTTCCGGCCCTTGTTCGACAATACCGACAAATTCGTGACCTAAAATACCAGTATAGGGATAGTAGCCTCTTTTGAGTTCCAAGTCAGTATTACAGATACCCGCATATAACACACGCACGAGGGCTTCTTCTGATGGCGGTTCAGGGATAGCAATATTCGTGCGTAGTTGCAACTGATTATTTTCGAGCCAAAGTCCTTTCATACCAATTTTTGGATTTGAGACTGGAAATTAAAAGTATATACCACCACTCAGTATCCGGTAATCAGCACTTAGGACTAGTTTTGAGGCTTTACCTCGATTTTACTTAACCAAATTACTAAGTCTTCTGAATGAATCTCTATTTCACTTCCTAAAGTTTTGATATATAGAAGCCCATCACTAATAATTAAATCTCTGATGGGATACCATGAATCTCGATTTTGGATCAAAAGATCCAGTGGGATACCACCTCTTAAAGCATTTTTGCGATATTTCCACCAAGCACGCCAGAGCATCACAGATTTAGTACAGTTCATCTGATAACCTTTTGGCACTTTGCAGCGTTGATACTGATAAAAACCACGATTATCTATTTCTCCTTTGAGGAGATAACAGTATTCTGCCAAAGCTTGATTTATTAATTCCCAATGGGATGACTTAGCCTGAATTGAAAACTCAGGTAAAGTATTGTTGAGTTGTGCTGTAGCAATTAAACCTTCAGACTTGGCTGTTAGTTGGTTACTTTTGTATACAGTTTGCGCTGTTAAAGCAGAGTTTGACAACAAAATATCTTTTTTTTGGGTAGATTTGTCTACAAACTCCCGAATCAAATCTAGATTAGACAACATAAGATTTTTTACGTACAGCTACTGAATTGCGATCTAAACCACAATGTTATGTAATTTAGTAGCTACACTAGTTTTTCACCTCGGTCAGGATGAGCGCAAGCTGATTCATATTAAAAACATCGTCGGTTCAGTTTTCGTTAAATTTACGTAAGTTAAATGAATCTCTCCTAATCATTCTCAGTGTCGGAGAGAAGCTGAAAGATTTTTTATTGGCGAACGACGAAAAATCAGGCTTTTAAAGCCTCTTGACACTGCTTAATAAATTTGTTGAGAAAGCGACCTCTTCAAATCTTCAAATCTTTGAGAAACGGTTCAAATGTTGACAGCAATTCTGGACGGCTGACGACAAGGGTGGGGAAGGAGCGATCGCTATAATCTTGCCCTGATACCAAAGGAAACGGCTCAGATTTCAGTGATGACCAAACACCGCCAGCAGCTTGAACAATCACCCAAGCCCCTGCCAAGTCCCAAACTTTTGGTGTCGCTTCAATACCACCTAATGTTGCCCCAGTCGCAACTGTCAGGAAGTTATAGCTAGCTACACCTAACATCCGAATTTTGCAAGGAAAGCCTTTTTGGATGACAGCAGTACTCCGAGAACAAAGGTTGAAAAAGTGGTTGTTGCTGGGAGCATCAGTGCTGGTGTGGATGGGGTGGTGATTAAGAAATGCCCCAGATGGTGTTGCTAAACCAGATGTACCCGTCCAGAAGCCGTGAAAAGTTTGATTTAGTGGTGGCACATGAACGTAACCAAAAATAGGCGTACCTTGATAAAGTAAGCCCAAAGAAATCGACCAGATGGGAATACCCCGTGTAAAGTTGGTTGTGCCATCCAAGGGGTCAATTACCCAACACCACTCCGTACCGGGAAATGACTTATCGCTTTCTTCGCTCAAAATTCCGTAGCCAGAGAAATTAGAAGCGATCGCATCCCGAATTTCCCGATCTGCCCATTTATCTGCCTGCGTCACCAAACTACCATCAGCTTTTTGCAAAGCCTGTACTTGCCCAAAGTCCTGCATTAGTTGCATTCCCACTCTGGTAGTGGTAGTTTGGGCAAAATCGAGAATTGTTGTCCAAAAATCGTTCATTGATTAATTCTCGCGCAAGGGCGTTCCTGAGCCAAGATAGGTAAATCCGGGTTTTGGCTTTGCAGCTTTCACTTTAGTCTAGATCGCTTTCCAAAACAGAGGCGATCGCTTGTTTGGCACTCGTTTGAAATTCTGTCACGTTGACTCGATTTAGGAACCAAATCGATAGCACCATTCCCACGGCTTCTAGGGCAAATACCAACCCATAAGCTAGTTCCAGGCTGGGTAGTATCCTGCGGCCAATATCCAAAACAGTACCGCCTACCACTACTGCCACTCCCCTAGAGATCGCCTGCGCTAGTCCCCATGCCCCAATAAAAGTACCTGCGGCTTCCGCGGCTGTCAGATCCAGCATTAAGCTAATTGCTGCTGTAGTTAAGAAACCAGTAGCTAAACCGAATAAGACCAAAGCTAGCTTGAGAAAAGCTGGATTTGCTGTAAATCCCGAAATACCCAGCAATGCCGCACACAATGCTACCAACATACAGCCTATGCGAGCGCTTTTGCGCTTACCCAAACGCGGCACAATCAAAAAGCCAGCCACGGCATAAGCAATCAGCAGACCGATACCGTAGTAAACATTCAACTTGGTGCTTTCCGCCAAAGGCATTTTAAATACTTGACCTGCATAAGGTTCCAAAACTGGATCTTGCATAAATAAACAGAGTGTCATCACCACTAAAAAGGTGAAAAACAAACCTGTTTGTGGACTTGCGGTCAAGATTTTCCAAGCAGCCCCTAGGGTAATGCTGTCTTCTCGGTTTACCAGTGTGGAACGGCTGGAGTAAAGGGAGTACTTTTTCTCAACACCAAATGTTGCCACAATTGCCAGCACAAATACAATGGCTGGGACAACGATAAATAGCTTGTTAACTGCTGCCTGCAAGGTGGCTGTAGTTGCTTCTGGTGTTAATTGCTTGAGCAAGCTGGCACTAATAATCGCTCCGACAATAATCCCTACCATCAGCATTGACCAAACCACACCCACTACTTTGGAACGGTTGTCTTCTTCGGATATATCTACCAATAAAGCAGCAAAGGCAGTACCGCTAGCACAAATTCCTAAACCATATACAGCAAAAACTAAAGACAAAAGCGCTGTCCAGCCGATGGTTTGAGTTGTCCATACCCAGCCACTAGCACTACTTGCAGCACTCAACTGCCACATTACTTGTATAGCTAGAAATGCTGCGATCGCAAATACTGCCGCCCCTACCCAAACATAAGCTGTGCGGTGGTATCCCCATAAGGGCTTGGCATCGGAGATTTGACCGAACCAGACGCGAGAAGGAGCAACAAATAAGGGCAATGCTAGCACCAGTGCTACCAATGTTGCCGGAATTGCTATTTCTTGAATCATGACTCTGTTGAGTACTCCCAGAGTCAAGATAGACATCATGCTGAGTCCCATTTGAAATAAGCCGAGTCGGAACATGGTCAGCAAATTGACCCTGGGAATACCAAGGGATTTTGTTTCACGATCGAACACTTCACCGCTTGCCATAGCTAGTTTTTCGTATGATTTATCAAAAATAATCTCTCTTTAATTAAAGATAAACTGTTTGATATTCCAAAAAACCTAGTCATTTCAAGTGATGAATTGTTGGATTTGGCGGTAGAGATGCTTTCAGACTATAGAATTTCATCCACCAGAACCGTATCACCCTCATAAAAATCTATACTGAGATGGTAATCTTCCAGCAAAGCAGTTCCGATAAGTGGACGGCGACCCATTGCTAGTACTGCAATATTACGCTCCACACCATTCCATACAATTGTTGCTAAATAAACATCTGTTTCCACATTGGAATTGTTAGCAAGATTTGCGTTGATATTTATTGAGGTAAGGCAAGCCAAGCTCAGTAATGAGAGAAAGCGGCAAGGTTAAGAATCCCTCAAATCCTGTATCGATAACACATTCGATTTCTACATCTGAACTTTCTGGTGGAAGAATAATCAAACTCATTCTTGCTTGCAGTCCAACTACAGTCCCGTGTATCACTGTGCCGCCCTGAGCAACGTACCACCAACTGCATAAACTGCATCAAAACCAATTCTTTCTCCCCAAAGTGCTGCATCGGGTTGCTTGGCTCGTAGTCGAAGACTCGTTTCGACTAAATCATCACCGATTTCGTAATCTCCCGTTTCAACATTAATCGAGATAATTTTGCCAATGTTTTCTCCCGTCTCAACTTCAGCGCGGATTCTTTTTTCGTAAAGTTCTTTTCCACGCCGGGCGATTTCTTGGCTACTAAGTGTAGGGTGGGACATAAATAAATCCCCTGTTTAAGCTGCTAGATTCTTCACTTCATTGTAGAGCAGAAGCTAAAGAGGTTAGAGAGCAATGCTTGATTCTGTAGTAAGTATGAGAGCGATCGCCTCAAATTAGCAAATTGTAAAAAACTTGAACAAAGACTCAAGTAAGAAAATTCAGCCCTTCGTTTCTTACTTGAGTTGCTATAAACAAGCTATGGCAATGATTTTTCAAGCCAATGCTGTGCATCTCTATTGTACGGTCGCGGCGGCGATCGCAATAAAGAAAGTTAAATTAATATTGTCCATTAACGATAGTAAGTATTTTATTACAATATAGTTTATATAAATGTCAAATCTAACAGAAGCTTTAAATATAATTTTAAACTGGTTACAACAAAAGCAGTGGTGTCGCTTTAAGGAGGCTGAAAAGTCAGCTTCTTTATTACAGCCAGGTTTATCTCGTGATGAAATTGATTCTTTTATTGGAGATTCAAATCTTCAATTACCACAAGAAGTATATGAAATTTACCAGTGGCGAAATGGTGACATGATCTCTGAATGGGATTATGTGGGATTGTTTGATATCTACCATAATTCTGATGGCTTTGCTCCTTGGGGTTTCATCCCCTTTCAAGGTTTGATTAATAAATATATAAGTAAAAGTAATCGGTATACACGCATGGAGCCAGAAATATTTAAGCGAATTTCTACTTTTCCCTGTATTTCTGATTTTCAAAATCCTGCTGCTTTAGAAATATTTTATAGTTATTATGATGGCTGTTTAACTGGTTATGTATATAAAGATGAAAACTATAAATATTATCCAGTTGTTTTTAGAGATTATAAGGGAGGATGTGATACCGTTTTAAGACTTTACTCTAGCCTCACTAATATGATGATGACTCTAGCTGAGAGTTACGAAACAGCCTATTACATAGGAGAAAATGGATATCTTAGAAAAGATACAAATAAAATTTTGGGAATTTGGCGAAAATATAATTCTGAGCAATTAGTAACAGGTGTATTGGCTAAAGTAGAGCAGTTAGAACCAGTTTTACCACAACTAGAAATGGGGTTTGATTTAATAAAAGAAGTTGGAGATACTTTAAATTTTACTCGTGATAAAAGGTTAATAGCACCATTAATTCGAGTTTTAAGAAGGCCACCTACTAATACACAATTTGATGAAAATTTAGATTATTTTCGGCAGATGTCATCATTATACTTGGGTTGGCTAGGTGGCATAGATGCTGTAGAGTCTCTGATTGATGCTTTAAGGGATGGATATTGGCTAACTCGATATTGGGCAACAATAACGTTAGGCAAAATTACAGATTTAAGAGCCGTATCTCCTTTAAATAAAATTTTGATACAGGACAGTCATGAAATGGTTCGGCAAGCAGCTAATGAAGCACTTGCTAAAATAACTAATCCTAATTCTATAATTGATACGACTTATAGCAATCCAGCAGTTGCTAATTTAGAAGCCTCAGCTGCTCTATACGGAATGACTTTATCAGATATACTCAACCCTAATATTGAAAATTTGAGAGAAAAATTAAACAACTACTCTACAATTGATGAAGATAAAAATTTAAGTTCAAGCGATGATAATCCTAATAATATTCCTTTTTAAAATTTAGAATTCAAAATAATATTAATATTGTTAACTAAAAATGAGAGGAAAAGCATAAAAACTGCTTAATTACTGATTTTCGTCCCTTTCGGCTCAATATCGGTTAACCCCTAAAAACCGACATTGGGCTGGGCGATCGCCACCAGTGCTGAGTAACTTCCTTCCCAAGTCGAACTAACTTCATCAACCTGGATAAGTGATTCTTGTAACATATTCAACTATAATAGTTAACTGGCAAGCATCTCTTGGGTACTCTAAAAGCATAGTCAAATTAGTTTGATTGGGAAAAAAAGTGATAAACACTGATTTTGAAATCTCAGGATGGATAGCAATTGCTCAACTGGTAATTATTGTGATTTTTGGTTTCTTATTCTCCATAATTGCTAAATTAAGATATCGAAATTCTTTAGCATCCCTCCAGATTTTTAAACCAAGTGATTACACTTCATATTTTGTGGATGATCCTCAAATTATGTTTCAAACAGTACCAAAATGGTATTACTTTGTTGCTGTTAGATATCAACCGGACGGTCAAGTTGCCAATGAGACTTTCTACTCAATAGTTGGTGACGTAACAGTTATAAATTACTCTGATGGCAGATGGTCTGGTACGGAGTCTAATCTTTATTCAAATCTACTCCTGGTTGCACTACCATTCATCGGTTTTGTTTTAATCTTGTTAACTCAATCTGTTTCAGCTTCAGTAATTGCAGAGCAAAGTGATACAAGTCATGAGTTGATAAAGTATGGAACGATATTGTTCACCTCAGTTTTTCTTTCAGCACCAATCAACATGATTTTTTATTTTCTAAATCATTTTAAGCGACCATTACAACAATCTAATCGTGGATAGGAAAGAGTTAGGACGACTTTGTAAGTTCAAAAATTTTTGAGAAAGTTAATAAATAAAATTTCTCTAAGTCAATACTGGGTGGTAGAGGTAACTTGCTTTGGCAAGATACTTTTTTACACTGCCAGCTCCAACCTCGCAAGGAAGTTGCGCCGCATTGGCGACTGAAAACCCTCATGGTAAAGTAATTTTCACTTTGACACCACAAGCGTTTCTTATTTGTGACTTATTAGAACTCTCAAAAATGACGCGTCAAATCCTTAATATCCAATGTCCTATTCGCAGTCTTGTTTGTAACGCTACACTAGAAAAGTAAAGAAATGTAAATATAATAAATTTTGCAACCGTGGAAACCATCACATTGGGGCAAAATGGCCCAACTGTAACACCCCTTTGCATAGGCACTTGGGCTTGGGGTGATAAACTATTTTGGAGTTATGGCGATCGCTACGGCGAAGAACAGGTACAAGAAGCCTTTACAGCAGCTTTAGAGACTGGTGTCACCTTCTTTGATACTGCGGAAATTTACGGACTAGGGCTGTCAGAGCAATTATTAGGGCAATTCATCCAAAAAGCACAAAAACCCGTGCAAATTGCCACAAAATTCGGCCCTTTACCGTGGCGATTTACAGGTCAATCTGTCTCTGATGCTTTAACAGATAGCCTTAAACGCTTACAATTAGAGCGAGTAGAACTGTATCAAGTACATTGGCCCTTTGCCTTTTTTTTGAGCCAAGAAACGCTGATGAATACTTTAGCAGACGAGGTAAAGCGGGGCAGAATTGGCGCAGTCGGTGTAAGTAATTACTCAGCAGATCAAATGCGAGAAGCGCACCAGATATTAGCAGCCCGTGGAGTACCTTTAGCGGTGAACCAAGTACGCTACTCTTTGCTAAGTCGCCAAATCGAAAGCAACGGTATTTTTCAAACTGCCCGTGAATTAGGTGTAACAATTTTGGCATACAGTCCCTTAGCTCAAGGATTGCTCACAGGCAAATACACCCCCGAACTTGCCGAAACACCTACGGGTGCGAGAAGGATAGACCCACGATTTAATAAAGAAGGATTGCAAAAAATAGCACCAGTAATAGATTTACTAACCAGTTTAGGAAAAAAATACGATCGCACTCCTGCCCAAGTAGCCCTTAACTGGTTAATTGCTCAAGGAAATGTGATTCCCATCGCTGGAGTAAAAACAGCCCAACAAGTACGACAAAATGCAGGCGCTTTAGGTTGGAAATTGAATGACGATGAAATTAGCGAGTTAGAAAAAGCTAGCCGCCCGTGGCTATAGTATTCTCAATCACTCAAATACAGGGGGCCACAGTTCTGATACTGTGAGTTCCCGTGCGATTCGTTGTAAGTGAATCCCGGTATCCAGTCCGTAAATAAACTTACCAACTCTTACGAGTTGAACTCTCAACCAGATGTAGGTGAAAGTCCTACCCGCCAGGTTCAGGCGTGACTCCTTACCTGCCCACACCGAGCAAGCTCGATTCTTGCAGAGTGAAGCTGGGAACAGGACGCAATCAGACAATCGCTATGGATTGACACTGGCGTTAATAGGGAGCTTCCACGGTGAAACAGAGCCTAGAAAAGTAACCCACACTCAAGCG